>NZ_JBYMDH010000002.1:0-892587 GCF_057774105.1 Pseudovibrio sp. SCP20 | reverse complement strand
TGAAAAACGTAAATCAAGTCAGTTATTCCGTAACAGTAACATCCGAAAATGTTACCCGCGAATAACCGCCGTCCACGTTTCTCTTTCTATATCATATTCAATTGTCAAAGAGCGGAGACTTTCGCCTCAATATCCAGACCTACAAAGCTTATCTAAAACCCCGTAAATCCTTCTGTTTCTGTGCCTTCAAGCCGGCGCCTCAGTGGCCCGCCCCGTTGGCGTGAAGCGGGTTATAGGCATATGAGCTGGTGCTGTCAACGAGGCTGAAGACAAAACTTCAAAATTTTCACAGGACTGGGGAAACTTTTTCAATAATCGCAAGTCCTGTATTTATATGGTGCGTAAAATCGCATTTTGAACGGCAAAATCATTATTTTCTCGCCAATTCAATTTTTTCTATAATTTTTCAGAGTATCAGCGACAAAATCCAGCCGTATTTTTCTTTCATCAGTTGTTCCCGTCTTCAGCATTGTCTATCAATCGTAACTATGTGATGCGGACATCTGCTGCAGATGGCCTCTCTGCCGATTTGGGGAAAGATAAGTAGCTCGATGAATTCTGGTAGGTTCCATACTAATGGAAGGCCTTCCGTCAATCTTGGCAATGAACCAGCCTTGATGGTGGATAGCCTTGCAAGTTCGTCTGACCAGCCTGCGCGACTGAATGGTCGCTGGTTGATTGGAACGATCCTCACCGGCATGACATCTATGGTGTTAATGGGCGGCGCTCTGATGGCAGCGCTTGATGGCCAGTATACTTATAAGACAGCCAAAGCCCCCGCCAGCAACACGGCAGACCTGACACCACAGCGTAATACCAGCGGAAAAGGCGACCGCCTGACCTCCGCGACCGACGGTTTCTCCAATCGCCAGATTATTGAAGTGAACACCGTGACCCGCAGCGAAGGCCGCGATCACGTGAAAGCCAAGCCATATGCACTCGTCAGCGCAAGCCTGGAGAACTTCAAAAAGCAGGAAACCGCCGCAGACATTCCGCCATTTGATCCGATCACAATGTATCAGGGCGAACAGGTGGCTCCGCTGCAGGTTGCCAGTGACGCGATCTATGGCGCGGACATTGAGGGCGAAGTCTCCATCTCCCAGCGCGACTTCCCGCTGGAAGCGATGAGCATGGTCGCTCTTCCTGATCATAAGGAAGAAGCTGTTCAGCAACAGGTGAAGAAGGCAGCGATGTTCATGCTGGATAACTCCACGGACATTGCGGCTATCCCGAGCGTGGAAGACATCAACGCCGGCTTTGCCCCTCTTTCAGAACAGTCATTTGAAAACATCGAAGTTCGTATTACCGAAGAAAACGTCTCCTTCCAGCCGAAATCCCGCAAAACCACCCAGGCCAATCAGATCGAAGAACGCATTGTTCCGATCCTGACCCAGACTGACTTTATTGACATTCTGCTGGATGGCGAAGCCTCCGAGACCGAAGCAGAAGGCTACATCAAGGCGTTTACAGATAACTTCGGCATCGACACCATTAAAGCCGGCCAGATTTTCCGCCTCTCTCTGAACACTGATCAGATCGAAGAGGACGACGGCATTCTTAAGCGTGTCAGTATCTATGAAGACCAGCGCCACGTCGGCACCATCGCACGAAACGATCAGGGCGAGTACGTGGTCGCACCAGAGCCTTCTACACAGATGGCAGCGGATGCGTTCACGTCGCAGCAGCAGAATTCAGTTGGCCCGCGTGCCACCTATTATGACTCGATCTACCAGACCGGCCTTGATAACGAGGTTCCATCCTCTCTTATTAAAGAGCTGATCCGCATCTACTCTTATAGTGTGGACTTCAATGCGTCTGTGAAGAGCGGCGACGAGATGAGCGTCTTCTATGGTCTGGATGCAGACCAGACCACAGGCGCTTCAGAGATTCTCTATACCTCTATCACCGTGAATGGCCGCAGCCACCGTTTCTACCGTTTCCGCACGCCAGATGATGGTGTTGTCGATTACTACGACGAGAACGGTCAAAGCGCGAAGCAGTTCCTGCTCCGCAAGCCAATCGCAGCTGGCCGCTTTACCTCCGGCTTCGGTATGCGTCGTCACCCAGTTTTGAAAACCCGCCGTCTCCATACTGGGACTGACTGGGCAGCTCCACGCGGCACCGCAATCTTTGCAGCGGGCGATGGTGTTATTCAGAAAGCCGCATGGTCTGGTGGATACGGCAAACGCGTTGAGATCAAACACGCCAACGGTTACGTCACCACCTATAACCACATGACCAATTTTGCCACTGGCATTCAAAAAGGCCAGCGCATCAGACAGGGTACGGTTATCGGTTACGTCGGCACCACCGGTCTCTCCACCGGTAACCACCTCCACTATGAGGTGAAGGTGAATGGCCGCTTCGTAAACTCACTGAAGATTAAGGTGCCACAGGGCCGTGTTCTCGAAGCGCAAGTGCTTGAAAACTTCAAGCGCGAACGGGATCGCATCAACGCTTTGATGGAAACTGGCCGTCCAAGTCAACGTGTCGCTTCACTGCGAAACTAAGTTTTGCAGTGAGCCACCTGCTTCAGGATCAACCCCACCACATCAGCTGGCTGCTTATCAGAGATGTCGAGCGTCAGCTCATTCTCGTGATTGGGTTTGAGCACGGTAGAGTTCCGCACCGCATTGCGTGATCGCTCCGGATCCATACTTTTCAATCGCAGAGCCCGCTCCGGAGAAACCACACGTTTGGCGATCTCATCCTCATTACAAAGCAGTCTGACCGGCAAAAACCGGGCCTTTCGACGTTGGGCTGTTTCCCGAATGGCTTCATAGATCTGCCGATCACCAGCATCATCCTCAAAACCCTCATGCGTAAAGACATAACTTGCATGAGGTGCGCCAAGCGTGGCCACAGTCTCCAGCACCGCCTCTCGCACTTTATCGATCTGCCTCCAGACACCTTCCGGGTAAGGTGTCAGCCGATCATGATCGAGCAATCCAAAAATCGGATTGTTGATCCATTGATTGTCGACGACTTTGGCGCTTGTAGCCTCAGCCAGTGCCCGGGCAATTGTTAGCTTTCCGGTTCCAGCAAAGCCAACCAGATAAATAAGTACATTTTCCAAATTCAAATCCTCAGGCTCAAAAGCCCAAACACATCAGCGAGAGGCTAAAACACTTCCAACCTTCTGACGCTTCTGCAGCAAAATCAAAACAAACCAAAGATAAGCACCGGTCTCCAAAACCCTTTGCAGCAGACCGCTCAAAGCAGTTTCCAGCATCAGGCTCAGGAACAATGCGAATAAAACCAATCCTGGAACAAACCAGTAAGACCGCCCTTCTTGTGCGCGGGCAAGCAAACAGAGCCCGACAACAGCACAAAAATAAGCAAATAAGCCAGCAGCGGAATGGATCAGCTGGCTTTGGCTCGGGTCAGCCATCCTGCATTCAAAATCACAGGGAAAGAACGCGGCAAGTCCAATGAAAAGCGGATAGCCTGCGAAAACTACCAGAGCGACACGTTCTGCCCTGCTCCGCATCAGATCACTAAAGCAGATGATGAAGCTCGGCAGCAGCAGAAGCTCAACCGCCAGGAAGCCCCAGAAGTTGACGGTTGGTCCGTGCGGAGCTCCCGTTGCACCAAGAACACTCATGAAATGAGAGATATGACTGTACCCCGGATAGAACTGGGCGCCAATCGCCACCGTAGCCACGAGCCAGAGATAGCTCATCGCCACAAATAAGAGTGCAATATCAGCTTTTCTCATACCCGCCGCCCGCAAGATGCCCGTCCTCATCCAGCAGAACTAAACACTAAAAACAGGTATTCGAAAAGATACGGATGCCATCCACCAAGGCAGATAGCAAAAAGGGCCGGAAAATCCGGCCCCTGTCTTCAACTCTCAGAATGGCTCATCAAGCCCTATCGAACACCAGTCGATCAGAGCCGTTGGAGACTTTGATCGTCTGCCCGTCAGAGACCGTGCCAGCCAACAGCATTTCTGCTAGTGGATCCTGAACCTGTTTCTGGATAACGCGTTTGAGCGGGCGAGCACCATAAGTTGGGTCATAGCCCTTCTCGGCAAGCCAACCCATTGCACCATCATCCAGATCCAGAACCATTTTCCGGTCATCCAGCAGCTTTTGCAGACGCTTCAGCTGAATTTCGACGATCTTGGACATCTGAGTACGCTGCAAACGGTGGAACAGGATGATTTCATCCAGTCGGTTCAGGAACTCTGGACGGAAATGCGCTTTCACAGCATCCATCACCGGACCACGAACAGCCTCAGCATCTTCACCCTCGCCCTGAGCTGCAAGGAACTCAGCACCAAGGTTGGAAGTCATGATGATCAGCGTATTGCGGAAGTCCACGGTACGGCCCTGCCCGTCTGTCAGACGACCATCATCCAGCACCTGAAGCAGAACGTTGAACACATCACCATGTGCTTTTTCTACTTCGTCAAACAGAACGACCTGATATGGCCGGCGGCGAACCGCTTCTGTCAGCACACCACCTTCTTCATAGCCGACGTAGCCTGGAGGCGCACCGATCAGACGCGCAACGCTGTGCTTTTCCATGAACTCGGACATGTCCACGCGCACCATCGCTGTCTCATCATCAAACAGATAGCTGGCGAGTGCCTTGGTCAGCTCCGTTTTACCAACACCGGTTGGGCCGAGGAACATGAAGGAACCAATAGGTCTGTTTGGATCCTGCAAACCAGCGCGAGACCGGCGAACAGCGGTGGAAACCGCATGAACAGCTTCCTGCTGACCAACAACACGCTTGGCAAGCTCATCTTCCATCCGAAGCAGCTTTTCACGCTCACCTTCCAGCATCTTGTCGATCGGAATGCCGGTCCAGCGGGAGACTACCTGCGCAATGCTTTCGCTGCTGACAGTCTCATTCAGCATGGTGTTGTCAACGTCCTCAGCAGTCTGAGCGTTTGCCAGTTTCTTCTCCAGATCAGGAATAACGCCGTAGCTCAGCTCACCAGCGCGGGCCAGATTGCCAACACGTTGGGCCTGCTCCAGTTCAGTACGGGCTTCATCCAACTGCTCTTTGATCTTCTGCTCACCGCTCAGCTTGTCTTTTTCAGCTTGCCAGCGCTGTGTCAGAGCATTGGATTCCTCTTCCAGATCAACCAGCTCTTTTTCAAGACGCTGCAGGCGATCCTTCGTGGCTTCATCATCCTCTTTTTTCAGCGCTTCCCGCTCAATCTTCAGCTGAATGATCCGGCGGTCCAGCTCATCCAGCTCTTCCGGCTTGGAATCCACCTGCATGCGCAAGCGGCTGGCGGCCTCATCAACAAGGTCGATGGCCTTATCCGGCAGGAAGCGGTCTGTGATGTAGCGGTTGGACAGTGTTGCTGCGGAAACAATCGCGCTATCGGAGATGCGCACACCATGGTGAAGCTCATACTTCTCCTTGATACCGCGCAGAATGGAGATGGTGTCTTCAACCGTTGGCTCACTCACAAACACGGGCTGGAAACGACGAGCCAGTGCCGCGTCTTTCTCAACGTGCTTGCGGTACTCATCCAACGTGGTCGCACCAACACAGTGCAACTCACCACGTGCCAGAGCTGGCTTGAGCAGGTTGGAAGCGTCCATCGCTCCATCTGTCTTACCAGCGCCAACAAGCGTATGCATTTCGTCGATGAACAGGATGATTCCGCCATCAGCGGCCTGCACTTCATTCAGAACACCCTTCAGACGCTCTTCAAATTCACCACGATATTTTGCACCAGCAATCAGCGCGCCCATATCAAGTGCCAGCAGCTGCTTATCTTTCAGGCTTTCCGGCACATCGCCATTGACGATACGCAGTGCCAAGCCTTCCGCAATAGCGGTTTTACCAACACCCGGCTCACCAATCAGAACCGGATTGTTCTTAGTACGACGGGAAAGAACCTGAATGGCGCGGCGAATTTCTTCATCTCGACCAATCACAGGGTCGAGCTTACCTTCGCGCGCGGCTTCAGTCAGATCCTGAGCGAACTTCTTCAGCGCATCAAACTGGTTTTCAGCTGAAGCCGAGTCAGCCGTACGTCCCTTACGAAGCTCATTGATCACTTCATTCAACGCATTTGGCGTAACACCAGCCTGCGCCAGCGCTTTACCGGCCTTGCTGTCCTTATCCATAGCCAGCGCTAACAGCAGACGTTCCACGGTGACGAAGCTGTCGCCCGCCTTTTCCGCAATCTTCTGCGCTTGCTCAAAAAGACGAGCCGTTTCAGGTGCCAGATACAGCTGTCCATTGCCACCACTTACCTTTGGCAGCGCTGCCAGATCAGTCTCGATCTGCAGACGAACATCCTGAACACGACCTCCAGCCCGTTCAATAAGGCCAGCCGCCATGCCTTCGCTGTCATCCAGCAAGACCTTCAAAATATGTGCGGGAGTAAACTGTTGATGCCCTTGTCCCAGAGCGTATGTTTGCGCAGACTGAATGAACCCACGCGCACGGTCGGTGTATTTTTCAAAGTCCATATATAACTCCTATGTGCCGTGTCACCCGAAGCATGACGAAGCATTTTGGGAGGATCCGAGCCTCATAAAGAGCACCCGAAGCAGGAGACTTCCCCCTGCACTCTTCATATAGTGGTTCAAACTGCCGACAAAAGAGGGCGCTCGCAAGATCTTGCCACAATCCTTTGTTTCTCATAGTTTCCACCAGCTTAAACAACGGAATTTAATATGACTTTTTCGCCTGCGCATATCACCGCACTCGCAACACATCCTGTCAAAGGCCTCACGGCACACCCACTTCAGACAGCAACTGTAGAAGCTGGAGCTGTCTTCCCGCTGGATCGTGCCTACGCTATTGAAAACGGCCCTTGCGGTTTTGATCCTGCAGCGCCAAAACACATTTCCAAAAGCAAATTCCTCGTGCTGGTTCGCTACGAAGACGTAGCCCAAGTCAAATGCACCTATGATCTGGAAAACAAAAGCATCACCCTGTCCAAGCCGGGAGAGGATGATGTCACCCTCTCGCTGGAATCCGCCGAAGGACAGGAAGCCCTCGCGGCTTACTTCACCGCACATATGGGTGATAAAGCTGCTGGCCCACTGAAAGTCCGCCACGCAGACGACCACGCCTTCACCGACACCGCCGAAAACTTCGTGCATGTTGTGAACCTGGCCAGCGTCAAAGCTCTTTCCGAGACAATGGGCGTCGAGATCGACCCAAAACGCTTCCGCGCAAACATCTACGTGGAAGGCCTGCCAGCCTACGAAGAGTTCAACTGGGCCGACAAAAAGATCCACTCCAGCTCCGGTGTTGAGTTCAAGTTCGCCAAACGCACCCGCCGCTGCGCAGCAGTCGACGTAAACCCAACCACCGCAGAACGCGACACCAATATCAACAAGACCCTCTACGACACTCTGGGCCACATGGATGTTGGTATCTATCTGGAAGTGCTCAACAACGGCACCCTCTCCGTCGGCGATACGCTGATCGTGGAATAAGACCACACAAGCTGGCCATATAGCAAAAAGAAAACCCCGCCTTGTGAGCGGGGTTTTTCGTGAAAATCCGAAATCGGTAAAGAGACTAATGCATCCTCCCAGATGCTTAGCTTTCACCGTCTCCGGTTGTTTCCAATGCCGCTGGAGCTGGTGCATCCTCTGCAGGAACACGAGCTGCGCGGGTGCGCTGCGTGCGAGCTGCACGTGGAGTACGTGCACGAGGCGTACGACGTGGCTTAGGAGCTGCCGTTTCATCCTCACCACCTTCAGCCGCTTCAGCAGGAGCTGCCGCATTTGCAGAAGAAGGCGTACGGCGAACACCGCGACCACGAGTGCCACGAACGCGGCGACGTGGTTTGTCGTCTTCTTCATCACCTGCAGCAGGTGCCTCAGCAGCTTCAGCATTCTCTTCAACCACTGGGGAAGCTTCGATAAACGGCTGAGGCGTATCAAGGCCAATCACAGGCTGCGTGCTTGCAACAGCAACATCCTGCTCTTCGCTTGCCGCCGCACCGTTTGGCGCTTCAACAACAGCTGGTGCAGCTTCTTCTTCTGTGCGAGCAGAAGGAGCAGCACTCTGAGAGTTCTGGGGTTGAGCAGCAGCGACGATACGCTGGTAATGCTCAGCATGCTGATAGTAGTTCTCGGAGGTTACACGGTCTCCGGAGGCCTGAGCATCACGCGCAAGTTGCTGGTACTTTTCAGCAATATGCAATGCGGTACCTCGGATTTTAACATCCGGTCCATTTGACTCATAAGTACGTGTCAATGGATTTGGAGCCTTACGCCCCCGCCCACGCATGCGCTTGTTATTCTGATTTCCTGGTCTCATTCTGCCGTTAACTTTCCGGAATAGCAATCGAACCTACAGCGAGGTTCATGGGAGTAAGTTCTCCCGGATTCCAAATGCCGTTAATAAGCCTGCATGTTGATTAAGCCAAAGGCCACCAACATCGAAATGCAATCGCATTCGATCATATAACTGCTTCAATGCGATATCCGACATCCGATAGCAGCAATACAAATGCATTGCTCTCTCAGTTCTACGATACGAGGGGTCGCTCAACTATCTGCTTTGAAACTATCAACCGACGTCTCTGCCAGGCTCGTCTCACTGTCAGTGAGTGCCCATCCCCATCGTTTTCAGCTGTTAGCTGGTATCGCTTGTCGGCGAGATGAAACTATCTCGTTCCGACGTATTTTCCAAGGGCTTTTTTCCAGATTATTGAATTCTTCGCCAATCATGGAAAAACTACAACAATGACCCTCGGTTGACCGGCCAGATCATGCTCACAACGAACCTCCAGCCCCACAAGTTCCCTTGCAAGAGTTGAAAGTTCTTCCGCTTGATCAAACCCGATCTCCATTAGGAGTCCACTATTTCTCTTAAGAACTCGTTTAGCGTTACCTATCAATTCTTTATAGGCAGTAAGTCCGTCGTCTCCACCATCCAGTGCCAGCATCGGATCATGCTGTTTCACTTCATGGCTCAGCCCTTCAATAACAGCGCTGCGGATGTACGGCGGGTTACTCACAACAAAATCAAAAGTCCCGTTCAACGCATCCAGATAAGAACCCCGAACAGGGATAAAACGGCTTTCAAATCCGTTATTTGCTGCGTTTTGTCGCGCAGTCTCCAATGCCTCTTCGCTGATATCAACAGCAACACAAATTGCATTGGGTAACTCACTCAGTAGAGCAATCGCGATGGCACCGGTTCCGGTTCCGATATCCGCAAACACCCACGGCTTATCAAAACCACCATTGGCCTGACAAAATGCCAGAGTTGCCTCAACCAGCGTCTCTGTATCAGGACGTGGCTCCAGTGTTGCCTGTGAAAGAGAAAATTCCAGCCCCCAAAATTCACGCTTACCCAGAATGCGCCCAACCGGTTTCCCGGCCAGCCGCTCTTCAGCATATCGCGTGATAACCGCAAGCACCTCTGTCGAGATTTCACGGTCATATTCCAGAACCAGATTACGCGGCTCAATGCCAAGAGCTTCAGCCGTCAGCACCCGTGCATCCAGATCAGCTTCTGCCAGACCTGCATCACGAAACAGGCTTCGCACCGCAAGGTACAAAGCCTGCACATTTCTGAGCTCAACGTTTTCGAAGAGGCCGGACATTAAAGCCCTTCAGCAGCAAGCAGGTTCGCCTGATGGTCCATGATCAGAGCATCAATAACTTCACTTGTCGCTTCACCGGCCATCATCTGGTCCAGCTTGTACAGGGTCAGACCGATACGGTGATCAGTCACGCGGCCCTGCGGGAAGTTATAGGTACGAATGCGCTCGGAGCGGTCACCGGAACCAACCTGAACACGGCGGGCTTCAGTTCGCTCATTCGCAGCGCGCTCACGCTCAACATCATAGATCTTCGCACGCAGCAACTTCATTGCGCGGTCTTTGTTCTTGTGCTGAGAACGCTCATCCTGCACGGCTACCACAATCCCAGTTGGATTATGCGTAATACGAACAGCAGAGTCAGTGGTGTTCACGTGCTGACCACCAGCACCCGACGCACGATAAGTGTCGATGCGCAGATCAGCTGGGTTGATGTCCACATCCACTTCTTCCGCCTGCGGAAGCACAGCAACAGTCGCCGCTGATGTGTGAATTCGGCCACCAGATTCAGTTTCAGGCACACGCTGCACGCGGTGAACACCGGACTCAAACTTCAGCTTACCGAAGACTTCCTGACCAGTAACCGCAGCAACAATCTCTTTGAAGCCACCCATATCCCCTTCTGAAGAGGACATGACTTCAACCTTCCAACCATTGTTGTCAGCAAAGCGCTGATACATGCGGAACAGGTCGCCCGCGAAAAGCGCAGCTTCATCGCCACCGGTACCAGCGCGCACTTCAAGAATAACGTCGTGAGAGTCAGCTTTATCTTTTGGCAGAAGGCCGATACGAACCTTCTGTGTCAGATCTTCAATCACATCCGCAAGCTCGTCGCGCTCAAGCTGCGCGAGCTCTTTCATCTCTGCATCGCTTTCAGGATCAGACAGCAGTGCCTCAGCACCTTCCAGATCACCTTCGGCTTTACGCAGATCACGGATGGATTTCACAATCGGCTCAAGTTCCGCATAGTCCCGAGACAGCTTGATGTAAACCTCTGGCGCAGGACCAGATGCCATCTCAGCCTCAATACCTTCAAAGCGTGCTAGCAGTGTATCTAGTTTTTCTGGTGCCAGCATTTCGCGGCAACTCCTCAAGCGTTCGTCAGCTAAGCAAAAGGCACAACAGCCTCTAAGGTCTGCGGCAATTTAAATTTGCACTGCTTATACAGGAATATTGTTTTCGGATGCAAAGTTCGAAAGGAACTCGCGAATATCTTCCGACCCTTTACCCGCTTCCAGCTGTTTCAGCAACTCTTCTGAAAGTGCTGATAGATCCAAAGAGCGTAACATCGCCTTAACAGGACCAATGGAAGCCGGAGACATGGAAAGGTTTCTATAGCCGATCGCCAGCAAAGCCATCGCAGCAAGCGGCTGGCCACCAAGTTCACCACACAGGGTCACTGGTGTATCCATCTTATCGCCAACAACGACAATCTTGCGCAAAGCCCGCAGGAAGCTTGGAGACAGCGCTTCAAAACGCTCAGCCACCAGCGTGTTTCCGCGATCAACCGCATAGAAGAACTGGAACAGGTCGTTCGAGCCAACAGAGACGAAGTCTACTTCCTTGTAGATCTCTTCAAGTTGGTAAAGCAGTGCCGGTACTTCCAGCATCACACCAAGCTTCAGCTCCTTTGGCGTGTCGTGTCCATGCTGACGCAGATGCTTCAGCTCACGCTCAACATAATCTCGCGCCTGCTGGAATTCAGAAACATCCGCCACCATCGGGAACATGATACGCAAGGAGCGCCCTGCCCCTGCATGCAGCATAGCTCTGATCTGGGTGCGCAGCAGGCCCGGACGATCCAGTCCGAAACGAATTGCGCGCCAACCCATGGCTGGGTTCTCTTCCTGCGCCAATCGCAGGTAAGGCAGAACCTTGTCACCACCAATATCCAGAGAACGGAACGTCACCGGCTTGTCACCAGCCGCATCCAGAACCTTGGAGTATAGCGAGTGCTGCTCCTGCATTCTTGGGAAGGCTGAAGCAACCATAAACTGAAGTTCGGTACGGAACAGACCAACGCCATCCGCACCTGCATCTTCCATGCTTGGCAAATCAACCAGCAGACCAGCATTCAGCTGAAGCTTAACTTCTGTCCCGTCTTTCGTGACAGTCGGCTCTTCACGCAGCTGACGATAGATTTCCTGACGCTTGGAGCGCAGGCGAACCTTGTCTGCAAATGCCTGTTCAACATCGTTTGCCGGACGCAGGAAGATCTGACCGATCTCACCATCCACGATGATGGCATCACTTGCTTCCACCAGCGAAACAATGTCTTCCACCTGACCAACAGTTGGAATGCCAAGAGCGCGGGCAACAATAGTCACGTGACTGGTCGGGCCGCTCTCTTCCAGAACCAGACCACGAATACGGTCGCGGTCATAATCCAGCAGCTCAGCAGCGCCCATGTTGCGCGCAATGATGATCGCATCTTTTGGCAGATCGTCTTCACCACTGTGGTTCTTGCCCATCAACTCACGAATGAGGCGGTGCGCCAGATCATCCAGATCATGCAGGCGCTCACGCAGGTAAGGATCAGTCTGCCGGAGCATCTGAGCGCGTGTATCGCTCTGAACTTTCTCAACAGCAGCTTCCGCCGTCAAACCATTGCGGATCGCTTCATCAATCTTCCGGATCCAGCCACGGTCATAGGCAAACATTCGGTAAGCTTCCAGAACTTCACGGTGCTCACCGTGCTGGGAAAACTCACCACTGGCCAACATGTGGTCCAGGGATTGGCGCAGACGCGTAACGGATTCTTCAAGACGCTTCTTTTCAGTGTCCGCATCTTCAGCGATCAGATTGGTGATGACAACGCGTGGCTCATGCAAAACAACATGTCCAAGGCCAATACCGTCAGCAAGGGCAACGCCCTTCAGATGCATCGGACGGATCACATCAATTGTTGTGCCTTGCTGCGCAATTGCTTCAAGCTCACCAGCCGCGACCATCTCAGCGATAACCATCGCTGTGGTCTGCAGGGCTTCCACTTCATCTTCGAAGTAGGTCCGGTGGTCTTTGTTCTGAACAACAAGCACGCCAAGCGTGCGTCCTGCACGCAGGATCGGCACACCAAGGAAGGAGTTGTAATTCTCTTCGCCCGTTTCAGGACGATAAGCAAACGCTGGGTGCGCCTGCGCATTTGGTAGGTTCAGCGGTCTGGCATCAGAGGAAATCAAACCAACAAGACCCTCACCGACCTTCAGAGAAGTCTGGTGAACCGCGTCCTTATTCAGGCCCTCTGTCGCATACAGCTCAAGAACCCCATCCGCGCGCAAAATGTACACGGAACACACTTCCGCAACCACATTTGCCGCGATCAGACGTACAATCTTGTCGAGCCGTTCCTGCGCATTAATCGGCTCCGCCATAACTTCACGAAGCTTACGGAGGAGTACGCGCGGTCCGGCCAAGCTGCTGCGCATGCTCCGCCCTACCTATAATTCTGCTGGCCTTTTTAACAGGCCACGTTGTGCCTTGGAAGTTGTCCAAGACACAACAATATTCTCGACAGTAGGAAACCTAGCCGTCAAGTCCGTATAGCGAATGGAGAGTACGAACCGCAAGTTCCGTATACGCGGAATCGATCAGAACAGAGATTTTAATCTCAGATGTCGTAATCGCGCGGATGTTAATCCCCTTCTCAGCCAAGCCTTCAAAACACTGGGCTGCAACACCGGCATGCGAACGCATACCCATGCCGATTACGGAAACTTTTACAACATCAGTAGCGCCTTCGATATTCTCGAAGCCGATTTCCTCGACGTTCTCCTCAATTACCTTGCGCGCACGCTCGTAATCGCTCTCTGGAACGGTAAAGGTGATATCGGTCGTCTTCCCATCTGGAGAGATGTTCTGAACGATCATGTCTACGTTGATGTTGCCTTCGGCCAACGGGCCAAACACTCTGGACGCAATGCCAGGTTTGTCAGCAACGTTGCGGATAGAAATCTGTGCTTCGTCTTTTGAGTAAGCGATGCCAGTGACGACTTGTTGTTCCAAAATCTCGTCCTCGTCGCAAATAAGTGTACCTACAGGGGTTCCGTCAGCGCTAATCTGCGGGGCATCCGGATCATCAAAGCTGGAACGTACAAACGTACGAACGCCGTGAACCATCGCCATCTCAACAGAACGGACCTGCAAAACCTTCGCACCAAGAGAAGCCATTTCCAGCATCTCTTCAAACGCAACACGTTCCAGACGCGTCGCCTTGGCCACCACACGTGGGTCAGTGGTATAAACACCGTCCACATCCGTATAGATGTCACAGCGGTCTGCCTGAATAGCAGCAGCAATCGCCACCGCACTGGTGTCAGAACCACCACGTCCAAGCGTCGCCAGCCTGTTGTCAGGCGCTACACCCTGGAAACCGGCGCACACTGCAACCTGTCCACGTTCAAGGCGTTCAATGAGAGTTTGACCTTCAATGCTCTCAATGCGCGCTGCGCCGTGGGCTTCATTCGTGCGGATAGGAATTTGCCATCCCTGCCAGGAACGTGCATCCACGCCCATATCTTGCAGCACAATCGCCAACAAGCCGGAAGTCACCTGCTCACCTGAGGCAACAACCGCATCATACTCACGCGCATCATGCAGCGCTGCGGCTTCTTTCGTGTAGCCAACCAGCGTGTTCGTCACACCAGCCATCGCGGATACAACAACGGCAACCTGGTTGCCTGCTTCCACTTCACGCTTCACGTGCCGCGCAACATTTCTGATACGCTCTAGGTCGGCAACGGAGGTGCCGCCAAACTTCATAACCAAACGGGCCATCGCTTCCCAAAATCCTCCGAGGGCCTTTGTGATGAACCGATCATCACTACAAACGGCGCTAATCCATACAACTAGCGCCCTTCTATCGCAACCAGCGGCTTGACAAAAACCGCGATTAGACCCACCAGTACCGGGATGAAAGTGGAGAGTTGAGCTATGAGCACCGCGCAAAAACCAAGCAACGCCGCCAAAAACCCGGCACAAACCACAATCGACCCGGCGGAAGTTGCGCATTTCTCATCAATTGCATCGGAATGGTGGGACCCTACTGGAAAATTCCGTCCTCTCCACAAATTCAGCCCAGTTCGCATCTCCTATATTAAAGAGTATGCCTGTGACCACTTTGGCCGGGATGAGACATCCCCTAAAGCCTTAGAAGGTCTACGTATTTTGGACATCGGCTGCGGCGGTGGCCTGCTCTCCGAACCAATGGCTCGCATGGGTGCAACTGTGGTCGGAGCAGATGCTTCCGAGACCAACATCAAAGTAGCCACACTTCATGCACAGCAGTCCGGCCTAGACATCGACTATCGCGCGCAAACCGCTGAATCTCTCGTTGAGGCAGGTGAACAGTTCGACATCGTGCTCAACATGGAAGTGGTTGAACATGTCGCAGACGTTCCACTGTTCATGAAGTCCTGTGCAGATCTTGTGCGTCCCGGTGGAATGATGTTCGTTGCAACTATCAACAGAACTCTGAAAGCCTACGCCCTCGCAATTGTCGCAGCAGAACGCGTTCTCCGCTGGCTGCCAAAAGGTACTCACCAATACGAAAAGCTGGTTCGCCCGGAAGAGCTGGAAGCACCGCTCAATGAATCCGGTATGAGCGTCTATGAGCGCTGCGGCGTCAGCTTCAATCCGCTCACCGACAGTTGGTCCAGAACAACGGATCTGGATGTAAACTACATGGTAATAGCTCGGAAGCCAGAGTAGCAGCTGGCATCCAATTAAAAAGGAGAATGAAAATGCCAGACACAGCAACAGCAGAAACTGTCGTTTTCATTCCCGGCCTGACCAGCACTGGCGCTTTGTTCGGACCTCAGATCAACTCTCTGAAAGAGCGCCCGATCATCATCGCCGAAACCTGCGGCATGGATTCCATTGAAGCCATGGCAAAGAGACTGCTGGACCACACACCCGAAAAGTTCGCTCTCCTCGGCATGTCCATGGGCGGTTACGTTGCCCTCGAGGTGATTCGACAGGCACCTGAACGTGTCAGCCGCCTCGCGTTGGTCAACACAAACGCCCGAGACGACACCGCGGCTCAAACGCAGCTTCGCCATACACAAATGGAAATTGCAAAGAAGGGTGGCTTTCACAAGATCGCCTCCATGCAATACCCGCAACTCGTCCACCCTGCCCGCCATGACGATACCGCTCTCAGACAAGTGGTCTTCGATATGGCTGCCGAGATCGGTCCTGAAGATTTCCTGAAGCAGCAAACCGCCATCATCAATCGCCGCGATCAAAGGCCAAATCTCCCAGCAATCCAGTGCCCGACCATGATCATCGCTGGCGAAGAGGACAGCCTGCTCCCACTCGACAGATGCCGCGAAATGCATGACGCAATCGCAAACAGCAAACTGCACATCATCCCGGATTGCGGCCACATGTCGACACTGGAACACCCGGTTCATACAAGCGAGCTCGTTCAGGACTGGTTGGCATCATAGCAGCTCCGCAAGGTTAACGAGTCCTTCAGAAAAAAGCCGCTGAAATCCCTTAGAATCCAGAATATCCTTTTGCCAATATTAGCGCCTATAAACAGGAGGGTGTACGCGGCGTAAGTTACCGGCAAACGAGCTTCTTCCAAAATCCCTGATCGCTCGAAATTTATTGTCTCAAAACCTAAATCGCCGCCCGAGAACTTGATCGGAGTCCGGAGGAGACACGATGCTGAACATGGACAAAGAGATGAAGGAAGCAATGGACCGCTGGACCGTTGCTGCAGATGGAATGCCTTGGCAAGGCTGGTTCTGGGCGCAGGGTGGAGATCAACTATCCAATACGGCTTTGGAGCATGCAATCTCAAACAACAAAGCCATGCTTGAAAGCTATCAGGCAATCATGGCTGCCAACATCGCATTCTTCAACAAACGCATGAAAGCCAACACCGATTTCATTCAGGAGATTTGGGACTGCCCAACAGGCATTGAGCTTTCAAAACTCACCAGCGACTTCATGCAGCAAGCTTTCGAAGATTGCCGCCAGGAAGGCGCTCGCCAGATGAACCAGATGTCCTCAACAATGAAGGGCACAGTCTCCAAAACTCAAAAGGCAACTTCAGAAGCGCTCACCAGCATTGATGACCTCAAGGCAATGGCTCAGGCTGCGCCAACAAAGGTACCAGCGAAACCACGTCGCCGAGTGCCTCGTAAATCCACCAGCACCCGGACACGCGCAAAGAATGCGGACAAACCTTCCGCATCCCGAGCCCCGGGCAAGAAAGGCGTTTCAGCCTGAGTGCGCGAAAAATGGAAAAGGCGCCCTAAACGAGGCGCCTTTCGTTTATCTGCTATTCAGTCTGCAGCAAATCAGTTGCGGTCTTCCGGCAAAACAGGAAGTGGCATCAGCTCAATGCCTTCTTCCAAAAGCTCTTTCGCGTCGTCCGGTGTCGTTTCTCCGTAAATCCCACGCTCTTCGCTCTCACCATAGTGGATCTTGCGCGCCTCTTCAGCAAACTTGTCGCCAACATACTCAGAGTTGGAAACGACTTGTTTGCGGAACTCCCGCAGAGCTTCCACCAATTCCTTCGCTTTTTCAGGAACTTTCTGCAGATCAACATTGGATGCCGATGTCGCTACAGCTTGTTCTGAACTCGCAGGAGCGGCAGCTGCCGACTTCTGTTCTTTCGCGACCGCAGCCTCTGATGCTTTCGCCTGAGCAGCAGCAACAGCTTTCGCAGCCTGATGTTCAACCAGCGCCTTCTTCTGGCTTCGCGACGTCGACACATTTGGCGCCATTAAGCGTTTATGGACTTCTGAACTGTCGCAGAACGGGCACGTGATCAGCCCCATTTCTTTCTGCTTGTCGTAGTCGCCAGAATTCCGAAACCATCCATCAAACTCATGCCCATTGTCACAGGCGAGAGAGTAATTAATCACCTGACCATCTCCCCACTCAGGGAAACCGTGGCCACGGAAAAATCTCGTGCATTCTCAATTGCCGGAATGCGGCGACGGGCTTCATCAACCTTTGCCATATCAAGCTCACCCAGCAACACACCCGGTTCATCATGATCCAGTTCTGCAATCACACGGCCCCAAGGATCCACCATCAGGCTATGCCCATAGGTCTGGCGATCATCTTCGTGCGTACCACCTTGCGCAGCTGTCACAACAAAAGCACCGTTTTCAATAGCACGCGATCTTTGCAGTACATGCCAATGCGCCTCACCTGTTTGCTTGGTAAAGGCAGCAGGTCCAGTCAACACTTGAGCTCCGGCTTTGGATTGCTCACGGAACAGAGCTGGCTGGCGAATATCATAGCAGATAGCCATACCAACCTTGGCGACACCAAGATCAATCACTGGAGAGACACTGCCAGCACTATAGCTTTCAGATTCACGCCAGCTTTCACCATTCGGCAAGTCCACATCAAACATATGGATCTTGTCATAACGCGCTACGACCTCACCTCGCGGGGAAATCATAAAACCACGATTGGCCAGCTTGTCATCTTCAAGCCGAATAGCTAGAGACCCGATATGAACCCAAATACTCAACTCATTCGCCAAAGTACCCAAACGCTTCAGGAAGGGATCAGCTTCTTCAAAACTTGAGGCAGCAAGTTGTGCTTTGCGGCTACGTTCCAACACATTGGTCATCTCAGGCGTTTGCACATAAACCGCGCCTTCAGCAGCAGCTTCTCTAACCAACGCCTCACAGACATCAAGATTTTCGAGCGGGTTTCGCCCCGTTCTCATCTGGACACATGCAGCCACAAAACTTGTCATCAAATCTCACTTTCAAAGCGTAGTGTCTAATACGCTTCCTAAGCTTCTTTAAATATCAGCACTCAGCAGGCCATCCAAGTGGCCACGACGCTCCAGCGCAAACAGGTCATCACAACCACCAATATGCTCTGATCCAATGAAGATCTGTGGGAAGGTGTTCGCACCGTTCGCCTTGGAAATCATTTCCTTACGGATTGTAGGATCTTCGCTGTAGTTGAATTCTTTATAGTCAACACCCTTCTCATCAAGAAGTCTTTTTGCACGAGCACAGTAACCGCACATGTCACGGGTGTAGATAGTAACTTGAGCCATATTTTTGTCCTTTGGATACACAGCGAAGGCCAATAAAATTCAGCCATCAAAACTGAAGTCTATATGGCTCACAGCCAAATAAACCGCAAGTCCACCTCAACTCAAGTTGATCACTTGGTTATATCAAGCATACAAAACGCCGTTTCAACAGCAGCTAAGCATTATAGTCAGGCAGATTTTCAGGATCTACCAGCGCAAAAACCAGTACATCAACTTGCTTTGCACCCGCTGCTTTCAAAACACGCGTGCACTCTTCAACAGTTGCACCGGTTGTCAGCACATCATCAACCAACACCACATGCGCACCGGAAACCTTCGCAAGAAAATGCTCTGAAACTTCAAAGGCTCCTTTCACATTCGCTGTCCGTGCTCCCCGCTTAAGCCCCACCTGCTGATTGGTCTTGCGTGTGCGAACCAACCCATCCAGCAAACTCTGCCCACCAAGATGCTTTTGTATCTCGCGAGTAAGCAATGCAGACTGGTTATAAGTCCGCTCTCGTAATCGTGAGCTGTGTAATGGAACAGGTACTAGAAAACTCTCAGCTGAGACCAGTTCCGCCCCCGGGTTCAGCATGCAGCCCGCAAGAAACTTGGATAATTGAATCTCGCCATAGAACTTGAAACGCTTCACCAGCTCTTGCGCAGGCCCATTATACAAAGCCGCAGCCCGTGCCCGCTCATAATCAGGAGGGTTTACAAGCGCAGCTGCGCTCCAGGCATTTGGGCCAAGTTCATAATGTAAAGGCACTCCGAGCCGCTCGCAGTATGGCGCTGAAATCAAATCAAGCTTCTGCCAACACGACAGACACAAGCCTCCCTCACCCTGCACCAGCTCGCTACAAACCGGGCAGCAGTGAGGAAACAATGCATCCAAAACGAAACTGAGGCTACGCTTCAAATAAGGAAGCAGCTTGAGATCTTTCAATCGGTGCTTGTCAGGCAGCCCTTCTCTTTCCACTGCATCAGGCAACCATTCCAGAGAAGAAAACTTGTCGCCCATCTATGCTCACCGTATACATCTGCAGATGAATTAGGCTAACAAAGCCTTCCATGGACATCACCCCATGTTCAATGGGGATATAACTTCCAATAGTGCGCACAGCGCATTCTGGCCAAAGGCGCCCTCATGAGCGAACATACTCTCTTTGATCGTAACCTCATCGCAAAACGGCGCATGACTGCGTTAAAGAGAGCGCAAGACGGCGCTGACTTTCTGATGAAAGCAGCTGCTACAGATCTTCAGGATCGCTTGGACTTCATCAGCAGAGAGTTTGAAATCGGTATTGATCTAGGTGGACATACCGGACATGTGTTTGAGGTCTTGAAGAATTCTGGAAAGGTAAAACACCTTCTCCGCGCAGATCTCTTCGCTGCAGACCCGAACCTTTCAGAACCAGACATGATCGTGGATGACGCAGCTCTACCATTTGCACCAGAAAGCGTGGACCTAATTGTCTCCACGTTGAACCTGCAGATGCTCGACGATCTGCCTGGCACACTCATTCAGATTAAACGAGCCTTGAAGCCTGACGGTCTTTTCCTCGGTCTTCTGTTGGGAACAGATACTCTGGCTGAGCTCCGTGACTGTCTCATGCGCGCTGAAATGGAAGTAAGCGAAGGTGTCTCCCCACGGGTGATCCCATTTGCAGATACCAGAGATTTGGGCGGCCTCCTCCAACGCGCAGGCTTCGCTCTTCCAGTGAGCGATGTTGATCGTATCACAGTCAGATACGACACCATGTTTGACCTGATCAGAGATCTACGCGCAATGGGGGCAACAAACCCTCTCAAAGAACGTCTGAAGACCCTAACAAGCAAGAAGGTGTTTATGAGAGCTGCGGAGATCTACGCTCAGGATTACTCAGACGCTGACGGCCGCATCCGCGCCACCTTCACCTTCGCATCTCTCTCCGGTTGGGCGCCACACGAGTCTCAACAAAAACCATTAAAGCCAGGCTCTGCAAAACACAGCCTGGCTGAAGCATTGGGAACGAAAGAGATAAAGTCGTAATTAGTTAGAAACAACTGAAGCGATTGTATCGGCCACAAACTGGAAATTATCCGTAATAGTTGCTCCAATAGCAGTCACGGCTGCAACAATTGCAAGAACAATCAAACCAGCAAGAATGGCGTATTCAACGGCAGCGGCACCGCGCTCGTCTTCAGTCATATGAGCAATCGTAAAACCACATTTCTGATTGTGATACGCTTTCTCACTCAACGCCATTACTGCCTCTTGTTCTCCGTGATCTCCCGCTAATAAGACACAAGGTCGATTAGATGCGGGATCAGCGGCTCATCTGCTGGTGGCATGTCATAATCACGTAAACGAACTGCCCGTACCCATTTCAGGTTCTGCCCCTCTGCCCCATGAGGTGTGCCCGACCATCGCCTACAAACGTAAAGTGGCATCAGCAGATGAAAATCTTCGTAAGTGTGGCTAGCGAAACTAAGGGGAGCAAGGCACTCTTTTTTAACCGTAATTCCGAGCTCCTCGGATAATTCACGGATCAGACAATCCTCTGGCGTTTCATTACTTTCAATCTTACCGCCCGGAAACTCCCAGAATCCCGCCATTGATTTCCCCTCGGGACGTTGAGCAAGCAAAATGCGGTTGTCTTCATCAATGAGGGCACACGCCGCGACCATCACAATTTTCATTTATTTTCCCGTTTCACAAAGGACCACCCTGAAAACTTTTTGGAAACCATACCAAAGATCCCGAGTGAAATTTTACTGATTTTCTTAAGGCTGGACGTCTCTGCAGTAGTGATAGGCATAGGCTTCCCGATATCCAAGGGAATCGTAGAGCTCTACTGCAGGCGCATTCTCGGCAACCACTTGCAGCCACGCTGTCTCTGCCCCGCGTTCGGCTCCAAGACGCTGCACTTCACACATCAACGCATAAGCCAACCCTTGTCGGCGGTTAGCTTCTGCTGTGGCGACGCTAAAGATGCCAAGCATATCACCGTCGACAACACCAAGAAGAACTGCTGCGGGGATGCCATCATCAGTTTCCACGACCAGCGCAACCAGCTCAACAGCAACTCTGGAAAGCACATCGTGAAGTGCTTGCACCGTTGCATCAAGAGGCGCGCCCGGCTGAGCACCACCAACCAATGCATACTTCCTGATCCACTCATCAAGAGAGACTTGGCTGAGCTTGTAGCCCTTAGGCACATCAGTATCGCCAAGAACCCAAATGGACCGAGACAGCACAAGCGTTTCATCAAGCCGCGTGTAGTTTTGCTCAGTCAGAACCTGATCCACATCCGCTGGAACCAACGGCGTCCATCGCACATGAAAAGCCACGTCGCGCTTCTTAAAGCGTTGGCGAGCCGCAACAAGCCGCTCTTCAGCTTCATCGCCATCATTAACGTCATAAAAGTTCAGCGAATTATTACGGCGAGCGCTTCCACCTGGTGAGAGCCGGGAAATCCAGCTCCCATCATGATGCGTCATTAGGCTTGGAAAGCAGTTCAGGTTCGCCTGCTCCAGCTTCAAAACTGTTTCCAGATCGCAGTTTGGTTGGCGAGGTTGAACCCGCTTAGCTTCTGTAGTCACCATTGATTGCCACATACTCCTTGGTGAGATCGCATGTCCACACAGTCGCGCTGCCATTTCCAATGCCAAGATCAACCTTCAGGACGATCTCATCTTCTTTCATGACTGCGGAAGCTTCATCTTCGCTGTAGTCTGGATCTCGCTCACCATCAACTGCTACGCGGATGTCACCAAACCAGATCGCCAATCGATCGCGATCTGCAGGCTCACCGGCTTTACCAACAGCCATAACGACGCGGCCCCAGTTCGCATCTTCACCAGCAAAAGCAGTCTTCATCAATGGAGAGTTTGCAATCGCCATCGCAATCCGCTTAGCAGAGGCATCGCTCTCAGCACCTTCCACCTTCACTTCAACGAACTTGGTTGCCCCTTCCCCATCACGCACGATCATCTGTGCCAGTTCAAGCATCATGCTGGAGAGAGCTTCGCGGAACTCAGCAAGACGTGGATCCGCAGCATCTTCAATCCATTCATCACCTGCAGAACCAGTAGCAACAAGCAGCACGGTGTCGGAGGTGGATGTATCACTATCAACGGTGATGGAGTTAAAGGAGCCACCGACACACTCAGAAAGCAAGCTCTGCAAGGCAGGTGCTTTGATTGGAGCGTCAGTGAACAGGAAGCCAAGCATGGTCGCCATGTCAGGCGCGATCATACCCGCGCCTTTCGCGATACCGTTCAAGGTCACTGTCGCCTCACCCAGCTTCACACTCCGGGTGCTCAGCTTTGGATAGGTGTCTGTGGTCATAATCGCCTTGGCAGCATCCATCCACTTGTCAGCAATAGCATCGGCCACAAGGCTATCTGCAACATCTGCAAATTTCTCAGCCGGAAGAGGCTCACCAATCACACCTGTAGAGGCAAGGTACAACTCATCAGCAGCAAAGCCCGTTGCCTTAGACAGAATATCTGCAGACAGCTGAACAGAGGCGAGACCCTTCTTCCCAGTAAACGCATTCGCATTACCGGAGTTGACCATAATCGCACGAGCGACACCTTTGGAAAGGTTCTGCTTACACCAGTCCACCGGGGCACTGGTACACTTGGATTTTGTAAACACACCGGCGATCTGAGCAGGCTCATCAAACACTGCGAGAAGAACATCAGTACGTCCTTCGTACTTCAACCCAGCTGCAGCCGTCGCCATTCGAACGCCCTTAACTTCCGGAAGCTCAGGATAAGACTTGGGTGCGAGTGGAGAAATAGTCGCGGACATGAAAACCTCCCGAAGATAACAATGCCAATGCATCAAAAAAGTAGCCCCGGAAGGCCTAAGCCATCCGGGGCTACAAAAACAAGGTGTTTTATTTCAATAATCAGCAGAGCTAACAAGCAGATGCCTATTACTTGCTTTCTTCAGCCTTCGCTTCATCAGCATCTGCGCCAATGATTTCCACAGTGTTCTTGGCTTTCAGCTCTTCAAGCACTTCACGGAATTTCGCGAGAACCAGCTCCTGACGGATCTGACCTTCAGCAGCTTCTAGAGTTGGTGCTGGCTGAGTGCGGGCTTCCTTGTTCAAAATGACGTGGTAACCAAACTGTGTTTGCACAGGCTCTTTTGTGAACTCGCCTGGTTTCAGAGCAAAAGCAGCAGTTTCAAACTCAGGAACCATCTGGCCTTTACCGAAGAAACCAAGGTCACCACCGTTAGGGCCGGAAGGACCAGTAGACTTCTCTTTTGCAAGCTCAGCAAAGTCCGCACCACCTTCAAGCTGCTTGATGATGTCCTTTGCTTCATCTTCCTTTTCTAAAAGGATATGAGCTGCATTGATCTCAGGCGCGCCCTGGTAGTTGGCATACTCAGCATCGTAAGCAGCCTTGACTTCGTCTTCAGTAACCGCGCTCTGAATGTACTTCTGGAAGTATGCATTACGCAGCGCACGAGTACGTTCAAATGCCATGAGGCGTTTAAAGTCGTCAGTTTCTGCGAGTTTTTCTTCCTCACCAGCTTCAGCCAGCAGTTTCATCTCCACCAGCACGTCGGTCAAAACCTTGCGCCATTCGGTTGGAGGAACACGCTGCAGCTGCTGCGCATAGTCCTGCGCGGCATAAGCAAGATCTGCTTCGGTAATAACGCTGTTTCCGACCTTGGCAACTGGCTTGTCCAGATCAGGTGCAGTGTCTGCATCCTGTGCCTGAGCAACATTCAGGCTAATGGCCAGTGCAGCAACTGCAACTGAGCTGCCGAGGATCCCTGTAAATTTACGAAGCATAAGATCTCTTTCTTTCCTGTTTATGGAGAGTTTAAAAAGAGTTGCAAAACAACAAAGCTTTATGTTGCGACGGCAACTGCCGTTGACAACCCTTGAGCCCACTCTTATCTCTCTGTCGCCTGCTTTTTTACGCGCAGGTGCTTAATATGCTGTGACTCATGTCAGAACCACAGAGTTTTGACTGGATAGATCACGAATGTGAAGTTTTTTAGGGCCCGGCCGCGACGTGAAACAACCGGCGCGCCCAACAGAGGAAGGACCGCCACATGGTGGGGCTCGGCGCACTCGCTCGAAAAATATTTGGTTCTGCTAACGACCGTCGGATCAAGACACTCAAGCCTAAAGTAGCTGCTATCAATGCTTTAGAGCCAGAAATGGAAGCTCTGACGGATGATCAGCTGAAAGCCAAAACAGACGAGTTCCGTGAGCAGCTTGCAAATGGCGCAAAGCTGGATGATCTCCTCGTTCCTGCTTTTGCTGTTGTGCGTGAGGCGTCTCGCCGTGTTCTTGGCCTTCGTCAGTACGATGTACAGCTCATCGGCGGCATGGTTCTTCATGCTGGTGAAATCACCGAAATGCGTACCGGTGAAGGTAAAACCCTTGTGGCAACCGCACCAGTATACCTTAACGCATTGAGCGGTAAGGGTGTTCACGTTGTAACCGTGAACGATTACCTCGCCTCTCGTGACGTTGAGTGGATGGGCCAGATCTACCGCTTCCTCGGCCTGACAACCGGTCTCATCGTTCACGGCATTTCCGATGAAGAACGTAAAGCAGCTTATGCCGCTGACGTGACTTACGGTACCAACAACGAATTCGGCTTCGATTACCTTCGTGACAACATGAAGTACGATCGTGAGTCCATGGTGCAGCGTCCGCACCACTTTGCAATCGTGGATGAGGTGGACTCCATTCTCGTCGACGAAGCACGTACACCGCTGATCATCTCCGGTCCTCTGGAAGATCGCACCGATTTCTACAATGCCATCGATGCCTTCATTCCTAAGCTTGTAGATGAAGACTTCGAGATTGATGAGAAAGCTCGCTCCGCTACCTTCACCGAAGCAGGTAACGAGAAGCTGGAGCAACTCTTGTCTGAAGCTGACCTCCTGAAGGGTGATTCGCTTTATGATGTGGAAAACGTCACAGCGGTACACCACCTGCAGCAGGGCCTGAAAGCTCACAAACTATTCCAGCGCGATAAAGACTACATCGTACGCAACGACGAAGTCGTCATCATTGACGAGTTCACCGGTCGTATGATGCCAGGTCGTCGTTTCTCTGAAGGCCTTCACCAGGCTCTGGAAGCAAAAGAAAAAGTTGCGATCCAGCCAGAGAACCAGACCCTCGCGTCCATTACATTCCAGAACTACTTCCGCATGTACGACAAGCTTGCTGGCATGACCGGTACAGCGATGACCGAAGCGGAAGAATTCATGGACATCTACAGCCTGGATGTTGTTGACATTCCAACCAACGTTCCTGTGCAGCGTATTGACGACGACGATGAGGTCTACCGCACCGTCGCTGAGAAATACAACGCGATCATGGAGCTGGTTGACGACTGTCACGAACGCGGTCAGCCGGTTCTGGTTGGCACCACATCCATCGAAAAGTCCGAGCTGTTGGCTGAGCTTCTCATGAAGCATGGGTACAAGCAGATCGACGTTTCTGATCCAAAGGCACTTGCTGACTACGCAAAGTCCGCTGGCAAGCAGAAAGTCTTCGCAGTTCTGAACGCGCGCTACCATGAGCAGGAAGCAAGCATCATCGCACAGGCAGGTGTGCCGGGTGCTGTGACCATCGCAACTAACATGGCAGGTCGTGGTACCGACATTCAACTCGGCGGTAACGTTGAAATGCGCGTTGCGAACGAGCTTGGTGACATGCCTGAAGGCGCAGATCGCACTGCTAAAGAAGAAGCCATCAAGAAAGAAGTTGAAGAGCTGAAGCAAAAAGCTCTTGAAGCTGGTGGCCTTTACGTTGTTGCAACTGAGCGCCACGAAAGCCGACGCATCGACAACCAGCTGCGTGGTCGTTCCGGTCGTCAGGGTGACCCTGGACACTCCAAGTTCTTCCTGTCTCTGCAGGATGACCTGATGCGCATCTTCGGTTCTGAGCGTATGGACTCCATGCTTCAGAAGCTTGGTCTGCAGGAAGGCGAGGCAATCGTTCACCCTTGGATCAACAAGGCACTCGAAAAAGCTCAGCAGAAAGTGGAAGCACGCAACTTCGACATTCGTAAGAACCTGCTGAAGTTCGACGACGTGATGAACGATCAGCGTAAAGTTGTCTTCGATCAGCGTCTCGAAATGATGGATCCAGAAGTCACTCAGGAAGCAGTTGCGGAAATGCGCGAAGAGTTCGTTGAAGATCTCGTTGCAGCACACATTCCGGAACGCGCCTACCCAGAACAGTGGGATACTGAAGGCCTGAAGGAAGAAGTTCGCACCAAGCTGAACCTCGATCTGCCAATCGTTGATTGGGCAAACGAGGAAGGCATCGCGGACGAAGAAGTGACCACGCGCCTGAAGAAAGAAGCCAACGAAGTGATGGCTGCAAAGGCTGCAAACTATGGTCCTGACATCATGCGTCAGATCGAGCGTGCAGTTCTGCTTCAGACCATTGATAATCTGTGGCGTGAGCACCTGGCGAACCTTGACCACCTGCGCTCAGCAGTTGGCCTGCGCGGTTACGCTCAGCGTGATCCTCTTCAGGAATACAAGACTGAGTCCTTCACTCTCTTCGAAAACATGCTGAGCACTCTGCGCCAGACCACAACAAGCCAGCTGATGCATGTTGAACTGGTTCAGCAGCAGGCACCTGAAACACCTCAGATGCCAGCTCACATGGAAGCACATCACACCAATCCACTGACTGGTGAAGATGAAATGGCTGAAGCTGATCGCCAACTGGCAGAAGCACGTGCCGCATCTGCACCAGAAGGCCGTGACTCAGACGACCCTGAAACATGGGGCCGTGTGGGCCGCAATGAGCCTTGCCCATGTGGTTCTGGCAAAAAATACAAGCATTGCCACGGCGCCCTCGTCTGATCCGGCAATCAATGATTTGAGAAAGGGCTGCTTCGGCGGCCCTTTTTTATTGCGCAATGCCCACTCAATTTTGCTCCAAGGAAATCCGCACCAGAAAGGCGGGAGTATTCCAAACGCCTGAGAATGCTAATCTACGCGCCTCTCAGCACCAACTTGCAAGATGCGGCAACCATGAACACTACAAGCACGCTCGCCTTTAATAAGGTCCTCCGACAGCTCACTCCCAAAACCAAACTGGAGAAGACACGAGCATCGGTAGAGGAGCACCTGGGGCAACGTATTGAAGCGTTCTATGCGCCAGCCAAAAACAGCTATCTGGCGCAGCTTTGTGATGTCTACGGCAGCGACAAAGGCACCAACTGTCCGGAAACCACGCAGTTCAACTGGGAGCCTCACACCTACACCGACTTCTACAGCATGATCTTTGACCATTGCCGCGATAAGATCACGAATGTGCTGGAGTGCGGCATCGGTACCAACGACACCAGCTGCCTATCCAACATGGGCAAAGAAGGAAAACCCGGTGCATCCCTCCGCGTCTGGCGAGATTACTTCCCCAACGCTGAGATCACTGGTGTCGATATCGATGAGAAATGCCTGTTCACCGACAGTCGCATTCAGACCTATCAGGTGGATCAAACCAGCCCTGAAAGCATCGCCAGCTTCAAAAGCAATGCAAAGCCGGAACCTTTTGACCTGATCATCGATGACGGCCTGCATCATTTCGAGGCCGGGGTTGTCTTCTTTGAGAACATCATAGACCTGCTCGCAAGCAACGGTGTCTATATGATTGAAGATGTGAACCGGCACGACATCCATCGCTATGCCGAGTATTTCCAAAAGCGCGAGAGCGAGTTCAACTGCCGCTGCTTGCTACTCTATCGCCAACACGTAAGCCTACGCGACAACATGCTGGTGATGGTCACCCGCAAGCACTAGCAGCTTCCATCCAGCCTCATATCAAAAGCCAAAGATTGACGACTCGGACGCATATATTCTAGTACTAGAATATAATCTTATTCTAAGGCTAGAATAGTATGTCTGAGAGCCTCACTGACAGCGAACTTCTCGTCCTAGGTCTTGTTTCCGAAATGCCCCGCCATGGCTATGAGTTGGAACAGATCATCGAGCAACGCGGCATGCGCGAATGGACGCAAATTGGCTTCTCTTCCATCTACTTCGTTCTCGGCAAACTGGAAAAGAAAGGCCTCGTCACTGCTGAAAAACCAGCTGGTATGAAAGCGAAGAAAAGCTACCTAATGACAGAGGCTGGCCAACAAGCCCTCATCACCCAAACGCTCTCAGCTCTCACAACAGTCCGTCCAACATACTCATCCCTACTCATGGGCATGATCCACTGGCCTGCCCTGCAACGCGAGCAAGCTCTCGACGCTCTAAACCAGCGCAGCAAGGCAATCCAGGAAGAAATCACCCGAATTGAAGGCATCCAATTAGACCAACAACCCTTGCCTGACCACGTCGATGCCCTCTTCGACTACTCCATCGCCCAGCTCAAATCAGAGGCCGACTGGCTTCAGAAAACTCTGGACTACATGACCTGCAAACCATGGAACACATGAGGACACAGCTATGACGACAACCGATTTCAGAGACAGGCTCTATGAACTTTACCGTCCACCTAGCGACCATTTTACGTTTGTCGATGTCCCCGACATGCAGTTCGCCGTGATTGATGGTGATGGCAACCCTGAAGGCGAGGTCTTTGCCAAGGCAATCAAATGGCTTTTCACCACGATCTACCCCATCAAACAGGATGCAAAGAAGCGGATGGGGAAGCGCTTTGCAGAACCACCTTTGGAATGCTTGTGGTGGGCCGATGATATGAGTGACCTCATCCTTGGAAACAAAGATAAATTAAAATGGCGTTTGATGATCGTCTTGCCTCATTGGACCGATGACGCCCTCTTCGAACAAGGCGTTGAAACCGCAGTTGGGAGACTGGGAGAAAAGCCCATAACACTGCGCAGAGAAGTCATGAAAGAAGGTCGCTCAGTCCAAATCCTTCACAAAGGCCCCTATGAGGAACTTCAAGAAATCAACGCCAAGCTCTACCGGGATTTCCTGCCAGAACACGATCTGAAACCCAACGGCTTCCATCATCAGATCTATTTGGACGACCCAACTCGAACTGCCTCACAAAAGAGAAAGACCATTATCAGACAGCCAGTAATTTGAGGCACAAGCTCAGCGCAGAATAGAAAACAACCACTCAACCTCCCCTAAGAGCTTCAGTAGAACCGCACAACTCAACTTAAGATTTCCTAGGCGAAACTTTGCTAGGCTCTTGCGAAAACAACAAGAATGGTGCGTCCCCAACCGCAGCCATCAGGAGCAAGAGATGGCCACAACTGTCTTTAAAAATGCATCCCGTCAGCTTCTAACACTTATGTTAGTGAGTGGGTTTTCAATAAGCGCACTCACTCTATCGGCTGCAGCTCAATCAGATACGTCGGATGAGCAGGATCAAGCACCTTCTTCCGACACGAGCTCAGACCAGTCCGGTACCGACCAATCCCAACAGGTCCATCCCGGTTACTACAGTCAGGTGAACCAAAGCCTCGGTGCCCTGCTCTCCATCTACGATGCACCCTCTGACGAAGCAGCAGTCATCGTGCAGCTGCCGGGCGATACGATCCTGAACTCAAGTGGTGAGGAAAAACAGATTGACGACACACGCTGGCAGCACGTCAGCATCGGAGAGATTGAGGGTTGGGTCCACGCAGACAAACTGAAAGCCGCGGTCCCCGTTCCATTCTCAGGCACAGATCTGCCTGTTCTCGGCGTATGCGGCGGGACAGAACCATCCTGGAGCATTGAGTGGAACTCCAATGTCGTCACCTACTCCAACATCATCGGTCTGCTCCACCGCGTCCCCTTCCAATCTGTCACAGCGGAGAATGACAAGAACGCAACGCTTTTAAAAGCAGGCGACAAAGGCATCGAGCTGCAGATGACCATCACCGAAAAGCAGTGCACCTTCACGCCATTGGACTCATTCGTCTGGGGCGAAGCCGTTGCCACTGTTACACAGCCGGGACAAAAGCCAGTCACTCTCCAAGGCTGCTGTCGCCCCGTTTCAGATGGTTACAAGTAATCCAATCAACCAGCCCAACAAAAAAACCCGGGTCGCCCCGGGTTTCATTCACTTCACATGTCACTCGTGATCAGTTCACGATAACCTTAGCGCCAATGTCCACCTGCTCATACAGGTAGGAAACATCTTCGTTAAACATACGGATGCAGCCTGAAGATACCGCGTGGCCGATGCTCCAATCTTCGGTAGTACCGTGAATACGATAGATCGTAGCACCCAGGTAGAGCGCACGTGCACCCAGTGGATTGTCCGGACCACCCTTCATGTAACGCGGCAGAATGCGGCCTTTTTTCGCTTCACGACGGCGCATTTCTTCTGGCGGAGTCCAGCCCGGCCACTTCGCTTTACGGGTGATACGCTCAGTACCATTCCACTCAAAACCTTCACGACCAACGCCGATGCCATAACGCATCGCTTTGCCGTTGTCCTGTACGTGGTAGAGGTAGCGCTTATCGGTATCAATAATGATGGTACCTGGCTTCTCATTTGTGCGGTAGGTAATCAGCTTACGCTTGTATTTACGGCGCGCAGAACTGGATGCCATGGCAGGAGTATCCGGGAAGATGTCCCATTGGCGTGTCTCTGGATTCCACAGCTTGCCCGCGCTTGCTGGTGCCACGAATACAAAGCTAACCAACGTACAAATGACAGCAAATATTCCCTTGCGAAGATGTCCTCGCATCGTCACCCCCTGAAATTGGCAGTAGTCCCTGACCCTGCGGGACTTGTCGAATTTTAAAAATGAATCAGCACCGAGAAAGAATAAACTCTACCAAAAATTTTCTCGGCCCTCTGAGCTTCCATATGTTTCAAACTGAGACTGATTATCAACATCTGATAATCGATATCCAAGCAAAACCTCATTTCCGTGGGTCAATTATTCCACTTTTTTGAAATTTCGCGAGGCCGAGCAAAATTTTCATCCAAATTCATCAGTCCTTATGCTGATAAAAAAATCCTGCCTTAGCCTAAGTCACAGGTAAACCTCCGAATGAAAGGGGCATATAATACGCTTAATGGGAGGCCTTATATGAATATCGATAGTATCCAAGATGTAACCTGCCTGCCTTTCACGGCCTTTGGTCCTGAAAGCGCAGAACCAATTATTTTCATCCATGGCTTTGGTGGTGACGCCAGCACATGGCGCAATATTCAAGTCCAATTAGAAAACAAACGCCGCACGATAGCCTTCGATCTGCCGGCCCATGGTCGCGCACTTGCAGACTTTGAGCCATGCAACGCTGTTGGCTCTGCCAAAGCTGTCGTGAAGTCTCTTGACGCATTAAAGCTCGATCGTGTCCATTTGGTCGGCCATAGCATGGGTGGCGCAATCGCAGCATTGATTGCTATGCGCAGTCCAGAACGCATCGCAAGCCTCACCCTATTGGCTCCAGGTGGTTTCGGTCCGGAAATCAACGCCAAGCTCCTGCACCGCTACGCAGTCGGTCAAACCGAAGCAGAACAACAGGTGTTGCTGGAACAGTTCGTTGGTCTTGAGTTCGAGCTTCCTAGAAAACTGGCCGATTACGTTGCCACCCAACGTTCAACTCCAGGCGCAGCTGAGGCCCTGAAAGCTGTTTCAGGGCTTATTCTGGAAGGTGAAAGCCAAGGCGTACTGCCAACAGACAAGCTCGGCGAGCTCCCCATGCCGATCAAAGTGGTCTGGGGCACACAGGACAAGATCCTGCCAACACGCCAATGCCACAAACTGCCGGGTCCAATCGCCTGCCACGTCTTCGATCGCGTTGGCCACATGGTCCATATGGAGATCCCACAGGAAGTTATCCGGCTTATTCTGGAAAACACGCGCTAACAAAAAGCCCCCATCAAAGATGGAGGCTTCGCTCATCAATCAGCGTGCCGGAAAACCTCTGGCACGCTCTTCTCTTTCTGAACTTATGCAGGCGGAAGCAGACCTTCCTTCCACTCCTGCCCAATCACACGACGTGCCATCATATGTGAGCGTGGGTGATTGATGCTATCAACTGCGATCAGCTTGCCCTTCTCCAGATACGCCACATAGAAGCTGTCAGCACTTGTATCACCAACCAGCACAGCCTCATCATACCCATTGGAGAGACCAGCGATCTGCAACTTGATGTGATGCTGATCGGACCAGAACCACGGCAGCGGATCATAATCATGGCTGTGGTCATTTGCAGGATCGGTCAGGGCAACAGCAACAGCTTTTGCCTGATCAATCGCGTTCTGCACGCTCTCCAGTCGAATGCTTCTGCCATAACGCTCTGAGAAGAAGCGCACACAGTCACCACATGCATAAACATCTTCATGAGATGTCTGCCCTGCCCCATCGACAAGAATGCCATCATCCACATCAAGGCCAGCGGCAGCAGCAAGTTCAGAATTTGGAACAGCACCGACGGCAGAAAGCACCAGATCACATGGCAGCTCGGTACCGTCAGCAAGCTTCACACCTGTAACCTTACCATCTTTGCCCTCAATGCTGGTCACACCAGTTCCGCAATGCAGTTCAGCACCACGGCCAGCATGCAAATTATGGAAGAAAGAGGATACATCCGGTGAAACCACACGCTTCAACAAACGCTCTTGCGCTTCCAGCACAATAACATCCAGCCCCATGCCTTTTGCAACAGCGGTCACTTCAAGACCGATGTAACCACCGCCGATAACAACCAGTTTCTTACCAGGGACAAACAGCTTCTTAATCAGCTCAACATCACCAATGGAGCGCAGCGACACAACGCCTTCCAGATCAGCGCCCGGCAAAGGCAGATCACGGGCGCGGGTTCCGGTTGCCAACAGCAGCTTATCCCAGGTTACCGCTTCACCACTCGCCAGAGTGACGCTCTTATTTTCCAGATCAATACGATCAACCTGCGCATTCAGCTTCAGGTCAATGTTGTTCATCTCATAAAACGCTTCCGGGCGAATGAACAGCGCATCCGGCTCCACTTCGCCACTCAGAAACTTCTTGGAAAGCGGCGGGCGTTGATAAGGTGGCTGCGGCTCGTTGCCAAGCATCACGAGCTCACCTTCGTATCCCTTTTGTCGAAGAGTTTGCGCGGCCTGCACACCTGCCTGTCCAGCGCCCACCACAACAATCTTATTTATCATTCTCAAAACCCGTATTAGCCGCAGAAAGACAGCACCTCACAGCCGTGCTGCCTGCTTTGCTCAACAAACCCTTACCGCAAAAGCAATGTGGCGCTTAGCTCCGGCAAACACCAGAGGTAAGCGCCACATTTAAAATGATAATTTGTGAAGATCTTTAGGCAGCACGCACTTTTTCAAGGAATGCACCAACAGTGTTGTTGATGTGGTCTGCCTGACGAGAAAGCGCATCCGCCAGATCAGAGACCGTGCCGCCAGTGCTGCGAGCGTTATCAGAGGCATTTTCAACCATCTGCATCGCATTGGCACCCTGCTGAGAGCTCTGCGTCGCATTCGCCACATTCTCGGTGATCGCCTGAATAGCTGCATTTTGCTGTTCAACAGAAGCTGCAACGGCAGAAGCAATCTGACTCATCTCATGAATAACGTCACTTACATCCCCAATTGCACCGACTGCTTCAGCAGAAGCTTCCTGAATGGACCCAACCTGCTGTGCAATCTCTTCTGTTGCCTGAGATGTTTGGTTCGCCAGCATCTTCACTTCAGAGGCAACCACCGCAAAGCCCTTGCCATGCTCACCTGCACGCGCCGCTTCAATAGTCGCATTCAGCGCAAGAAGGTTGGTCTGGTTTGCAATGTCACGGATAAGGCCAACTGCCTCACCAATACGGTTAGCCGCATCACTCAGCAGACTCATAGTCTCAGCTGTTGCCTTGGAACCTTCAACAGCACGGTCTGCAACACGCGTGGACTGCTCTGCTTGTCCGGCAATCTCGTTAATGGACATTGCAAGCTCTTCAGTCGCAGCAGATGCACTGGAAACGTTCTCCGCTGCATTCTCAACCGCACGGCCAGCAGACTCAGCTTCCTTCGAAACGTTGTCCGCAGCAGATCCCACATCGTTGGAGGCTTCACCCAGACCATCAGCAGCGCTGTGCAAGCTGTTTAGAGCCTCAGCAACAGTCTGCTCGAAGCCCATGATAAGCGTATCAACCTGCTCGGCTCGTGCCTGCTTTTCAGAGTTTTCATGATCCTGCTGCTCACGCAGCTTGCGGCGCTCTTCAATGTTGTCGCGGAACACTTGCAGCGTCTGCGCCATCGCGGAGATTTCTTTGCCACCTTTGTTGAGGGGAATAACCGCAGAAAGGTCGTTCTTTGCCAACAACGCCATCGCATTACGAAGCGCATTCAGATTGCGCAGAATACCGAAGATCAGCAGCGAGCCGAGAATGAACAGTGTCAGTGCAATACCACCAACGGCAAGGCCCAAATAAAGGTTGGTCTGCTGGGTCGTCTCGGTCAAGCGCGCCTGCGCATCACTGGCGCCCTGCACAGCAGAGTTCTTCAAATCATTCAGGCGCGGCGGCAGAAGATCGAACAGGTTCGCCAACAACTCTGAGCTGGTTGCCCGCTTGTCATAAGCCTTGGTGTATGCCTCAAACGCCTTTTTATAGGCCGCCATGTTGGTTTTGACCTTCTCGGCCACAGCCGGGTCAATCTGTGCTCGGGGAATGGTGCGCTCATAGCGGGAGAACGCCACTTCAAAAGCGCCCTGAGAGTTCTGGCTCCCAGTGATCGCATAATCCAGCTGTGCACGCGCCAGATCACTAAACGTATGCATCAACTTCAGCGTATTGGGGTCTTTGCTGCGTCGATGCTTCTGTTTTACCGCGGCTTCTGCCTGTGAAAGGCTAGCGGAAAGTTCCTTTTGCAAACCTCGGTCTGCATCATAACCAAGCGTGGACTGATAGCCGTGCAGCATCTCAAATGCGCCGCTGATCGCATCAATCGTGTCGCGTGCGTCAGAAATTTCCAGGAAGTAATCCATGGCAACAGGAAGCGCATTCAGCTCCTGCAGTTCTTTCTGCGCTTCGCCAACGAGCTCGTCGAATCGGCTTTTCAGACTATCGCTCGGAACATTTTCGTAATCTTTTTGGGTGGATTGCAGGACGCCCGCCGTAATGGCAATTGCCTGACTCAACTCAGCAAGCTCGGTGTAATCCTTGGACTGCTGGAAGGCGGCTTCCGTTTGCTGCTGGCCCCAAAGATAAACCAGCCCAACACCACCGAAACCGATAAGTGTCAGAATACCCAATGTAATTGCCCGAAACCGAATACTTGCATTCCGGGTGGACGAGAAAAATCTATTTCCCGTAGATGAAATAGCCCGCTTCCAATCTACTCGCATCGGAGACCCCTGTACCGATAAAATTACTAATAGTATTTTTAATTATTACTCACAGGTATAGGTTCAAATCGTTTAAAGATTACAAATAATGCATCGCACAAATGATTTTGTTGCTCATCCCACCCAGCGTCATGTGCCAAAGACGCTTAAAAATAAGACACACCATTGCTCTCATTCACTAAGCTAGTTCCCATTATTTTCGTTTTGCTCTGGTCGACGGGTTTCATCGGCGCGCGCCTTGGTGCCCCTTATTCAGAGCCCTTCGCCTTTCTCAGCATGCGCTTTTTGTTGGTTTTGCCGTTGATGGGCATCATCGTCTGGCTCTCCGGTAGAAGCTTCGCCCTCACCCGCAGCCAGGTCATCCACGCAGTAATCACCGGCATGTTAGTGCACGGCGCATATCTCTCTGGCGTATTCTGGGCCATCGACAATGGCATGCCAGCTGGCGTCACAGCGCTCATCACCGGCCTGCAACCCTTTATCACTGGCACCCTCGCCTATTTTCTGCTGAAGGAAGATGTCACCCCACGCCAATGGGCAGGCCTCGCCGCTGGCTTCGTTGGCATTGTGCTCGTCATCCTGCCAAAGTTGGGAAGCGGTGTCGCGCAAATCCCTCTCTGGACAGTCCCAGCAGCCTTCGCAGCAACTCTCGGCATCGCTTTCGGCACCACATGGCAGAAACGCCAGCCTATGAACACCGATCTGGTTACGGGCACCTTCTACCAGTACTTCGGTGCCCTTCTCGTCACGCTTCCGCTTTCCATGACAGAGAGCTGGGAAATCACGTGGTCCGGAGATCTCATCTTCGCGCTGGCTTGGTTGGTGATTGTGCTCTCAGTGGGTGCGGTGCTGCTGCTCATGTACCTGCTCCAGCATGGTGCAGCCTCCACCACGGCAACACTGTTCTATCTCACGCCTGTTGCAGCAGCCATTGAGAGCTACTTCCTCTTCGGTGAAACGCTCAATGCGATACAGTTGGTAGGTATGGCAATTGTTGTGGTCGCAATCGCGGTGTGTCGGCCAAAGCAGAAAGCTTAGTTCTCGTCCTCAACCTCTAAGCAAGGACCACCCTCCACGCGCTGGTTCACACGGCGCACTCGCATCAGAGCTGCGTTGAACTCGCCGCCCAGAATGAAGATGACGGCTGTCAGATACATGAAGATGATAGCCGTCATAATACCAGCAAGACCGGCATACAAAGACACGTAGTTCGCCCACCGCGCCAGATAAGCACCGAACGCCGTACCTGCTACAATCCAGAGGATCATCGTCAAGGCAATCCCCGGCAACACTTCAAGGAAGCGGCGGCGACCAGCTGGCAGATACATATGCGCAGCCAGCAAGGCAAACAGCAGCAGCAAAGATGTAATGCCATAGCGAACGATATTCGCCTTGTAGCTGAACTTCTCCATCACCGGCGCCAAATGAACCGCCCATTCCCACGCCAGAGGCCCGAAGACGATCAGGAAGGTGGAAACCATCAAAACAGCCGTACCAATCAGCACCGCAAGAATGGATTGCGTCCGGCAGAAAAACCAGCTGCGGTTATCACGTACACGATAGGCACGGTTCAACCCGACCCGCATGGCTTCAACGCCATTGGACGAGAACCAGAGCGTGACAACCACACCAAAGGTCAGCAAGTCACCGCGCGGCTGAGTCAAAACAGCTTTGATCTCGCCAGAAACCGGTCCTGCCACACGCTCAGGCCACACATCAAAGATCAGCTCTGTCGCACTTTGCGCAACTGAGTTCAGTCCGAGAAAGCCAGAGAACGCGGCAACAAAAATCAGGAAGGGAAACAGAGCCATCAGAGATGACAGAGCCACATGACTGGCAACAGCATAGCCATCATCAGAGTTGAAATGCCCCAGAGCATCTGCAAGCACCTGATACGATTTTCCCCAAAGGCCGCGTTTCTTCATAAAACTGATCTGGTCTGTCTCTTCGTGAGTTTCAAGTTAGATAATAGGCCCGACTTCAAGAAATATTCATGAAGAAAGCTCCCACCTTTAGGGCATTGCACAAATACACATCCCATTTAAGTTTGCAGTGCACAATGACCGAATGGATTGAGGGAGGCAAGCTGTGTCGGAAACGGTGAATACACTAGAACAAGCAGACGCACCATCTAAAGAAACCCGTGCACTGGCGCTTAAATCACTTGAAACCCTGCTGGGTATCGCACGTAAAAACGTAAAAAAGCGCGTACTCAAAGATGGAAGAATTGCCTCCGCACTCATGGAGCAGGAACAGCGCGCCACTCACGGTCTGGCATGGCTCGCAACCTACGTTGAAGCGCTCAAGCAGCTCAACGCATATGGGGAACGACTGGCAACGGAAGGCACCTTCAGTGAAGTGGAAAGCCTGATCCTGCGCATTGGCTTTGCAGAGTACACCGCACAGGTCTTCGGCGGCCTGCCAATGAGCCAGGGCGAGATCCTGCGTTTGTCAGACCTCGGCATCAGCCGACAGGAAGCCAACAGTCATCACACAGATGCAGTGGAAGCTGTAATCGCAGATGGCTCTCAGCCAGCCCTGCGCACCCGCCTTGCTGAGCTCATGCAGCACGCAGAAGGCAAGTCCACCATCGGAGCAACCGGTCTGGATGAGACCTATGAGCAAATTCGCGAGGAAATGCGCAAGTTTGCTGAAGCAAAGGTCACCCCGTTTGCTCACGAATGGCATCTGAAAAACGAATATATCCCACTCGAGATCATCAGCGAAATGGCTGAGATGGGCGTATTCGGCCTCACCATTCCGGAAGAATTCGGTGGAATGGGCCTCGGCAAAGAGTCCATGTGCGTGGTCTCTGAGGAACTTTCCCGCGCCTACATCGGCGTCGGCTCTCTCGGCACCCGCTCCGAAATCGCAGCAGAACTCATTCTCGGTGGAGGCACTGAGGACCAAAAAGCCAAGTGGCTGCCACGCATTGCTTCTGGCGAAACCCTGCCTACAGCTGTGTTCACTGAACCAAACACCGGCTCCGACCTGGCATCGCTAAAAACCCGTGCCGTGAAAGAAGGCGACACGTGGAAGGTTTACGGCAACAAAACCTGGATCACACACCCGGTTCGCGCTGACATCATGACGCTGCTCACCCGCACAAAACCCGAAGAGCCAGGCTACAAAGGCCTCTCCATGTTCATCGCAGAAAAGCCACGTGGATCAGACGAAGAGCCATTCCCGGCAGAAGGCATGTCTGGTGGCGAGATCGAAGTGCTCGGTTATCGCGGCATGAAGGAATACGAAATCGCGTTCGACGGGTTCGAAGTTAAAGACGAGAACCTGCTGGGTCAGGTGGAAGGTCAGGGCTTCAAGCAACTCATGCAGACTTTCGAGTCCGCCCGCATTCAGACAGCAGCTCGCGCAATCGGCGTTGCTCAGTGCGCTTTGGATCTCGGCCTGCGATACGCTCAGGAACGTATCCAGTTCGGTAAGTCTCTGATCAACTTCCCGCGCGTATCTGACAAGCTGGCCATCATCGCTTGCGAAACCATGATCGCCCGCCAGCTCACCTACTTCTCCGCGTGGGAGAAAGACAGTGGCCGACGTTGTGATCTGGAAGCTGGTATGGCGAAGCTGCTCGGTGCACGTGTAGCTTGGGCAGCGGCGGATAATGCCCTGCAAATCCACGGCGGCAACGGCTTTGCGCAGGAGTACCCAATTTCTCGCGTACTCTGCGATGCACGTATTCTCTCAATCTTTGAGGGTGCAGCTGAAATTCAGGCGCAGGTCATCGCTCGCCGTCTGTTGGACGAAACCGAGCTGTAAGACCTGCTCTAACCAAATAGGGAAGCGCGATTATTTGCGTCGCGCTTCTTCATAAACTGAAAGTTCAAGGCGCTTATCCATGAGCGCCTTTCTTATTTCAAAACGCTCGTCACTTTTGGTCGTGGTTTTAAGCTGGTCTTCCAATGTGGAGATCTCACGGCGCAGCGTCAATTCTCCCTGAATGCTACCACCAGCCCCATTCACAACACTCATTTGCGCACTACGAGCAAAGTTTGTCCCGGACCTTCTGGGGATTGGTTTTCCCTCACCTTCAAGGTGATCCATAGAACCATTCATCTGTGATCGGCGTATTTGTTGCTCGATTAGTCGATCTATTCCCATAAAACAGACCTCTATCCTTTGTTTTTATTAGAGCATTCTGTCCGAACACTGTGGCTGCAAAGTGGTCATTTGCAATTTTTCTTAATTTTATCGATGAATGCAATTAACTCACGGTCGCACTAAATTATCGATTTTAACTTTATGGTAACAAATACACCATCCACAGTTGCATTATGCAATTTACGCGCTACATTTTAATTAAATTTTTATTTAATTTATATCGAAATGGAGAACGCGATGTTGCGGCCTCTTATTGTTGCAAGTTGTTTCTTGGGGTCAGCATTGGTTTTAGCTGGCAGCACCTGGGCACTCACACAGACCCGTGCCACCGGTCCCGGCCTCACCCAGATCAGCGCCCCTTCTAAAAATGCATTGAAGCCGATTACGGGCGATAGCAAACTGAAACCCTATCCGGCCAAATCTGTTCTGAAGCCACTGAAAGCTAAATCCAAGCTCGTGCGTTATGAGCCAAAATCCAAGCTCATCCGCTATCCAGTCAAAACAGCTAGTAAGACGATTCCGCCCCAACCGAAGTCACTGACTTACGCGCATGTGACAGGTGTGCTCAGCTATGTCCCGCGCGAGGAACTGGACGAGCTTCTCGCCTTCCTCAACAAGGACATCTACCAGCTCACACAAACACACTCAGCAGCAGGGCTGGTGCATCAGACCTCATGGCGGCTGGAACAGCAAGGCGACCAAATGATGGAGAAGGTCTCCTCCTACCTGCCATAAGCAGCTCATTTGCAGAGGCGCGCAACACAAGCACGCCTCTTCGCTTTTGCGCCAGCTGTATCAGGCAGCCAGCGGATAGCTCTCCTCCACCAAATACGGTCCGCCACCCACTGCCGCTTTCGCAGAGTAGAGCACAAACCGCCCAGCGGTAAACGCAGGCGCAGAGAATTCACCACGCATCTCAAGCCAATGCGCCAGTTCTCCGGGTGAAGTTCCCCTCAACCGAGCCAGAGTTACATGCGGCGTATACTTGCGACGCTCCGCTTGCAGGCCGAGACGTTGCAAAATGCGCTCTTGCTCCGCTTGCAACTCCGCAAGTTCTTGAGTCGGCTCCACGCGCGCCCAAAGCGCATGAGGTTTGCTACCGCCAAACGTTCCAAGCCCGGTCAGCTTGATCGTCAGCGGTGCGCGATGAACCCGCGCCAACTCATAGGCAACTTCATCGGCAATGCGATCATCAATGTCGCCAATAAATCGCAATGTGATGTGGTAGTTTTCGGGGTCGACCCAACGAGCGCCGCGCAGTCCTCCGCGCATGAGGCTCAACATCATCCCGGTGCTCGATGGCAGCTCAAGGCCAGTAAAAAGACGAGGCATATCAGGACCCTCCGCTAATGCAGATGATAAATTAGCTCACGTTTAGCGCCAGAGTACAAGCAGAAAATCACAGCTCTACGAACATCAGGGGATTTTCTATCCAACCCCATTCACAAAAAAGCCGGAGCCCTTCGCAGGCTCCGGCTTCCTATTAGTCGTCAGCGGACGAAAGCAGTCGCCCTATCCCTTACGGGCAAGGGTTGGTGTACTGCAGATGGATCTCGTTGATCCGCTTTTCCATCTCTTCTGTGATTTCAAAATCAGCAGCACCAATGTCTGTCGCCAGCTGTTCCATGTTGGTCGCACCGATGATCACGGAGGTCACGAAGGAACGGGAATGTGCAAACGCCAGCGCCATCACGGCAGGGTCAATGCCCAGTTCCGCTGCCAGATCGCAATACGCATCAATCGCCTGCTGACCAAAGGCATTCTCATAGCGGCCAAGGCGTTTAAACAAGGTCTTGCGCGCACCAGCAGGCAGCGCACCATTGCGGTACTTACCAGTCAAGTATCCCTGTGCCAGTGAAGAGTAAGCCAGCAGGCCAACATTCTCACGATGAGCAATCTCAGCGCCACCCACTTCAAACAGGCGGTTAACCAGAGAGTAGGCATTTTGAATGGACTGAACGCGCGGAAGACCACGAGCTTCAGATTCCTGCACAAACTTCATGGTGCCCCATGGGCTTTCGTTGGAAAGACCGATGTGACGAACCTTACCGGCTTTCACCAGCTCCTGCAGAACCTCAAGGGTTTCATGGATCGCATTTTCATCTTCAGCCGGTTCCACAGCTTGCCAGATGTTGCTGACAGAACCGAAACCGGAAACATTACGGTCTGGCCAGTGCAGCTGGTACAGATCGATGTAATCCGTCTGCAAACGCTTCAGGCTGCCATCAACAGCTTCCATGATCTGCGCGCGGGACAGCTGGCTGGTAGAACCATCCTTACGGTGCCAGTCCTGCACAGAACGGCCAACCACCTTGGTTGCCAGAACGACTTTGTCACGGTTACCGGATTTCTTGAACCACGTACCGATAATTTCTTCCGTACGCCCCTTTGTCTCCGGCTTAGGCGGAACAGCATAAAGCTCTGCGGTGTCAAAGAAATTGATGCCCTTCTCCAGGGCATAATCCATCTGAGCGTGACCTTCAGCTTCGGTGTTCTGTTCACCCCATGTCATCGTACCAAGACAGATGCTGGAGACGTTGAGGTCTGTACGCCCCAATCTACGAAATTCCATATATTCCCCGTTTGCAGCCCTAGGCCGCTTCTTGTTTTCACGCCCCTCTGCCGGGCGTAGAGGACAATGATCCCGTCTCGTCCAAAGACAAGAGATCACGCCCCGAATTCGCTGCTGAATCTGCCATTGGATGGAGGTCGGCAGAAAAAGAGGCTCAGCGGTCATCACCAAGCGCTCTTTGAAAAGTAGGCAGTGTTTTTCCGACAAGAAGGCGCAGTAAGTCAATACTTTAAAGCAGACTCTGCGTACCAGCATTAAGTCGGAGTGCTCTCAGCCTCTCAAGATTTAGTCTGTTCGATGAGCATTTCAACGGAAGGTAAGATCTTTTCGACAATGATCGAAACGCCCTCACCCGTCGGGTGCATGCCATCCCCAAGGTTCAGCTTTGGCTCCGCTGCCACACCATCCAGAAAGAACGGATAAAGCAGGGCATCATGCTTTTCAGCCAGATCACCGTAAATGGAGTTGAACTCCTGACCGTACTGATCCCCCAGATTCGGCGGCGCCATCATACCGGCGAGCAACACCGGAATATCGCGGGAGCTCAAGCGAGCCAGCATTGCATCAAGGTTCTTGCGAGTTGTTGAAGGATCCAGACCACGCAGCGCATCATTAGCACCCAGTTCCAGGATCACACCATCAACATCATCACCGATGGACCAGTCCAACCGAGAAAGGCCACCGGAGGTGGTATCACCAGAAACACCAGCATTCACAATCGTGATGTTGTAGCCCCGCTCTTGCAAGGCTTTCTCCAGTTTTACAGGAAAGGCATCTTCAGGTGGCAACTGATAGCCAGCGGTCAAACTATCTCCAAACGCAACCAGCTTCACCGGCTCAGCTCTATCCTGCGCCATTCCGGCAGAAGCACTCGTAAGAGCAAGGCCCAGCGCAACAACGGCACCACTGAAAAAACGTAGCATACCAGATTTAGCTTCAACTTTTCGTGATCCAGACATTCAAATACCTTAGATTTTTTAAAACCGAGCTGGACGATGCAATCCACCCTACCCATATGCTTCCCAAGTGCGGCTGCGACAAGAGCAGCCAAGCAATTTATTATAAGATGTAATTCAGGGATTTGCATCGCCTGCACATCAAGGTGGAAGAATGACAGGTAATCCGGCACTAGACTTAAACGGCGTTCATCTTAGCCTGGGCCACGGCGCAGGCCGCACCCATATTCTTAAAGGCATTGATCTTTCTATCAACACTGGCGAAAGCGTTGGCCTCGTCGGCCCATCCGGCTCAGGTAAATCTACTCTGCTTATGGTCATGGCAGGCCTCGAACGGGCAGACAAAGGCACCGTAAAAGCTGCCGGGCAAGAACTTGGCACCATGAGCGAAGACGAGCTCGCCCGCTTCCGCGGCCAGAACGTTGGTATCATCTTCCAGTCCTTCCACCTGGTCCCGAACATGACCGCACTGGAAAATGTTGCTGTTCCGCTTGAGCTTTCCGGCGACCCCAAAGCCTTTGAGCGTGCGAAAGAAGAGCTGGAAGCTGTTGGCCTTGGCCATCGCCTCAACCACTACCCAACCCAGCTTTCTGGCGGTGAACAGCAGCGCGTCGCCGTGGCCCGCGCCCTCGTCACCAACCCGGAAATCCTCATCGCCGATGAACCAACCGGCAACCTGGACGAAACAACAGGCGAACAGATCATTGAGCTGATGTTCAACGCGCAAGAGCGCAAGAACACCACGCTGGTCCTCGTCACCCACGATCCATCTCTGGCAGACCGCTGCCAGCGTAAGATCCGGGTGCATTCCGGCACCATCGATGAAGAAACACCAGCCGTGCGTGAGGTACGTGCGCGATGAGCCAAACCACCTCCAACGGCTATCAACCCGGCTTTGGCCTTGCAGCCCGCTTCGCCCTGCGCGAAATGCGGGGCGGCCTGAAAGGGTTCTACGTCTTCATCGCCTGTATCGCACTGGGCGTAGCCGCCATCGCTGGCGTTGCCTCCTTCTCCCGCGCGCTGACGGAAGGCATCTCTGCAGAAGGTCAGGCCATTCTGGGCGGGGACCTCTCATTCTCTCTGATCCATCGCGAAGCCACACCTGATCAACTGGCTCACCTGAACAGACTGGGCGCCACCTCCCAGATCTCTAGCCTACGCGCCATGGCTCGCACAGATTCAGCGGGTAACCAGACTCTTGTGGAACTGAAGGCGGTTGATGATCCCTATCCGCTTATCGGCAGCTTTGAGCTCACCTCTGGCAAAGAACTGCAAGAAACCATCAATGGCAGAACCGAGGGCCTGCGCAACGCAGTGGCAGAAGTTGCCCTCCTCGCACGCCTTGGCCTTGAAGTTGGCGACGAGATCTCCGTCGGCAAAACCAACTTCCGCATTGCAGACACCATTGAGCTGGAACCGGACAAACTCTCTTCCGGCATGACAGTTGGTCCGCGCCTCCTCATCTCTCAGGAAGCTTTGCAGGACACCGGCCTGGTCCAGCCCGGCTCGCTGATCCGCTATATCTACCGCGTCCGCATGGGCTACAACGTGCCAGAAGCACAGTTGCAGCAAGCCATTGATCAGACAAACACTCTGTTCCCTGATGCTGGCTGGCGCATCCGCTCCAAATTGGAAGCAGCTCCAAGCCTGCAGCGAAACATCCAGCGCTTTGCTCAATTCCTCACGCTCATTGGCATCACCTCCCTTGTGGTTGGCGGTGTTGGCGTGGCGAACGCTGTACGCAGCTACATGGACACCCGCCGCGAAGTCATTGCCAGCTTCAAATGCCTTGGCGCATCAGGCGGTTTTGTCTTCAAGGTCTACCTCATCCAGATGATGGTCCTTGCCACCATCGGCATTGTGGTTGGAATGGTGCTGGGGGCCCTGATCCCACTCGTCGCCATGGCAGCCTTGCAATCCATCCTGCCAATCAATGCGGTGCAAGCAGTCTACCCGCTTCAGCTACTGCTTGGCATGGCATATGGCTACCTGACTGCCCTCGCCTTCGCACTCTGGCCACTTGGCAGAGCCCACGATATCGCACCAACAGTTCTGTTCCGCGATGAAGTGAGCACCCGTAGCCGCTATCCAAAGCCGCTCTACATCGCAGGTGCTGCAGTCACGCTGGTTCTGCTGGCAGGCCTTGCCCTCGTCATGGCCTACGACAAAACCATCGCCCTCATCTTCATCGGTGCATGTACAGGCACTTATCTATTGTTGCTGGTAGTTGCCCGCCTCATCATGGCTGCAGCCCGCAAAGTGCCAACAGTCCGCTCAACCGAGTTGCGCCTGGCAATCACCAACATCTATCGTCCCGGTGCGTTGACACCCTCCGTCGTGCTCTCTCTCGGCCTCGGCTTGTCTCTGCTCGTTGCACTTGCCCTCATCGACGGCAACCTGCGCCGCGAGCTCAATCAGGCTGCACAGGAACAGGCACCGAGCTTCTTCTTCGTAGACATCCAGAACCACGAAAAAGACGCCTTCCAGTCCCTGATTGCGGAAAAGGCAGCTGGGACAGAGTTCAACGCTGTCCCAATGCTCCGCGGCCATATCGTCTCGCTGAAAGGTATTCCGGCTGCGGACTATCCAGCTCCACCTGAAGCAGAATGGATCCTGCGCGGCGACCGCGGCATCACTTACTCCGAGACACTGCCAGAAAACTCAGTCATCACGGCTGGCGAATGGTGGCCGAAGGATTATACCGGCGAACCGCTGGTTTCCTTCTCTGATGACAATGCCCGCGAACTGGGCCTGATGGTCGGCGATACGGTCACCGTGAACGTCCTCGGACGCCAGATCACTGCGAAGATCGCTAACTTCCGCACGGTGGATTGGGAAAGCATGTCCATCAACTTCGTGATGATCTTCTCGCCCAACACCTTTGCAGGCGCACCACACACCCATCTAGCAACCGTCGGCTGGCCGGGCGAAGCCACCTTGCAACAGGAGCTGGATCTGCTGAAGGAAGTTACTCAGGCCTTCCCAACCATCACCTCGATCCGGGTGAAAGACGCCATCGCACAAGTGAATGAGCTTGTCGGCCAGTTGGCATGGGCCATCCGCGGCGCATCTTCCATCACGCTTCTTGCAAGTGTACTTGTTTTGGCTGGTGCATTGGCCGCAGGCCACCAGAGCCGCATCTATGATGCTGTCATCCTGAAAACACTGGGCGCCACACGTGGTCGTCTCATCAAGGCATATATTCTCGAATATCTGATCCTTGGTGGAACCACCGCTATTTTCGCCCTGTTTGCGGGTTCTCTGGCCGCTTACTTCATCATCACCGGCGTGATGGAAGGCACTTTCACCCTACTGCCGATCACCGCAATTGCGGCCATCATCGGCGCTCTCATCTTCACAGTTGGCTTCGGTCTGCTGGGCACCTGGAGAGTGTTGGGAGAAAAACCTGCACCCGTTTTACGAAATCTGTAAAACTCCGTGGACTGCATCAAGTAAAAAAACGTTGATCGACGCAGATGCAGTCCACATCTCTCAGAATTATTTATTAACAGACCAACTCTTTTATTTTCCGGCTAAGGTCTTGCAGCACCTGCAACATTACAATCGGTTAATAATAGGGTCCGGTTTTACCAAGTTTATACCACAAGACCTTGTCGTGAGGGCCAATTCTACAAAAATCAGTAGGGTGCACCCTTGTCTTACGCCCTTTTTCCTACCATATTTGCTGATATGTAACTCGGGTCAGTCACCCGTGCTGTTTGGTGCGTCCAACAGCGAATATGTGTTTAACAAGAGAGAGGATCCACATGGCGACCTTCGACCGCAATAATTCTACGCGGTATGGAATGGCTGGCTCTCATGCCAATGCAGCCGCATTTGACGCTGGTCTGCGCGCCTACATGCTTCGCGTTTACAACTACATGGCGATCGGTATCGCAATTACCGGCGTTGTAGCTTATGCAGCCTTCCAGATGGCTGTTTCTAACGGAGCACTGACAGAATTCGGTGTGTTGCTGTTCACCAGCCCTCTGCGTTGGGTAGTAATGCTTGCTCCTCTTGGCTTCGTGTTCTTCCTGAGCGCACGTATCCATAAGATGAGCGCATCAGGTGCACAGCTTGCATTCTGGCTCTTTGCTGGCGCGATGGGTCTGTCCTTGTCGTCGATCTTCCTCGTCTACACTGGTAACTCCATTGCTCGTGTATTCTTCATCACCGCAGCTTCCTTCGGCGCGCTGAGCCTGTTCGGCTACACCACCAAGAAAGACCTCTCCGCATGGGGCTCCTTCTTGTTCATGGGCCTGATCGGCATCATCATTGCGTCTCTGGTCAACCTGTTCCTTGCTTCTTCTGCTCTGCAGTTCGCAATCTCCGTGGTTGGCGTTCTGGTGTTCGCAGGCCTCACCGCTTACGACACTCAGCAGATCAAGGAAATGTATGCTGCTGTTGATGACAGCGAAGTAGCAGGCAAGAAAGCCATTATGGGCGCGCTGCGTCTGTACCTGGACTTCATCAACCTGTTCATCATGCTTCTGTCCCTGTTCGGCAACCGCGAGTAATCGCAGCAGCCATCAGGCGTACACTTCAAAGAAAGCCCGAGGCACCCGCCCCGGGCTTTTTTCTTGGCCAAGTACCAACGCAGATATAGGCTTCAACCATACACTCTCCACTGCCCCACGCTGCAGGACACCAAATGTACGGACCGCTCTCACTCTTCTATTGGTATGAACGCAAAGTCTTCCAGTTCAGGGACTTCCACAAAGCCAACACGACCATCGCCGAGCGCTATTATATGATCGCGGTAATTCTGGCTGCTATCACAGTCATCACAATAGCCATCGTCATGCCCATCTACATGCCCCTATTGCTGCTACCTGCAGGAATTGCCTATATTTTGCAGTCACCATTTAGCTACATAATCAATCGGGCCAAAGAGAAACGAAACAGCGTTTACAACTCAGCTTTCCCGAATAAGCGGTGGTACGGCGCAGCAAATCAATGGAAACCTAACCAGATACAATCCGCCTTGGTAAAAGCCGTATTCCCTGATTTATAGCCAGTAAAATGCAGCCAACACGCACAGATAACCACAACGTAACCGCTTAGTTTTCAGGGGTACAACCAAATTTCACTAGCCAAGATCAGTAAGAAGATTTATTTTCTTAACGTAGCGTATCATATGTTTTTCTAAGCAATTTTCTGCTTGTTCCAACAGCATTTGTAGGGGCAAAAAATGCCAAGACATTCGCCTTGTGCCATCGCCAATGAATTTTTAAGACGTCGTGGTAGTCCTACCTACCCTTCCCAGATGTACATTCAAAAGCTGGTGGCAATCGCGAACGGATGGAACCTCGCAATCAACGGCGAGCCTCTGGTCAGCGAAGCACCGCAAGCATGGGTCAACGGCCCGGTCTTCAGGCAGATATGGGACTTTGTGAAGGAAGGCGGCTTCAAGGGGCCAAACAGCGAAATCGTTGATCCCATCACAGGCCAGATCATCACCTCAAAAATAAACGGTAATGAGGAAGAAATCCTCGATCACGTTTGGAAGAAGTACCGCAACTACACACCGCAGCAACTGTCAGATCTCACCCATCAGGCGAATTCTCCATGGGCCTATGCCTATTTTGAAAAGGGAAGAAACGCAGAAATCGATACAGAACGCACCCGGCAATACTACATCAAACTCGCCTTAGCAGGCCGCTCCAATGCAGAACAGGAGCAGGCCCTACAAACAGCGGGTCGGATCAATGCCGCCTAACGACACTTTCGACGACACGCTCGACAAACCTCTCACCGTTGATGACATCGACGCTGCAGCCCTCAAGCTGCCCATAGAGGTCGACCCTCCAGCCAAGATCGGCATGGAGCAGTTGCTGAAAGACCGGCAGGCCCTTTCTGACGACAACACCCAGCTGCAAAACGAGCTCATGGAGCTCAAATCCAAACTCGCCACCAAGCGCGAGCTGGACGCCCTTATCAAACCCTACGCAGGCAAAGCCTACTGGTTCATGTGTGTCTATTGCGGCACTGTCGCGCTCATCCTCGTGCTCGCAGGCTTCAAAAACGTCTACGGCAACTCGTTCATTCTGGCAGACAGCGTGCTGGAGTTCCTCGTAGGAAGCACAGCAACCACTGTCATCGGCCTTGTCGGCATGGTCCTCACCGGCATCTTTGTCGGCGCCAGAAAGTAGCGCACCACACTAAATCAGTGACCTGAAAGCACCAGCACCTTCACTGGGAAGGCAAGCGCCTGGAAGCGTAAGATCAGCGCATGCATAATCGAGGTGGCATCCACCATATGGTAGTAAAGCCCACCCCAGAAGCCGAACTCTCCTGCCGCAATCTGCTCACCATAATTGCTGTAGGCATTGGCAATACACTTACTGCCCGGAGGAATACCCATCGTATCATCCTCATAAAGCGGTTCCATGATCACCAGTAGCGTTCCCGGTCGCGCAACATCCTGCGCATCCACGAGCTGATCTGTCGGGCGGAACTGACCGGAGGAGATAAAGTCCTGCGTATCAACGACCACCATGGGGATGACCTCGAAGGGTCGCGACGCACAGGTGATCTCCGCCGCCATCCCAACTTTGATCACAGAAGCCGTAATCTGACCAAACCCAGCCTGAAACCGCCCACGCCCCGTTGAATCCGGCACAAGGATGCCAGCAGGACGCAGGATAGGACTGACAATATCTCCCGGTTGCAAAATGAACTGGGTCACCACACCATCAACGCCCGCGTAAACGAACTTCTTATGATAGGCGGACTCCGCCTGATGCAGTCTGGCAATCGCGCTGGTCCGTTGCGCTGGCAGGCTCACCGTAATCTTCGTCTGCACGATATCCCGGTTGGCAACAGCTGCATCCAGCTGTCCTTTGCGCACCACCACCTGGTTTTCGCGCGTATCAACTTCTTTCTGCGTCACCACATCAGAGTTGCGCCGCTGCAGATCCAGCGTCCGCTCCAGCTCACTAACAGCCTGATTGTAGGCACCTTGCGCCTGAGAAATCATGGCCTCTGCGCTGATCAGCTCAGAGTTTGCCAAAGCGATCTCGGCATCAATCTCATCCACTTCACTCTGCGCCGTATCCACCTGCGCCTTCTCCGTGGAAGAATCCAACGTAAACAGCAGCTGCCCGGCCTTCACGTGCTGATTGTTCTCCACCATCACCAGATCAACCCGCCCAGCAGTTTCCGGCAGGATGGAAACCGTACGGTACAGTGACAGCACATTGGATGTGGTTGGGTGATAAAAGAAAACCAGCGTGATCAAAGCGATGGTCAGCATCAGCGCACCAGTAATCCCCCAGCGCAGCTCGTACCAGACCGTGAAAAACGTAATCTCATGCCCAATCCGCTTGCCCTGCCGATAACGACGAAACAGATAGTCCGGCAGGATCGTAACAAGCGAGCAAAGAAGAAACTCAATCATCCTGTTTCTTCCCCTTTATCGTCTTGCGCAGAGACTGAGCGATGGTGTTTAGCGGCGTCTCGTAATCGGGCAGGTTGATCGCAGCCAGCAGCAACGCAGCAATCCAGAAGTAGTTGTTGTGCGTGAACAGCGCGAGCACAGCCAGTATGGCAACGATCTGCATGTGCGATCGCCCATACTTGTGCGCTATCTTCTCCGGCAAAGCATGAAGGGAAAAGTAAAAGACACCCGCCAGCAACACCGCGCCAATGGCGATGAAGATGGTGACCACCATCAAAACATCTGTGCTGCCCGGTGCAGTGATAAAGATTGGAAGATGCCCAGCAAACTGCTCATGTTCGCCACCAGAAGCCATAGCCAAGTCCGCTCGTCTCTTGGAAACCAGCAATACTTATGCACGAGCTAGGTTACTTTGAGAGAAAAGCCTGAGGTTTTTGGGGTATTTTTCGGGCTCACGGTAAACAGGTGATCAGCGCATCCGAGATAAGAGGTGTTTAAAACCGACAAGTGCCCGCGCACTTTCTCGTAAGCAGGACAGGCCACGTACCTTAGCAGAGCCCGCCCTGATACTTATGAGATTTACACACGCACGAAGCTGATTGAACCATTTCCGTCTACAATGAGATTGAGGTCTCCCCCACTTTCATCGTGCCGAACAAGCGTACCACTGCTTTGCGAAGCAATAACAAGCTCACTGTCTCCACTATCCCAAAAGCAATAGGCTTCGTTTCCGGTAAAGATGTAGTTCGCATGCCCGAAAGCAGCAGAAAACGAACTCCAACTGCCCTTGTTAATCAAAACATTATGGCTCGGCTTAACTTCCGTTCCCTCTCTGACAAAGTAGGTATCACGGTCAGCTACTGGGTTTGCTGTTACAGCATTTCCGTCGGATTTATTGATGAACCGCGGTATGTGGTATGCCATAGAAAATTCTCCATTCTTCTGAAAGATTGATCACTGTCTGCTTGAGGCAGCAATCTAAATTGGGTGGAGTTTTTTGGTGCGCCAGCGCTCATAATTGAAGACTGGCACATGGCATACTTGAAACCTAGAGATGAAATAAAACAATAAGTTAGAGCTTTACAAACAAAACAAAATCGAAAAACTGAAATCAAATAAACGACCAGTTCATTCGCAATGCATTTTATACGGTGACAGCCAGCTCTTCCCGCGCTCTCATAAACAATGGTGCAAGCGCTTGAGACAGGATAAATACCCTTTTTGCATCAGCGTCCGTGTAGGCATGGTCTGCATCCAACAGGTTCACCGTACCAATCACCTCTCCCAAAACAACGACTGGCAAGTTAAGCGTTGCGCCCAGCCCCATTGCTGCAATCTTTTCATGGTCAGGAAAATACTCTTTCACATCATCGATGGTGTATCCCAGAAACGGCTTTTGCTGCACCAGCACCCGTTCATACCAGCCACCCTCTTTCTCAATAGGCTTGGTACCCGATGTCCCGTAGGAGTTCTCTGCACTGGAATACAGCCGCACCACGTGGCTCCCGTCAGGATGCGTCACCGTCAGCGTAAAAAGCTTGTAGCCGGGAAATTTGGAGAACAATTCACCCGCTTTTTTCGCGGCCTCCTGCAAGCTGGAGCTACCTGTCACAGCCTGCACAAACTCAATATGATCAACCACTTCAAATACCTGCAATCTTGAAATGCAGATAGTTTAACGGTTCCCCCAGTGCCATCAAGTCGGAGAAACTCAACTAAGCCGTTGCCTTGGGTTAGTCCCGGCTCAGCACCTTGAAGTCCCCCTCATCCGCCGAGAACTTATCGTCGATACAGCACTCTTCACGCAGTGTCTGCAGCACCTGATCCAGCTGCTCATACTGTGCCACGCAATAAAGCACACGCCCTTCACGGCGCTGCTTGATCAATCCAGCAGACGCCAAACCCGACAAATGGTGCGACAGTGTTGAGCCCGGAATTTCCAGTTCTTCCTGCAAAGTACCCACGGCAAGGCCTTTATAACCAGCTTTCACAAGACGCTTGTATATTGTTAGCCGCGTCACATGTCCCAACTCTTTCAGAGCCTTAGCTGTTTTTTCGATATCCATCTCGCTCACCAGCATTTCTTATATTTCGATATTACTAGAAATATCTTGACATGAAAAGCTTTCATTCTATTATTTCGATAAATCCGGAAATATAGTAATAAGGATCACGCCCATGTCACTGTCCTCGGAAATGCTCATAAGCAGCCTGGAGATGTTCGCCTTCCTTGCTGTGGAACTAACCATCCTTTTTCTGGCGATCAGCTACTTCGTCGGCATCTTGCAGGAGTACATTCCGCCAAGCCGCGTGCAGAAGATCCTCAGCAGCCAGAACGGCAAAGGCTATGTCACAGCAGCAGCACTCGGTGTCATCACCCCGTTCTGCTCCTGCTCCACCATTCCGTTCTTGAAAGGCCTGCTCCGCGCCCGCGCTGGCTTTGGCACCATGATGGTCTTCCTGTTCGCCAGCCCACTGCTGAACCCGGTCATCATCGGCCTGTTCGCCATCACCTTCGGCATTCAGGTAACAGTGTTCTACTTCACCATCGCATTGGCAGTTTCCATCATCGCGGGCTACACGCTGGAAAAGCTTGGCTTTGAAAAGTTCGTGAAAGAAGAAGCCTACGCGGCCCCATCCAGCTCCTCATGCGGCAGCAGCTGCGGAGGCAGTGCGCCAGTACAGAGCAAATGGGCAAGAGTTTGGAACTCAACATGGACCGACTTCAAGAAAGTCCTGCCATACCTCATCGGCGGCATCGCCATTGGCTCCGTCATTTACGGCTTCATGCCAACAGACCTGGTGTCCTCATGGGCAGGAAAAGATAACGTCTTCGCCATTCCAGTCGCAGCCGTCATCGGCATCCCGCTCTATATCCGCGCAGAGGCCGTCATTCCGCTCACCGCAGCACTGGCTGGCAAAGGCATGGGACTGGGCGCCATCATGGCCCTCATCATCGGCAGCGCAGGCGCCAGCCTGACAGAGGTGATCCTCCTCAAGTCCCTCTTCAAAAACCAGATGATCGCCGCATTCCTCGTCGTTATCCTCGGCATGGCCGTCAGCGCAGGTGTTCTCTACACGGCAATTTTCTAGGCCTCTAAGCCGTTAGAACTCAACAGCACCTGCAAAATAGCCCTTGCTATCCCCTATGTTAGCAAGGGCTATTTTCTAGTCTCTGATGATCTCCAGAAAGGCCGGGCCGAAGCGTTCCAGTTTGGACTCGCCGACACCGGAGATCTCCAGCATCTCTTCCAGTCGCTGCGGGCGTTCTACCGCCATCTCAATCAGGGTCTTATCGTTGAAGATCACATAAGGCGGCACGTTTCGCTCTCGCGCCAGCTCCATCCGCCGCGCACGAAGTTTCTCGAACAGCTCCTGATCCGCAATGTCTTCAATCTGAGCCTTTGCCGGTGCTTTCGCCCGCCGCTCCATCTTGGCTGAGCTGGCAAGCTGATCCACCTTCAGCTCAATGGTCTGGCGCTCTTTCAAAAACGTCATGCCCAGCGCTGTCATCTTCAACGCCCCATGAGCATCATGGTCTGCAAAGATAAGGCCTGCAGCCAACAGCTGACGAGTAATCGCATTCCATTGGATCTTGGTGAACTCACCGCCGATATCAAAGGTCGAAAGCTGGTCATGCCCACGGGAGATAATCCGCTCATTGGCATTACCCAGCAATACATCAATCACATAGTTCGCCCCAAAGCTCTGTCCAGTGCGCAAAATGCAGGAGAGCAGCTTCTGGGCGGCAATGGTGCCATCCATGGTCTTCGGCGGATTGAGGCAGGTATCACAGTTGCCACAAGGCTCGCACTCATCCCCGAAGTAACGCAGCAGAACGGAGCGTCGACAAGTCGCTGTCTCACAGTAAGCCAGGAAAGAGCGCAGCTTTTGCCGCTCAATCTGCTTCTGGTTCTCCGGCGCTTCACTGCGGTCGATCATCTGGTTCAGTAGAACCACATCCTGCATGCCATAGACCAGCCACGCCTCAGACGGCAGCCCATCACGCCCAGCGCGGCCTGTTTCCTGATAATAAGCCTCAATGTTCTTCGGCAGATCCAGATGCGCCACAAACCGCACGTTGGGCTTATCAATGCCCATACCAAACGCGACTGTTGCCACCATGATCAGGCCTTCTTCCTTGATGAAGCGATCCTGATTAGCCTCACGCACAGAACTATCAAACCCTGCATGATAAGGCAGAGCATCAAACCCTTCTTCCATCAGCCAGGCAGCCGTCTCCTCCACCTTTTTGCGGGACAGGCAGTAGATGATGCCACTCTCACCAGCAGGACGATCCCTCAGGAACCGGCGCAACTGCTGCTTCGGGTTATGCTTGATGCCCACGGTGTAGGTGATGTTAGGCCGGTCAAACCCAGAGGAAATCAGACGCGGTAGATTGAGCCGTTCCTGAATGTCCTTCCGCGTCGGCTCATCCGCCGTCGCCGTCACCGCCAAGCAAGGCACACCCTCAAGCTTCGCCCGCACATTGGTCAGCTCGCGATACTCAGGACGGAAATCATGGCCCCACTGGCTGATGCAGTGCGCCTCATCAATGGCCAGCAGAGCAATAAGTCCACGCTGGTTCAGCTCTTCCAGCAAACCAACAAACTCAGGCCGCACCAGACGCTCTGGCGCCACATAAAGCAGATCCAGTTCCCCAGCCCGTAAATCCCGATAGGCAGCCTGAACTTCATCATAGGAAAGAGCGGAGTTGATGGACGTCGCCCGCACGCCAAGCTCGCGCAGTGTCGCAATCTGGTCCTGCATCAGCGCAATCAGCGGAGAAACAACAATGCCCACCCCACGACGACACAAGGCAGGCACCTGATAACACAGAGACTTCCCCGCCCCTGTCGGCATAAGCACGCAGCAGCTCTCGCCAGCCATGACGCTATCAATCACAACCTGCTGATTGCCGCGAAACGCGTCATAACCGAATACTTTTTTCAGAACATCATTCGGCGAGGCAACAGTATCTTGCTCAAAATTCATAGCATGACCGCACAATACGAATGGAAATTTGGCTCTTGGGCAATTGGTTTTGAAACTTCACCGACAAGTCTCTTCATCAGACGTGCCTGCACGCTTTAGCAAAGACGTTAAGTACTCAGAGCGCGATCCATCCCAGCCACACTCAGTGCATGAACTGCCATGGAACTTATGATTACAACGAGGATGGCCATACAAAACGTGCGAGCATTCAATACACAAGCCCACCATTTCAGAAGTTCCATCAAAATATGGGCTTTCACACTCTACACATCGCTTAATTCCGTGTTTCATAAGTGTATGAGTAACACGAAACATACCAGTACTAAAGAATGCTAACTTAGCTAAGTTAGCATTCTGGGATAGACGAGTCTTTCCTCGTTAAATGCAGGATTTCTTCAAACTTCTTTAGCTTTCTCGCATCACCGATACTTGGCTGCGGAGATGAACTCGCCAAAGGTTTCGCACCACACCAGCACGGTATTGTACTTCTCGATATCAACGCCCTCCGGCACATCCAGTAGAAAGCCGTCGAAGGTTTTGACATCACCGATCAGAACAGAGTTGTCTTTGACCGGCAGAAACTCATCTTCGTGCTCAACGAACTCAGGAACCAGATAAACCTTGTAATCCGGCCCCGGCGCAAGACGGCCCTGATGCACGATCATGGTTGGAGAGATGCTCACCTTGCCCTCACCCCAATGCAGGAAGTCACTGCCACGCTGGTCGCGGCTGAACTCCGCAGTGTACTGCGCATTCTGAGCTTTCTGCTCCAGCACAGCAGTTTCAGGAGAGTCCGGCGCTGTCAGGATCGGCAAGAAATAGACCCCAAGCGCAAAGCCAACAGCCAGCACTACACTGTGCGAAACGAGCAATGCAACAAAACGGATCATAGGACCTCTACCAAGGCAAACTCACCATAACCTTGCAACCATTCTCAAAATTGCGTGAAGTTATCCCCTCGCTTGATACAGAAAACGCCCTTCTCAAGACATGGCACAAGACCGCGCTACCAGTTCCACCGACTTATCTGGCCTTCAAAAGGCTCTTTAATAAACTCCGGAAAATAGGGCTTTAATCGCTTAATATCTCCGTAGTCCCAATCCAGATGCATATCTGCGCGCGGTTTGTTTTGGACAATAATGGTAATGTTGTAACCATATGTCAAGATCGCAGCATCCTTGCAATCAATACCGTTAAATACTAGCTGATACAGCAGGAGCCCTGCATTCCACAATGTCAAATGCCCACCGACAATGATGTGCTTTAAAGGGGGGACGGTGATCGCAATGTAGCCATCCTCTTTTACGAGCTCGCGACATCTGCGGATAAAAGCTCCCGGGTCTGGCTGGTGCTCAAGAACATGGGAGGCCCATACACAATCAAACTTCTCAGGCACCTGAAAGTCATAGAAGTTTCCGACGATCTTTTTCCAGGAGCTTTCATCGACGCCATCACTTGCATGGAGCGACACACCAAAGTCTAGCGCAGTGACAACCTTTTTGTGCCTGTGCAGAACTTCCGCGTGCTTTCCAGAGCCAGAACCGACATCCAAAACTGTCTTAAAATCACAATCACTGATCAGCTTATAAAGCCCGTGTTCGGCGCGAGGTAACTGTGAAAACTCTAGCGGAATTTTGGGAACATACGACTCGTATTCGTCTTTAGTCGCTATTGGAGGCGGTGTACGCCGAACAAGTTTGTAAGGGAAAATCTTCCGCCGAAGCTTCTTCAGAAGCTTCCTCTTGCGACGTCTTTTGTATCCGGCTTCATCATAAGGAGAGGCATCTATCGTGCCAGCAACTTTCATCTCACTCATATGTCCAAATCCGATGCGCCTTATAGATAAATAATAACCCTCACGATCCTAACTACCTGCTCTGCCGTACCAACTCCGTTAATCTAAGAGTATGGCAGCAAAGTCAATTAGAATCATGAGCTTAGCTCTGCCTCTGCCCATGCCACGCAATTAGATTAAAGTCAATTAACATCATGAGCTTAGCTCGGCCTCTATCCATGCCAAGCAATTGGATTGATGAGGTTCAATTACCTATTGTAAAAGAGGGGCACAACCAGCTCTAGCCTAACCATTACCAGTCACCGCTTTATAGAATGGATTATTCTTAAGTTGGTCCAAATCTTCTTGTATGACTTCTTTTTCGCCAACAGCAGCACCCCGCGAGCCTGCTTGATTACGGTAAGTCGCAAAGCCCATCTCCCCCAGACCAACATCAGAGTCTGGTGTCGCTCCCGGCTTTATACCTGCGGCCTCCAGTTCCTGCTCAATTAACTTGATGAAAAATGAAAAGTCTGCGGCCCTATCAGCAAAACTCGTATCTTCAACACAAGGATAAAGCGTAATTTGTGCCCCTTGTGTTATGCGCTCAAATTTTGCTTTGTGCAATGCATTTCGTTCTTCACTATCGGGCGTATCGTTTGCAATTTTTTTATATCTTTCTCCAGGTCCGCTTGTGCTCGCTCTACGTTGGTAACCTTAAAAGACACGAAGGGATTATCTGGTGACAGCAACAGAAGTGTCAGCACGTTACAGGCTGCATCAATTTGGTTTGCCTGGACGCTAATGTGTATTTTACTACCATCCCACCCCAGATTTTCATTTTCAGAAATCTTCTTTCCATCTGCATCCAGCTTGTCAAAATAAGTGAAGGTCGCAGAGCCAATATCCGGGCGAATAGAATGAGTGCTATTTTTTAGCAGTACATCATTCTCTTTAATTTTATCCAACTGCTTCTTGCAGGCTTCCATATCTGAAAACCCTATAGCGTATAACTCTTCATGCAGCTTCTCATAATGATCTTGTGAGAGTCTCCCACAGAGTTTGATCCTGTATACGCTCTTACAGTGAACTCCTTACCTGCGTTGGCTTGCTCCTTCGATGGAGTTTGCTTTGCAGTCAATTCCAATGCTTCAAGGCTGGCATCCAACAGGCCCAGATTTTCCGCCCACCCTTTAAGTCTCCAGATTTGAGCTGAGTTTCCGTTTTGCTTGCAAGACCTTCTAAAACTTTCTGCTGCCGTTCAAATTCAGCTTTTCGTGTTTCAGAAAAACTCTCTCGATCCAACGCCCATAGCTCGTTCGCCCTTGCTCTCACATTGGCAATTTGCTGTTTATACCCAACAAAGGCACAGGCTTTTGAAACACCTTGCTGGTACAGTTTCTCAACTTCATTGAGAGTAAGCCTTGCATTATCCAACGCATCAGAAGCTTGTCGTCTAGTTTGCCCTGCTTACAGATCACCAGCCATTTTCAAAAAGTCTTCCGCTTTAGAGCAGTAGTTTTCAAGGATTTCCTGCTCCCCCGTTTCTTTGAAAACATGTTTCCGCTGTTTGTAGGCATCAATCTGCGAGCTAAGCTTTTTTATTTCTGGCGCTAAATCATTTTTATCTGAGTATGCCTGAGCGGCCAGATGGGTCTCTCCAGAGCCGTTTGGCGCAGACACTTTGTCCGCAGGCTTCCCCTTTCCACCTTTCAGATTCAGCACCTTGAACATCGACTGAATCCAAGTGTCATTGTCTAAATCCTGCTCAAGCCTGTTCTTATCACTCTTACGACCGGGCATTTACCTGCTCCACTTCCATTCCCAAAGATAACGCAGTTCCGGCACAAGCCAATCAGAAACCAGTTACCCCTTAGAAAGAAAAAACAAGATGACAAAATAAAAACCTAGCAACAACCAATATACAGAAGGACAAAACGAATAGAAATAATATAAAATTTATTGAAGACAGGAACTATATTATCAAACCCAAGAAAATATAAAAACAAACACCACTCACCTTCATTTTTACAGAACAGTATCTAACGTCACCCATAAAGCACCTCCATCGCCGTCCACTTCCTCGTCAACCTCACCCACATCCTGTTCTTCACCTACCCCATGCTGGCAAAGTAAGACTGGTCAAACACCACGCTACCTTTTCCGTAAGGGAATGCTGCTAAGCATTGCTGTATAACGAGCTCGCCAGCCAAGGCTTCGAGCTATCTCGGCAAAGGGTTGTTGAATGTCCGGATCACAACAGAGACTGCCACCCCGCTCAATCATCGCAGCAGCGAGTGGCAATGTTCTGGAGTGGTACGACTTCACGGTCTATGGTTTCCTCACCGCCACGCTGGCCACCCAGTTCTTCCCGCTAGAAAACCGGGTTGCCTCCGTCCTCTCCACATTCGCCGTGCTGGCTGTCGGCTATGCAGCACGACCAATCGGCAGTGTCATCTTCGGCCATATCGGAGATCGCATAGGCAGAAAAGCCGCCATGATGATCTCTGTACTGCTGATGGGCGGAGGCTCCCTCGCCATTGCGCTGCTGCCCACATTTCATCAGATCGGCATCACCGCAGCAGTTCTTCTCGTCCTGATCAGGATCATCCAAGGCATAGCCGTGGCCGGAGAATACACCGCCTCTGGCGTCCTTCTGGTAGAACAGGCTGAGCCGGAACGCCGTGCACTCACAGGCGCATGGATCGCCTGCGCCATGATCTCCGGTTGCCTCATCGGCTCAGCAGTCCCTGCTGGCATCAGCCTCCTGCTCACTGCAGATCAAATGGCAAACTGGGGATGGCGCGTGGCTTTTGCATTCGGCACACTGGTCGCCCTCTTCAGCGCAATCATCAGGCGGCACATCACTGACACTGTGCTGGTCAAAAACCAGTCAGATCAAGGCTCACCAGTCTGGCAAAGCCTGCGAGATCATTCCGCCTTGATCGGCCAGATGATCCTGCTGCTCATCCCAACAGCGGTGATCTATTTCGTAATCTACGTCTATGCAGTGTCGTATCTGAGCGCTGATCCAAACTTTGGTTCATCAGCAGCGCTCAACGTCACAACGCTTAATCTGGTCGTGATGGCCCTGTTCATTCCTGTATGCGGACTTGCCGCTGACCGGTTCGGCTTACGGCCTGCTTTTCTGGCAGGAGCCGTCGCAACATTCATTCTGGCAGGGCCATGCTGGTGGCTCATGCTCCGCCCAGACACGGCCTCAGTCTTTCTCGGCCAGTTCGGCCTCACCCTGACAAGCACAGTCGGTTGGGCGCTCTCCATCACCGCCCTCACCCTAATGGCTCCGGATCATCTGCGATGCAGTGTGGTTGCTCTGGGATATAATCTGAGCATGGCCCTCTTTGGCGGCACCACCCCAATCGTTGCCACTTATCTGGTCAACCAGACCGGCAGGGATTACGCCCCCGTCTACTACATCCTCCTCGCCGTCCTCGTTTCCATCCCCATCATCTGGCGCCTCCCCAAACTCATCGCCACCACACGCCTGAAGAACGCTTTGGCATAACGTTCAGCGCCTCGTGATAGAGCGAGCCGCCTATTGAAAAAACCGACGTGTTAAGCTGAAAATACGCTGCTCATCAAAGGGATGCTTTCTCCTATTTGATAGGAAGATAGACAACTCTGTAACGCGTACATTACCATCACTGCAATGACCGTTGAGCCCCCCTCATAAAGGCCAGCATAAACAACATCTCAGTGCGGAACGCGCGCTGATACGATCCAATGGGAGATTCCGCATGACACAACGCACTTCACCAAACATGGGCGAGTTCCTGCATCTGCGCGGTCAGAACCTGTCTAAAGGTGAGCCGATTGCGTTACCTCTGGTGCAGAGCTCCATGTACCATCTTCCAGGATTGCCCGAAGACTTCCCGAACTACGGACGTGTTAGCAACCCAACATGGACCCAGCTGGAACATGCCCTCGCCCATCTCGAAGCAGCGCCGTGCCTTTGCTTTCCATCCGGAATGGCAGCAATTTCAGCAGCCCTCTTCGCAACACTCAAAGCAGGCGATCGATTGCTGGTCCCGGCAGACGGCTATTATGTGACCCGCATCCTCTCCAGCCAGTTTCTGGCAAAGTTTGGCGTTGAAGTCGTTGAGCGCGACACTGCTGAGTTCGCCACAGGCGGCTTTGATGGGTTTAACGTTGTGTTTTTGGAAACGCCTTCAAATCCAGGCCTCGACCTACTGGATATGTCAGCAATTGCATCTGCTGTACGCGACGCAGGTGGTATCACAATCTGTGACAACACAACTCTGACGCCGCTTGGCCAGCGCCCACTGGATTACGGGGTCGATATCGTTGTTTCCTCAGACACCAAATCCATGGCGGGTCATTCAGACGCTCTGATGGGCCATGTCGCCACTCGAAATACTGAGATCTTCAATGCTGTAGAAGAATGGCGCAAGTTTTCCGGCTGCATTCCCGGCCCGCAAGAAGCATGGCTGCTGCATCGTGGTCTGGAAACGCTGGATGTGCGTTATGATCGGATGTGCAACTCTGCGGCCCTTCTGGCAGAGCGCCTTGCAAAGCACCCTGCAGTCAAATCCATCCGCTTCCCGGGCTTGGAAAACGACCCAGCCCACGCATTGGCCAAAACCCAACAAATACGATTTGGCTTCCTGATCTCCTTCACCCTTGAGACAGAGGCTCAGGCTGAAGAGTTTATCAACTCATGTGCACTCCTGCGCCCTGCGACCTCCTTTGGCGGAGTGCACAGCTCAGCAGAACGCCGCGCCCGCTGGGGAGATGCAGTAGATCCCGCGTTTATCCGTCTGTCCGTGGGATGCGAGCCAGTAGAAGAACTCTGGCAAGCCTTCTCAGAAGCCTTGGAGCGGGTTTCAAAAGAGCGGGCAGTCAGTTCATGAGTTCAGCCTCTTAGAAGGCTCAGATACAATCTGGTCTTCGCTGTCAAACGAACCACGCGTAAAAGGCAGCGAAGAAACCTCCAATCCAGCAAATGCTGACTGGCAGAAATCAGCGCCTACCCATAATCCAAAGCCCGGATATCCGGTTGGCGCCAGAGGAGGAAGATGAGGCCCAGCGCGATGGCGAAGCAGGTGATGCCGGCGATGAACACGCCGTGGATGTTGGCTGTCATCAACGAGGCACCGGCAATAGCAAGGATGAACTGGCCACCTGTTGAGCTAGAAATGGTGATCCCCATAATCCAGCCTTGCTCGCTCTCATCAACGGCAGCAGAAAACAAAGAGAACATGAGCGGCAGGGTCAGCGCAAAGGCCGCAACGATAGGCACCGTCAGGAAGTAAGACAGCCACGCCACGTCGTTAACGGTAAAGACCAGCAGTCCGACGCCCATCACAGTCACGCTCACAACAATGGTCGCCACCTTCGAAAAGCGCTGCGATATTGGCCCCACCAAAAGCGAACTGACAAGAGCCAGAACAGACCCGAAAATGATCATGAGAATGCTGTTCTGCAGGGTATCGAATCCAAAGCGCAGCACCATGTAATTGTTAAGGTAGATGTAAAAGGCACTCAGCCCCACCTCGACAAAAAGAAACACAGCACACAGCTTCAAGATTGTTGGCCGTGAATGTGCCCGCCAAAGCACGAGAAACACCTCCGACAAGCCAAAGTCTATCTTGCGCCGTGTCTGATTTGTCTCCTCAAAGAAAACAATGATCAGAGCAATGTTGATCAGGATCAGCCCCAGCGCTGCATAAAAAGGCAATTCAAGCGACGCATAACTGCCCATGATCGAGGGATCACTGAGCGTTCCTGCAAACAGCGGCCCGATGATCAAACCAAGGGCAATCGCCGCCGTCACATACCCCATATTCCGGTTTCTCTCCGCACTTGTGGTGCTGAGGTCAACAAGAGCCGCCTGCGCAATTGGCTGATTGCCAGCAGAAAACCCGGTAATTGCGCGCGCCAGCACCAGCAAAGCCAGATTGGACCAAAGCAGCGCAACAACAGCCAGCCCGTACCCGAACAAAGCGCCAAACAAGCAAACAAGAATGGCCTTCTTGCGCCCGATATAGTCTGAAAGCTTGGAGATATAGGCACCGCCAAAAAACCAGCTGATGTAGAACGCCGCCGTCAGAAGGCTGAAATCAATCTCCCGGATTGCAAGGGAATCTCCACGAGGAACAAAGGTACTGCCAGGCACCATCACGAGGGTGTTGACGATCGGAAAGATCATCCCCTGTCCCATAACATCCACGAGGACAAGGAGAAGCAATGCAAATCGAGACCAACCCATCGCTTCACGCCTTTCGCGCTTCACATCAGCAACTGCTCACCGGAGATATCAGTCCATCGGGCAACAGCCCCCCAGATCACTCCACCACGCGCAGATGCTTTTTCTTTTCAAGCACTTTGAGTACGTTGGCCAGATCATGGCCGCGTTTGAGGATCATGCCACCGGCGCCAACAACGCAGTAGGCGCCTTGTTTGCGGGCAAGTTTGGGGTCTTTTTCAATTCGGTAAAGCGGCATTTCGCTGGAGCGGCGGAAAATGGCGAAGATCGCCTTGTCTGTTCCGTGGCCAATGGCGTAATCGCGCCACTCGCCACTGGCAACCATGCGCCCGTATAGCCTGAGGATCTGATCGAGTTCCGTTCGATGAAAAGCAACTATCGGTTTCGGGAGGTTCGGTTTTCGTTTAACGGCAGTGCTGTTTGAGCCACCATCAAGAGAGCGAACGCTCCCCGACACTATTGCAATATCATCCCCTTCACTCATGAAGGCCTCCCGCGTTCAGATCCTGTGGTCAGGCACCCGCTGGAAAGACGAAGCTCAGCTCCCTCATCCGCGTTTGCACCGAGGCAACCTGGTTGAGCACGCAGCGTGATTTTGGAAATCCGCGACACACTTCAAGCCATCGACAAACCCATTTTACCACATAATCCGTCCATCCTGCGGCAAAGCCTGAAAGAACGCAAGTCAGGCACTTTTTGTTGCCCGGCAAAGGTACCCCTCAGAATTAAGAGTACACGCTAAAATTGTCACAGTAGTTTCTCTATTTCGCCCCAATTGGGTCATTGAGGAGCCACGAATGCCAGCCAAATTATCGTTGTTGCCCAAGCAGGTTCGGTTCTGTGGAGCTGTGGTGATGACTCTCACCCCTACCCCCCATTGACCCACTCGTCACAGTGCTGAAGGAGAACCGAACCGCTTCCCCCTACAACTTATTGCTGCGAGAATTCGCTGGGTCTTAATCAGTGAGGCCGAGGGAAAGACCACCACCTCCAAGTAGTTTCGGCTGGCTTGTACAATCCCATATGCCCGCCAGAAGTCCGGCCGCATCCCGCGCCAGCTTGTTCGCATCCTTGGCAGAGCGCGCATCCACGTAGCCGATGTGACAGGTCTTACCCTGCCCCAACTGCGTGATCACCAGCACCTGCCCGCGATAAAACCCATCCGCATCCGCTTTTTCAGCACCTGCAACATCCGCCGGAATGTCCGTGTGCCACCGCAAAATGGTCGCCACAGGCTCGCCGCCCTCCAGCACCCACTCGATGGTGGTGCCGAGCCGGTTCCACGGGCTCAGGCCCTGCGTAGCCGCGGGCTCGTCCTGCGCCGTATCTCCAAAACTGACGAAAAAACGCAGATCGCCTTCAGCCACGTACACGGGGATACCGTTATACCCCTGACACATCCACACGGCAGAGCCTTCTGCACTATCAGAGGTCACATCTTGAAGCTCGCAAGTCTCGTTCAAATCCAGGGTGGAATAAACACTCTCAGCCCAAGCCTGACTGCACATAAAAATTCCGGTCATGGCAACAATGAGGAACTGAAAATTCTTCAACATTAAGCACCCACTTATCCCAGAGTTATTCGTCAGAAATTACTTGGACGAATTACGCAAGCTCAACAGCGAAATATATCTTGCAAGACGCCGGTGCCCCTGTAATACAGGCAGCAAATGAAATTGGAGTATACATAAATGCGTATCGATCGTATTCCCGTCGGTAAGAACCCGCCTGAGGACATCAATGTAATTATTGAAGTTCCGGTTGGTGGTGAGCCGATCAAATACGAGATGGAAAAAGAATCCGGCGCAATGTACGTCGATCGCTTCCTCTACACCCCTATGCGTTACCCAGGCAACTACGGCTTCGTTCCACACACCCTGTGCGGTGATGGCGACCCAATCGACGTTGTTGTTGTGAACCAGCGTCCAATCGTTCCAGGCGCTGTCATGAGCTGCCGTCCGATCGGCGTTCTGATCATGGAAGACGAGTCCGGCCAGGATGAAAAGATCATTGCTGTTCCAAGCAGCAAGCTGACCCGCCGTTACGAGTCTGTACACACCATTGAAGACCTGCCTGAAATCACCATCAAGCAGATCGAGCACTTCTTCGAGCACTACAAAGATCTGGAGCCGAACAAGTGGGTGAAGATCACCGGCATTCACGGTGCTGAAGAGGCAAAGCGCCTCATCGTAGAAAGCATCGAGCGCTACGGCAAAGAAGAAGGCTAAGCCCTCTTTCTTACAAGCCTACAAAAAAGCCCGGGGTTGCGTAGAGCCCCGGGCTTTTTTCATATCATCAGAACGCTGAAGCTTACCGCTTGCGTGGCAGCACCAGACCGCACACGGCAATGATGCTCATGGCAGTCGCATAGATCACGTTCAGGCCAGCAAACGACAGGCCGAAGATGCGGAACTGAGCAACAGAGCAGCTCACCACTTTGGTTGTTGCGAGGCTCTGCAGCATATTCGCAGCGGATCCCAGCTCCATGCTGCCGCCAGCTGCACAATCATTCGGGCCAAGCCAAAGTTCCCACTCAGCGCCAGCCTGATAGAAACCAACACCACCGCCATACAGGAAGCCACCCGTAGCCCCCAGCAGCGCGAGCACTGAAACCCAGCGCAGCTTCTCGGTACGGGTGAAGATCAGCGCCAGAATACCCAGCACCAGACCAGCGTAATAAGGGTTACGCTGAATGAGACACAGCGGGCATGGCTTGAAGCCGCCAATAAGCTCAAAACCCCATGCAGTTGCCAATGCAGTGGCACTTCCCAGTGTCACCAGCGCAGCACCAGAGGTGAGCGGGTCTTTCAGAAGCAGCGCAAAAAAGCGTCCTAGCATTTCCAGTTAACCTCTCCGGCGAGCTTCCGAAAACCCTCTGTCTCCGGCAAACCCGCACGATCACAACGAACAAGGCGGCTGTTGCGTCTCACAAAACGCCAGCGGCCTAGATAAACTTTATCAGAGCGAAGCCACCCAGCAGCAGCACCACAAACACAGTGAACACCAGCGCAAGCCGCTTCTCGATGAAATCCCGGATAGCCGGGCCAAACAGGTACAACAACCCTGCAACCACAAAGAAGCGGATACCGCGCGAGACGATGCTCGCCACGATGAACACTGGAAGATTCAGAGCAAAAACGCCACTCGCAATAGTAATTACTTTATACGGAAATGGCGTCAAACCAGCGATAAACACAAACCACCAGCCCCAGTCATCAAAGATCTGCGCAAACTGGTCGAACTTATCCATGTAACCGTAGAACGCGAGGATGGGCTTTGCCACTTCCTCAAACAGCACTGCACCAATCAGATAGCCCAGCAAACCACCCAGCACGGAAGCAATGGTGCACAGTCCGGCATAAAACCATGCCCGCTGACGCTTGCTCACACACATCGGAATAAGCAGCAGATCCGGCGGCAGTGGAAAGACAGAGCTCTCAGCAAAAGCAACTGCGCTCAGCGCATGAGGGGCACGCGGTCCGGCAGCAAGAGAAAGGGTCCAGTCATAAAGGCGACGCAGCATAAGTCAGCAGTGCTCCAAACAATCAATCATTCAGTCGAAGAATACAGTTCATTTCACCGTGCGGTAACATTCAATAACGGCCCCACGCTGGACTCCTACCCCAATCAACAGCAGCAATCACAGGAATATGGCTGGAAATGTGACCTCGCCCTTTTTATCCCCCGTAAATATATATGATTACAGGAACACAAATGCTGTGGTTAGCTGAATCAAAATATTGACGCCATACCCTATCTCGATATATTTCGCCCTTACCAACCGTTGCCCCTGTGGCGGAACTGGTAGACGCGTCGGATTCAAAATCCGATTTCTTCGGAAGTGCCAGTTCGAGTCTGGCCAGGGGCACCACTCTTCTCTCCCAAAAATTTCATCGGCTTTCAACCAACGCTACACGTGCGTGTTGTAGACCAATTCTTTACCACCTCAAAATCAAAGAATTGCAGAAACGTACCACGAATGGTACACCTTCCATATGAATTAAACACGCAGTATCCGCGGATTGTTTGAGGTCATATCTACTGATTAAGTCTGTTGCAGCACCATTACCAGCTGCTATCCAACGGACAATCCAGAATGATAGGCCCTAAGCGACTCCGAGCGTATTTCTTCAAAACAGATAGCGGAAACGAGCCGGTAAGAGACTGGGTTCTTAGCCTATCTTTGGACGACAAAAAGCAAATAGGTAAGAGCATTCTCAAAATTGAAATGGGCTGGCCTATTGGAATGCCATATTGCAGACCCATGCAAAACGGCTTGTTTGAAGTTAGATGCAATCTGGAGAGCAAGCGTATTGCTCGCATACTCTTTACCATTGAGAACAATCAGATGGTTCTTTTGCACGGGTTCGTAAAAAAGGCACAAAAGACACCCAAGCAGGACATAGATCTTGCAGTTCAACGTATGAAGCAAATTCATCGCCAACTGGAGAAAGAAGCCAATGACAAATCAAAATAACATCGGCTCGTCCTTTGATAGTTTTTTGAATGATCAAGGTATTTTGAAAGTTTGCGAAGAGCGCGCTGAGATTGAAATCCTCGTCGATCAGATCAAAGCGGCGATGGAAGAGCGAAACATAAATATCACTCAAATGGCTGAGTTGATGGGAACAAGTCGGGCCCAGGTTAATCGCCTGCTTGATGCTACAGCTGAATCCAACATTAATCTCCAAACACTGCGCAAAGCAGCGAACGCCGTTGGCAGACGTTTAAGCCTTACACTTGAAGAACCTTTGCAAGAATCTGCCTAATCACTCACGCCAGCGGATGGTGGTCTTCCACGAGCTTTTGCAAGCGCTCTTCCAATACGTGGGTGTAGATCTGGGTGGTGGAGATGTCTGCATGGCCGAGCAGTTGCTGCACCACGCGAAGGTCAGCGCCGTTCTGCAACAGATGCGAAGCAAAGGCATGACGGAGCACGTGCGGAGAAACCTTGTTGCGGTCGATGTCCGCTTCCAAAGCCAGCGCCTTCAGATCACGCCCAAACGCCTGCCGCGTAAAATGCCCGCTCTCGCCGTGAGACGGAAACAGCCACACACTGTCTGCATACGCACCAACCGCAGCACGCAAGCGCACATACCCCACCATGGCAGACTGTGCCCGAGGCGACAGTGGAACAGCGCGCTCCTTACCGCCCTTGCCTTTCACGGTAATCAGACGACTGTCACGGATCGCAGCAGAAACTGGCAGAGAAACAAGCTCGGAAACACGTAGCCCTGTGGCGTACAAAACTTCCAGCAGAGTATAGATGCGCGCAGCTCTGATCTGCTTGGAGTCACTATCATGCGTGATATTAGCTAACTCTTCGGCTTTACCAATCAGCCGATCCACCTCTTCCTCGCTCAAAACACTCGGCAAAATCGCGGCTTTCCGCGGAGAAGCAACGGTTCGCGTCGGATCATCATCGCGAATATCCTCCGCATAGCAGAACTGATAGAACTGGCGCAGAGCAGAAAGACGGCGCGCCTGAGAGGACGCAGCAAACCCGCGATCTGTCAGATCAGAGAGGTAGGCGCGCACATCTGTCACCTGCACAGCCAGCAGATCAACACCTTGCGTAGTCAGGAAACTATCAAAATCTTCCAGATCGGTTCGGTAGCTTTCCAGCGTGTTGAACGCACTCACGCGCTCAACGCTTAGCATTTCAAAAAAGCGTTCAGTCTCAAGAGTTCGACGCATAAAAAGCCTATTCGAAGCCTTCCTTTTGAATTTCGACGATAATTTCGCGTGGCTCCGGCTCAACATAGCTGACGAGCAGGTACATGCTCAGCACAGCGCCCGTAACGATCAAACCTATGATAGACAGCAATCGCGTCAATGTTGGCATGGCAGAACCGGATGCTCCCGTATAACTTGACCGCGCATCTCCGAAAAGTGGTCGCCGGTTTTCGGATAAAGCTACGCGACACGATAAGGTTTTGAAGCATTTCACTCTCATGCTTCAAGTCACCCCGAAAGAGGTGGGGTGTAGCAGTATACTTTACAATCAAAAATAGACCGTTTCACTGTACAGGTTCAACCCAAAGGCACTTCGTGCACCGCCTATTTCGCGATATCCTCTCAGTGCATGGCCCACACCCCGCACATTCTGTAGAAAAGTAGCCGTTAAATCCTATCAAACACACTTAGCCTAGAACCTTGACAGGACACTGTGTGATAATGTCAAAGCGTAAGTAAGAGTAGATGAATCGGCGAGGGCGTGGCGTGACTGCAAACGACACAAAGTCAGACAAAAAACGTCAACGGCAGCAGAATATTTTGAAGCGCCTGGGCAATAAGCCGATTGTACTTGTTGGCATTATGGGATGTGGCAAATCCACCGTGGGGCGCCGTCTGGCACAATATCTCTCTCTCAACTTCGTTGATGCAGATACAGAGATTGAAAAAGCGGCAGATCGTTCTATCTCAGAGATATTCGCTGAACATGGTGAAAGCTATTTTCGGCAAGGTGAAAAGCGTGTCATCGCCCGTCTGCTGGACGAAGGACCACAAGTCCTCGCAACAGGTGGCGGTGCCTTCATCAATGAAGAAACACGCTCCCGCATCAAAGAAAAGGGCATCTCCATCTGGATGAAGGCTGAACTGCCTGTCATCATGACCCGCGTGCGCAAGCGCCCGACCCGGCCATTGCTGCAAACCGCGGATCCTGAGGCAACCATGCAAAAGCTGATGGATGAGCGCTATCCGATCTACGAAGAAGCGGACATGACAATCTGGTCACGCGATGTGACCCATGAAGCTGTGATGGAAGAAATCCTGATCGCTCTGGAAAAAGGACTACCGCCTCTGACCGATGAGGCATCTGAAAATAATGAGGTTGGAAAGTGACAGAAGAGAATAAAGCCACAGTCGTCAATGTTGAACTCGGCGACCGTAGCTATCCAATCCTCATTGGCCGCAATCTGCTTGAACGCGCCGGAGAAGAAATCTCCAATCGCCTCCCCGGCTCCAAAACAGTCATCATCACGGATGAGACCGTCAAGAAGCTCCATCTCAAAACGCTGGAAGAAAGCTTTCAGGCAGCAGGTGTTGAATACAGCACGCTTGTTGTACCGGCGGGCGAAAAAACCAAACGCTTCGAAATCTTCGAGCGCCTGTGTGATGACATCCTCGCTTTGCGCCTTGAGCGCGGCGATGCCGTTGTCGCCTTAGGTGGCGGTGTTGTAGGCGATCTCTCCGGTTTCGTCTCTGGCGTTGTACGCCGTGGTATGAAGTTTGTGCAGATCCCAACCACCCTGCTCGCGCAGGTCGACAGCTCTGTTGGCGGCAAAACCGGCATCAACTCCCGCCATGGCAAAAACCTTCTTGGCGTCTTCCATCAGCCCGCTCTGGTGCTTGCGGACACATCCGTTCTGGATACGCTCAGCCCACGTGATTTCCGCGCAGGCTATGCAGAAGTTGCCAAATACGGCCTGATCAATGATCCGGAGTTCTTCGAATGGCTGGAGAGCAACTGGGAAGGTATCTTCGCTGGTGGGCCTGAGCGAGATCAGGCAGTCGCACATTCCTGTCGTGCCAAAGCAGCTGTTGTTGCAGCAGACGAACTGGAATCCGGCAATCGGGCACTGCTCAATCTCGGCCACACCTTCGGCCACTCGCTGGAAGGTGCTGTCGCCTATGAGACTGAACGACTGGTGCACGGAGAAGGCGTTTCCATCGGCATGGTACTGGCCCATGAGTTTTCTGAGCAGCTTGGCCTGTGCCCGGCAGAAGACACCAAACGTGTCATCGCGCACATGGAAGCTGTTGGCCTGCCAACCCGCATTGATCAAATCCCCGGGCAGTTACCGCCAATTGATACTTTTATGGACCTAATCGCACAGGACAAAAAAGTAAGTCGCGGTCAGCTCACTTTTATCCTTACAAAAGGGATCGGCACTTCCTATGTCGATAAAACTGTAAGCGCGGAACCCCTCCGCGCGTTTCTTGAGGAGAAACTCGGCAAATGACGGACTACGCTTTTTGGGCTTCCGTTGTCGCAATTGCAATTTTGCTCGTCCTATCGGGCTTTTTTTCCGGGTCGGAAACGGCCCTGACAGCTGCATCACGCGCCCGCATGCATGCGCTGGTCAAATCCGGGAATAAAAGAGCGTCCATTGTTGCAGGACTGATCGAGTTCAGAGAGCGCCTCATCGGCGCCCTGCTGCTTGGCAACAACCTGGTCAACATTCTGGCATCTGCACTGGCAACCTCCCTGTTCCTGAAGCTATTCGGTGACGCAGGTGTAGCTTACGCCACATTGGTCATGACCTTGATGGTTCTGATCTTTTCAGAAGTGCTGCCAAAAACATGGGCCATCGCCAACGCAGAAAAATTCGCACTCAGCGTGGCACCGGTCGTTCGTGTACTGGTCATCGTCTTCGGTCCGATTGTTGCTGCAATCGAGGTGATTGTTCGCCTTGTACTGCGCATTTTCGGCATTCGCATCGATGAATCCACCGCTGTGCTGTCCGCTCATGAAGAGCTGCGCGGCACGCTGGACCTTCAGCACAAAGAAGGCGGATTGATCAAAGCGGACAAAGACCGTATCGGCGGCCTGCTGGATCTGGCGGAGTTGGAAGTCTCTGACGTCATGGTCCACCGTACCAAGCTGTTCGCGCTCAACGCTGACCTGCCACCGGAAGAGCTGGTGGAAGAAGTGCTGGCCAGCCCGTTCACCCGTATTCCGCTGTGGCGCGATGATCCGGATAACATGGTTGGCCTGCTCCACGCCAAAGACGTTCTGCGCGCAATCGCAAACCTGAAAGGCGACATGGCTCGGTTTGAGCTGGACAAGGTCATGAGCCCGCTGTGGTTCGTACCGGACACCACCAGCCTGCAAAACCAGCTCAACGCCTTCCTGAAGCGCAAAACCCACTTCGCCCTCGTGGTAGACGAGTACGGCGAAGTGATGGGCCTCGTCACGCTGGAAGACATTCTGGAAGAGATCGTCGGTGAAATTGCAGACGAACACGACATCGAACTGCCAGGCCTCAAACCACAGGCAGATGGTTCCGTCATCGTCGAAGGGTCAGTCCCGATTCGAGATCTCAACCGCGCAACCGACTGGAACCTGCCAGACGACGAAGCAACCACCATCGCTGGTCTGGTTATTCACGAAGCCAAGATGATCCCTGAAGAGCGTCAGATCTTCACCTTCCACGGCTTCCGCTTCACAGTTCTGAGCCGGGAAAAGAACCGCATCACGCGCCTACGCATGATGGCGCTCAACCCACTTCAGGACGCGAAGAAAGCATCCAAATAAAAATGGGCCCTGCGGGGCCCATTTCTGTCTCTGCGACTCAATAAAAAACGCAGAAATAACGCAAAGCGCTCAAATCAACGCACATAACAACGCAAACGCGTGAAAGGCTAATGTCTACAACGTACTAGCCATTTGCCGCATTGATTTAGTGCCGCCAATATACCAAATATGACTTAGTGAGATTTGGCCTCAATGGCGAGCGCATGAATGCCTCCGGCGATCTCCTCAGCCACGCATTCGTTTACTGCACGATGCATAGCGACGCGGGACATACCCTCAAAGGCTGTGGATATGATCTTGATCCGGAAGTGGGTTTGTCCCCCTTCGCGCCAGCCGCCATGGCCACGGTGGCTCTCGGATTCGTCGGTGACTTCAAGAAGCTGCGGCTTGAACGCGGCTTCCAGTTTAGTGATCATGATGTCTCTTGTGCTCATGTTTTCTGTATCTCTCACGAAGGAAACCGTCGTCAAGGCCTTGCCTAACAGGGTCACTTTTTTCTATTTATACCGGCTACCTGCTTTAAGGCAGGTGCTGTTCCAATCGCAAGGCAACTGAAAACCGAAAAATGAAGCAAACTTCCTCCATTTTCGACAGCATTCGCGTTAAGTCAAATAAAGACCGCACTCAGAACACCGACGGGCCTAAGTGCGAATGGGACGGCTGTGACAAGCCTGGCACCCACAAAGCACCCAAGGGGCGCGACCGGGAAGGCCAATACTTTCACTTCTGCGTAGACCACGTAAAGGCCTACAACAAATCATATAATTACTTTTCTGGAATGGATGACGACAGCGTTCGCCAATATCAGCGCGAAGGCATGACCGGACACCGTCCAACCTGGAAAATGGGTGTTAACTCCAAAGCAGACGCCGCCAACGCCCGCGATGGCAGCCGTTCCAGCATTGGTGGAGACAACGTCAACGACCCGCACGACTTCTTTGCCGGAGCCGCCGGAGGCCGCCGCCAACCACAAGAGCCGCAACGTAAGGTGCTGGCACTTGAGAAAAGGTCATTTGAAACTTTGAACCTTAGGGTAACTGCCCGTGGCGCCGAGATAAAAACCCGCTATAAAGAGCTGGTAAAGATTCATCACCCTGATGCCAACGGCGGAGACCGCTCCTCGGAAGACCGCCTACGCGAGATTATTCAGGCCTACAACGTGCTCAAGAAATCCGGTTACTGCTAGGTCATCCGTTCGACTAGTTCCCAGATCTCTTATGATTTTCTAGATTTTCATTACCCCGATTTCGACGTGGGGCCGCGGAGGAAAAATGATAGATACGATGCAGACCGCTCAAACCCTGCCGACCGAAACTATTTCTGTACGTGAAGTCTTTGGCATCGACAGTGACATGGAAGTGAAAGCATTCGCTGAACCGAATGAGCACGTTCCTGAAGTTGATCCGGACTACCTCTTTGATAAAGCGACAACTCTCGCAATTCTGGCAGGTTTCGCAAGAAACCGTCGCGTGATGGTCTCCGGCTACCACGGTACTGGTAAATCAACCCACATCGAGCAGGTCGCTGCCCGCCTTAACTGGCCTTGTGTGCGCGTAAACCTCGATAGCCACGTCTCTCGTATCGACCTGGTTGGTAAAGACGCCATCGTCGTAAAAGACGGCCACACCGTAACCGAGTTCAAAGACGGCATCCTACCATGGGCGCTGCAGAACAACGTTGCCCTCGTCTTCGACGAATACGATGCAGGCCGCCCGGACGTGATGTTCGTGATCCAGCGTGTTCTTGAGGTTTCCGGTCGTCTGACCCTCCTCGACCAGAACCGCGTGATCCACCCTCACCCGGCATTCCGCCTGTTCGCGACAGCAAACACTGTCGGCCTTGGCGATACATCCGGCCTCTACCACGGCACACAGCAAATCAACCAGGGCCAGATGGACCGCTGGTCTATCGTGACCACCCTGAACTACCTGCCTCACGACAACGAGGTAGAGATCGTTCTGGCGAAGTCTCCGCACTACAGCGGCGCAGAAGGCCGTTCCATCGTTTCCAAGATGGTCCGCGTGGCAGACATGACTCGCAGCGCCTTCATCAACGGTGAACTATCTACCGTGATGAGCCCGCGTACAGTGATCACATGGTCAGAAAACGCTGAAATCTTTGGCGATATCGGCTTTGCCTTCCGCCTGACCTTCCTGAACAAGTGTGACGATACCGAGCAAGCGCTGGTTTCTGAGTTCTACCAGCGTTGTTTCGGGGAAGACCTTCCTGAATCAGCGGCAAACATCGTCATGAGCTAAGGGGAGTTATATGGCAGGTACCAGCAACTCCTCTAGTAAGAACAAACCTGCCAGCCAGCCATTCAAGCAAGCGATGGGCTCTACAGTCAGAGCCATCGCAGGCGAACCTGAGCTGGAGGTTGTTTTCTCACCGGATAAACCGGGCATGACCAGCGGGCGCGTACGCCTGCCGGAACCATCCCGTACGATGACAAAGGAAGAAGTCGCGATCACCCGTGGTCTCGGCGACTCCATGGCACTGCGCCTTGCCTGTCACGATCCGGCAGTTCACTCCAAGCACGTCCCTCAGGGCGAAAATGCGCGCGCCATTTTTAACGCAGTCGAACAGGCACGCGTTGAAGCCCTTGGCGCTGTCCGCATGCCGGGCGCTGGCGACAACATCGACGCCATGCTCGAAGACCGCTATTTCAAAGGCAACTTCGCTGAAATCACCGCCAAAGACGAAGCGCCTATGCAGGATGCGATCGCTCTGCTGGTGCGCGAACGCCTGACAGGACGCGAAGTTCCGAAAAGCGCTCAGCGCATGGTGGACCTCTGGCGTCCGTTCGTTGAGGAAAAAGCTGATCACGAGCTGAACAAACTCGTTACTCGCATGGATGACCAGATCGCATTTGCCAAGCAGATGCGCGATCTCCTCACCTCTCTCGACATGGCCGATGAGCTGGGCGAAGAGCCAGAGGACGATGACGAGAACAACGACGAAAGCCAGCAGGATCAGGAAGATCGCTCCGATACATCCGGTGACATGCAGGAAGATCAGGGTGATCAGGAAGGCGCTCCTGAAGAGATGGAGCTGTCTGGCGAAGAGCAGGAAGGTGGCGAAACCGAAGGCGTTGACAGCGAGATGCAGGACATTTCCGAAGAGGATATGTCCGATCAGGCTGAAGAGCCAGGCGAACAGGAACGCCGGGATCATCCGTTCTCTAACCAGCCTTCTGCTGACGAGTACCGCGTCTTCACACAAGCCTTCGATGAGATCATCGCTGCCGAAGATCTTTGTGATCAGGAAGAGCTAGATCGTCTCCGCAGCTTCCTTGATAAGCAGCTAGCGTCCTTATCCGGCGCTGTCTCCCGTCTGGCCAACCGCCTGCAGCGTAAGCTTATGGCGCAACAGAGCCGGTCCTGGGACTTCGATCTGGAAGAAGGCATCATCGACAGTGCACGCCTCCACCGCGTCGTAATCGACCCATTGCAACCACTTGCGTTCAAATGGGAAAACGATACCGAGTTCCGCGATACAGTCGTAACATTGGTGCTCGACAACTCCGGCTCCATGCGTGGTCGCCCGATCACCGTTGCAGCCACATGCGCAGATATTCTGGCACGTACGCTGGAACGTTGCGGTGTGAAGGTGGAGATCCTCGGCTTCACCACGAAGGCGTGGAAAGGAGGTCAGTCTCGCGAGGCTTGGCTCAAGGATGGCAAACCATCCAACCCGGGCCGCTTGAACGACCTGCGCCACATCATCTACAAGTCCGCAGATGCTCCTTGGCGCCGCGCCAAGCGCAATCTGGGCCTGATGATGCGCGAGGGCCTTCTGAAGGAAAACATCGACGGTGAAGCTCTGGATTGGGCACACAAGCGTTTGCTTGCACGTCCGGAACGTCGCCGTATCCTGATGATGATCTCAGACGGCGCACCGGTAGATGACTGCACACTCTCTGTGAACCCAGGCAACTATCTGGAAAAGCACCTGCGCAATGTGATCGCCGAGATTGAAAACAGATCTCCAGTCGAACTGATCGCAATCGGCATTGGCCACGACGTGACCCGCTATTACAAACGTGCAGTCACAATCGTGGACGCTGAAGAGCTGGCAGGCGCAATGACAGATCAGCTTGCTGACCTGTTCGATGAGCACAGCAGCCAAGATCACGGCAGACGTCGCGGACGCCGATGAAGCTATCTCGACGTATATTTTTGACAGGAGCAGCGGCCGCAGCAACAACTGCAGTCGCTGCTTCTTTGCCTTTTAGCGAGAGCGAAGCTCAGCAAAGCGGTTTTCAGCCAATGAAAATCCGCTCGAAAGAGATCAAACGCTTCAAGTTCTCTGGTGGCCAATCAGAGCAATATGGCCCTCTCCTATTTCTGGGTGGACTTGAGCTGAGCAGCTCCAATGGACGCTTCGGTGGTTATTCCGGTTTGCTGACGCTCAAGAATGGTACGGACATCATCGCCGTGTCTGATCGCGGGCACTGGCTGCGTGGCCAGCTCTCACAATCATCCCGCGGAAAGCCTCAAAAGCTCCTCAACGCTGAAACAGCTACCTTGCTGGACAGCAAGGGCAGAAAACTCAAAAAGACCTCCAGAGCCGATACAGAAGGCCTCAGCATTGGTGGCTCTGCCAGCACGCCTCGCATCTTCGTTAGTCACGAAGGCAAGGGCGGCATCATGACGTATCCTCTAAACCTGAAAACAGGCGAAGAGCGCGCAAAACATCTGCTAATTCCGAAAGAGATCAGAGACCTTGCCAGAAACAAAAGCCTTGAGTCCGTCGCAGTTGGCCCGCCAAACTCTCCCTTATCAGGATCGATCATCACCATCGCTGAACGTGGAAAGTCGCTGGATCACCATAGACCTGCATGGATCATCGGCGGCCCCAAGGAAGGCAAGTTCTGGATTAAGAAGCAGGGCAACTACGATGTCACAGACGCAGCATTCCTGCCCAACGGCGACCTGTTGATCCTTGAGCGCCTATTCAACCTCTCAGAAGGCCTTGGGATGCGCATCAGGCAGCTGGATGGCTCCAATCTGAGGCCGAACCACCTCCATACAGGAAAGACGCTCCTGACCGCTGATTTCAGCTATCAGATTGACAACATGGAGGCTCTGAGCGTTCACAAGAACGCCTTTGGAGAAACCGTTCTCTCGCTCATGTCAGATGACAACAGATCATTCCTGCAACGCACAGTCCTGCTGCGCTTTGTTCTGACAGACAATGATCCTTTCAGAGAACCATTTGAACGCGCGCCTAAAGAAGCAAAGATCGCTCCTAAGCCCAAGTCCAAACCAAGATAAGCTGGCTTTAACAGCACTCCAAAAGCAAAAAAGGCACCGGAACCAATCCGATGCCTTCTTAAATTCTCTTGAAACGATCAGCTTATCCGCGCTGCGGAGCAGGTACCGCGCCGATTACTCCCAAAGCGATGCGGTAAGGAACAAGCATGCTCATCGCGACGAGGATCTTCACGCTGAAGTCGCCAACTGCCCAGGAAACCCAACGAGGAACTTCCAGAGCGAACACACCAAACAATGGCGCGACCTCTACCGCAAACGCATCGTGATAACCCAGAAACGCAAACTGTGTAGCAAAAGCAAGGCTAAAGAACAGCGCGGTATCGAGCATGGTGCCGAGTGTGGAGGAGACTACAGGAGCCTTCCACCAGCGACCATCACGAAGACGATGGAACACAGTCACGTCAAGCAACTGAGCAATCAGGAATGCACTTCCTGAGGCAATTGCAATGCGTGGTGTTGCCAGAACGATAGAAAGAGCAACAGCAACAGCGAAGCCCGCATACACGACTTTGCGCGCAGCAGCAGGACCAAACTGTCGGTTAATCAAATCAGTTACAAGGAATGCCACCGGATAGGTGAAAGCACCCCATGTAAGCAGGTCTGCCAGATTAACAGCCCCGAGCATTCCCTGAACAGGAAATTGAACGAGGTAGTTCGAAGCGACGACCACTGCGGTCATTGCCATGATGGCAAGAGCCAGTGGTCGAGCAGTATTCGACTTAGTCACGCTCAATCCCTTTCAAGAATGATGTGATTAAGCAGCTGCCTGACGACGCTTGATTTCAGTGCGCAGCAGACGTGCTTTTGGAGAAAGCTCAGCTTCTGCAGCTTTCATCAAGAATGCGTCCAGACCACCACGGTGCTCAACAGAACGAAGAGCGTGTGCAGAGATGCGCAGCTTGTAAGTTTCGCCGAGAGTATCGCTCATCAGAGAAACGTTGCAGAGGTTTGGCAAGAACCGACGACGGCTCTTGTTGTTTGCGTGAGACACGTTGTTGCCGGTCATCACGTCTTTACCGGTAAGTTCGCAGCGGCGTGCCATGAGGGTCACCCTTTTAATTTGTAGGCGCCCTCATTTTTGGGCGCATTCTGTTAAAACCGGCAGGTCGCGGACGACATAGTCACGCGGAACCACCTCCGGCCCTGTACGGAAAAGTTGGCTTGCTATAATTAGTACAGCAGAATTCGTCAAGGCTTTGCTGCCTATTTGCCTGTTCGAAGCCCATATTTCAATCAAAACTCGAACAAACTCACATCTCTTAACCACCGTGTTACCATGTTTAGGTAGTTTCATATTTCAATGACTTTGAATTTTTTGTTCAGTTTCCTGAGTTCTCAGGCTGTCAGGCGCCAATGTCTGCGGCTGCGGAGGTACAGTATCGTGCGAGTATCAGTTTCTAAGATTTGCGGTTTTGCAGGCAAATCGAGCGTAATAGCCGTCGCAGCACTTTCATTTGGCACACTATCCACAGCTGCTTTGGGGAAAACAGAACGCCTCGGCGGTGTCTACAATATTTCTTATGCAGGTTTCACTGTGGGAAAAGGCTCTTTCTCACTCATCCTCCGAGACAACGCCTACTCCGCAAAAGTCGGCATGGAACCAGCTGGCATCGGAACTCTCTTCTCCACAGGCAAAGGTGGAGCGCAGGCCACAGGCTGGATGAAGGGCGGTAAAATTCTGCCAAGCACCTACACCATGGCCTCCCGCGCATCTAACCGAGACTTCTATGTAAACCTCGGCCAGGGTTCCGGACACGTCCGTACAACTCAGGTCACTCCGAAATACAAACCTTCCAAGACCCGCGTTAAGGTTACCGGCCAGCACAAACTCAATGCGATGGACCCGTTGAGCGCAGCAATCGTTCGCGCGCCGTCTCGCTCTAAAGTGCTTGATCCATCAGTATGTAATCGCAAACTGCCAATCTATGATGGCTGGGCACGCTTCAACATCAATATGAAGTTCAAGGAAGTGCGTGAAGTCTCTGGCAATGGATACAACGGCCCTGTCGTTGTCTGCTCTGCACGCTGGGAGCCGATTGCTGGGCACCGCCCGGAAAGAAAGTCTGTTCAGTATCTGGCCAACAATGCCAATATTGAGACATGGCTGGCACCGATCGGAAACACCCGCGTTCTCATTCCTTATAAGGTCTCTATTCCAACTGCGACGGGCACACTCGTTCTGGAGGCTTCAAAGCTCAACATGCCGCAAACGTCAGGACTCCGCAAAAAAACAGCTTCCCGCTAGGATTTGCACTTTAATCCAAGATCTTCTTGTTTGAAGGGGTTCAAACACCCACATTTGTGCTGCAAAGCCTTGACAGATGACCCAGCTGTCGCCAGTGTCGCGCCAAAATTATAGCGCGGTCCAACGCCTTTTAGTCGGCGGGTCAAGCCCGCTGATTGTTACGAGTGAATATCCAATATGCGCAGTTACCTCGAATTCGAAAAACCAGTTGCTGACCTTGAAGGCAAAGTACAGGAATTGAAGATCCTGGCTGAAGGTGGGGAAGCGGTTGATGTGGAAGACGAGATTGCCCGTCTCCAGGAAAAAGCAGATCAGGCACTCAGCGACATCTACTCTCGCTTGACGCCTTGGCAGAAAACTCTGGTGGCCCGCCACCCAGACCGTCCACATTCACTGGACTACATCAACGCTCTGATCACAGACTTCACACCTCTTGCTGGTGACCGCAAATTCTCCGAGGATTGCGCAATTATTGCAGGCTTTGGTCGCTTCCGCGGTCAGTCCGTTGCAATTCTTGGTCAGGAAAAAGGTAACGACACCGAAAGCCGCCTGAAGCACAACTTCGGCATGGCTCGTCCGGAAGGTTACCGCAAAGCCGTCCGTATCATGGAACTGGCTGATCGCTTCAACATCCCTGTTGTCTCCTTCGTAGACACCGCAGGCGCATACCCAGGCATCGGCGCTGAAGAGCGCGGCCAGGCAGAAGCAATTGCTCGCTCTACCGATATGTGTCTCGGCCTTGGCGTTCCAAACATCTCCATCGTCATCGGTGAAGGCGGCTCCGGCGGCGCGATCGCAATCGCCACCACCAACCACGTGGCAATGCTGGAACACTCCATCTACTCTGTGATTTCTCCGGAAGCAGGCGCATCCATTCTGTGGCGCGACAGCACCCGGGCACAGGACGCAGCCACCAACATGAAGATCACCGCAGAAGACCTCTCCGGCTTCCGCATCATCGACGAGATCATCAAGGAACCAATCGGTGGTGCACACCGCGCAAAAGAGATCGTTATCGATCGCGCAGGATCCAGCATTGAGAACGCTCTGAGCAAGATGGCAGGTCAGTCCGCAGACGACCTCAAGAAGCAGCGTCGGGAGAAGTTCTTACGCATAGGTCGTGAACTCGGCTGATTCGAACCTACGATTTATTGTGGGTATCCACTAAATTTTTTATAAAAGGCATCAGATATACGTCTGATGCCTTTTTTGTTTGATCCAATCAAACTCGGGGGAAAGTGCATCTTGGGGAATACCCCTCAATCTCAGAGAGAATGATCTGTGGTAAGATTCGATCAACCTTAACCCAGATAGTCTAAGTGTAGAGTCGAGATTGGGGTTCGGGCAAACTAGCCCCAGCATGGTGGGTCAAGCACATGATTAAAGTGTTTCAGGGAGAGTCTGGCAAGAACGTAAAGCGCGCCGCTGCGCTTGCGCTGGCACTAACGCTAGCCGCTTGTCAGGGAACAGAGTTTGGCGCTGAAAAGCACCAGCAGCCTGTCAGCAAAAGCCTTTCCAACCGCATGAAGTCCAAGGACATGGAGCTCAAGTCTCCAATCATGGTCCGACTGTTCAAGCAAGAGTCCGAGCTGGAAGTCTGGAAGCAGACCAAATCTGGCGAGTATGCACTGCTTGAAACATTCGATATCTGCAAATGGTCAGGCAAACTCGGCCCGAAATTCAAAGAAGGTGACCGACAGGCTCCTGAAGGCTTCTATGAAGTCACTCCGGGCCTGATGAACCCGTTCTCTTCTTACTATCTGTCATTCAACCTTGGCTTCCCAAACAAGTTTGACCGCGCACACGATCGCACCGGTTCAAACCTGATGGTCCATGGTGCCTGCTCTTCTCGCGGCTGTTACGCCATGACCGATGAACAAATCGCCGACATCTATGCTCTTGGCCGCGACAGTTTCCTAGGCGGTCAGAGAAAGTTTCAGGTGCAGGCCTTCCCGTTCCGCATGACACCAGAAAACATGGCAAAGAACGCAAGTTCCGAGCACTACGAGTTCTGGCGCATGCTGAAGCGTGGCTACGACCACTTTGAGGTCACCAAACGCCCACCAGCCATTGAGGTCTGCGATAAGAAATATGTCTTTAACGCGAAGGCAGACCGTCGTGGCACCAAGTTCAACTCTCGCGCAGCCTGCCCAGCTTACACAGTACCTGAGCACATCGCAGTCGCAGTTGCTGAAAAGCAGGCAAGAGACGCGCGTGAGACCGCTGAAATCCAGATCGCAATGGAAAACAGCAAACGCCGCAAAGAGAAGATCGCAGCATTCTTTGGTGGTACTTCCACAACCGATGTAGCAAAGGCAGAAGCACCAAATGCAACGCCTGTGAATGTAGAAGCCGCAAAAGTTCTGGCGCTTGCAGCTGAAGAGCCATCCCCGGCTCCAAAGAAAGCATCTGAAACAGAGCGTGCCTTCAACTACTTCACATCCCTGTTCTCAAACAGCCGTATCGGCGAAGAGAACAAGGTTGTTGCAGAGGTCAAGGATCCGTTCCCAGCAGCCCCTGCCCCACGCATCAAACCGCAATTGTGACGCTGCATTTGGTATCCCGCGGTCCTGCAATAAACTTTAGGACCGTCATATCAAAGTTGTTCAACTTTGATATTTCAATTCAGAAGCACATCTAATTTCGCAATCAAAGATTGTATTTATATATGCATAATGCTTACCTAGGTTGATTTTTCTTATAAATTTCCGAGGTGCCTAAAGCATGAGCATAACCAGCCTGCCACCTAACATTACAGAAATCCACCTTCTCTGGTATGTGATGTTAGGAACCGCAGTGATCACCATTATCGGTACTATTTTTACTGTTGGTCAATGCATCTACGAGCGTAATTGGAGAGCCATAAGTGTGTTCTTTTTAGTTATGCTTTTAGATACAAAACTTCTTGAAATCCCATGGGAGTTCAATACTTGGAAAGTAATTTTCAATATCGTGATTTGCATACTCGCCTTATACGTATTGGTCACTAAACAGTCTCGAATATATCCAATGGCCATAAGCATAGCCGCTGCAGCTTTATCCATAATTACAATTATCTATTACTCTGAAACAGGCTCTGCTTCTTTGCAAGAGCTTGCAAAGCAAATACACTTTCTCTCATCAGGAATGAGCGTATTATTCTTTGCTCAACTTGCACGCCTTTCATTCGCTTCGTCTTTACGAGCTTCAAAAGCACCCCTAACCTGAGTGTCCCAACAACTCAATTGTTTAGTCATTTGACGCTGCGTTAATCGAAACCTAGCCTGGCTCATGTACGCTGATCTCAATGAAGATCAACAAGTCAGGTTAGGCAGATGCCAGGCTCAAAAACCTTCTTTGGCAAGTACCACAGCAAAGAGTACATCAACGAACGCCGCCACCTGCGCGGCCTTCTGGGCTATTACATCAAGTACATCCCAATGTCGTGGGGTGTCCGGCTTGGCCTCTCCTCCGGCATCCTGACCAGATATGGCGTTGAACTCACCCCCAACGTCTTCGACGCAACCTTCCGCATGTGCTGTGAAGGCGGCTACGGCACATTTCTCTCCAGCTATATGGTGGACTACGAAAAACCTTTCATCATGCTGGACATAGGTGCCAATCAAGGTCTTTTCAGCCTGCTTGCCGCTCAAAACACTAAATGCCAGCAAGTCATAGCCTTTGAACCTGTTGCCAGCACATTTCAGCTGCTGGAACAGAACATCGAACTCAACCTTGCCACCTCTCGCATTAAGGCAGTGCAGGCAGCCGTATCTGACCATGCCGGACAAGCACAGATCTTCCTCAGCAAGACCCATAGCGGCGGCGCCTCACTCAGCCAAAGCACAGTTCACTCCTCTGACAAAACAGAGGAGATTGAAACCGTTTCAGCGCAGCAACTCAATGAGATGGTGACAGATGATGTTGATGTGGTGGTCAAGCTGAACGCGGAGGGCCACGAGGAAACCGTCATCAAGGAACTCATCAAGACGAACTTCTTCCCGCAGGTTCAGGCAATCTTCTATGAAAGAGATGTTCGGTGGGCTGATCCCAACATGCTCAAAAACTTACTGGAGGAACAAGGCTTCAAGAGCTTCAAACGCGTTGGTAAGGAGCCGCGCCTTGATGTCCTTGCAAGCCGGGAACCTGACGGCACTTAAGCCCAGATAGCCATCCTCAGCCCACGTTCATCGCGCCCGAAATCAGCTGGGAACGGCTCCGCTTGCCCAATCAACAACCGCTCTGCAATCACTGCATTAACAGCAGCATCCATCAGATCATCCCGTGCTGCCCCCTTAGGAGGCTTCTGATCTAGAAAGCTGGCGGTATAGTCAAACTGCACAAGCAAGTCCCGCCGTGCATCTAAGCCCGCAGGATAGCTGCTCCCTTTGACCTTCTTAGGGATCGAAATAGGTTCCTGACCGTTTAAGCGCCAGAAGGCCACCTCGGGATGAACCTCAAACACGCGCTCTTCCAGCTCAGGTGTCATAAGCTGATCAATCTCACGGATTTTAGGAAAGATATGGAACGCCTGTTTGGAGACCTTCTTCGGCGGTGTGGAATGCGCCAAGGCAACAGAACATGCCTCACGATAGTCTTCACAATAGATCGCGGCTCGTGCCGGAATGGAAAACACCGTCGATTGCCGCATCCCAAGAAGTGGACGAACCGCCTTCTCCGGCCCTCGCCCATTGGCACCAACCTGCTCAGGCAGTCCAATCGGCATATCGACTGCTATCTTTTGAGGCTTAAACTCTGAAGCCAACAATTCAGCAAAATGTGGAAAGATGTTCACTTCAGAAGGTCTGTCAGAACCAACCCATCGGAAAACAACGATCCACCCGGCCTTGCAACCATCAACGCCAGCCACACAGACCGGTGCAGATTGAGCTGTCTCAGGCACGCTCAGGCGCCTCAACCACGCGGCGACTATTCACCAACGCCATAGGCTGAATCAGTGGATCCTGATGCTCAGAATAAAGCAAATCGTCAGAACCAACTTTCACAGAGCGAGCAACCAGCTCAAATGTTGAAGCAGTCGCTTTCTTCAGCGCCTCTTCATCACTCTGGCCACTCAAACTGCGTGCCAAGTAAAGTGCGGCCAGCAAATCGCCAGTGCCATGCGGAGCGCCCTGCACTTCTGCATGCTCAATCGCTAGACTTCCACGCGGGCCAACCAGCAAGTTGGAAATGGAATTACGCCGGATGGCAGGAGAAGACGTCACAATCGTCCGCTCCACCTGCAGCGTACGTGCCGCCGCAACAGCTTCATTTTCCATCTCAGTACCAAACCCACTCAGCCACGCAAGCTCATAGCGGTTCGGCGTAATAACATCTGCCAAAGGCAACAGCTGATCGCGAATAGCTTCAGCGATAGGCTCAGCAACATAAAGCCCACCCTTATCACCGATCACAGGATCGCAGAGATAAACCGCATCATCATTACGGCTCTTCACTTCTTCCACGATCTTCGCCACCTCAGTAACCTGAGCGGCGTTTGCCATGTAACCAGAGATGACACCTTTGACGGAGCTGAGCCGGTCACTGGCACAAATCTGCTGGGCAATCTGCGTAAATGCTTCTTCGCTGGCAGAAATCCGCTCACCTGCACCTTGTCCCGGATGCCACGGCAGCAAAATCGTAGGCAACATCCAGACATTGAAGCCCATGCGCTCCAGTGCAAACACAGCGCTACGCGTGCCAACACAGCCACTGACGACCTGTGAAGAGATCACCAGAACCGAAGGTTTTTCCTTCGGGGCATTGTCTCTGATTTTGTGCTCTACTTTTTTGACAAACCGCTCAAGCGACATCTAGGAAATCTCGTGTTCTGAAGAAACGCTGGTACCATAGCGTTTCTCAATATAATCCAGAACCATCGCTTTAAACTCATTAGCGATGTTCGGCCCACGCAGGGTAACAGTTTTAACACCGTCAACAAACACAGGTGCAGCAGGTGTTTCACCCGTACCTGGCAGAGAAATACCAATATCAGCGTGCTTGGATTCACCCGGACCATTCACGATACAGCCCATAACCGCAACGTTGAGCTCTTCAACACCCGGATACTGCTCACGCCACTTCGGCATGCTCTCGCGAATATGTTCCTGAATATCCTGCGCCAACTCCTGGAAGACGGTGGAAGTTGTACGACCACAGCCCGGGCATGCCGCAACAATCGGCACAAAGCTGCGGAAGCCCATAGTCTGCAACAATTCCTGAGAAACCTGAACCTCACGAGTACGATCTCCACCCGGCTCAGGCGTCAGAGAAATACGAATAGTATCACCAATGCCCTGCTGTAGCAGAATACCCATGGAGGCAGAAGAAGCCACAATGCCCTTCGTTCCCATGCCAGCTTCAGTCAGGCCAAGGTGAAGCGCATAATCACAGCGCTGCGCAAGATCGGTGTAAACAGCAATCAGGTCCTGAACCTGAGACACCTTCGCGGACAAGATGATCTTGTCGCGGCCAAGCCCAAGCTCTTCAGCGCGCTGAGCAGATAGCAAACCAGACTGGCAAATCGCTTCGCGCATCACTTCCTGCGCAGTAAGCGGAGAGCCCTCTTCCTGGTTCTTGTCCATCAGGTGTGTCAGCAGCTCCTGATCAAGGGAGCCCCAGTTCACGCCAATGCGCACAGGCTTATCGTGCTTCATCGCCATTTCGATGATCTGGCCGAACTGCTTATCTTTCTTGGTTTTGAAACCAACGTTCCCCGGATTGATCCGGTACTTGTCGAGCGCTTCAGCACAATCAGGATGATCTGCGAGCAGCTTGTGCCCGATGTAATGGAAGTCTCCGACCAGCGGAACATTGACGCCGATGCGCTGCAAACGCTCTTTAATGCGTGGCACAGCAGCGGCAGCTTCATCACGGTCAACCGTAATACGCACCAGCTCAGAGCCAGCACGCGCCAATGCGGACACCTGCGCGACAGTGGAGTCCACGTCTGCAGTATCGGTATTGGTCATGGACTGAACAACAACAGGCGCTTCACCGCCAACAATCACCCCACCAACGTCGACAGCTACAGAACGACGGCGCGGAAACGGGGAAGAAATATAGGTTTGGCTCTTGTTAGTCATGATCATTCCACTGGGATAAATCTTTAGGCAAGCAAGTGCAGCATGCAGCCCGCCCTGTCAACTTTTTAGCGCACTCTCAACTCAGTTTGATGTCATCTTCAGACACCATCATGCTCCCCAAGATTTCACAGTAAACCTCTCCCCGGAATGATGCTAGGTCCTCAGCATCATCGGGAAACACAAAATGCCAGAGAGCTTTTGACGCAACGCACGCATCTCTAACCTTACATTAAGGACAAAAGACAGATTGGCGGTCACTTCTGACCTTTTTGCACTGCACGCTAGATAACTATGCTTTTTGCTAATGCAACCAGACTAAAAAGTGGCGCAAGCTCACACCAACTCATTTTTCAATACATTTGGTCAGGAGACTCAAAATGCTCTCAGGGAAAACCGCTGTAATCACTGGCTCCACCTCCGGCATCGGCCTTGCCTATGCCCGTGCAATGGCGGAGCAAGGCGCCAACATCATGATCAACGGCTTTGGGGATGCAGACGCAATCGAGAAAGAGCGCGCAGGTATCGAGTCCGATTTCGGCGTGAAATGCGTTTACTCTTCAGCGGATATGACCAAACCTGACGAAATTCACGCCATGATCCACGAGGCCCACAAAACCCTTGGCTCTGTCGATGTTCTCGTCAACAACGCAGGTATTCAGCACGTTGAAGCGATTGAACATTTCCCGGTCGAAAAGTGGGATGCCATCATCGCGATCAACCTGTCATCCGCATTCCACACCATCCGTACAGCAGTGCCTTACATGCGCGAAGCAGGCTGGGGCCGCATCATCAACACCGCCTCCGCACATGCCCTCGTCGCGTCACCATTCAAGGCAGCCTATGTCTCAGCCAAACACGGCATCGCAGGCTTGACCAAAACAGTTGCACTGGAAGTGGCAGAAAACAACATCACAGTGAATGCCATCTGCCCGGGCTATGTCTGGACTCCTCTCGTCGAGAAGCAGATCCCGGACACTATGAAAGCACGCAATATGACTGAGGAGCAGGTGAAAAAAGAAGTCCTGCTAGCCGCTCAACCAACCAAAGAGTTCGTAACCGTAGAACAGGTTGCTGGTCTTGCCGTGTTCTTGTGCTCTGATACGGCAGCTTCAATCACTGGCACTCTATTGCCAATCGATGGTGGCTGGACAGCTCAATAACCAAACCTACGATTTCCCAGCTGTTCTAATCTGGCGACCCACGGAGGTCCATATGGCAACGCCTCGGAAGACTGCGAAGAAAGAACGGAAGAAAATCAATCTGGCCTTACAAGGTGGAGGAGCCCACGGCGCCTTCACCTGGGGCGTTCTGGATTGGCTCCTGGAAAACGAAGACTGGGAAATCATCGGCATTTCGGGCACCAGCGCCGGTGCCATGAATGCTGTTGTAATGGCAGATGGCCTCGTGGAAGGCGGTCAAGAAGGTGCTCGCAAAGCCCTCACCCGCTTCTGGAAATCAGTCAGCGCAGCAGGTGAAACCAGCCCATTCCAGCGCAACCCGCTGGACGTGTTCATGGGAAACTGGAGCTTGGACAATTCTCCCATGTACCTCGCTTGGGATCTCGCCTCCCGCGTTGTCTCGCCATACCAGCTCAATCCCATGAACTACAATCCGCTCCGTGATCTCGTCGAACAGCAGATCAACTTCGAGCGTGTACGCAGCTGTAAGGAGGTCGATGTCTACGTCGCCGCCACCAATGTGCGCACAGGTAAGATCAAAATCTTCGCCAATGAAGAGCTGACACTCGACGCTGTTATGGCCTCCTCTGCCTTGCCACACATGTATCAGGCCGTCGAAATTGGAGACGAAGCGTACTGGGACGGCGGTTTCATGGGCAACCCACCGCTCTTCCCTCTGTTTAAGCAAGGCGGACACACGGACGTTCTGCTCATCCAGATCAATCCGGTTGAAAGAAACGAACTGCCACACACCGCCCAAGAAATCTCAGAGCGCCTGAATGAAATCACATTCAACTCCACCTTATTACGCGAGCTGCGTGCGATCGAGTTTGTGACCCGACTGATTCAGGAAGGACGTCTGGACACGGACAAATACACCCGCGTGTTCATGCATCGCATCGAAGCAACAAAGGATTTAGCCCCGTTTGGCGCCTCATCAAAATTAAATCCACAATGGGAATTTGTGGAACTGCTCCACGACATCGGCAGGCAGGCAGCTAAAAAATGGGCTCACGATAACTACGACCATATCGGCAAACAAAGCACGCTCAACCTCGATCACGAGTTTAACTGAGCGTAAACGCAATGGTTAACACTCCCAAACCGCGTTGCAAATTGCGAAGCGGCAAAGGTAATCAAGCTGTAAAATTAACCTGCATTTTGGATGGAAACGACGCAGTCACCCCAGATCTTGTGCCAAATTTTTCTCTCAAAACTGGCACAGCTTTTGCTCTTAAATAAGCAGCTGATATCAAGGTATTGCGTAATCAGCTTTAGAGAATATAGAGAGGGTTTTTGAGCGTTCTTTCAAAGCCCTCTTTTTCTTTGGCCAATGCATCCACGCTACACACAGGCCTATTCGAAAAAAATCGTTTTATCCCTAAAAAACTCTTTCAAAAAAATCAGCGTGCCAACCTTTTGGCAAGATTTTGGCGTTAGGAAAGACACGCTGATTGTTGAGTTATGCGTATTCAGCGCTACGGCGGGAGAAGCAGGCGTTTGCGACCCGACTTGCTTCTTCCGCTCACAAGCCTTCAAGCACATCTCTTAGCCCCTGATTTAGTAAGGAACCCTCGCTCTAGCAAGGGCAAAGGGCCTTATTCGACGGATATCACACCACGATCCGCGTTGCACGTAAAGCGTGTTCACTATTTCACGATTACAATCTTGGCGTTTGAAGGCCCATTCGCCTGAATCAGACTGAACAGCCTCTTCGCATTTTTCGGGTGCAACCGAACACAGCCATGCGACGCAGGCGCTCCCAACCGCTTGACCACATCCGTCCCATGAATGGCATAGCCTTTGTAGAAGAACACTGAGTAAGGCATCGGCGCGCCGTTATATTTCCGAGAGAAATAACGCTTGTGCATCCGGGTTGGCTTGAAGGTTCCCACAGGCGTCCTGTACCCACGCCGCGCAGTTGAGACAGGCCACGAATGACGCACCTTCCCATCGACAAAAATCCGCATGGTCTGTTCGGAGATATCAATTTTGGCCAGCACTTTGGAAGACGAAGCCTTCGCTGGAACCATAAGAAGTAAGCAAATAAACAGCAGTCCTGAAATAGTAATTATTGTACGCATACTGAAGCCCCCTCACTCAACGCAATACTCATCGTGAACTAACATGAGCTCTAACCTGAGTCTTTCATTAAGTTATTCTAAGGGGATTATTACCGACGAAGACAAAGCTGATACTTCAATAATGAGGTAATACAACTCTCAATATCAATACTGCATACATGCTTCTATTTTCATGAATATACACCCAGCTTCACTTCAAGCGGTGTTTTATTTTTAGATGGCTAGATGAAAACTCACCACGAGCAGCTAAAAGAAAAGCCCGGAACCAGATCCGGGCTTCATTCATAAATCGATCTGTACGCGTTAGTCGCTCTAGAACATGTCCCAAGCAAAGCGATAGGTGGCGCCAAAACCAACGGACCACATGTTGTCGTTCTGAGTGATAGGGCTATCCGCTGCCTCACCAATCAAACGATCATATCCACCCTGTAAGTGCAGGCCAATTGTGTCGGTAAGCGCATAACTTGCACGAACAACACCGCCAACGCTCTTGAAACCACCTTCAGCGGTATAAGGGCCGGAAGGACCACCAGCTGGAACACTGAAGTATGTGTTCATGTAAGAACCATCCGCAGCATCAACACGCGGACCAAACACAAACGTCAGTCGATCAGTAACCTCAGTGATCACATCAATACCGGCACGACCAACAAATCCGCGGTGACCGTTGAAGCCATGGCGCACCTCAATAAAGGCGCGGAACCAATCATGACGGAAACCACCACCAAGACCAATTTCACCGGCCCAAGGCACACGGCTCGTACCATCCAAAGAGCTGGAATCTGAAGGGTTACGCTCGCCTACAAAGCCAAAGGACGGGTAGATAAAGACGCCCTGCGTTTCTCCTTCCTTCACCTGACCAAATCCCGGCAGATAAAATCTCGAGAAAGCAATCAACGGCAACGGATAGATGATGTACTCATCGGCGCCGTCATATTTTGGATTAACAAATCCAGCAACACCGATATCCATTACGTATCTCTTGCTGGCTTGCTCGTCAGTCAGGTCGCCCGGCGTGAAATTATCTTCTGCCAGCGCGTGACTGGAAACGGAAGCAAGCGCTAAGCCTGCAAGAATACGAAATGAGGCGGTCATAGGTGCAGCCTTGATCGGAAGAAACAATTACCACTTATGATATACGTTTTGACCCGATTTGCAGACCTGTAGTTTCAGGAGTTTTCTACAGACTGTTGCGCATAGGCACCACAAAAATGAACCAGAGACAGTTTTTTCATCCCTTTTCACATTGGGTGAGTAAAACATGGTCATCAATTCCACGTGAAGCTGGCGTATTTTCTTCAATATCTTCAGTAAACACCCTGATGAAAAGCCCAGTTGAATCAAAGAGCACACGATCTTTGCAGATATTTTCCTAGGCTTCTGGACAAACGCAACGTCAATTTCAAATATCGGGAAAAATAATCCGCTTGGTTTCAGAGCCTTTGCCGATTATTCCTAGAAAATTCAGTGATAGTGGCTGTTTCTCTATCCAACACGAAACAAAAACAAAACCCCAGCCATTTGAAAGGTGCCAAACACATGTTTCTCAGCGTCTTTGAAATTTTCAAGATCGGCATTGGTCCGTCATCATCCCATACCATGGGCCCGATGACTGCCGCTGCACGTTTTCTGGATGAACTGAGAGACGGACGACGGATATGGCCCGGTGCCGGCGCACCAAAGCGCCTCCGCTGCACGCTTCACGGTTCCCTGGCATGGACCGGCAAAGGCCACGCAACCGACAGAGCCGTTGTGCTGGGTTTGGCAGGCTGCACCCCGGAAACATTGGATCCGGATGAAGCCGAAGCCCTTGAGAAGAAGATCGCCAAAGAAAAGAAAGTCCACCTGCCAGACCTGCCTGAGCTGGACTTCGATCCCGACAAAGACGTGATCTTTGACTTCGAAAAGAACTTACCCGGCCACGCAAACGGCATGGTGATCGAAGCGTACGATGCGCAGGATCGCCTCCACCTGCAGGAAACCTTCTACTCCATCGGCGGTGGTTTCGTTCTGACGGAAGAAGAGCTTGACCGCATGAAAGCAGCGGAAGCGGCTGGCAATGATGCTCCCGATGAAATCAAAGGCATGCCTTATCCATTTGCGACAGCAAAAGAAATGCTGGAGATGGGTCAGAAATCCGGCAAGACCATCGCTCAGATGAAACGCGCCAACGAGATCACTTCGCTTGATCCACAAGAGCTGGACAGCAAGCTCTGGCAAATCTGGGAAGTTATGGACGGCTGCATGGAGCGCGGCCTCAACACGGAAGGTGAGCTACCGGGTGGCCTGACCGTGAAACGCCGTGCAGCAGCCATCAAGCAGCAGTTGGAAGATGAGCGCGGCAACAACATGAGCATGCCTCACGTCGCCAACGACTGGCTCTCCGTTTACGCTATGGCGGTGAATGAAGAAAACGCAGCAGGTGGCAAAGTCGTCACCGCACCAACAAACGGTGCAGCAGGCGTAATCCCAGCAACCGTCAAATATTATCGCGAACACTGCCCGGGTAGCAACGACGAAGGTATCAAAACCTTCCTGCTCACCGCAGCAGCAGTCGGCGGCATCATCAAACACAACGCATCTATTTCCGGCGCAGAAGTTGGTTGTCAGGGCGAAGTCGGCTCAGCGGCGGCTATGGCAGCAGCAGGTCTCTGTGCAGCCCTTGGCGGCACCAATGAGCAGATTGAAAATGCTGCTGAAATCGCGCTGGAACATCACCTTGGCATGACCTGTGACCCGGTTGGTGGCCTCGTTCAGGTGCCATGCATTGAGCGCAATGGCCTTGGGGCCATCAAAGCAGTTTCAGCGGCCTCGCTGGCACTGCGCGGCGACGGCTCTCACTACATGCCACTCGACAACTGCGTAGAAGCCATGCGCCAGACCGGCGTTGAAATGAACGACAAGTATAAAGAAACCAGTAAAGGCGGTCTGGCAGTCAACCTGCCAGAATGCTGATCAATCAGGCTACGGTGGCGGCAGGTTTCTGCCCCACCATCATCTGGCGTTTTGTGCCATAGCCTTTGATACGCTCAACATCAAAACCCGCAGTCTGCAAATTCCGGCGCACCCATCCGGCAGCGGTGTAGGTGCCGAACGTGCCGCCAACAGCTGTTTTCTCACCAACAGCCAACATCAGATCTCTGCCCCAAAGCTCAGGGTTCCGTGCTGGATTGAAGCCATCGAGGAACCAGGCATCCACCGGGAATGACAGCGATGGCAGCATCTCGCGCGCATCACCAACACCCAACAGCAACCGCACCCCATCGATGGTAATCGGGTTCCAACCCGGCTGAGGGTTCCAGGCTGCCAGAAGCTTGTCTTTGAGAGTTTTAAGCTCAGGCCATTGAGAGAGCGCTTTGTCAATCTCTGCTGCATCCATCGGATAGAGCTCAAACGAAACATAAGTCAGCTTCGTCCGCTCCGCCTCAGGCAAGCTTAGCAAAAGCTCCAGAGTGGCCAGAAAATTAAGTCCGGTTCCAAATCCCAACTCAGCAATGGTAAATGACGGGGCCCCCTTCCAGCGTTCTGGAAGCTTGTTACCCTGCAGAAATACGTAGCGCGTTTCGCCTAATCCACCGGCTTTGGAGTAATAAGTATCTCCAAACTGCGACGCATACGGCACATTCGCATCATCCCATTCCAATTTTGGGCGCTCTGTCATATGTCTAAGCCAAATCTCTAACGTACAAATCGGTTGGGCTTATACCCCAACCTGGGAAATAAAAAAACATGACCTACGATATAGTTGTTGTTGGTGGGGGAATTTTCGGACTCAGCGTCGCTAAAGCCGCACTCGGAAAAGGCTTGAAAGTCGCTCTTCTGGAAAAGAACACAATTGCTTCGGGTGCAAGTGCCGGTCTTGTCGGCGCTTTGATGCCTCACGTTCCTAGTCAATGGAACGACAAGAAGCAGTTTCAGCTGGACGCCCTGATCGAACTCTCCGATATCGTAGCAGAGCTTGAAGAAGCCACAGGCATGACCGTCGGCTACAGCCGTGCAGGCCGATTGATCCCACTCTACACAGAACACAAGCTCGAACATGCCCTCTCCCGCGTTGAAGAAAGCAAGCAGCGCTGGAGAAGCGATGAAACCGGCTTCACCTTCAACGTGGTGAAAGAAACACCATTCAGCGACTGGCTCACACCGGAAGCAGCACCGCTTGGCATCATCTGGGATACTCTGGCGGCACGCGCCAATCCACGCCTCGTTTCAGCTGGCCTCAAAGCTTTCCTCGAAACCCGCATCGATATCATGGAACACACTGAGTTCCTCAACTTCAATGAGACCACTAGCACTGTCTCACTCGGAAACGGCGAGACCCTGAAAGCAGATCGCGTCGTTCATTCGGCAGGCTATGAAGGATTTGGGCGGCTCAGCGAGATGGCAGGCAAAACCATCGGCATGGGCGTAAAGGGACAATCCCTTCTTCTGGAATACAAAGCTGAAAAACCTCTGCCGGTAATCTACGATAATGGTATCTACGTTGTCTCCCACGCCAATGGAACTGTCGCTATCGGCTCCACCTCTGAGCAGGAGTGGACCAGCAAGGAGCCTGTAGAAGCTGACATCCAGACCATGCTCACCAAAGCAATAGGCTTCTGCCCTTCCCTCAAAGGCGCTCCAATCATTACCCGTTGGGCTGGCATCCGTCCAAAATGCAAAAAACGTGATCCATTGGTTGGCCTCATTCCAGACACTAAGAAAACATGGGTGGCAACCGGTGGCTTCAAAATTTCCTATGCCATCTCTCACCGCATCGCAGCTTGCCTGATGCAGGAAATGTTCCCGGAACAGGGCAAACCAATTCACCTGCCAGAGAGCTTCAAGCCTACCTTCCACTTTGGCTAAAGCAAATCACCATAGCCCGTAAGCGGTTTCCCCCTCCATTTCAGGGGCATACCGCTATCGGCAATTGGCATTTTTTCATGGGCTCATTGCGGAAATTAGCTCTAAATATAGAAAAATGAGGCATACTGGATCTTGCAGGTGCCTCAGTTCAAAGTTACATGAAGAACAACTCTGTTTCCTGAGCTCTGTCTTAAAGGAAGCAATTTAGAAAGTTCATCTCCGCAAACTTGGAGTTTAACCAGTCCATGCGCGCTATCCTTGATGTCGTTTTCGTCATTTTAAATCTTTATTGGTGGGTTGTTATCGCAAACGTGATCTTCTCGTGGCTCTACGCGTTCAACGTGGTGAACTCGAGCAATCAGTTCATCGCCATGATCGGACAGACCCTCTACAATCTGACAGAGCCGCTCTTGCGGCCAATTAGACGTTTCCTTCCACCAATGGGTGGACTGGACCTTTCCCCGATCATTCTGTTGCTCGGTATATTCCTTATTCAGCGCATCATTGGCCTCTACATCTACCCCTACGTCTTCTAAGTAGTGGCAGACGAACGCCCTTGGAAACTGCAGGCTGACGGAATTCTCATTACCGTCCGCCTCACCCCCAAATCCTCCAAAGATCAGATTGAGAAAATCGGCACACAGTCTGACGGACGTCCGCTTGTCCTGGCAAGAGTTCGCGCAGTGCCGGAAAAGGGCGCAGCCAACAAAGCCGTTGCAGCCCTGTTTGCAAAAGCACTTTCTGTTCCAAAATCTTCAGCTGAAGTGATTGCAGGCTCCACGGCCCGCATAAAAACTCTGCGCGTTCAGGGAGATCCGCAGGATCTGGCAAAAAGGCTAGAAGATCATCTCTCCTAGCCTTTAAAGCATTTAGTCTTCTAGCTTACGTGCTTCTTCTTCCAACATGATCGGAATACCGTTCCGAATTGGGTAAGCCAGCTTAGCAGCGCGAGAAATCAACTCCTGGTTCTCAGCGTTGTACTCAAGCGTTGTCTTCGTCACAGGGCAGACCAACAACTCCAGAAGGCGTCGGTCCAGCTGTGGCGCTTCAAATTCGCTCATAGAGCCCTCATTCATCTCTTATCATTACCTGCATCACTGAAGAGTGCTGCCAGCACCACCGTTGCCTCGTGCCAGCTCCACTTCAGCCAGCGCAATCAGCGTATCCGCACGCACTTTCAGATTCTCTGTTTCCAACAGAGCCTGCTTCTCTTTAGGTCCATAAGGACTCATCATGCACAGCGCATTGACCAATACCTCGGTCGAAGCAGAATTCACGCTATCCCAGTCAGCTTCCAGATCATTAACGCTCAAATACTCCTTGAGCGTTGAAAGCAGCAGCTCACGGTCCACATCGTCTTCACCAAGGCCTGTCTTCAGATCACTGGCAAATCGGGTCGGATCCACGTGCCCACGACGGAATGGCGCACGTTCTTCCAACTCACCACGAAGCTCAAAGCGGGAAACACCGGAAAGCGTAATCAGATAGCGGCCATCGCCACTCTCCTGAAAACCGGTAATACGCCCCATACAGCCAACGGTGCAAAGCTTTGGCCGTCCGGCCAGCTCTTCATCGCTTGTATCAAACTGCGGCTGAATCACACCAATCATCCGGTCAGTGCGCAAAGCACTGTCGATCATCGCGGTGTAGCGCGGCTCAAAAACATTGAGAGGCATATGGGAGCGCGGGAGCAAGATAGCTCCCGGCAAAACAAACAACGGCACAACCTGCGGCAGATCATCCAGACCTGCGTAGGTCGCATTTCCAACAGTCATCGAGGCCACTTAAGTGCTCTCCGCTCTTATCATTAGGCCAAGATTACGAGAATAAAATTGAGGAGAGTTTACGGCGACCATAAACAGCACCTGCATCTTTGAAGCCCCAAGCCTCAAAAAACTGCAGCAACTGCTTGCGTGCACCATCTTCATTCCACTCGCGGTCACGGCGAATAATTTCAATCAGTTCATCAACAGCGCCGGTCTTGTCGCCCTTGCCGCTCAATGCAAGCGCAAGGTCAAAACGGGCCTGATGATCATCTGCATTTGCTTCCACACGCCCACGCAGCTCAGCAAGATCGTCCAGTCCTTCTGACTGCTCAGCCAGTTCCAGCGCAGCCTTAGCCGCAACAAACTGCTGAGAGTCCTGCTTGTCTTCCGGGACCATGTCGAGCATCTGCTTGGCATGTTCCTTCTCACCAAGCGCGAGATAGCACATGGCAAGGCCGCTCAGTGCATGCACGTTGCCAGCATCAATGGAAAGCGCGCCACCGTAAAGCTGCGCAGCTTCCGGATAGCCTTCCGCATCTCGAAGCTCATCAGCCTTCTCAAGCATCACTTCCAGATCGCTTGGGCCAATCTTCACGCCGATGCGGTCGAGGAACTTTTTAACTTCACCCTCAGTCTGCGCGCCCATGAAGCCATCAACTGGCTGGCCACCTTTAAACGCAAACACAGCCGGGATCGACTGAACACCCATCTGACCCGCAACTTCCGGGTACTCTTCGATGTTCATCTTCACCAGCTTAACAGCGCCATTCGCTTCCTTGACCACTTTCTCAAGCGTCGGAGTAAGCTGTTTACACGGACCACACCAAGGTGCCCAGAAATCAACGAGAACAACCTGATTACGGGAGCCCTCGATTACATCCTGCACAAAGGTCTGAGTGGTCGTATCTACAATCAAGTCAGCCGCAGCTGCAGGAGCAGCGGATGGGGAAGCCGCACCAGCCTGTGTGTTGGTCTGGTAACCACCGCCATATCCACCACCAAGGGAGCCTCCAAAGCTACCACCTACGGAATAACCGGATCCACTCATTCTCTTGACCCTTTACCTGAACTGGGAGCTGCTTTTATCAGCGCTCCGCATATCAAAATCTTTAACTGCTGCCTAAAATGGTCTTAGACGAGACCAATTACAATTGGCGATCACTCAGTTTTTATAGATCTTCAGTGACTTTCTGCGCCTCTGCAGACACCGCAAGCACTCTTGCGTCATGCCCACACGCCTTTGCAAAAGCCATCAGCCCATCTGCCGAAATCGCTGTCGAAGCATTGTTCAGCAGCGGATGGAAGTTCAGAACTTCCTGCTCCATCATGTTCGCGTCAAACACAACAGAAACCCGTTGCGCCTCACGATCATTGATCAGAGAAAACGGCGTCACAGATCCCGGCGTTACACCCAGAACCTCTTCCAACAGATCAGCCTTACCAAAAGATACGCGACCAGATGCACCAATGATGCTGGAGATCTTTTTCAGATCAATCGTAGCATCATGGAGCGCAACAACCAAAAAGAGATTCCCCTTCTTGTCTTTCAGAAAGAGGTTTTTGGTGTGCCCACCGGGAATACGATCATGCAAGTCAGCAGACTCAGCAACCGTGAAAACCGGTTCATGATCAATGGTAGAAACCGGAATGTTCAGCTCTTCCAAAAAGGACATCAGTTGCGAACGGCTTGCTGGCATGTAGAAGAACCTCCCCCAAGTCTCTGAGATAAACCAAGTGTTTGCCACATAAATGCTGCACCGTTTTAAGGCACCCATAAAAAAAGGCAAGCAGTCCATAAGAACTGCCTGCCTCTCGCAAACCGGGGGCGAATAGTTTGCTTAGTGAGCCGTCATGACAGACGGATCAGGGAGTGGTGTAGAATCTGTCCGAACCGGAAGGATCGGATACTCAACAACCGGCTGCTCACCTGTAAGGGTCTTCAGGAAAGCAGTGATCGCATCAATATCTTCATCAGTCAGTTCTGCACCCAGCTGAGAGCTGGCCATAATGGCAACTGCCTGTTTCAGATCCCAAACTTTACCGGAATGGAAGTAAGGGGCTGTCAACTCGATGTTACGCAATGGAGATGCACGGAAAACGTACTCTTCTTCAGCGGTTTGAGTGACAGCAAAGCGGCCTTTGTCGTTTGCCGGAAGAACATCAGCGCCTGGTTTCTCAACCACACCGAATGGATAGTACCCTTCACCACCAATGTTCACACCGCCATGACAAGCAGCACAACCAGTGTCCATAAACGCCTGAAGTCCCTGCTTTTCCTGAGCACTGAGCGCATTTTCGTTGCCCTCAAGGAACAGGTCAAACTTGGATGCTGGCGTGATCAAAGTTGCCTCATAAGCTTCGATAGCCTTCGCCATATTGTCGAAGTTCGTCGCTTTATCTTCACCGGGAAATGCTCTTGCAAACTGCTCGGTGTAGCCAGGCATACTGTTCAGCACAGCTTCAACCCGCTCTGGCGTACTGGCCATTTCAACACCAGCCTGCACAGGGCCTTTTGCCTGCTCCTTCAGATCTTCAGCACGACCATCCCAGAACTGAGCAAGGTTGAACACAGCATTCAGAACGGTAGGCGCGTTGCGCGGCCCCTTCTGCCATCCATGGCCGATGGATGTTTCCAGATTGTCATCCCCACCCATGCCAAGGTTGTGACAACTGTTGCACGACAACAAACCAGAGAGCGATAGCCGCGGATCAAAAAACAGCTTACGCCCCAGATCGATTTTTTCGCGGGTGATTGTGTTGCCTTTTACAGCAGGTACAGCGTGCGGGATCGGCTTGAAGTAAGAGCGCGCCTCTTCCAACAACTCAGACTGAGCCAAGGCTCCTCCCTGAGCAGCTAAGCTGAGAACAGATGCGCCAATCAATGTCTTAATTATAGCTCGCATGAATTCCTCCATCATCACGAGATAATGGATTTTAGAATCGCTATAAACAAAAGCACATTGATGCAACCGCTTGACATTTACTATAGGATTTTCAAAACTAAAAACCCAGAATAACGCTACCTACAATGATACAATATTTATACTTATAAAAAATATTCAGAATATGAATTGAAGATATACTTATAAATACTTCAATATTAGCAAAATCTAATCATATAGCATGCACAGTTCATCTCTTTTTGGATTTAGAATAACTCTAATATAGTATTCTGATTGAGTACTCTCAAAACCTGCAACTTGCATTTCCTAAGGGCAGCACTGGATCGCTGAAAAAGTTCTCAGCAAGTATACAAATCTGTATGTGCGACATACTGCCCCCACTTACAAAATGTGATCTCCTCCACCCAGCTACAGTTTTCTTAGCCATGATCTCACAGGTAATTTTTCCGGTTGGACAATAAATTTCCTGATCCCATTGAGATATATGAGAGAACTAATTTCCTTTTTGCAGCTCATCGCCTCAGTTTCCGACAAAATCACATAGGTTATTTTGCGCAGATGCAATTATTTCCACAACAGGAAAAACACCTTATAATTTCACCTAAGCCATTGTATTTAAATAGATTACAAGATCAGCCTCACAACAGTTACGTCCACAAGCACTTGGAAATCCCACAATGAATTTCAAATTCCTTGTTGCATTCACCCCGAGCTTTTGTCATATAGCTCCCACCTCACCGACGGGGCCGCAACAAACGGTCCTAGCGAAACAGAATGCGGGCGTAGCTCAGGGGTAGAGCATAACCTTGCCAAGGTTAGGGTCGTGAGTTCGAATCTCATCGCCCGCTCCAGTTTCTCTAAGAAGCTGAGTTTTCGCGAAGTTGGAATTTTTTGGATATGCGGGCGTAGCTCAGGGGTAGAGCATAACCTTGCCAAGGTTAGGGTCGGGCGTTCGAATCGCCTCGCCCGCTCCAAAAAAACAAAAGAACCGCCGCTAGGCGGTTTTTTGTTATCTGGACTTCTCTTTCCATACAAAGCGTTACACGGTTTCTTCCTCTTCCAGCCAAGGAGGGAATGGCGTGTTCTCAGCAGACATAATGTTCATGAACTGTGATTGGAAGTAATTCGTCCGCCCCAACACAGGCATGAACTTCTGCCGGAAGAGGCGAATAGCAGTATTGTTGGAAGCCAGAAACCGCGTCCCAGAATCCACTGTCTTCAAAACTTCCGCAGCAACTGGCCTTCGATCCAACATATATTGATGCGTAAGACCGGTAGAAACCTGCCACGCCAACCACGCAGCGTCCTCAATCCCTAAGTTCATCCCTCTCCCACCGAACGGAGAGTGTATATGCGCTGCATCCCCAACCAGAAACACGCGGCCTTTCTGGTACAGGTTCACCAGCCTGTGCGAGATGCGGAAGGTTGATTTCCAGTTGACCTTATTGACCTTCAGGATCGGCGGCATGTTCTCCAATGGATCAACATGATCCGCAACAATCCTTGCACGGGTTGCAGAAAACGGGATGACCCCAAAGATATTCGGCGATCGGTCAAACATAGTCGGCCCATCCATGGAAAGCGTCGGCTCCAGCTCCACATCTGCCAGCCCCCAATCCTGCGGGTAGGAGCTGCCTGAGAAGGTTAATCCCATCTGCGAGCGCACAACAGAGTGCGCCCCATCAGCACCTATCACCATTGGCGGATGAAGCACTTCTTCCTTACCGCTGCTTGTTTCAAGCACAGCAGTAACCTTGTCATCCTGCTGCTCCAACCGCAGCAGCTCACATTCCCGTTCAACTGGAACGCCTTGCTCAGTCAAATGTCGCTCAAGAACAGTCTCAGTCTCATATTGAGGCAGAGCCAGCATGAAGTTGAACGCCCCACCCAACTCAGAAAGGTCCACTTCCAACAGCTCATCACTGGGGCCACGAAAATGGACATGGTTCATCCGCCAGCCCTTCTCCAGCAACCTGTCAGTCACGCCAGAAGGCTTCAGAATTTGCATTGTCCTGGGGTTAATCGCGAGTGCGCGGGACTGTGCATGAGGACGCGAGTTCTTATCAATGATGCGGGGCGTGAACCCACGCCGCTTCAACTCAATTGCAGCAGTCAGCCCACTGGGCCCTGCTCCAACAATCAAAATGCGTCCTCTTTGCATTGCAATCCTACCGTACAGAAGGCTTTACGCGGCAAGCTTATGCAAAAGACGCTGTAGGAGCGTTGAACCAGTAGCACGAACTTTAATCACTCTCGGAGGAGCTTGTTTGCCCTTCTTGACCAGACGTAGGATTTAGCGTTTACCTGCGCCATCAAGCTCTCGAGCATGTTCTAAAGGATGGTAATTGATGACAACGCCCTGCCCGTGCCAATCAGGAAAAGACTTCGAAGTCTGCTGTCAGCCCTTTTTGGAAGGCAAAGCCATGCCTGAAACCGCAGAGCAACTAATGCGCTCCCGTTACAGCGCTTATGCGACACAGAACGTTGATTACCTGAAAGAAACACTCTGGCCGCGCTATCAGAAAGCCTTCAACCCTATCGAAATTGCCGAATATGCCCAACAAACCCAATGGGTTGGCCTCGATATTCTGGCAACCGAAAAGGGACAGGCAGATGACGCTAAAGGCAGTGTCTTGTTCTGCGCTAAATATCTGGCCCATGGGCAGTTTGGAGAGCAGCGCGAACTCAGCCTCTTCAAAAAACGCAAAGGTCGCTGGTACTACGTTGAACCTTTAGAAGAAGGTGCTCGCCTCTAAAGGCACTTTTCTCATTCTATAGACGCAATTTCTGACGAAGACCCACTCTAAAACAAGGTCTTCGTTTTACTTGATGCAGATAGCTGGCTCCCAGCAGCCAATGCCCCTCCCAGCACCAACTAAAATTCCAAAACTAGGCCCAAAGTGGGAGGCATGACCGAGGGTAATCCTCACTTAATCAGGCCTACTCCGTCTATTTCAGCTCATTTCAGAGTGCATTTCCTAAGCCAGCTATGAGTTTCCCACACCTTTAGGTTGCACGCCTCAGCACCCCTCTTTTTCCGATAAACATACCTTAGCGTAACGACTTAGCAGAATCGCTACAAGGTTCGCACCAGCTCCACTGCATCCAATCTTATTAAAATTCGAAAAAAAACTATTTCAAAATATCAGATTCTATGTGTATGACGCACAAATACAAACACACACCGGACATCTTATAAATGAACGTGATTCACGCTAATAGAATGGAATTCATGAAGTGGAGATCATTAATACAAAGCACACCTAATACAGTAGGATCAGGATGTGAAATCTACGAATCTACTAAAGAATTACATTTAAACGACGGATCGCTAGCTCTCATAAGTAAACCTAATCATGAATGCATAGAATTACTACAAAACTTTTCTCACAAAGAACTTACAGAAACTCAGTACCTTCAGTTCCGTGCCTACAAACTTGTCGAGACAGGTTTTGGAGGCCGCCGATTTTGGGCAGTTAAGATCGTTGCAGGCAAACATCCAAAAAATCCTGGCTTGCGATTGGCAACTGTTGGATGGGTCAAAGGCACCACAATGAAACGCGCGTTCACCGAAATAAAAAAAGTACTCAAAGGTGACGCACAAATCTGCAAAGACCCACGCCATTAAACATCAAAATAAGCTGGCAAATTGCCAATGCTGAACACATCACTCCAAATCACTGAAATGCACGCGCCAATATAACTTTCTTCAGCCTCAAGTCCGAAAGTTCCCTGCGAACGGCCCCCGACCACACCAAGCAACAAATCAAAATCGATGGTTCATAAAACAGGCTACGATCGCAGCACCTTCCCCTTTAACTCCTTAGCAGGCAAACCAGCCACAAAGCTCATGCTTAAAGAAATCCACTCCCGAAGCGTCGCCTGATCACACATCTCAGCCGCAACAAACACCAGTCCACCCATTCGCCGACCACCAAGCTCCACAATCTCGGCCCCTTCACGCCCGAGAGCCTCCGCTTCATTGTCTTTGCCAACCCGAAACATGAAGCGAGGCTCTTCACTCTTAATCCGATGCGCCCCAGCCAGCATGTTCCCATCCAGAAAGAAGCAAAGACCACCCATCATCCGCTTCTCCGAAATCCCCATGATCCCCTCCAACTCCACCCGAAGCCGATCACTCAATTCCTCATCATAAGCCATGGAATCTCTACTCCTGAGCCACAACAGACAATTCTTAAGACACCGCACAAGAGAACAGCCTGAATTACAAAATAACTCATCCCAAACTGGAGGGGATAAATCGCTAGTGGAAGTTTCGCCCTCGCGGCAAACTATGACGCGCCTTCTGGGCGAGTTCAGCATAATCTTTTGCCACTTCCGGAACTTCCTGCACCAACTTCGCTAATCCCCGCCCAGGCTGGATTTTCGCAGCTAACTCAATAACAGGACGACGCACTTCATCTGCATGAGCCAAACCGGCATCTGCAAACTCAGCAACTGACAACTGCCCAAGCAGATCTGTCATATCTTCCAAATGCTCGGCGACCACATGGATGACACCTTCAGCACTCTGAAGTCGCCCTGTTACCTTGATAAAACGGGTGCCAAGTACCAGCGCACGATATTTTTCAAAACATTTTGGCCAGACGATCACGTTCGCAATACCGCTCTCGTCTTCCAGCGTCATGAAAATCACTCCCTTCGCAGATCCCGGCCTCTGTCTCACAAGAACAAGCCCAGCCACCGAAACTTTGCGTCCAGCACGCAAATCTTTCAAATCATCGCACAAAATAACGCAAGACTGCGCGAGGGACTTTCGCACGAACCCAACAGGGTGGCCTTTCAGAGAAAGCGTTAAACTTTGATAGTCCGCCATAACATGCTCACCAGGCAACATTGGAGGCAAGTGAACATCTGGTTCTGGCCGCAATTCATGCAAGTTAGCTTGATCAAAAAGAGGCAGTCTTTCAGCCGCCCCACCAGCCTCCAAGCCTTGTGCAGCCCACAATGCTGCTCGCCGATCCAAACCAAGTGACCGAAACGCATCAGCTTCTGCAAGCTTGGCAATAACAGAACGCGGCAATCCCGTTCTCAGCCAGAGGTCACGAACAGAGTCATACCCACGACCTCGCACAGCAACGAGTTTTTCCATATCAGCTTCAGCTAAGCCTTTGACACTCCTGAATCCCAGCCGTACAGCGTGATCAGATTTAATCGTGCCCTGCATTTCCTTATGCCGAGGATGCAAGCGCCGCCACGCCTCCGCATCAGGCTCCAATACAGCATCCCAGCAGGAGAGATTAATATCCACTTCCCGAACATCAACACCGTGCTCCCGCGCATCCCTCACCAGTTGCGCAGGGGCATAAAATCCCAGAGGTTGAGAATTAAGCATGGCAGCACAAAACACATCAGGATATCGTGCCTTTAGCCAGCAAGAGGCATAAACCAGCAGAGCAAAACTCGCTGCATGGCTCTCAGGGAAACCATACTCCCCAAACCCCTCAATCTGCTTAAAGCATCGCTCTGCAAAGTCTTTTTCATATCCACGGTCAACCATCCCATTGACCATTTTATCCTGAAACGTCTTAATGGTTCCAACACGACGGAAAGTCGCCATAGCACGCCGTAAACGATCAGCTTCACCGGGAGTAAATCCGGCAGCTACGATAGCAATCTTCATCGCCTGTTCTTGAAACAGCGGAACTCCAAGTGTCTTACCCAGCACGTCTCGGAGTTCTTCTTTAGGAAAGTTGACCGCTTCTTTCTTTTGCCGACGCCGCAAATACGGATGCACCATGTCACCCTGAATAGGGCCAGGCCGCACAATCGCAACTTCAATCACCAGATCATAAAAAGAACGCGGTCTTAGCCTCGGCAACATGCTCATTTGAGCGCGGCTCTCAATCTGAAACACCCCTAAAGTGTCAGCCCGGCAAATCATATCGTAAACTTCAGCTTCTTCCGCTGGTAAGCTCGCAACTGTCCAATCTTGATTATAGTCTTTTCTTAATAAATCCAAAGCCTTACGAATAGCTGTCAACATCCCGAGAGCAAGCACATCAATCTTCAAAAGTCCAAGAGACTCCAGATCATCTTTGTCCCACTCAATTGTAGTGCGATCCTCCATCGCAGCATTCATCACCGGCACGACTTCATCCAGGCGCCCCTGAGTAATCACAAAGCCACCAACATGCTGGGAGAGATGGCGAGGAAAGCCAATCAATTCCTTGGCATACTTAAGAACTTGAGCAACCACAGCTTCCTGAGGATCTAAACCAGCCTCTCGTACCTGTTCCGCATTCCCACCTCCAGAAGAACGTCCCCAAATCGTTCCTGACAAAGCCCCCGCTGCATCCTCCGACAGGCCAAACACCTTGGCAACTTCCCTTAGGGCAGAACGAGATCGATAGGTGATGACTGTCGCAGCGAGCCCTGCCCGCTCTCTTCCGTATTTCTGATAGATATACTGAATAACCTCTTCTCGCCGCTCATGTTCAAAATCGACATCAATATCGGGAGGCTCTTTACGTTCAGGAGAGATAAAACGCTCAAACAGCAAACCAGCTCGTTTAGGGTCAACCTCTGTAATACCAATGCAAAAGCAAACAACAGAGTTCGCTGCGGATCCACGTCCTTGGCACAAAATGTTTCTGGATCGCGCAAACCTAACAATGTCATGCACTGTCAAAAAGTATGGAGCATAGTCCAACTCTTCAATTAAGTTCAGCTCATAGGCGATCGACTCTCTTACGCTTTCAGGAACCCCTTCAGGATATCTGATCTGCGCCCCTTTCTTCGCCAATCGAGCAAGTTCTTGTTGAGGAGATAAACCTGACGCGATTTCCTCTTGAGGATAGTCATAACGCAATTCCGAAAGGCTAAAATTTATCTCATCCAAAATTCTCAAGGATTCCGTCAATGCCTCAGGGCAATCATGAAATAACTGCTCCATCTCCTCATAAGTTTTCAGGTACCGCTCAGCATTAGCTTCCAGCTTACGCCCAGCACTTTCAAGTGTTTCATGCAGACGAATGCAGCTCACAATATCCTGCAATGGACGCCGCGCAGCTTCATGATAGAGCACATCATTTACAGCTAGGATGTTGAGCCCACATGCATCCGCCAACTCCATCATTTGTAGCAGGAAGCGCCTATCACTAGCCCCATACGTCAAGGCAACAGCCAGACGCACCTGCTGTCCGAATACTGCAAGCAATGCTTCTAATGTCGTTTTGAGTGCTGAGAGGTTAGTTTTATTTTCCAAGCGGTTCGCAATTGGAGCTACAACAAATCCTGGTCCCTGTGCCAATAGGTCTTCAAGACGCAAATGACACTCTCCTTTAGGGGCCCGGCGATTACCAATTGTAAGCAATCTTGTTAGACGACCATAAGCTTCCCGATCAATGGGCCAACACAGAATTTCAGGAGAACCATCGACGAAGCAGAGTCGCACTCCAGTCACCATGCGCAGCTCTGCAGTATCAGCAGCAACATGAGCACGCACAACGCCAGCAAGCGAATTGCGATCACACACACCCAGCCCACTTAAACCAATACTTTTCGCTGTAAAAACAATCTCTTCCGGCTGCGAAGCACCGCGCAGAAATGAGAAGTTAGTTGCGCAGCAAAGCTCCGCATAACCGGAGCCGCGCATCAAAGGCGATCTCATGGTAGCTCCATTTGAAGTGTACTTTTTAAAGCGGCAAATCAAGTCCGCATATGTCAGGCATACAAACCTTGCAGATACCAGCGAGGCACTTCATTTTGCGCCCCATACAAGCCTTCCCGATAGAGCCAGAAACGTCTACCTTCCCGGTCTTCTACACGGTAATAATCACGAACACCTGCTGCACTGCGCCACCAAGGAGGAGCAATTCTTTGCGGCCCCTCGCTCGAGGAAATCTCGTAAGACGCCTTTCGCCAACGAAAACGTAATGGAGGCCCTTCAGGTACCATCGCCACAGCTTCGACAGGCTCTCCACGTGGTAACATTCTTAAGGGATGCTCCAAGGGGGCTTCCTCTTTTCGCTCACCATCAACGTCAGCCCAATAAAGAGCGTTTTCACGAACGGTAGCGGCAGGTACCAATGCACTTTGCACTTCAGGTAAATGCTCATCACATGGCAGGAATCGGCTAACTTGAGCCAAGCCCAAACGCGCGCCCAGACGATCGACCAGCTCAGCTAAATCATCTTCATGATGACTATTACCTTCCAGATTCAATTGGGCAGCAGAACAACACTGTGCCTCAAGCACCGCCAAACGAATTAAGTCATAACCAAAACCGGCATCTAGCTCATCACCAACTGTTTTCAGCCTCTCTCTGAAAAGCTGCAAAATAAGATTGGGTGCACGTATTGGACCACTGGTCCCTACTGCAAGGCGATTTACAACTCCATCAACCCGAAACAGCACCAACTCAAAGGCCCTGCCGCCTTCCTGGCGTTTCTCAAGCTCTTTCTGTAAGTTTTCTGAGAGGGACTGAATAACAGCAACAACATCATCCTCTCGTGCAATTGGCTCAAAAAAGCGCCTTTCGACAACAAGAGCAGGCGTATAAAGCCTGGGAGAAATCGGTTCTCCCTCCATTCCCAAGGCCTGATCCAGTCGCCTTACAAGATTCTCACCAAACCGGTTTGCCAGAGGGGCACGTGGCCTGTCTAACAGATCACCAATCACTGTCAGACCAACACGCATGAGGGAGGTTACAATACTCTCTTCAACCCTCAATAACTCAATGCTTAACGGTTCCAAAGCATCACGTTGTTCTCTGGGGGCAATAACACCACCATCACTTCTAGCGATAGCCCATGCAGCGCCAACAGTATCGGCAACGGCCCCAGACACGTGAAAGCCTTGCAGTTTAAGACGATTGAGGCAGTCATCGAGCATTGCCTTCTCACCGCCGAAAAGATGAGCACAGCCAGAGATATCCAACAATAAAGTGTCATCACCAACAACAGCAACAAGTGGCGTATAACGGTCGCACCAATCAGCTAATGCAGCCAATAAGGATTCATTAGCTTCTGGAATATCTTCTTCAGATTGCACATCTGGTACGCGCGCCCGTGCATCACTCAGAGCCTCTCCTGGAGATAGCCCTTCTTCTTTTGCCGCACCATTAACGCAGCTTAAACGGTAGGCATTTTTAACTTTGCGATAAACTATGATCGGCTTAACGGTATGCTCGCAAAGCCACGACTTGCCCAGTTCTCTCCGGCAAACTCGATCCGTTGCCAGTTCGGCGAACCATAGGCATAGAATGCGTTGGTGCTTCTTTGAAACAGCGTTTTGCATGGTTCCACTCCAAGTCACAGAAGCCTGGTCGGCCATCTCTGTTTTTCTCCAAGGTCACCCGCCATCCTGGATTACCAACAAAAGCACGAGAGGGCATGAACCTTCGTGCACGAACTGCCCCTGAAAAGCGTGAAGTTTTGGGTGCAATACGCCAACGACTTAAAGCAGCACTCGGATGTGCCTGCGCACCATGACGCGCAAGAAGCACCGGCACACCCGATTGCTCTGCACGTAAAACCAATCTCCGTGTAACCGTCAGATCAAAATTCCGAAAAGAACCAGCAATTTCCCCCACAACAGCACAAAGCGTAGAGCACTGTGCACCTTCCTCCATCGCCCATAAAACCTCTTCAGTTTTATTAGGTTGAACGAAAACAATTCGTGCCGGATCTACACCAAACTGCGCCAAGCCAGGTGGATAAGGAATCCCGGTTTCTTGCTGCACAGTTCTGTCTGTAACCCAAAGTATCGCACCTACTCGCTGCTTACTTATCAGGCTCAAAAGTGCGCATAAGAACCCAGACAATGCACCTGAAAGGCGCATCTCACTGGCATAGAATTCATGGAGCGATGCACCGTTGAGACCATCTCTGGCAAATAATCTGTCTAACTTAGAAACACCAAGCACAATCCTTGAAGAGAGTTCATTGCTTTCTAATGCGCGCGTACATTGCACCTCGCCAAGAGGAGCCGGTCCCTGCTCAGTTTGGGCGGACGCAGGGACCGGCGCAAGCTGAACTGCGGAGGGGAGGCGTCCCTCTAACACCGCCAGGCGGTGGCGCAGCTCTGCAATTTGCGATTTTTTCGCGTTCATATCACTCTCGGCAACTTTATTTTGTTCTCTATATGTTCTCATATTGATTCCGCCAAATTGCGCAAGAGTCAAGCACCAAAAACCATCAAGATATCAGCATAAAAATTTCACAGCGCTACGACTTCAGCTAAGCCTCTGTTTTCATTTGGAGACAGATCGAGGCAGCAATCCCGGCATCTCACATTCTGAAAATATTAATTTTCATACTAGTAATAATTGACCAGAATTAATTAGGGCATATCGCGTGCAAGAACTCCTCCTCAAATGGGCAGCGGTGCTTTTACCCCATAGCACCCATGCAAAACTGCTGCCGATTCTGGAAAAAATACTCAGCACTCTCTTCAGCAAAGGCGAAGCTGGAGGAGCACAGCGGTCTGCCTTACTCGTCTTTGCATTGCGTGTCGCCAGTGCTGCACTTGCCTATATCATGCAAGTCATTCTGGCCCGTTGGATGGGAGCGTCCGAGTACGGCATCTTCATTGTTGTCTGGACGGTCGTTATCATTCTGAGCGTCTTTTCAGGGCTTGGCTTCTCAGTCTCTCTCCTCCGGTTCATCCCGGAGTATCTGGAAAAGAAGCAATACGAACTCCTCAACGGCCTGCTCTTTAGCGCCCGCTTCCTTGTTCTGCTCAGCTCAACAACCATCGCCGTCATTGGCGTTGCGATTGCGTGGCTCTTCTCTGATTTCATCAGCAACGCTTACATCCTACCGCTTTATCTGATCACCATCTGCCTGCCCATGCACACCTACACAGGCATGCTGGAAGGCATTGCCAGAGCGCAAGATTGGCAACTCAAAGCCATGGTGCCAGACTTCATTGGACGGCCCTTGCTGGTGCTTGCCTTTATGCTGATTGCACTCTGGATGGATTACCCGCCAACTGCGGTAACAGCTTGCATTGTCACCATCGCAGCTGTCTGGACCATCACCTTTATCCAGACAATCATGATGGAAGTATCCCTGCATAAGGCCCGCCACCCTGCTCCACGCAAGCTGCAGATTAAATCGTGGCTGCTGGTATCCGTGCCGATGCTGGCGGTAGATGGCTTCTTTCAGCTCATCACCAGCTCTGATGTAATCCTGATCGGCCTCTGGCTATCTCCGGATCAGGTCGGCATCTACTTTGCTGCATCGCGCACCCTCGCATTGATGCATTTTGTTTATTATGCCGTCCGCGCCGCCAGCGCTCCACGCATGGCGCGGCTCTACCATTCCAACAACAGAGCTGGCCTCAAAGACTTTGTAGGCAGCGCTGCCAAAATGACCTTCTGGCCAACACTGCTGATGGCTGGTTTCATTATGATTGTCGGGCCACTCCTCCTCTCCTTGTTTGGTGAGGATTTCGCTCAAGGCACGCCAATTCTTTACATTCTCATTATCGGCGTACTCGCCCGTGCATCTGTCGGCCCTGTAGATGCATTACTGACCCTCTCAGGTCACCAAAACACCTGCGCTAAGATCTACGCCACAGTCTTTGTTGTGAACCTTATTCTCAACTCAGCACTCATTCCGGTACTAGGCCTTTACGGAGCTGCTCTGGCAACCACCCTAGTCATCATTTTTGAAGCATGTGTTCTTTATCGCAGCGCCTACAGGCTTCTGGGCCTGCACACATTCATTTTGCCATTGAAGAGACGGGAAACTCCAGTCAATGAAGCAGGATAGCGCCACCATCAAACTGCTGACACCCGGCAAGGGCGAAGCCGCAGACCATCTGTGGCAAAACCTCTCCCAACATGCGCTGGAACCCAATCCGTTCTTCTCCAGCAGCTTCGTAACAGCCTTCAACACGCACAAGGCAAACCACTCTATCAAGCTGCTGTTGGCGCTGGATCCTTCCGGCACCAAAGCCCTTGCAGCTCTGCCGATCATGATGGTTAGGCGCGGCCTCCTCTTCAAACTGCCAAGTGCGCTGGCTGGAGATTATGGCCCACTCGGCACTTTGCTTCTCTCCGAAGAAGCAACGCCAGCGATCCTGAGCATTTTACTTGAGGCAGCCTGTAATCTGAGCCCAGCAAAAACACTGCTTCTTCCGTTCCATGGAACAGAGGGCGCTACCTATAATCAGCTGCAGAACACCTTGAGCATGCACGACTGGCAGCAACAAGTTGCTACTCAGGAAACTCGCGCATTCCAGCCTGCTGACCCTGAAGGACAAGACGCGTTTGACGCTTTGAAAAAACGCTCATCATGGAAGGGTGTCTTTAAGAACCAACGTCGACTGGAAAAGCAAGGCACACTCTCCTTCTCCATGCTGGAAACTGCAGAGGATACTCAAAGAGGTCTTGAAGAGTTCCTCAAGCTGGAAGCAGCAGGATGGAAGGGCAAGCAAGGCACGGCTCTGCTCTCCAGAGAACCTGACGCAGCCTTCACGCGCGAGATGGTCATTCAATCAGGCAAATCCGATGGCATTCGCATTGGGCAACTACATCTGGATGACAAGCTAATCGCGACCAACATCCTGCTCCGCGAGCAAGGCCGCATCTTCGGTTGGAAAACAACGTTTGACGAAAGCCTCGCCAAGTTCTCTCCCGGGCAACTGCTCATCTACTACAGCACGCAAAAGCTCTTGGAAGATCCGGCTTTCTCCGGTGCTGACTCCCTTTCGACACCAGACAACCAAATGGCCAACAAAGCCTGGACGGCAAGGTTCTCCTACACCACGCTCCTCATCGGCAAAGGCCCACTGGCCCGCTTTGCAATGTGGGAAGCAGAAACCGGCGCTCGCATAAAACAAGCATTGAAGAGCAGACTAAAGAAACTGCTGGGCCGCAAATAAACGCTAGCCTTCAACCAACTCAGCTTCTTCCTGCGCTCTGCTGCGCAAGATCCGGCGAATAACCTTCCCGCTGGTCGTCAAAGGCATCTCGGAGACAAACTCAATCTCACGTGGATACTCGTGGGCAGAAAGGCTCACACGCACGTACTGACGAATATCATCCACCAAGCCCTCGCTCGGCTCATAACCGTCTTTCAGCACAACATAGGCTTTCACGATCTCGGTGCGCACAGGGTCAGGCTTGCCCACCACGGCTGCCATTCCAACAGCTTCATGTTTGATCAGGCAGTCCTCAATCTCTGTCGGTCCAATACGATACCCCGCAGAGGTGATCACATCATCATTGCGCCCGACAAAGTGGAAGTAGCCATCAGCATCTACGACGCCCTGATCACCTGTCAGCATCCAGTCACCCAGAAACTTCGTCTCATCCGCATCTGGACGCTGCCAGTAGCCGAGGAACATAACCGGCGTACCACGGCGAACTGCAATCTCACCCTGCTCTTCGGGCTCGCAAATAGAACCATCCGGGCGAATGACAGCAACCTCATGCCCCGGCACCGGCTTGCCGATCGCACCAGCACGAGACACGCCTAAGCCAGCTCCGGAACCAAGAACGAGATTACATTCTGTCTGGCCATACATCTCGTTTGGAGAGACACCAAGAGCTTCCTGACACCAGACAAACGCCTCACGCCCCAAAGCTTCACCAGCCGAGCAAACCGAACGCAATTGAAGCTGATCTGAGTACTTACGATGATCCACGCTGCGCATCATCTTTAAGGCCGTCGGGGGAATAAACGCATTGCGAACACCGTGACGCGCCATCAGGTCAAAAGCACCTTCTGGATCAAACTTATCAATCCGCGCCGTTACAACAGGCACCCCAAACTTTAATGAGGGCAGAAGGGCATTCAACAAGCCACCAGCCCACGCCCAATCTGCAGGCGTCCAGAACAAGTCGCCAGCTTGCGGCAGCATTTCATGCGCCATCTGAATGCCCGGCAGATGGCCAAGCAGCACACGATGAGCAAGCAGAGCGCCTTTCGGCTGTCCTGTCGTGCCTGAGGTATAAATCATCAATGCAGGATTATCAGGCCCTGTCGCACAGCCCTCAAACTGTTCAGAACCTCGCTCTAACAAGCTCCAGAACTCAAGAGCACCGTCTCCAGCTCCATCAACGCAGAGCACATGCTCAAGAAACGGCAGTTGCTCACGAAGCGCAGAGAGCTTTTCAAGCCCAGCCTGATTAGTGATCACCACCTTCGCACCAGCATTCTCTAACCGATACCGCAGCGCTTCTGGCCCAAACAAGGCAGCCAGTGGCACAGCAATCGCGCCAAGCCGATAAATGGCAAGATGAGAGACAGCCGTTTCAGGCGCCTGTGGCAGCAGCAAAGCCACACGGTCTTGCGAAGCGACGCCTAGAGACTTGAGCGCATTTGCAAGCTGACAGGAGTTTCTTTTAAGACGACCATAACTCCACTCTTCCACATCGCCAGAAGGCAGCACATGCAGCAATGCAGCGCGATCCGGCTCAACAGCAGCCCAACGATCACACGCATCCTGAGCAATGTTGTAGCGCGCAGGAACGTTCCAACGAAACTCCGCGCGCAATTCCTCGTATGAAGTCAGTGGTGGCAGCACACCAGAATTCCTCTAGGCCCAAAATAATTAGTGAGGAGAGTGTACCGCTGCAGCGCACAATGAGAAACTGGCCTTTGGTCGTTCTTTTAGCAAGAACCCGAAAGGGGGTTAACGCGGTCCGGCGACAACCAAACTCCAGAAAACCTTGTACTTTGAGCGCGGCGCATAAGCCGTCGCAATACCAATGCGAGTTCCCTCAGCATCCAGCATCACCGCATTGTGCTTTGGAGAGTCACGCCAACCAGAAAAAGCCTCTGCCCATCTGCGATAACCTGCGCTCAAGTTATTGACCGCATGCACATCACCCTGCCCAGCATTCTTCATCAGAACAGAAAGCTTTAGATCACCCTTACGGGCCGCATTTACATCCTCAGCTCGGGCCATACCATCAGCCTGAGCCTGCGCAACTCGCATCAAGTCAGGATCAACAGTGACAGGAGGCAGGTCTTTTTGCGAGCGATAGCTGGAGATCATCGAAGCGACGGTGCTCGCATCAATCTGGGCAGAATGGCTCTCCAGATTTTGATAGTAGCTAGGCGTTTCTTCGGTACTGACACAACCAGAAAGCGTCACACCAACGGCAAGAAAGAGAGCAATGCCCGCACCACGAAACATCTTCATGCAAAATCACTTTTCGGCAAAATTCGAATCTCAGAGCCACACTACCTACTAAATAAGGCAAACCAAGCTCAAACTAAAAACACACGCATAAGTGAATAAAAAAGGCCGGGCGAACCCGACCTTTCAAAACAAACAGAGAGAATGCTCAGGAAGCTTCTTTCAAGGCATGAGGCTTAGCTGGCGCTTCAGCCTGCTCATCCTTGGCTTTCTCTTCAGTACCGTCATCCGCTTCCTCAGAATGCTCTTCTGGCGGCGTCAGCACACTGCCCATCTCTTCAGGGCTCAGAACACCCATGAGGCGTCCATCCTCACACACAACAGGAACCGGATAATCCGCTTCCAGAGTGGTCGGCAGAGCTTCTTCCAGAGTACTCTCCAACTCCACTGCATTGCTGTCATCAGCAAAGGCATAAAGAGATGGACTATCACCAGGTTTAGCAACTTCCTCAGCGAGGGCTTCCTGCGTAACAATACCGCGGAACTCTTTGTTCTCAATCACATAACCGAAGTCTTCGTCATGACGACGCATATCGGCCAGCGCTTTTTCCATATTGTCATGGGTAATACGCAAGGCTGGTGGCTGCATAACAGTATCAACTGTCAGCACCCGGGCACGGTTCACATCACGAACAAACGCACGCACATAGTCATCAGCAGGCTCAAGCAGAATTTCAGGCGGCGTACCAACCTGAGACAAGACCCCGTCCTTCAGGATCGCAATCTTGTCACCAATACGCAGCGCTTCATCCAGGTCATGCGTGATGAACACGATGGTCTTGTGAAGCTTTTCCTGAAGCTCAACCAACTGGTCCTGCATCTGAGAGCGGATCAACGGATCAAGCGCGGAGAACGCCTCATCCATCAGCAAAATGTCAGCATCAGTCGCAAGCGCACGAGCAAGGCCCACACGCTGTTGCATGCCGCCAGAGAGCTGGCTTGGGTACTGATCTTCAAAACCAGCAAGCCCTACCGTCTCAATCCATTCACGAGCAGTCTGTTCACGATCCGCTTTCGCAATACCCTGCACTTCCAGACCATAAGCCACATTCTGCAAAACAGTACGATGCGGCATCAGGCCAAAGCGCTGGAACACCATGGACATACGATGGCGGCGGAAGTCCTCCAGCTCTTTCATGGAAAGGCCCATAACATCCTCGCCATCCACCAGAATGTGCCCGTCAGTTGGCTCAATCAGGCGGTTGAAGTGGCGGATGAGTGTGGACTTACCAGAACCGGAAAGGCCCATGATCACAAAGATCTCGCCCTTCTCGATGCTGAGAGAGACATCATGCAAACCAAGGGTGTGGCCAGTTTCAGCAAGCAGCTGATCTTTGCCCATACCATCTTTGACTTTGGCAAGCTCTCTATCGGGAGCGCTACCAAAAATCTTGGTAATGTTTTGTACTTCGATCAATGCCATATCAGCGCCTCACCCTGTTACCTTGCGATGCGCCTGCATCCGTTGTCCGGCAGACTGTGTGATACGGTCGAACACAACAGCAAGAACAACAATTGCCAAGCCGCCGAGCAAACCCTGCCCTGCATCATTGCGTTGCAATCCAAGCAGAACGGTTTCACCGACGCCACGTGCACCAATCATGGACGCAATCACGACCATAGCCAACGCCATCATCATAGTCTGGTTAATACCCTGCATGATGGATGGAAGCGCAAGTGGGATCTGAACACCCTTCAGGATCTGCCAACGCGTGGCACCAAAGGCCCGGCTCGCCTCAACAACCTCAGCATCAACATAGCGAATGCCAAGATCAGTCAGGCGGATGAGCGGCGGAGCGGCATAGATAACGGTCGCCAGAATAGCTGGCACCTTACCCAGACCGAACAACATCGCCGCCGGAATGAGATAAACAAAGCTCGGGATTGTCTGCATTAAGTCCAGCACCGGATTGAGCAAAGCTCTGAAGCGGTTTGAACGGGCAGAGATAACACCAAGCGGCACGCCGATAATCACGGAAATGAACACAGCAACCAGCAGAATTGCCACTGTCTGCATCGCCTTTTCCCAAAGGCCGAGCGTACCAATAAACCACATCGCGGCCACCATCACCGCGCTAAGCCCCCAACGACGGCTAGCAGCAAAGGTGATCAGCCCGATGCACACCAGAATGATAACCGGATCAGCCCCACGTAGGAGCCGCTCCAGCCTCACCAGCAAAAACAGGATGGAGTTGGAAAAGGCTTCAAATCCATCGCCGTAGTTCACGACGAGAAAGTCAACCAGATCGTTTGTGGAAGTTCGGATAGGTTTCCCAAAGTTGGGAAACACGTCGAAAGCCATGTGATCCTCTTATTCTTAGCAAGGATCACGGAACCTGGTCCCGTGATCGTTTTCTTATTCGCTAATTCTCAAAAAGCACTCAGGTCTCTTTGAAATTACAGAGCAGATTTCACACGCTCAGCGACATCAGCCGGAACCCAGCCTGTCCAGATTTCTTCGTTGTTTTTCAGGAACTCAACTGCAGCATCGTCAGTGGTGCCACCCGTGTCCTGCATGTAGGCCAGCGCCTTGGAAACGTCGTTACTGGTGGTCTCATAAGCAGTCAGGAACTCAACCAGTTTAGGCGCTTTCGTATGGAACTCGGTGTTTACAAAAACGTGCGTAGCAGAAAGCGGGTACGCAACAGCTTTGGTCACCTTGGACGGATCAGTCTCAGCAGAGAGCTCATCCCAGACTTCCTTGTTGTATGCAGGCTCTTCCAGCTGGATCAGATCATCAGCAACCTTACCCATCACCCAGGTTGGACCCCAGTAGTAGAACAGGATCGGCTTCTTACGGCGGATGTTGGATTCAATCGCAGCAGCCAGCGCAGCACCTGTGCCCGGACGGAAGTTCACGAAAGTATCGTTCAGCTTGTAAGCATTCAGCTTCTTGGAGTTGATGACCTCACAGCCCCAACCAGCAATACAGTTGTAGAAGCGGCCCTTCTCTGGCTCTTCCGGATCAGAGAACACATCCTTGAACTTTGGAAGATCAGCAACGGACTTCAGGCCCTTTGCAGGCGCATCATCCCCCTCAACCAGATACTTCGGCACAAACCATGCCTGCGTCGCATCCGGGAAGTTCACGCCAAGATCAACAAACTGCTTCTTTGCCTGACCTTCAGCAAGGGCTTCAGTCACGTTATCCGGCCAGATTTCCATAGTCACGTCGATATCGCCACGCGCCATACCGTTCAGAAGCGGAATGGTGGAGCCTGGAATAACATCAGTTTGGCAACCGTAACCCTTCTCAGCAATGAACTGAGCAACGGAGTTATGAAACGCATTGGAGTCCCAGTCCAAACCAGCAAAAACGATAGGACGGTCCAATTCACAAACAGGATCTGCAGCTTCTGCTGATGACACAGCAAAAGGTAGTGCAACTACGCACGCAGCGAGAGCAGATTTAAAATTCAACACGGATGCCTCCAAACAACCAAAACATATTTTTTGTTCGGTCAGAGAGAAAAGCCGCCAAAGACAGCTTGTCGTTCTGGCCGTAATGCTAAGTCAAAAACTCAGCAATTGCAGGACACGCTAGGTTGAGCACATCAACTGCACGATTAAAAATAGATATATTCAAATTTCTGTCAACTTAGACATCTGCTCAAGATATTTTTGCAAAATAAATCAAAAAAGAAATACTTTATAAATACAACGAATATGAAGTTATAAACCTTATATAACGCCTTACTACCACCAATTAAAACGCAAAATAAGAGAAAAAAAATTTACGGAAGCAAAACAACTATTTTAAGCTTTCTTTTACAGAAAATTCCCACGGAAAATTCAGGTAATTTCACAGTAAATCCAAATAAAAAAACGACTCCAAATAGAACCGCTTAATCGCACAAATTACAAAAAGAAAAATACAGAGAAAATCTGCTTTGAATTGCTAATATTGAATGGTCATTCAATAAAAAATATAAGAGAGAAACTTATAAGAAAAAAGGAAGTTGGCAGCACATGCACACCAACTTCCTTTGTTAAGCCTGCTTAGCTTTGAGTGGCTTCCATAACATCCTCAAGAGACCGCAAACCGGTCTTAGGGGAACATACCAAAACCGACATGTTTCCAGGGGCATGTTGGTTCTTCCACATTTTCATATGAGCCTGCGGAATCTGCTCCCATGAGAATACTTCACTCATGCAAGGGTCGATACGGCGATCAATCACGAACTTGTTCGCCTCACTCGCCTGCTTCAGGTGCGCGAAGTGAGAACCCTGAATACGCTTCTGACGCATCCATACGTAACGCGCATCAAAAGTGATGTTGAAGCCGGTCGTACCCGCACAGAACACCACCATACCGCCACGCTTAACCACCAGCGCGGATACTGGGAAAGTCGCCTCACCCGGGTGCTCAAACACCATATCGACGTCATTGCCCTTGCCGGTAATCTCCCAGATGGCCTTGCCAAACTTACGGGCTTCCTTCGTCCAGGCATCAAACTCAGGCGAGTTCACCTTCGGCAACTGGCCCCAGCAATTGAAGTCCTTTCGGTTGATCACGGCTTTAGCGCCAAGCGACATCACGTACTCGCGCTTGCTCTCGTCCGAAATCACCCCGATTGCATTCGCCCCCGCAGCTGCAATCAGCTGCACAGCAAACACACCAAGACCACCGGAAGCACCCCAAACCAGTACGTTCTGGCCCGGCTTCAACTCATGCGGCGCATGGCCAAACAACATGCGGAAAGCAGTCGCCAGAGTCAGCGTATAACAAGCGCTTTCTTCCCAGGTCAGATGCTTCGGACGATGCATCAACTGCTGAGACTGAACACGTGCAAACTGCGCAAATGACCCATCAGGCGTCTCATAACCCCAGATCCGCTGGGAGCTGGAGAACATTGGATCACCACCGTTACATTCCTCGTCGTCACCGTTGTCCTGGTTACAGTGAACAACAACTTCATCGCCGACTTTCCAGCGCGTTACCTTGGAACCAACGGCCCACACGATGCCAGAAGCATCAGATCCCGCAATGTGATACGGCGTTTTGTGAACGTTCAACGGAGAAATCGGCTCACCAAGAGCAGCCCAAACGCCGTTGTAGTTCACGCCAGCAGCCATCACCAGAATGAGTACTTCGTGGCTGTCCAACTCCCATGTTGGCACCACTTCTTTGACCATTGCTGTATCAGGGGAACCATGGCGATCCTGGCGAATGGCCCACGCCCACATGTTCTTTGGAACATGTCCCAGCGGTGGAATTTCACCAATCTCATAAAGGTCCTTGAACTCAGAGCCTCCCTCTGACCCAGCTTCGACAACCCGTGCAACGGAACTCATGATATTCTCCTCCAAGTTTGCGTTGCGCCCTTCCCTCATGAGAGTGAAAGCATGTCCTTCTGCTAACGCTTCCAATCCACTATTTGCTGCAACGCAAAACAATACAACCTGTCAATATCGGCTATTTGGGAATTATCATTACAAAGAACTCACAAAATATATACAACTATTGCTTAACTTGCGAAGAATACTTCTTCTAATGTTGCATTGCACCAACCACTAAAACCTATGCAAAGGTGTGGGCAGAATAGAGATCTTGTCCCTTATAAAATGCTGACAGGATCAGGGAGGCAATAGACTATGAGTACCGGTTCACCTAAAGGTGCAATTAAAGACCGTCCGTGGATGTTCCGCACATACGCAGGGCACTCAAACGCTGCAGACAGCAACCGGCTCTACCGCACGAACCTGGCGAAAGGGCAGACGGGCCTCTCTGTCGCGTTCGATCTCCCGACACAGACAGGATACGACCCGGACCACCCGCTTTCACGCGGCGAAGTCGGTAAAGTAGGCGTACCAGTCTCGCACCTAGGCGACATGCGCACGCTCTTCAATGAGATCCCGCTGGAGCGCATGAACACCTCCATGACGATCAATGCGACAGCCCCGTGGCTGCTGGCGCTCTATGCCGCTGCTGCAGATGAACAGGGCGCAGACCGTTCTTTACTTGCAGGCACCACACAGAATGATCTGATCAAGGAGTATCTCTCCCGCGGTACCTATGTTTTCCCACCTGCCCCGTCCATGCGTCTCACAACCGATGTGATTTCATGGACATACACGAGTATGCCCAAATGGAACCCGATGAACGTGTGTTCCTACCACCTGCAGGAAGCTGGAGCGACACCAGTACAGGAGCTCTCCTTCGCTCTCGCCACAGCAATCGCTATTCTGGATAACGTACGCGCCTCTGGCGTGGTGTCCGAAAGCGATTTCCCGAAGCTTGTGGGCCGCATCTCCTTCTTCGTGAACGCAGGCATGCGCTTCATCACTGAGATGTGTAAAATGCGTGCGTTTACAGAACTTTGGGATGAGATCTGCCGCGAACGCTACGGCGTTGAAGAAGAACGTTACCGCCGCTTCCGCTATGGCGTTCAGGTTAACTCACTGGGCCTGACAGAGCAGCAACCGGAAAACAACGTCTACCGCATCCTCGTGGAAATGCTCGCCGTCGTACTTTCCAAGAATGCCCGTGCCCGCGCTGTCCAGCTGCCAGCATGGAACGAAGCCCTTGGCCTGCCACGCCCATTCGACCAGCAATGGTCCCTGCGCATGCAGCAGATCATGGCCTACGAGACCGACCTGCTGGAATATGCAGATATCTTCGATGGCTCCAAAGAGATTGAAGCCAAAGTCGAGCTGCTCAAAGAACAAGCTCGGGAAGAACTTGCCCGCATCGCAGAGATGGGCGGCGCAGTCGCAGCTGTCGAATCCAGCTACATGAAACAGAAGCTTGTGGAGTCCAACTCCAAACGTCTGGCAGGCATCGAGTCCGGCGACCAGATCGTTGTTGGCGTCAACAAATGGACTGAAACCGAGCCTTCACCGCTCGCCTCTGACGAAGACGGAGGCATCCTCACCGTGCCTGAACATGTGGAAGAGGAAGCAATCCAACGCATTCAGGCATGGCGTGAAGAGCGTGATGACAACGCGGTTCAGGCCGCGCTTCAGGAGCTGCGCGCTGCTGCTTCATCCGACGACAACATCATGGAAGCCTCCATCAAAGCGGCTAAAGCTGGAGCGACCACAGGTGAATGGGGTGCAGCCCTGCGCGAAGTCTTCGGCGAGTACCGCGCACCAACCGGCGTCGGCAAAGCAGCACCTGATGACAACGAAAACCTCGCAGACGTTCAGCAGAAAGTCTCTGCTCTCTCAGAAAAGCTAGGCCGTCGCCTCAAGTTCCTTGTTGGCAAACCGGGTCTGGATGGCCATTCAAACGGCGCAGAGCAAATCGCAGTCCGCGCCCGTGATTGCGGCATGGAAGTCGTCTACGAAGGCATCCGCCTCACACCAGCGCAAATCGTCAACGCCGCTCTGGAAGAAGGCGTCCACGTCATTGGCCTTTCCATTCTGTCCGGATCACATCTGGCACTGGTTCATGATGTGCTCGATAAGATGAAGGAGAACGGCCTAGAAGACATCCCGATCATTCTGGGCGGCATCATTCCTTCTGAAGATGCGGAAGAGCTGAAAAAAGCAGGTGTTGCAGCTGTTTACACACCAAAAGACTTCCACCTGACGGAAATCATGTCAGACATCGTCCGCATCGTGGATGAGCAGGTCAACGAAACCGTCTAATCCCAAACGTAGTTACGCAGGTTGGGCAAGCTGAACAGGCTTTTGCCCAACCAACCGGATGCCAGCTGCATCCTTGAACCGCTCTATCATCGCCTCAATAAAAATCTCTGCCTTCCGCGTCATCGCCTCGCGGGATGGATAAACGAGATAAACCGGCTTTTCCTCGCATTGATAATCTGGAAGCAACCGCTGCAATTGGCCGGTTTCCTCATAATCCTGCATCATAAACAATGGCATACGTGTGAAACCAACGGAGTTCAAAAGCGCCTGCACCATCACCTGCGGATGCCCAGCGACAAACTCAGAATTCACCCTCACCTCATGCCGCTTGCCATGCCTGAAAAGGTCGAGTGAATCGACAAGTTTTTCGTTCCGGTACTGAATGTAATTGAGTGCAGAAAGAGCCTCCGGAGTTTGCGGCACACCATGCCTGGCAAGATAATCCGGGCTTGCCGCCAAACAGGTCTCGACAATCGCAATCTTCCTGGAAACACCGGAGGTATCCCCCGTTGCGCCAGTGCGAATGGCCAGATCAATGCCATCCTCGACCACATCAATAAACTGGTCTTCCATCCTGATTGAGACCGTAAGATCCGGATACTGCTTTCGCAGATCAAAAATGAGCGGTGTAATTATATCGCCACCCATGGGTTGCGAAACAGAAACAACCAGTGATCCACTCTCAGCAGCCACCTGTTCCTGAACAGCCTCAAACATCAGAGCACTCTGACGCAGCATCTTCTGGGCATGCTCATAAACGATCTTGCCCGCCACTGTTGGCTTCACACCCTTGTTCGTTCGGAAAACCAGCTCCTGCCCCACCTGCGCTTCCAGCAAGTTCAACTGCTGGCTCATGGCAGGCTGGCTGATGTGGCGTTGACGCGCACCACCGCTCAGCGATCCACTATCGATAACGCGAACAAAACTCTCCAGTAAATTCAGAAGATCCATGATCTGCCCCATAAGCACTGCTTATATCCAAGATAAGGCTTGGCCCTCTGCACTTCCAGCATCAACCCAACAATATTGCTCCCATCGCTTGTAGATGAGGAGCCTTTCATGACACTTTCACGCCGATCTTTTTTATCCGCAGCCGCCTCTGTTGCAGGCGCAGGCGCAATTGCCCCTGCAATGTCGAGCATCGCATTGGCAGCAGCACCCAAAATTGGCGCACAAGTTCCTGGCATCTATCGTTTCTCGGTAGGTGACATTGAAGTAACGGCAATTCTTGACGGACACTTGGGATTAGATCCGTCATTGGTCGTGGGGTTTGACCAGAAGGTAGCGGAAGAAACTCTTAAGCAGAACTTTCGTAGCCCCAATACAGGGGACATGTCTATCTCTGTAAACGGATATCTCATTAATACGGGGGAACATCTTGTCGTTGTCGATACCGGCACCGCAGACCTGATGGGCCCAACTCTGGGCCGCTTCCACCAAAACCTGAAGAACGCCGGGTATAACGCCGCTGACGTCGACGCAGTCGTTCTGACACACCTGCACATCGACCATATCGGCGGTCTTGTCTCCAAATCAGGAGAGAAACTCTTCCCCAACGCAGAGTTCATTGTTCACGAGGTTGAGCATACGTTCTGGAATGACGAAAACACACGCGCACGCTTCCCCAAAGACCTACAGAATTTCGTAGATCTCGCACAGAACGCCTCAAAGCCTTACGACAATAACAAAACACTCATCAGCAAGGACGGTGAGTTCATCAAAGGGCTGGATGCCGTTCTTCTCCCCGGCCATACACCGGGCCACATGGGCATCCGCATTCACTCCAACAATGAGGAAGTACTGATCTGGGGCGATACAATCCACTCCTCGGCCCTCCAGTTCGCCAATCCGGACTGGACCATCGCCTTCGACATCGATCAGGACATGGCCCGAAAAACACGCCGGACGATACTGGATCGCGTCTCAGCCGACAGAACTCCAGTAATTGGCATCCACCACGACTTCCCCGGCCTTGGTCACGTCCGCAGAGATGGTGATGCCTTCGCCTATGTGGAAACCAGCTGGCAGCATAAGCTCTAAAAACAAAAGCTCACGAGGCACCTCGTGAGCTTTTTCTCATTGAGCAGGCGATAATGGCGTTGCCGGTACAGATGGCGGCGCGATTGGCTGTGCCGGCGTCAGCGGAATAGACGGCGTGACAGGCGGAGCGATCGGTTGCGCTGGCGTTAAAGGAACAGCTGGCACTTCAATTGGCCGCGATGGCTGCAACGGATAAGCCGGGATCTCACGCCGTGGGTGTGGGTAAGGACGCCAATGCGGATAGCGTGGGTAGATCGGATACCGCCGATAGATAAATGGCAGTCCCACATAAGGCGCAACATATGGCAGCGTGCGTGAGTAATGCGGTCCCTCGACGCCATAACGGATATACCGCGCAGAAACCCACCCCGGAGCACCACGGAAGGTCAGATCACACCATGAGCCGTTCTTGGTGCAGTAGTTGATGAACACCACACCACCTGCCGGAATGGTCGTAATGACAGGATACTTGGTTCCCGGCCCTGTTCTCATATTCACACCAGTTGTCGTGTAACCAGCATGTCCACTCTGCGCAAAGGCAGCGTTGGAATAGATGATAACGGCCAGAAGAACGAGGCCAGCCAGCACCCAGGCTATAATCTTCATGATGACCTCTTCCTGTTGCTCTGAACAATCAACGGCCATAAGCCGGACCTCCATAAGAAGGCCCTCCAAATCCCGGCCCAGCGGGGGCACCACCAGCAGGCGGCAAACCAGTTATCGGTGGAGCGGGAGGCAACGGACCGGATGGCCCCGGTATTGGCGGTGGCAATGAGCCCGGACGCGCAGAACCTGCTGGATAAGCACCGGGAGGTGGATTGAAGGACGGATGATCAGCACCCCGATCCGTTGGCAGATACGGCTGCGCCTGCCCCGGCCTCAGGCTATCACCCGGTTCAACGGGCCGATCAAGAGGCTTGATGGGCGGTATGATGTTGCTGCGTTCACTGAACTGAACCTGCCGGAATCCCGGATAATCAACGGAACCTGAGCGTGTCGACAAACTGCTGGCACTCACAGATTGAGCCACCATACCCGCTGCAAGACAACAGCCTACAAACATTGCGTATTTCATTTGACCCTGATCCTAACTGCAGGCTGGCCAAAACTTACAGCCAGCATAATTAGGAGAAGAGTGCCACCAAGGGGCTAACAACGTGGCCTGACAAAACATCGGGTTTTAAAAGCAATTTATGTCTTGCCTTGAAGAATATAACGTGAACAAAATCGCAGTTCATATCAGTTTTTCTGGCCAGAACCGCGCCTAACCCTTAGGTTTAGGCCATGATTCTCCAAAGCAGGTAAGAACGCCCCCATGACGAAGCGCCTCAAAATTGTAACGTGGAACATTAACTCAGTCCGTCTCCGTCTTCCGATCGTCGAGAAAATGTTACTGGACCACGCCCCGGATGTGTTGTGCCTGCAGGAAACAAAATGCCCGGATGGCAGCTTCCCAACAGCCGCGATCAACAAACTGGGTTACCGCCATGTAGAGGTGCACGGCCAAAAGGGCTACCACGGCGTTGCCCTGCTCTCGCGCGTACCGTTAGAAAACGTTGAGCGCAAAGAGTTCTGCGAAATGGGCGACACCCGCCACATCGCAGCTGATGTTGCTTTCAATGGCGGCAAAGTCCGCATCCATAATTTCTACGTCCCAGCAGGCGGCGATGTGCCGGATCCAGAGGTCAACGACAAGTTCGCCCACAAGCTCAAGTTCCTCGATGAAATGGAAAGCTGGTTCAAAGGCTTCGACGGCCAGTCCATCGTTGTTGGCGACCTGAACATCGCCCCTTACGAAAACGACGTATGGTCCCACAAGCAGCTCATCAAAGTGGTGTCCCATACGCCGCTGGAATGTCAGCGCCTTGAAGACGTGCGTGAAGCTGGCAACTACGTCGACACCATGCGCAAGCACATGCCGATGGATCAGAAGATCTACACCTGGTGGAGCTACCGTGCGAAAGACTGGTCCGCATCAGATAAAGGCCGCCGCCTTGACCACGTCTGGATGACACCGGAAACAGCACAGCACACCAAAGACGTCCAGATCATGCGTGATGCCCGCGGCTGGGAAAAGCCATCCGACCACGCCCCAGTCATGGCTGTACTGGAAGCTTAATCTTCCAACACGCAATACGATGTGAGTAAGAAGCGGGAGCAACCTCCCGCTTTTTCTGTATCTACGCCTTACGGAATGAGTAGAACTTTGCCCTTGGCTCTGCGGCTGGAGATCTCCTCCAGACCAAGAGCAATATCCTCAAACGGATATTCAGCGTGGATATGCGGCTTCAATTTGCCCTCAGCCACCCATTGGAACAACTGCTCACAATCCTTGTAATGCTCCTCAGGTTCCCGAACCACCGCATCCCCCCAGAACACACCGAGGATGTCACAGCCTTTCAGCAGCGCCAGATTAGCCGGGATCCTCTGAATAGTACCGGACGCAAAGCCAACAACCAGATAACGCCCGCGCCAGCCAGTGGCCCGCAAGGCATCATCCGCATAGTCGCCGCCGATCACATCATAAACGACCTCAAGCCCTTTGCCGTCTGTCAGATCTTTCAGCTTCTGCTTCAATCCACCTTGAGAGTAATCAACCAACTCATCAGCACCACAAGCTTTTGCATGGGCCAGCTTATCTTCAGAAGAAGCACAGGCAATCACGCGACCACCCATCAGCTTGGCAACCTCAACAGCCGCCTGCCCGGCTCCACCGGAAGCTCCAAGAACAGCAACGCTTTCCCCCGGCTGCAAGTGCGCTCTGCTGCGCAGGCCATGGATCGCCGTGCCATACGTGATCAAAAGACCTGCCGCATGCTTGAGCGAAACGGCATCAGGCACCAGAACCACTTCATCCTCAGGAGCAACATACAGCTCACGTGCTGCACCCCATTTCGCATAGGACGCCACACGATCCCCAACCTTGAAGCGAGTCACACCTTCACCCACAGCTTCAACAATACCGGCCATCTCACCTGATGGAGAAAACGGAAGCTCAGGCTTGAACTGGTATTTGCCCTGAATGATCAGAGTATCAAAATAGTTGAGTGCCGCTGCCTTCACGCGAACCAACACTTCTCCCGGCCCAGCACTTGGATCTTCCAGTTCCCGAACAACCAGATCACTCGGCCCACCAAGCTTTTCGCAGATAACAGCTTTCATGAAATACAGCCCTCTCTCTTACCCGCAAAATTACACGCGCAATCGCCAAACCTCAAAACCGCCATTGGTGTCACTTTACGATTAAAACACCTCCGAGCCCTCACAGACTTGCAGGAACACCGCAGTTGGAGGTATGAAGCGCACAACATCAACAACGAGAACAACTGGGCATGCGCGGTTATTTTGCTATTGGCTCTGAAGGGCTTTCCAAATCCATGAATGTTGGCACGCTGATGCGTACAGGTCATGCATTCGGAGCAAGTTACTTTTTTACAGTCGATGCACACATCAAAGGGCTTGGAGCTGCCATGAAGGCCGACACCTCCAAAAGCCCGGACCACCTGCCGTACTTTGCTTGGAACTCGGTTGATGAAATGCAGTTCCCACGCGGCTGCAAACTCGTTGGTGTCGAACTCACCGACGATGCAATCGAGCTGCCAAGCTTCGGTCATCCGCTGCAAGCAGCCTACATCCTTGGCCCTGAGCGCGGCTCCCTCTCCAAAGAGATGCAGGAACGCTGTGACTACATCGTCAAAATCCCAACCAAGTTCTGCTTGAACGTTGGCGTCGCTGCTGCTCTGGTTTTGTATGACCGCTACATGGCGCACGGAAAGTACGCCGAACGCTCTATAACCGCTGGGGCACCTAAAGACCCGCTACTGGAACACGTTCATGGTGCTCCGATCTTCAGAACTGGTCGAAAAGTTCCGGGCTTCGATAGCAACTCCTGAGTGATTCGAGAGCAGGTTGCCATTTCTGATATGCATTCTCAAATGGCAACCTTTAATTCTCACCATGGCAAATGCATTGCGTAAATTTTTAAATTAACGCGCTTGGCCCGACACAGCGTCTCCACATTACAAATTCGTAATTCTTAACGGCTCTTTGCTTCGCATTTTCTCTCAATCTGTGAACACTATGTGGAAAGGCGCCCATATTTTTTACTGGGTAAAATGCTGCCAATTAATTTGAAAAGACATCGGAAAATCTGAGCTTTTAAAGGCAATTAGCGCTTATTTACTAGCGCGTTAAATACAGCAAATAATCAACTTGCATATCTACTGTCTTCCGTCACTTAAAACGGAAATTCATTAGTGGCTTTACGCTTGATATTATGGCTGTGCGTGCCACACTCCCGCCAGATTTCTGTTGCCAGCATTCATGGAGCGGTTCAAAGGCAAATAATTTTTTGCCTCTGTAAAAACAGGGTATCAACCCTTTTGTAACCATCTTTAAAGTAACCCTAACATTAAGTTTTATGGGTTTTCGCACAGAATCTCAGATTTTGTCGTACGCAACGCGGTTTGGAGAAGATGCAAGCACGTATCCTGATAACTGCCTTAATGGCTCTTGGTATCTCGGGCGCGACTGCAAATGCGCAGTCTCCTGCCCTCTTGAAAGAAAACAAGGATTGGGCAACCTACACCTTCAACACCCAGAGCGGTGGTAAGGTGTGTTATGCTATTTCCGCACCAACACAATCACTGCCGACAGATAGAAACCACGGTGAAGTCTTCTTCTTCGTTTCTACCCGTCCAAGTGAAGGCGTATCCAATGAGCCAAGCTTTATAGTGGGTTATCCATTTAAAGAAGGCTCTCTGGTCACGACCAATGTTGATGGTCAGCAGTTCACCATGTTCACCAAAGGTGACGGCGCATGGGTTCAGAACGCTGCGGAAGAGAAGCGTTTGGTTGACGCTATGAAAGCAGGCAGTTCCATGTCTATTTCTGGCGAGTCCGCTCGCGGCACCAAAACTTCCTACAAGTTTTCCTTGAGTGGCATCACTGCTGCTGTAAGGGATGCTACCAGCGCCTGCCAATAAGGCGCTGACACTCAGAATTGTTTGAGAGCATAGAGGTCTCTTGCCTGCGCCAGCTTGCCGCCACGCAATTTGAGATCTGGGATTTTCAAACTACGCGATTTCGGCTATAAGCGTGCCGAATACGTAGGCGGTTGCTGCTGGCGACCGCCTCTTCGCATTTTTGGCAGCGAGCAATGGGCACTCATTTCCCGCTTTTTCCTGCTAAACCGTATTGCTGAAGAGTGAGGCACATTCTTCGGGCTTGAATACGCAAAGAACATAAGCTTAAAGCCGAGCATCTAAGAACAACTGGTGAATGACCATGGCGGTATCGTTAGACATCGCGCACAAATCCGCTGATCCGGCGGCGACCAGCGCAGCAAAATCAACTCCTGCAACAGATCCGGTGCAGGAAGAAAAGCCATCCCTTATCGGCCTCAGCCGTGAAGAGTTGGGCAATGCCCTTGCTGCAGTAGGTGTCCCAGAACGTCAGATCCGCATGCGCGTGAACCAGCTGTGGCACTGGCTCTACGTTCGCGGCATCTCTGATTTCAGCAAGATGAGCAACGTCTCCAAAGACCTGCGCACTAAGCTGGACTTCGCATTCACCATCGCCCGTCCGGAAATTGTCACAGAACAGATCTCCGTAGACGGCACCCGCAAATGGCTGTTCCGCTTCCCGTCCCGCGGCGCTGGTAAACCGGTTGAGGTAGAAACCGTCTACATCCCGGAAGAAGACCGTGGAACGCTCTGCATTTCCTCTCAGGTTGGCTGTACCCTCACCTGCACCTTCTGCCACACCGGCACGCAGAAAATGGTTCGCAACCTGACCGCAGAAGAGATCCTCGCACAGCTGATGCTCGCGAAAGACCGTCTCAATGATTTCCCGGATGCAGATGCACCAGAAGGTGGTTTGGACGCATCCACATCCAATCGCCGCCGCATCACCAACATCGTGATGATGGGCATGGGCGAGCCACTCTACAATTTCGAGAACGTCAAGAAAGCACTGCTGATCGCCTCCGACGGTGATGGCCTGTCCCTTTCCAAGCGCCGTATTACGCTTTCCACCTCTGGCGTCACCCCAGAGATTGCACGCACCGGTGACGAAATCGGCTGTATGCTGGCAATCTCCCTGCACGCAGTGAATGACGAGCTCCGTAACGTACTGGTTCCGATCAACAAGAAGTACAATCTGGAAACGCTTCTTCAGGCATGCCGTGACTATCCGGGCCTGTCCAACGCAAAGCGCATAACCTTCGAATACGTGATGCTGAAAGGCGTCAACGACAGCCTTGAAGATGCGAAGAAACTGGTACAGCTGCTCAAAGGCATCCCGGCAAAGATCAACCTGCTGCCGTTCAACCCATGGCCGGGCTCTCCATATGAGTGCTCCGACTGGGAACAGATCGAAGAATTCGCAGATGTTGTGAACCGCGCAGGCTACGCTTCTCCAATCCGTACCCCACGTGGCCGCGATATCTTCGCTGCCTGTGGCCAGCTGAAGTCCGCTTCTGAGCGTCTCCGTAAATCAGAGCGTGAAGCTCTTGAAAAAGCGCAGACCCAGGGCGACGCCTAACCAAAGCTCAGCAATAATTACTCGAAAGGCCGGTGCTTGAGATAAGCGCCGGCCTTTTTCTTTGCGTTCACTCCATGTGCACGGACTTCAGATATCGTGCCGTCAGGACAGATGCGATAACTGGACATCACCCCCATGACAGACAAAGCACATCCCTCGCAAAAAAACGCTACAACCACTGGCATGAAGGCCAAAGGGTTCTACAACAAGAACTCTGCTCCACAGCAAGCCACCATCGCTTATGTGTACCCATGGCTTCACGAAGCTGTCGGCAACCTGCCAATGCCAACAAACGGATCACCGCTCCGATTTGTTGATTACGGTTGTTCTGAGGGGGCCAACTCCATACAGATCATGGCTCAGCTCACTGAGGCCACAAGACAGCATGGCACCAATCCAGTTCAGACAATCCATAGCGATCTGCCCAGCAACGATTACACTACCCTGCTCCACACCATAGGAAACCGAACCCAACCGCCTTACACCGATCCATCTGTCTTCGGCAGCATCGTCGGCGGTTCCATGTTCAACCAGTTGCTACCACCCGGCTCTGTGCATCTGGCAACGTCCTTCAATGCCACAGTATTCCTCTCAGAACGCCCGCTTGAACGCCTGCCCGACTACGTTATGCCCAACGGCCCAAGTCTCTCAGATGAAAGAGGCTCTATCTCAGCGAAAGATAAGGAAGTCTGTGAAAAGCAAGCCGCCCATGATCTGGAAACATTTCTCAAAGCACGCGCAAACGAACTCGCCCCCGGTGGCAAACTCATGCTGCAAACTGTCGGCAGAAATGAACACGTCTCAACCGCAGACGGGATCGTAAACCTATTCAACCTGTCTCTGCTCGATCACGTCGCCGACGGCTCAATCTCTCAAGATACTTATGAGCGCTACTATCATCCCGTCTACATACGCAGCCTGGAACAGCTCACAGCACCTGTAAAACCTGGGAGCGGGTCGTTGTCTCATCTGTTCAACATAGACAAAGCAGAATGCTACGAAACACCGGTCCCATTCGTAGAGCAATACAAGCAGGACAACGATGCCTCCGCCTATGCTCGGCAAATTGTGAACTTCTATCGGGCCTTCACCGAAGCTCCCCTAAGAGCAGCCCTCTCACATCTCCCAAACACCACAGAGCTCCTCGACAGCATCTACGCCCGCGGCGAACACCGCGTCCGCGAAGCCCCCCACCTCTACGACTTCCACTTCATCAGCGTAGCCATGCTGCTGACGAGGACGGAGAATGGGTGACGTGATCGGTTGATTGCTCAACTTAGAGCAAACATGTGAGCACTGCTAACTCTCGCCATAGTCATGATGAATGGTTCTAGCTAATCTCATATCCTATTGGCTCCAATCATGTTTATTGCTCATTTCCCTGCTGGCTACCTGCTTGGAAAAGCAGCTACCAAACAGCTGAACCTGAAGTCCCGGCAACTCGTCCTTTGGATCGCAATCGGCAGCATTCTTCCTGATGCTGACATGCTCTACTTCTATCTTGTAGACAGCCAGAGTACCCATCACAGGCACTACCCTTCTCATTGGCCGATAACCTGGCTCACGCTCCTTACGCTATCAGCCATCCTGTTGTCGAGAAAATCCCGCTCGGGTGTTGCTTTGTTCGGAGTAAGCATCGGCGGCCTGCTACACATGATTTTGGACAGTGTTGCAGCACCTGTCTTCTGGCTTGCCCCGTTCTCCAAACTCCAAGTCGAACTCATAAAAATCCCGGCTATCTACGAGAATTATATCTGGAGCTTCGTCCTGCACTGGACATTTGCAATTGAAATCCTCATCTGCTCAATAGCTATTGGTGTATTCTTGAAAAGCAGAAGATCACCGCATCAGACACAGACATAAAGGATTGCACAATGATCGACGGAACCAAGCTCTTTTTTCAGCTGCTCCGTATCGCTTTAGGCTTCTCATTGGCAATCATCGCAGCCGGTCTGTTTTTGTCCTGGGGCTTCTTCAGAACCCTGAGCGTTCATGGTGGACCTGAGGCAGATATCATCCAGCTCATTGCAATCACGTGGAGCACGATTATCTCCGCAAGCGTAATTGGAGCTCTGTCGCTCATCCCGAGCGGTTTCGCCATTGGCTTTGCTGAACTGATGAAATGGCGAGGCGTCATCTATCATGTCTCCGCAGGTGGCCTCATCGCCCTCGTCCTCTGGGGCATCGGCGGCGCACTTCCCGCTGACTTGTTCTACGTCTCAAACGAAGCAGGCAGCATCATTGCCTACTCTGCACCCGGAACCCCAACACCACCAACCGAAGGCCTCCGCCCCGGCTCATCCGTTGCAGCCTCCGCAGGCTTTATCGCCGGTTTCATCTACTGGCTCATCGCCGGCAAAGCATCCGGCAGCTGGTGGATAAACAAGCGATCGCCCTCTGACACATCTCGTTAGGAGAGGTGTTCCCTCACTTTGGGGCAGTCATCATCATGGCAAAACACACTGCAAAAACTAAGTGGTTCAACATATAAAAAGACGCCAATATAAACCTTGCAGAGTGCAATTTAAAAGATATAAAGCTAACTTCTTCAATCAAGAATTTGCACCCGCACATCCGTGCAATTGAAAGGTGAGTTATGAACAAAGCAAATTACTTTATGCAGTTGAAAACAATCAGAGACAACGTTGCTGAAGACAAGCAGTCTGACTTCGACGTGATGTTTGCAGGTAAAGAGAAGAACCCGACCGTAGCTCTCGTACTTGGCCTATTCCTCGGAAGTCTCGGCATCGACCGTTTCTACACTGGTCAGATCGGCCTTGGCATCCTGAAGCTTATCACTCTCGGTGCACTCGGCATCTGGACACTGATCGACTGGTTCCTGATCATGGGTGCGGCTCGCAACAAAAACATTCAGCTTGCGACTGAAACCGCTCTCTACGTGAAGTAAGAACACGAAAAAGCCGAGGCGCCAACCTCGGCTTTTCTTTTGCTATTCTGCGCGATCTTTCAGCAATCGCAGGGCGTTGGTTACCACGATCAGCGTAGCCCCCACGTCCCCGAGGATCGCGGCCCAGAGGCTGGCGAAGCCGAGGGCGGTCAGGATCACCAGCAGGCCTTTCACGATAAACGCAAAAGCAATGTTCTGGTGGATGATCTGAAGCGTCCGTTTTGAGTGATGGATGAGCCACGGCAGACGGGAAAGATCATCTTTCATCAACGCGATATCAGCCGTCTCAATCGCGGCATCAGAGCCAATCGCGCCCATTGCCACACCGAAGCTCGCCCGGGCCATCGCAGGTGCATCGTTCACACCATCACCGATCATCGCCACAGTCTCATATTCATGAGAGAGCTGCTCAACAGCGGCCACCTTATCTTCCGGCAGCAACTCAGCACGCACTTCGTCGATCCCAACAGAAGCCGCAACCCGCTCCGCCGTTGCCTTGTTATCACCTGTCAGCATCACCAGCTTCTCAACGCCAGCCTTATGCAGTTGGGAAACCAGCTCCTCTGCGGTGTCGCGAACAGTATCGGCCAGCGCGATCAGGCCACATACGTGAGCATCGGTGCCAACCGCAACCACGGTCTTGCCTTCAGCTTCCAGCTCACGTGCTTTGGCATCTGCTTCACCAATGTCGAAGTCTTTTTCATTCAGGAACCGGCGAGATCCGAGCCAATAGCTCTTGCCATTGCGCTGACCGGAAAGGCCACGCCCCGGCAACAGCTCAACATTCTCAGCAGGCTGATACGCAACGCCATCTTCCTTCGCTCGTGTCAGGATCGCTTCTGCCAGAGGGTGAGAACTACGGGCTTCCAGAGAAGCTGCACGCACAAGAAGCTCTTCCACGCTATGGCCGGACAGCGGGTAAACATCTGTCACTGTTGGCAGGCCATTGGTGATGGTGCCGGTCTTATCAAAAGCCAAAGCCTTCAAACGAGCAGGCAGTTCAAGGAACACACCACCTTTGATCAGCACGCCATTGCGAGCGGCAGAGGTCAAACCAGCAACAATGGAGACAGGCGTGGAGATCACCAGCGCACAGGGGCAGGCAATGACCAGCAGAACCAACGCGCGATAGAACCAATCCATCCAGGCCGCACCAAACAGCAACGGCGGAATAACAGCCAGCAACACAGCCAGAACCATCACAGCTGGCGTATAAACACGAGCAAACTTCTCAACCCACTGCTCAGCAGCAGCGCGACGCGCCTGTGCTTCGCTCACCATGCGGATGATACGGGCCAGCATGGTGTCATCAGCGCCCTTGGTCGCCTCTACCTCAAAGCTGCCTTCGCCATTGATGGTACCAGCATAAACGTCATCACCAGCCTCCTTCATCACGGGAACGCTTTCACCCGTAATCGGAGCCTGATCGACACTGCCGACCCCTTTGCGCACCACGCCATCCAGCGGAATACGATCACCGCCGCGCACAACAAACACTGCACCCGGCTTCACGCTGTTGGCAGCAACTTCCTCTTCGCCGCCATCTGGCTTGAGCAAGCGCACAACAGTTGGTGCAATATCCATAAGCGCGGCCACAGCCTTGCGAGCGCGCCCAACACTCCAGCTTTCCAGATAAAGTGAGAGAGAAAACAGGAAGGCAACGGTCGCCCCTTCAAACCACTCACCAATACCAATTGCACCAGCAACCGCCACCAGCATCAGCAGGTTCATGTCAGGCCGCAACGTCCTCAGGGCATACCAGCCCTTTGGAGCCACCAAACGCAGACCAGCAACAATGGCAAGCATATACAGCACTTCAACCGGCCCGGAAGGAACGGAGTCAAAGACGCTGAACACGTCTGTGGAACTGGTGCTTGAGAAGAACAGAGTTGCCTGAACAATAATGGCAGCCGCCCAGAACAAACCACTAGCAACGGTAAAGGTGCCCAACCGCCGGTGCTGTTTTGCACGTGCATCAGCTGCTTCCTGCTCAATGAACAGAGCGGCTTTCATTCCCGTGCTATCAACCGCCTTCATAATCTGCTCGTCGGTGACATCACGAGCAACGGGAGAAACAATCATCTTCCCGTTCAACACATCAAACGCCAGATACTCGGGGTCGCCAACAACGGGGCCAACCACACGGCGAAGAATACCCATCTCTTCCGCACAGCACAGCCCTTCAACACGGAACGAACGCGCACCTTTCCAGTTGGTTACATCGGGGATAGCAACTTCATTTTCGCTGGCACAGCCACATCCGGTATGAGCGTGAACATGCGTGTGCTTGTGCTCGTGGGCCGAACCACAGCACTCATCCGCAGAAGCTTCAGGCTTGGAAGAACAACAAGAGCTCTCTTTCTCTTGCGCATCGCCTTGACCAGAACAACAAGAACTCTCTGCCTTTTGAGGCTGCTCAGCCTTATTGGAGCAGCAGCTTTTTGTAGCGTGATCTAGTGGCTCTTCCGGTGAGATGTTTTGGCTTCGACCTTCCGCGTTGGACATGATCTGCTCCATGCAATTTTATCATTGCAAGAGAAGATAAGACCTCTAGTCGCTGTAGCTTCAAGGGTAAAAATGCGATTTCTATGAATTTTCTTTTCGAAGACACGATCGGTTTTGATCAAGCCGAGCAGCTAAGGCTTCAGATCTCACGGCTTTCCATGTTTTGTCTGAACGCTCTGCAGCATGCGTTCCAGCATCGGAAGCAACAGCTTCTGCTCTTCCTCAGTCAGGTCAGCCAGCAAAACCCCATTCACATGCCTGTACATATCAATGAGATGAGAAAGCCCCTGCCCTTTTTCCGTCAGATGGATTTTCACAGAGCGCTTATCATCCTCAACCGCTGACCGGCTCACCAGTTCTTTGCTTTCCATCCGATCAAGCAAACGCGAAAGCGCGGCAGTTTTCTTGCCAGAGTAATCAGAAAGCTCCGAAACACTCAGTCCGTCTTGACGCCACAGCGCAGAAAGCACCACCCATTGTGCCAGAGAAAGGTCATGGGGACGCAGATAGTCTTCAGCCAGGCTACAGGCCGCCTCAGACAAGGTGTTCAGCAATCTACCCATGGACGGCAGATATGAAATCGTCTCGGTCATCGAATTCCAGAAATTATTGCTTCTATTATATTATTGACATCTAATTTACATGTAAACTAAAATCAGATCATTCCTATCGCCAAAGGTAATTCTAATGTCTTCGCCACAAAAATATAGTCGCCCGACAATCATCCTGCACTGGCTGTTTGCCGCCACCATCATTGCTGTTTTCATTCTGGGCAAAGTCCTTGAAGGAACGGCTGTCTCACCTGAAAAACTCAACATCTTCATGGCTCATGCAGGCCTTGGAGCTCTTACAGGGCTGTTTCTGATCTACCGCATCGTGCTGCTCATCAAACACGCACGGCCAAAACCAGATCCTGATTGGGGTATTGTGATGATCAGCCTGTCAAAGCTGGTTCACCTACTGCTCTACCTCGCCCCGCTAGCTCTCGTCATCTCAGGCATGGGCATGTCGCTGTTTGCTGGTCTGATGGAACTGGCAATCGCTGGAGACTGGCAGGCATGGCCAGAGAACATCACAATTCCACCAGCTGCACTTCATGGCTTCGCAGCGCCTGTTCTGCTCGCCTCATTCGCACTGCACGTGATCGCAGCGCTCTATCATCAGTTTGTGCTGAAGGATAATCTGGTCGCCAGAATGAAGACGGCTTAAGCAGATCACTGCGTATCGCCGAAAAGTGGGAACCGGTTTTCGGATAAAGATACGCAAAGTTAAAGCCTAAAGCAGTTCATGTGTTTCTACGAAGCCAAGGACTGCTTTACGGCATCTACAGCTTGTAGATGCCTTCCTTATCAGCGCAGGTTTCCAGCGCTTCAGCTGCAGTACGCCCATCCAGCAAAGGTGCTTCCGGCCAGATCTCGGTCAGCGGAATAAGCACGAACGCACGTTCGCCCATGCGCGGATGCGGAACCTGCAGCCCCTCTTCCTCAACGCTTGCATGATCATAGATGAGCAGGTCGATATCAATCGTCCGCGGCCCCCAGCGCACATCACGCACACGGCCAAGCTGCTTTTCGACATCCAGACCTGCATTCAGCAGGTCACGCGGAGACAGAACCGTCTCCACCGTAATGCAACAGTTGCGGTAGTCATCCTGTGGCACTGGCCCCCACGGCGGTGTGCGATAATCGGATGACTTTTTTAAAACAGATATTCCCTCGACAGCATTCAATGCGGCCACTGCACCGTCGATATTCGCTTTGGTATCGCCAAGATTTGAGCCCAAACCAAGTGCTGCAACAATCTTTTCTTGTGTCATTATTGGCTGCTGCCTAGTTCTTTCATTGCTTGGAAGATCCGCACGGCATCAGCATGCGGCTTCACATCATGCACTCGCAGAATTTGCGCTCCGTGTTGTAGCGAAAGCGTGTGGACTGCAAGCGATCCAGCCATACGCTCTGGCGCTTCATTATTCAACACATATCCAATCATACGTTTGCGAGATGCCCCCGCAAGGATTGGGCGGTTAAACTTACGAAGCTCAGAAAGCCGGTTCAGGATCTGATAGTTCTGCTGAAGGGTTTTGCCAAAGCCAAAGCCCGGATCGAGGATCTGATGCTCTTCCGGAATGCCAGCATCTGTAGCCAGCTTGAGTGACTTTTCAAAGAAGCGCTCGATGTCAGCCATGATGTCCAGCTGCTCATCAACCTCGGTGCGGTTATGCATCATGATGACAGGCACACCGGCATCCGCCACAACGCCAGCCATGTCAGGGTCTTTCTGCAAGCCCCAAACATCATTGACGATGTGCGCGCCAGCCTTGCAGGCGGCGGCGGCAACCTTGGCCTTATACGTATCGATGGAAATCAGAACCGGTAGCTCTTTGATGAGATCCAGCACCGGCAGAACCCGCTCCAGCTCGTCCAGCTCCTCAACCACAGTCGCGCCGGGCCGCGTGCTTTCGCCGCCAACATCGATGATATCCGCCCCTTCGGCAATCATCTCAATCGCATGCGCAAGCGCAGCAGCGGGAGCATCAAACTGCCCACCATCAGAAAAGCTATCCGGGGTCACGTTCAAGATGCCCATGACAAGCGGCCGCTGAGAGCTTTCCAGCACTCGATGATCAAACTCTGCCATAAGGGTCCCTCCCACTTTCTGGTCCCTCATAGCCTCCCAATGCGCACGTTTCCAGCAAAAATCGAGAGATCCGAGAACAGTTCACCATCCTCAGACCAATCGTTAGCCAGCAAGAGCGAAGAGTGATCGGTACTCCAACACTCAGTTCAGTGCATTTTACAGAACTTCACGCTCGTAATAAGTAATCACTGGCGCATCCTGCATGAAGGAGAGCAACTGGCTCATGACGCCGTTCTCTGAGATGAACTGAATGTAGGCTTGGTGATGCTCTTGAGATAGCCATTCTTCAAAGAGCATCAAATCTTGCTGCTCAGCATTATAAAAAACACCAACGCTCAGAGCACCGGAAAACCCGCGTACATTGGGAAGGTTGGCCTGCAGAAATTGCTGCAGCTCCGCATAGCGAGCCTCTTTAACCTTCATTTGCAATGTAACAGTGATAGACATGTTTTTCTCCTTTAAAAACAAGGAGAAATTATCCATTCATCTCATTCGCCTATACGCGCAAAACACCAAAAATGCCGTTTTCAGCTCACGAATTATCCGGCAAAACTATCTTGGTAGGACAACCGCGCCTGCTTCGGCGTTTCATCATAACGCCCTTTGAAGGCTTTAATGAAATGGGAGGTGTTCACAAAGCCAATCTGCATCGCGATCTCTGTCACGCTAAGCTTCCCCTCAAAAACAAGCTCCCGTGCCTTCTCTAAACGAGTATCCAGCAGCCACTTGCTCGGCGTCACACCATTGAGGCGCTTGAAGTCCCGGTTAAAGCTGGAAACTGACCGTCCCGAAAGTTTGGCAAAGTCTTTCACTGAGAGATTGTAGGCGTTCCCGTGCCGCATCAGATGCTTGATGTTTCGACGTTTCCCGGCAGCGCTTGCCCCGATCAAAAAACTGAGCAAACGTTGCTCATGCCCTAGCAAATCCACCAGATACAACAGCTCAAGCAGCTTCATGCGCACCAGATCCGGAGGTGCCTTATTGAGATCTTTATAGATAGATTTCAGGCCCGCCACGTATTCGCTTATGGAAGCATTGGCGGCAACTTTGAACGGCTGATGCGCTGCTGCTTTATCACCTTCTGCAATGCGCTTGCGCCTCAGGAATTCTGCAATAACAGCAGTATCAAAGAAAAAAAGGATAGCCTCCAAAGGCCCATCTTCATTGGTGAAGTCCGAAATCATATGAAGATCGCGCCCCATGAAGAGCATCTCACCATCATGCAAAACGAACTCTTCATGCTCAGCCGAAGAAAAACTCTCCCGCCCTGAGATCACGAAAGCCAGACAAGGTGTGCTTGTAAAGAACTCGATGTCCCGCATGTCCTCGCGGATAAACTTATGAAAAATAGAGGCCTTCCCGTCTGACATAATCAAACGCGCATCAGCCATATCATGAAGCGATTCCGGAATGAGCAAAGTGTTGTCCGAGCAATATTCGGCGATCAGCTGGTTCATAATCATCTCATAAATTCAGCCAGTTACGAACTGACCGGCTCTTCCACGCCTCGTTTCTTAACCGGCAAAATCAGCAAGAACAGCGCGATGAACGCCATTCCTGGCATGACAACACCAAGCGCCGTCACAGGATCAGGCACCACAATAGCCGTGACAAGGCTGCCAAAGAACCCGCCCGCCATCTGAATGAAACCCATCAGAGCGGAAGCAGCACCAGCAATCTCAGGAAACGGCTCCATCCCCCGCATGGAAAGCGCAGGCATCGCCATGGACGCCCCAAAAGCAAACACCCCGATTGGGATCATGATGCTCAGAAAGCTCAGATATTCAAGCTGAGTGACAACAAACAACGCCAGACCACCCAAACCGCAACAAATCAAGGCAGGCGCAAGCAGCGTTTCTGTGCTGAACCGCCGAAGCAGCAACCGCGTCACCACCCCACCCATGAAGAACGAACCAGACTGCAGAACCATCCCCATGCCAAACTGCAAAGGCGTCAGACCAATCCGCTCAATCAAAACAAACGGCAGCACCGTGGAGAGCGTATAGATCACCCCGATCGTAAACCCGAGGATCAGCGAGGGCTGCATAAACTCAAAGGAGCGCAGCAGCCTCCAGTAAGACGCTAGGATCTGCTTCGGGCGAATAAGGCGGGCATCCCGATAGGTGTTCGTTTCTGGTAGAATAGTCAGCGTCAGCAACAGGATGAAACCGGCATACGCCACCATCAAAACAAAGATCGCCTGCCAACCAAACGCACTCAACGTCAAAGCGCCAATGGTAGGCGAAATCGCAGGCCCGATGCCCAGCATCACCGCCAGCAGGTTCATAATCCGCGCGCCAGCCTCACCGGAAAACTGATCCCGAACAATCGCCCGCGCCACAGCAATCCCGCTGGACGCGCCAATCCCTTGAACCAACCGCCCTAGCAACAGCATCTCAATGTTGGGAGCCAACCAGGCAAGAAGACTGCCCAGCAGATAACAACTGAAGAACCCGAGAATAATAGGCCGCCGCCCAAACGCATCCGAGAGCGGCCCGCAGAGCAACTGAGCGAGCGTAAAGCCAGCGAAGTAAACCGTGAGCGTGAGCTTGGCGACCGCTTCCGTTGTTCCAAACACCTCAGCCAGCGTCGGCAAGGCAGGCGTGTAAAGCGCCATGGAAAGCGGACCAATTGTAACTAGCAATGCCCCGAAAACCGCAGTCCGTCCTGCAGAGAGCTGCAGCTCTGTGGGTGTACCCGTTGCCTTTTTCATTCCCGAACCCCAAGGCAAGGCACGTTGCTAACCCGAATGCGCTTCACCAGTTTTCTTGAAAATCACGTGTTGAGCGGCAACTCTAGGGAAATTGCTTAGAGCGCACAACGAAAAACAGGTGCCCGATTATCCATCGGACACCTGTTCAAAATCAAAGAGCAATGACGCCAAGCCTTATCCCACAACACGAAACTTCGCTGCTTCCTGCGTTGGAGAGCTGCCGAAGAAGCGCTTGAACTCACGGCTGAACTGAGACGGGCTTGCATAGCCAACCCGGTAAGCAGCCTGACTGGCACTCATGTTCTGGCTCAGCATCATGGAGCGCGCCTTATGCAGGCGGATCGACTTCACATACTGCAGCGGAGACAGGCCAGTTGCACCCTTAAAGCCGGCATGGAAAGCAGAAATGCTCATGCATGCCATCTTCGCCATTTGGTCCACGCTCAGATTTGTTGAGAAATCCTCGTGCAAAACTTGAAGAACTCGCGCGATGCCCTGAGACTTCTCACTGTTCTGGAAAAGTACACGTAGGCTTGCACCGTACTCGGACTTGAGCACGTGATACAGAAACTCTCGATAATATCCATCAGCGAGAATTTTCGTTTGTTCTTCGCTATTTAGCGTCTGCATCAGACGACAAACGGAAAACAACGCTTCTTCAGAAAGGTGCGCTGGACGACCAAGCATTTCGCCATACTCAAACTCGAGTGGCTCCTGCTCAATCAGCAGCATCAGTTCTGCCAATACGTTGATATCAATCGCTAAATTGACCGCGTAGAGAGGTTTCTCCGGCGAAGCTTCGACGATCTCGATCTCAAGTGGAATCGGAGACACAAGTGCCGCATAGCTCTGCTGGGAATAAAGGAAACTCTGGCTACCCAAATGGCCTCTGACCAGACCCTGAAAAACGATACGAATGCTTGGTGAATACATAACAGCGCGAGGCTTTGTCGCGGTTGTCATGCGAATCACTTCTACACATTCATGTCTGGTTGCACTCACGCCCTCGCTTGGGGCGAGAGGGGCAAACCATTCTTCTAACCACTGTTGGGTTGCAAATTGCATTGGTTTTCCAACAACTTTTGGGATTACGCGCACAGGGGGTATTCTATTGTCTTATAATCACCCACCACGAATAAGTTGGTGTAAATATTGGGGATTGCAATACCCAATATTGCGATATTGAATGGTATTAGATTGCCATATTCCTTTTTGTAGTCAAGCGACTGTCTACTGATGGTCCCGACCCATAATTTATTAGTTAGCCGAAGGTCTAAATTAAAGGAGCACTGCTTGCTTTTACCTGAACTGTCTAACCTTGAACAACAGAAACAGGAGCTTCAAGCAAGCTTTCGCGAACGTGGATACGCATTTCACCACCAAATTGACACGCCCGGACGGATCTGGAGAAATCTGTTTGCGGAGGCAGAAGAGATTTTCGTCGCCCTGACACCTGGCATGTCTATAGGGATCAATGGTCAGTTTATCAATTTAGAGCCCTTCGAAGAATTCTATATTCCTGCAGGCAAGAGCTTCGATATCGTAGGCCGTTGCCCGGATGAGTGCCAATGGATGCACGCGTACGACCTTGCTGAGATCGATGTGCGCTCAAGATTGGTGAGAAAATCCGGCCTGCTTTCTATCGACGATTACAACTTCCTCAATGAAGAGTAAGTGATCTGGCACACTTTTGCGCCGAAAGCCGCAATAAACCTCATTTTTTGATGTCTTGGTGAGAACTTGTCAGCTTATCGGAAGCTGAATTGCGTTCTTTTTCCGGCAAAATCTATCAAACCAGCCAATCTGACCTAGAAAAAAGCGTGCTCGACTAAATACTTAGCAGTTTTTTGGCGAGATGGTTTGAAATGACACAAAAATAGGATAGAAGAGCGCATCTTTCATTAGAGAAAAACCAGATTGAAGGAATGGCGTGGATCGGGCACCTCATGATCCTCCCACACGCCGCGACTTCCTATGGCCAGACGGAGCCTCCATGAAACTTCGCAATATTGCGATCATCGCCCACGTTGACCACGGCAAGACAACCCTGATCGACGTCCTGTTGAAGCAGTCCGGCGTCTTCCGCGACAACCAGCGCACCGAAGAACGCATGATGGACTCCAACGATATCGAGCGTGAGCGCGGCATCACCATTCTGGCGAAGAACACTTCGCTTGTATGGAAAGACACCCGCATCAACATCGTTGACACCCCAGGCCACGCCGACTTCGGCGGTGAAGTTGAACGTATCCTTCACATGGTTGACGGTGTTGTCCTGCTCGTTGACGCAGCTGAAGGCCCAATGCCGCAGACCAAGTTCGTACTTGGTAAAGCGCTGAAGCTTGGCCTCAAGCCAATCGTCGCGATCAACAAGATCGACAAACCTGAGCAGCGTGCTGACGAAGTGCTGGACGAAGTATTCGACCTCTTCGCATCTCTGGATGCGAACGAAGAGCAGCTCGACTTCCCAGTCGTCTACGGTTCTGCAAAGCAGGAATGGATGTCACTTGAACCAGCAGGTCCTCAGGACTCCATGGCTCCACTGTTCGACATGATCCTCGACAAAGTGTCCGAACCACAGGCTGAAGAAGGTGAATTCCGCCTCCTGGCAACCACCATCGAATCCGATCCGTTCCTCGGTCGCATCCTCACAGGCCGCATCGCTTCCGGCGTTGCCAAGCCAAACATGGCTGTGAAAGCCCTGTCCCGTGATGGCAAGCTGATCGAAACCGGTCGTATCTCCAAGGTTCTCGCATTCCGTGGTCTTGAGCGTCAGGCAATTGACGAAGGTGAAGCAGGCGACATCGTTTCCGTAGCAGGCCTCACAAAGGCAACTGTTGCTGACACCATTGTTGACCCGCAGGTCACTGAGCCAATTCAGGCACAGCCAATCGATCCGCCAACCCTGTCCATGATGTTCCGCGTGAACGATGGTCCTCTGGCAGGCACCGAAGGCTCCAAGGTTCAGTCCCGCGTTATCCGCGAGCGTCTGCTGAAGGAAGCTGAAGGTAACGTTGCACTGCGCGTTGAAGAAACCGACGAACCAGATGCATTCATCGTTTCTGGCCGCGGCGAACTTCTGCTCGCAATCCTGATCGAAAACATGCGCCGTGAAGGCTTCGAGCTTTGCGTTGGTCGTCCGCGCGTTGTTTATCAGGAAGACGAAGCAGGCAACCGCCTTGAGCCAATCGAAGAAGTTATCATCGACGTTGATGACGAGTTCTCCGGTGCTGTTGTTCAGAAGCTGACCGAGCGCAAAGCAGAACTGCTTGAAATGCGTCCGTCCGGCGGTGGTCGTACACGTCTCGTGTTCAACGCACCAACCCGTGGCCTCATCGGTTATCAGGCAGAACTGATGTCTGACACCCGTGGTTCTGCAATCTTCAACCGCGTATTCCACGAATACGCACCGTACAAAGGTCAGATCCAGGGTCGCCACACCGGCGTTCTGCTGTCCAACGGTCAGGGCGAAGCAGTTGCATACGCACTGTTCAACCTGGAAGATCGCGGTCCAATGATGATCGATCCGGGCACAAAGGTGTATCAGGGCATGATCGTAGGTGAGCACACCCGCGGTAACGACCTTGAAGTGAACGTTCTGAAGGGCAAGCAGCTCACCAACATCCGTTCTGCTGGTAAGGACGATGCGGTTAAGCTGACCACCCCAATGAAGCTGAGCCTTGAAGGCGCGCTCTCTTACATCTCAGAGGATGAGCTGGTGGAAGTTACCCCAGAATCCATCCGTCTGCGTAAAGCGCTGCTCTGCCCGCATGAGCGCAAACGCGCTGAGCGTGCTGCAAAAGCTAGCTGATCAGCTCACAATTAGAATTCCAAAGGGAGGGCCTCGGCTCTCCCTTTTTTGTGAAGGCTAAGTATTCGGCAAATATTGCGACTTGAGGTCATCAAAGGCAATGTGCGATATTATCGAATATTAAGTGAGATCGAGCACTTGCGGACAGGCGACCAAACCAATCCCGCAAGTGCAGCTTTTTCTTGCTCACCATACCCAGTCTTTAAGGACTAAAGGCTGGGTTTTATTTTATCGGCCTCGAACGGGCGAGCTTGCGTTCGGGGCCGGTTACTCTTCTCTTCATATTAAGATCTCCATTACTGTCATTGAACTAGAGCTATACCGCCTACAGCCCTTTGGAGTTGCCTAAGAACTAGATGTTGGCGTTCCTGCATTTTTCGCTGCCGCAGCTCGTTGTTCATCCCACAGTTCTCGAATCCCCTCTATCTCACCGAAGGCTCCAATTTCCGCCATTCGATCGATGAAACGACTATAAAGGTCGGTCGAGACAAGGCCTTTGCTATACATGAACTCAACGCCAGTATTCGGATTCAGCAGCAAGACGTAATGAAAATCGCCAGAAGCACCCTTCTTTGTTGAAATCATTTCTAGCTCTTGCAACTTCCTCATGCGTTTTCGCCAAGTATCAACTGCACGCTCCCCACCGAATCCAGCCTCTGCAGCAAAAGTCGCTTGGTTCTCGATCATCAAAAGTGGGTGATCTGGTGCACGCGCCCAGAGGGAAAAAAGCACATGCCCAGGAGGTGTACCTTTCGATGCCTGATCTACTGCTTGCATAATGATCGGCATGGTTCGCGGTATCGTGCTATATCCATCATTATTCTTGCGGTGCCACATGTGGCGTGGATCTGTTCCTGGGAAATGTAGCTCCATCTGTTGTTGAGCTCGCTCAACCATGTTTAGCCGCTTAGTTTTTGCCTGACGTCCGTTTGCCATCGTTTAGTCCCCATGCGTTCGATACAGACTAATTTACACGTAAGACTAACTTTGAAAATGATTAATGGAGCGCATCAGACAGCTGCTTTCAGGTACTTAAATAACGCATACAACTACCTAAATTTACACAACTCAACCCAACTGAAGTATGCGAATTGCGCTGTACAGCTCAAATATATTTTTATTATCATTTTTTATCAGTAGGTTATAAATGTTTTGCGGTGCTCTATGGGCTCCATGTGCTTTACGTGCTCGTATGTGCTCTCCGTGCTCCTGGTGGGTGGGTACGGGAGGGAGGGCAAAGTAATGACCACAAGTCACAAAATTTTCTACAAGATTGCCCACACCCCAAGCAATTGATGCCAGAGCAAACTATGTTCTTAGCAAATCTGTGCCCAAAATCACGATGAACTCAACCCCCGAACCTAGTAAGGCTCACTCAGCTGGCTCAACAGCTTTGGCAGCCGGATCACCCTCACCGCTCTGCAAACCGTCTTCCTGCGCCTTCAAACGCTCCTGCTTACGCTTCCAGTTCGCCTTCGCCTTCTTTGTGGTCATGCGAGACCCATCCGGCGTCCAGCCCGGCGTGCGGAACATGTAGCCATAGACATCTTTCAAAGAGCGCGCGGTCTTCAGGTCCTTCACCATCGCAATCCATTCATGGAATGCAACGATCAGCAGGTTGTTGGTTTCAAGGTTCTTGCCAATCCCATACCGCGGCGGGTCTTCCGCAACTTCCGGGCTGAAGGTGCCAAACATCCGATCCCAGATGATCAACGTGCCTGCGTAATTGGAATCCAGATACCTTGGATTCGTTGCATGGTGAACGCGGTGATGGCTCGGCGTGTTGAAGATCCACTCCAAAGGCCCCATGCGATCCACCAGTTCTGTGTGAATCCAGAACTGATAAAGCAGGTTCCACGCCGCAACGAAGAAGATCATCTCCGGCGGAAATCCAAACAATGCAATCGGCAGGCCAAAGATGAAGGTAAGCGCAATGGTGCCCGTCCACGTCTGCCGTAAAGCAGTCGACAGATTATAACGCTGCGAAGAATGGTGGTTCACGTGGCTCGCCCAGAACCAGCGATACTCATGCCCAAACCGGTGCTGCCAATAATAGGCAAGATCATAAAGCACAAAGCAGATCAGGATGGTCCACCAGTTGACCGGTACGTTTTCAATAAGGCGATGGCTATACACCCAGCTATGCGCCGCATATGAAACAGCCGCTCCAAACACGATCTTTACGACAAGACTCCCAATCCCCATCGCCAGACTGAAAAACGTGTCTTTGACGTCATACCCATCAATACCGCGCAGCTTCAAAGCCACGCCTTCAGCAATCATCAGAATAATAAAAAATGGTACCGCATACGAAATCGGATCAAAAAACTCCATTGAGATGGCCCTCCCCAACCAAACTCAATTGCCCGCAGCACTCCCAACACACACGAGCAACTTACCTTAACGGTAACATACTCCTGTATGTGTCATCAAACCCCGGCTAAAGATCCCATAAAACGCCCAGAACACGCCCTTTACAGCCCCTCTTCAAAAAACTTATCCCCCTCATCAAAAACCTCCTTAAGCTTGTCGATGTGCCCACGCATTCGGGCAGGAGTGGACCGTCCGCTCCGTGGCGTGGGCGGGGTTGGGCTACCGGCGTGAGGTAACGTATCGTGTCGGGAGGTCCGGTGAAGCGCCATACCCTATTGAGACCACAGTGGTAGTAGGGAGCTTGGGGTCGTTCCGGAGGGCGTCCGGTGGTGACAGGAAACTGTCAATGGCAGGGAAACCTGTCAGTCGCGTCTGTCCGAGAGGGAGCCCGCGTGTTCATGAGAAAAGGCCCGGGCGAGGCGAACAGCCAATGCCGAAGAAACATATCTAACAAGTAGCGCAGGCAGAGCCTGTTCGCCTTGCTCCACCCGTTGAAACGGGCTTCTCAAACACAAACACCGCACGGAGAGCCATGCGGTGCTAAATCTACTTGGTGTCACTGACTGGCTCTTCAGGGTAGCTCTGGAAGCCATCTGCATTTTGCGTCACAGGCACAATCACCCCACAGGCAATCCGTCCACCTGCATCACCCGTTGGCTGACTGTGATAGTCATCAGGGTCCGCATGCACAATCAGCGCCCTACCCGGCCCGCCAATCAGGCTGTCCGGATCATCAGGTGCAAGGTCGAGCCTCTCCGTAAAGTACTCCACCACAAGCTTCCCGTTTTCCGGCACATGCAGGTTCGGCAAATCACCCGCATGCGGTCCACCAGCAACGCCTACGCCATGCTCATTCCCTTCCGGTGCAAAGTGTCCACCAGCGGCTGAGAAGGTTGGCTCACAAAGGCCGGTCTCGTGCACATGGAAGCCGTGCACCCCAGGAGGAAGCCCATCAAACGAAGCGGTGATGTGAAGGATGTGGCTCGGCGTTTCTGTCAGCACCACCCGGCCAACCTGCTTGCCATCCACGTCTTTCATAACAGCAACAGCAGTTGGACCAGCGGGAACCTGATCTTCTTTCGAAGCCATCGCAGCAAAACTTGCAACAGCAAAACCAGCAGCAACAACGGCTGCCAATCCATTCAGTTTCATCAGATGAAAACTCCTGAAAGCGCTCTATTCACACTCAGAGTATTCAGCACAGAGGTCACCTCAAAATCACTCTTGAAACCTCGGTAAACCAACACCGCCTGCCCTGATGAGAAGTTGATTGGTCTTGGTTACAACTCCAAAAGAAAACCCGGATCAGAAGCACTCTGACCCGGGTTGAATTCTCATAGATCTGGCAAAGCTTACTCTGCTGGTTCGCCCTGCTCGTTCTCACGGCCAAAGTTCGGAGCCGCAGATTCCTGACCAGCTTCAACAAGCTGATGGCGAATGCCTTTGGTGCGGGTGAACAGCTTGAACAGCGCATCCCCGTCACTCCAGCGGATCGCACGCTGCAGAGCAGACAAGTCCTCAGAGAAGCGGGAAAGCATCTCCAGAATAGCCTCTTTGTTGTTCAGGCAAACATCACGCCACATGGTCGGGTCAGAAGACGCCAGACGGGTGAAGTCGCGGAAACCAGAAGCGGAGTACTTGATCACCTCAGACTTGGTCACAGTCTCCAGATCATCAGCCGTTCCAACAATGTTGTACGCGATGATGTGCGGAAGGTGAGACACAACAGCCAGCACCAGATCATGGTGCTCAGCATCCATGGTCTCAACCTGAGAGCCGCACGCTTCCCAGAACGCAGTCAGGCGCTCAGTAGCACCCTGATCAGAGTTCGGCACAGGCGTCAGAATGCACCAGCGGTTCTCAAAGAGAGAGGCAAAACCCGCATCAGGACCGGAATATTCAGTACCTGCAATCGGGTGGCCCGGAACAAAATGCACATTATCCGGCAGATACGGCTGCATCGCAGAAATAACGGAGGCCTTAACAGAACCCACATCCGTCACGATCGCACCATCAGCCAGATGCGGAGCAATGGTTTTCGCAACAGCTCCACAAGCACCGACCGGTACACAAACGATGACAAGGTCTGCCCCTTTTACGGCTTCTGCTGCGTCCAGATAATATCGGTCCCCAAGCTTCAACTCTTCCGCACGCTTCAGAGTAACCTCTGAGCGCGAGGATACAACAATTTCACCCGCCAGCTTTTCGCGGCGCATGACATGCGAAAGAGAGGAGCCGATCAGACCGATACCAATCAGTGCGACCCGGCCAAACAAGGGTTCAGACATGGAGACCTTCTATTAGAACTACTTCAGAAATTCAGTGAGAGCAGCAACAACATCCTTGTTCGCTTCCTCACTGCCGATTGACATGCGTAGCGCATTGTCAAATCCATAGGCTTTCACCTGCCGCAGCACACACCCGCGTTCCAGCAGGAAGGCATCAGCATCGACAGCCCGTTTGCCCTGTTCTTCAGGGAAATGGATCAAAATGAAATTGCCGACACTTGGCGTTACGTCAAGGCCTAGTTTGGTCAGTTCGTTAACTACCCACGGCAACCATTCGTTATTGTGGCTAACTGCCTGCTCAATGAAAGCCTGGTCCCGCACAGCAGCAGCACCAGCTGCAATCGCAGCAGCGTTCATGTTGAAAGGACCACGAATACGGTTCAGCGCATCAATAATGTGCTCAGGACCATACGCCCAGCCAACACGCAGCGCTGGCAAACCGTAAGCTTTGGAGAACGTCCGTGTCATCACCACGTTCTCTGAGTTCGCAACCAGTTCAATACCAGACTGATAATCGTTACGACGAACATACTCAGCATAAGCCGCATCAAGCACCAGAATACAGGACTTCGGCAATCCGGCGTGCAGGCGCTTAACTTCGTCAAACGGAATGTAAGTGCCGGTTGGGTTGTTCGGGTTCGCCACAAAGACCATTTTGGTCTTCTCAGTCACGCGCTCCAGAATAGCGTCCACATCAGTGGTCAGGTCTTTTTCTGGCGCAATAACAGGCGTTGCACCCGCAGCGTGGATCGCAATCTTATAAACAAGGAAGCCATGCGTGGTATAAATAGCTTCATCACCTTCGCCCAGATAAGCATAGGCCAGCAGGCTCAGCACTTCATCAGAACCACAGCCGCAAATGATGTGATCTGGGTTCAGTCCATAGACCTCACCAATCGCAGTGCGCAGCTCACCGGCACTGCCATCAGGGTAAAACTGAAGCTCGGAGATGGTGCGATACGCTTCCAATGCTTTCGGGCTCGCACCTAAAGGAGATTCATTGGAAGAGAGCTTATGCAGTTTATGCCCACCGTTTGCCTTCGCCTTACCGGGTACATACGGATCAATCGCCAACACACCAGCACGAGGGACAGGGCGTACTACCTGCTCTTCCATCAACTCATTCCTTCATTCAAAAAACACGCAATTTAACGGACTGCGTCTGCTTCACTATCAAATTCATCATCTAGGTCAAGCGGCGCGGGGTATCCACCGACATATCTAAGTTTATCCGGCGTCGCCTCAGCAGTTTCAAAGAAAGTCGCCAGCTCTTGCTCGGATATATTCCCCGGAACAGCTAATAGCGCATCTACGCCTTCAAAACTGCGATAAAAACTCAACACTTCTATACCTTTGTGCATCAATGAGCCCGGTATAGCCCCGGTCCAGCGCACATCGTAAACGCAGATGTCCGGCTTCTCCGTCTCGGCGGTCTGCGCAGCAACAACAACAGCTGGCAAATCTGCCGGACGATCCTGAACCACCAGAAACGGGAGCCGCGCAATAATCGATGGACCGCTTGGACCGTCCTCACGCAATCCCAGACCACGCCACCAGGGCGTTTCCGCACGCTCATCCAGCGCAATTACGCCAAGATCGACCTGTGAATAATCAACCTCAGCAAGCACAGCAGAAGGATCGATCTCGCGCCGCTGCTCAACCGCATATCCAAAATAGAACCGTGCCAGCTCACTCATGGCGACTCGATCTGCGCTTCCATCAAGATGAACACGATAAGTTGTCTGGGCTTTGGTCAGCGAAGAGATTATCTCACGCCAGATATGTTCCAATGACATAATTGGCAGAACACCCCGGTGGTTCTCAACCAGCCGCCGCATAATGTCTGCTTCACGAGACGGACGAAAAACAGCATGCATCGAACCTTGTTCAGCTTTTGCCGCAACAATATGCTCAATCAGGTCTGCGCGTTCCATGAGCAGGGCATGGAGTTTGTCATCAACTTCATCCAGTTTATCGCGGACTTGAGACAAGCTCATTTTAGTATCCGTAACTGATGAAGACCCAGACATTGCACTAACCCACTCGAATTATTGAACAGAACCTATGTAAATTCATAGGAAACAACGCGGATGAAAGCAAAAGAAAACGTTGACACACTGCCAATAGACACCTAGCAAAAACTCTCTTGCAATCCCTTAGAGGAACACCCAATTCGCTTTCACGTACCTTGGAAGAAAACATGACTGAGACTGCCAGCGCACAGCCGGAGAAAACTCCGATTACCTCGCCCTCAACACAAGCCAGTGTTGCAGCGGAGCAGATGGATATGCCTGCCAGCAAGCTCATGCGATTTGGACCTGAAAATCCTCTTCGGCTGGATGAAGGCACAGAACTTGCGCCTTGGCAGATCGCCTACGAAACATATGGCGAGCTCAACGCTGACAAAACCAACGCCATCCTCGTCTGCCACGCCCTCACCGGCGACCAGTACGTTGCCTCCGAAAATCCGGTAACAGGCAAGCCCGGCTGGTGGTCTATGATGGTTGGTCCGGGCCAACCAGTAGACACCGACAAGTACTTCGTCATTTGCGCGAACGTGCTCGGAGGCTGCCTCGGCACCACAGGCCCAGCATGTACCAATCCGGAAACTGATGAAGTCTACGGGCTGGACCTTCCCGTCGTCACAATCGGTGACATGGTGCGCTCTCAGGCAAAACTGGTTGAAGCACTCGGCATTGAAACCCTGTTTGCAGTGGTCGGCGGCTCCATGGGTGGCATGCAGGTGCTACAATGGGCTTCTGCTTATCCGGAAAAGGTGTTCGCAGCTGTTCCAATTGCAACTGGCCCACGCCATTCCAGTCAGAACATCGCTTTCCATGAAGTCGGTCGTCAGGCTGTGATGGCAGATCCGGACTGGTGCCACGGCCAATACGCCAAAGAAGGCAAACGTCCTTTGAAGGGCCTGTCCGTTGCCCGCATGGCAGCGCACATCACCTACATGTCTGACGAAAGCCTGCACAACAAGTTTGGCCGCAATCTGCAAGACCGCTCTGCCATCACCTTTGGCTTTGATGCGGACTTCCAGATCGAGAGCTATCTGCGCCACCAGGGTATGACCTTCGTGGACCGCTTTGATGCAAACTCATACCTCTATGTGACCCGCGCGATGGACTACTTCGACCTCGCAGCAGCACATGGCGGCAAGCTGGCCAACGCGTTCTTGCACAGTGACACCCGTTTCTGCGTCATGTCCTTCACCACCGACTGGCTTTTCCCAACCTCGGAAAGCAAGGATATTGTACGCGCCCTCAACGCAGCCGGAGCAAACGTCTCCTTCGTCGAGATCGAGAGTTCTCGCGGACACGATGCATTCCTTCTTGATGAACCTGAATTGTTCAAAACAATGCGTGGCTTCCTAACCGGAGCTGCCAAAGCCAGAGGCATCCCTGCCCCCGGTAATGGTGATTGACCGTAGTCTTGAACAACCAGCTTCATCAGAAAGCAGATCTATTATGACAAAACTTGATTTGAGCGATGTACGCGGCGACCACCGAATTCTCTGCGATTTTGTAGCACCGGGCTCTCGCGTACTGGATATCGGCTGCGGCACAGGAGAGCTGTTGGAACTCCTGATCGACACCCGCGGCGTTGATGGCCGGGGCTTTGATACTTCCCAGAAAGGCGTGAACGAAGCCGTTGCTCGCGGCCTCTCTGTTGTTCAGGGCGATGCAGACAACGACCTTGCAGCCTATCCGGACGACGCGTTTGATTATGCAATCCTGAGCCACACGCTGCAGGCCACCATGGATCCGAAACAGGTTCTTGAACAGCTTCTGCGTATCGGCAAGAAAGTCGTTGTGTCCTTCCCGAACTTCGGCCACTGGCGCAACCGCATGCAGCTGCTCTTCAAAGGCAGAATGCCGGTGACTGACTACCTGCCGTATCAATGGTACGACACCCCAAACATCCATTTCTGCACCATCCGCGACTTCGTTGCTCTCTCAGAAGAGGTCCATGCTAAAGTCATTAAGGCAGAGGCACTGGACGCCAGAGGCAAGCGAATAGCCTTCAACGCGCCATGGTGGGTCTGGAACCTGATCGGCGATCAGGCTGTCTTCCTACTTGAACGGAAATAAATGAATTCAGCTTTCGCCTTCACCGGCGAAAGCTTCTTTCTGCTGGCGCTGATGACCATTCATCGCCTGAGCCCCAGCGGTCTTGCCATTTGGCAGAAATACCGGACGTAGGACCCGCGTCACATGGCTCGCTTTGAGCGGAATACCACGATAAATCTGCTTCTCAGCTTCAGTGACCAAAAGCCCCGCAAACGCAGGCCAGGCCACAGCACCTAATCGCTCAAAGCTGCGCGCATTCTTCAGCACCAGCTTTGAGTTCGTCGGGGGAACGAATAGAGCTTCCTCCCGCGAAACAACCGAAAGATGATGATTACTCAGAAAGTTATCCAACTGAGGCCGTGAGTAAGGCCGTCCATAACCAAACGGAGAAACCTCAGACCGTGCCCACGCCCCACGGCGGTTGGGCACAATCACAATCACCCGGCCACCGGGCGATAAAACCCGATAGACCTCATCCAGCAACGCTCCCGGCTGCCCTGCCATCTCAAGCGAGTGCACAAGCAAAATGCGGTCAATGCAGGAATCCGGAAACGGCAACTGCCCATCTTCCATCAGGAAGGCCTTGTTCGGCACTTCCACTTCCCGCGGCCACTTCACTACACCTTGCGCAGCAGGCATACCGGCAAACACACGATTGGTCTTTTTTAAATAAGGCCGCAGATAAGGAGCAGCATAACCAATCCCAAGCAAGCTTTGGCCACGCATTTCTGGCCACAGCATTTTCACACGGCTTCCCACCAACACCCGGAGCATTCGTCCGAGTGGCAGATCGTAGAACTCTTTTAAGTGAGTAACATCAAGATACAACTGGTTCTCCGCGCATTGCCTATTCTTATCATGGGGTGCCAAAGGCCCGGACGCAACGCTTCTTCAAGATGATTTGCAAGCTTAAATCAACCACTCCCAGAGTTTTGTGAGTTTGCAGTTGAATTTGACAGCGTGTCCTCCCATGATCCCACTAGGATTTATTGTGCGCTTGGGAGCTGGTTGATGATTGAAGTTGAAGTTCGGCAGTTTGTTTGTCTGAAAGATAATTTCGGTGTTCTCGTCCACCACCCAGACAGCGGCTGTACAGTTGCGATCGACGTTCCCGAAGCAGCGCCCTACTTACAGGTTCTTGAAGAAACCGGCTGGAACCTCACCGACATCCTGATCACCCACCACCACTGGGATCACGTCGGCGGCCTTGCTGAACTCGTTGAGAAAACCGGAGCCAAGGTCACCGGACCGGAGCGCTCCCGCCAACACATCACCACCATGACCCGTTTCGTGGAAGACGGTGATGACATCCTCATCGGTCCAATCGCCGTTAAAGCCATCGGCACACCGGGCCATACACTTGATCATATCTCCTGGTGGTTCCAGGAAGCAGGCATCGCCCACACCGGCGATACCCTCTTCGCTCTCGGCTGTGGTCGAGTATTTGAGGGGGATGCGGAAATGATGTGGGCTTCCCTCAGCCATCTGGCAAATACGCTGCCACCGGAGACAACAATTTACTGCGGCCACGAATACACACTCTCAAACGCTAAGTTCGCGCTGACAATTGATCCAAACAACCAGGCACTTCAGGAACGCACCAAACGCATCGAGGCCCTTCGAGAAGTTGGACGTCCTACCCTGCCGACCTCCATGGCTGCTGAACTTTCAACCAATCCATTCCTGCGCGTTCGCGATCCAGAAGTTCAGAAGAACCTCAACATGGTCAACGCAGAACCTGCTGACATCTTTGCCGAAATTCGCCGTCGCAAGGATAATTTCTGATGCCGTTGGACCAACTTACCACGGCAACAACAGCCGACGAAATCATCGCCGAACTGCAGATGAAAGAGCATCCGGAAGGTGGCTACTACACCGAAACCTTCCGCGATACAGAAGGCCCGGACGACCGCGGATACTCAACCGCGATTTACTATCTGCTCAAGAAGGGTCAGAGATCCCACTGGCACCGCATCGATGCAATTGAGACCTGGCACTACTACGGTGGCGCTCCTCTCAAGCTGTCCATCAGCACCAAAAAAGACGAGCAAACCGACATCATTCTCGGCGTGGATGTGTTAAATGGCCAACGCCCGCAAGGCATTGTTCCACGTGAAGCATGGCAGTCTGCACAAAGCCTCGGCGAGTGGTCACTGGTCGGCTGTACCGTTGCCCCCGGCTTCCTGTTTGACGGCTTCGAACTCGCCCCACCCGATTGGAATCCTTGAGCCCAAATCATCGAATCGAGCCTCATCCGCACCACTAAGCTTGACCAAAACTCAAAGAGAACCCCGCGCAAGTTTAGACAAAAGGCGCATAAATCCTGCCGGAAAATCCTCGTAGATACAGGTACTTGTTGGTTAACAAGGAACACCCGTTAAAAATTTCTGCGCATAAACTCTACGGTTTTTCCGCAGAAACAGTTGAGAGATAATGCAGTTTAGCAAGACCTTATACGCACCCAAAACGTGCAGATTTTGGAGTATCAGGACATGCCGTAGAGATCATTATCCTCGCGTTTTCAAAATCTTACCTACCTAACTGTTGAGCTGAGCAGTAGCTTTCACCCACAGCACTGCTCAAGACACCTGTAAGTAGCTCAACTATCCCGATTAATAACTCATCACTCAATCCTGAATCACCACTTGCGTTGCGCGCTCTGCCCGGTAGATTGCCCAGCGTAGGCGCTTTTATGCGCCCGAACACACATTTGGAAACTAATCTATGGCCCAAGGCGACATCAAAAAAGTTGTGCTTGCCTATTCTGGCGGGCTCGACACCTCGATTATTCTCAAGTGGTTGCAGGCGGAATACGGCTGCGAAGTTGTAACTTTCACTGCTGACTTAGGTCAGGGTGAAGAGTTGGAGCCAGCACGACGAAAAGCTGAACTGCTTGGTATTCGAGAAATCTATATTGATGATCTCCGCGAAGAATTCATTCGGGACTTCGTTTTCCCGATGTTCCGGGCCAACGCAGTTTACGAAGGCGTTTACCTCCTCGGCACCTCTATCGCACGTCCGCTCATTTCCAAGCGTCTCATCGAGATCGCTGAAGAAACTGGCGCTGATGCAGTTGCACATGGCGCAACCGGTAAAGGAAACGACCAGGTACGCTTTGAGCTTGCTTGCTACGCACTGAACCCAGACATCAAGGTGATCGCACCTTGGCGTGACTGGACTCTGAAGTCCCGTACTGACCTGATCGAGTTCGCAGAACAGCATCAGATCCCGGTACCAAAGGACAAGCGCGGCGAAGCTCCATTCTCCGTTGACGCAAACATGCTGCATTCCTCTTCCGAAGGTAAAGTTCTGGAAGATCCGAATGAAGAAGCACCAGACTACGTCTTCCAGCGCACAGTTGATCCAATCAACGCGCCGGACGAAGTAACCGAGATCGAAATCGGCTTTGAAAAAGGCGATGCGTGCTCCATCAATGGCGTACACATGTCTCCGGCAACTCTGTTTGCCAAGCTGAACGACCTTGGCCGTGACAACGGCATCGGTCGTCTCGATCTGGTAGAAAACCGCTTCGTCGGCATGAAGTCTCGCGGCATCTACGAAACACCAGGCGGCACCATCCTCCTGTCAGCGCACCGTGCGATGGAATCCATCACACTGGACCGTGACGCAGCTCACCTCAAAGACGAGTTGATGCCGCGCTATGCAAAGCTGATCTACAACGGCTTCTGGTTCTCCCCTGAGCGCGAAATGCTTCAGGCGATGATCGACAAGTCTCAGGAGTTTGTGACTGGTACGGTTAAGCTGAAGCTCTACAAAGGCAACGTAATCGTTGTTGGTCGTGCGTCCCCTTACTCTCTCTACTCAGAAGAGCTGGTGACCTTCGAAGACGACCATGGTGCTTACGACCAGAAAGACGCTGCAGGCTTTATCCGCCTCAACGCTCTTCGTCTGCGTACGCTTGCAAAGCGTGACCAGATGAACAAAGCGAAAGAACTGACAGACGCCTGAAAGGGTAAAAGCTCTTAGGCTTTACGACAGGTTACCAACCCGCAGTGGAGACACTGCGGGTTTTCTACATCTGCACAGATATAACTCATAAAAATCAGATAATTACTATAGCTGCATCCTTTTTGCCGCTAACAGAATGACTCACCGTTCCTTAATTTTTTCATGGCTCAATTATCCTAGTATTCAACGCTAAGGATACTGGCAGTCATGGATAACGATAAGAACGAAGAACAAACCAATCCACTCGAAGATATCCTCCGCCACTTCAAACTGTATGATCAGGCACTTGATCTGAAAGGGAGCAAGGAGTTCAACGCTGCCGCAGACCATCTGCTGAAAAGGCTGGAGCAAGACTCAGGAGAGGTTTCGGAGAATGAACCAGAACTCTCTCTTTATGACGCGCAGGCTGCAACATCTGAGAGTTTACCAACCGATTATGTCTCAGCCTTGTTTGATCAAAAAGCGGAGCTCTTTGACCTCAAGCTCATGGAGATCTTGAAGTACAGTGTCCCGCGCAAAATACATCAGTCACTTCAGTCCAATAATCTTGGCCCCTTCAAACGCCTCCTCGATCTAGGCTGCGGAACCGGCCTCGCCGCAGAAGCCCTACAAAAGCAAGTTTCTTACAAGACGGGTGTCGATATATCGAAGGAAATGCTCAAGCTTGCCCATGACAAGCACATCTACGATGAGTATCACCTGAGTGAAATCAACGCGTTTCTTTATCAAAATCACGCGTGTAAATGGGATTTGGTCGTCGCGGCAGAGCTGTTTCCATATTTCGGTGCACTTGAAGAAGTCTTTCAAGGTATCAAGCGTAACATAGAAGAAGACGGTATCTTCGTGTTCTCCGCAGAAGCACTGCAGACCCAAACAGAGGAAGCACCTGAATTTCACATGAGTGATACCCATCGCTTCTCTCATACAGAACATTACCTGCGTAACGTGCTGAAGCAATTTGGGTTCACGCCCGTAGAGTTCAGCCAGATCAACTTGCGCAATGAACAGGAAACTCCTGTTCCTGGGTACTTTGTCATCGCACGCTATAAACCAACATAGCCCAAACAACAGGCGGGGCTTAAAGTCCCGCCATCAACGTGATCAGCACCACCACCAGCATGAAGATTGTGGGATAGAACGTCAGCGCAAAGCCCGTTCCGCGCCATGGAGCGCCTTTTTCATAACTGGCGAAAAACAGAACGCGTCCTAATGCAAAGAGCAATGCAGCCAGAAGCGGGACGGACATGGTAGAGCCCGGCATGATGGCCACCCAGGCTACATAGACAAACCCAGCCAGAACGGCCTGCTCTAAAGTGTTTTGGAGGATGCTTTGCAGCATCTTGGCTTCCTCACTGCCATGTGTCAGCCCTCCGCCATCAATATCATCAGCATGATAAAACCGGCGCATTGCCAAGCGGCCTATAGAGACCATCAGCAACAAGGCTGGCGAGAGGATTGAGACGGCAGCGACCCAAAGCCGCTCTGAGGCATTCCAGTCCACGGTAAAGCCAAATGGATTAAGAAGCGCACCAAACAACAGAACGATTGCGGTCACCAAAGCACCAACAATCATCCGCTGAAACACACCCCGCTGTTTTTCTGCAAAGTCCAATACAACCTCCATCCAGAGAACATAACAGGAACAAACCCACAACTATCTGCTGCTAGTTGCTTGCGGCAAGGCGTTTACTCTCCTAGCCTACGCACATCAGACGAAGCAGGAGAAGCTGATGACTATGGAAGCGCAGTTAGTTTTAAAAGTTGATAACACCGCTGCGCGCCGCTTGTTTCTGAGCAAACACGCCCTTCTGGAAACACCGACAGGCTCTTCAAAAGGCAGTGATCTCCTCAATCTCATTCATCGTATCGGCTTCGTGCAGGTGGACAGTATCAACACAGTTGAACGTGCCCACCATATGATCCTCTGGTCACGCCGTCAGAGTTATCGCCCTAAGCATCTGAAGAAGCTCCTTGAGACCGATAGAAGCCTCTTTGAGCACTGGACACACGACGCTTCAATCATTCCCACCGAGTTCTTCCCTTATTGGAACTACCGCTTCCAGAAGAGCGCAGAGAGCCTCGAGTCACGCTGGAAGGTCTGGCGCGGTGCGGAGTATCAGGAAAAGCTCAACCTCATTCTCCGCCATATCGAGGAAAACGGCCCCGCTGGCACCTCAGATGTCGGCAAGGATGAAAAGCGCAGCAAAGGCGGTTGGTGGGAGTGGAACCCGTCCAAGACAGCCCTTGAGTACCTCTGGCGTACCGGACAGATCTCCGTTTCTCGCCGCGAAAACTTCCAGAAACTCTATGACCTGACCGAGCGCGTTATTCCTTCTCAGCATCGCACCTCCAAACCGTCAAAAGCTGAAACCATCGAATGGGCCTGCAACTCTGCAATTGACCGCCTCGGGTTCGCAACGCCCAGCGAAATCGCAGCCTATTGGGACAAACTCGATCTTGCTGACGTGAAAGCATGGTGCGAGCGCGCGCGGCAACGGGGAGAACTGATCTCCGTTGAAATTGAAGCAGCCAGTGATGGCAAACCCAAACTCTGTCTGGCACGCCCACAAATCGAAGATGAGCTTGCGTCTCTCGATACCCCTTCCCAACGCGTACGCATCCTCAGTCCATTTGATCCGGCACTGAGAGATCGCAAACGTGCTGAGTTCCTCTTTGACTTCAATTACCGCATTGAAATTTTCGTTCCAGAACCAAAGAGGCTCTACGGCTATTATGTCTTCCCGGTGATGGAGGGGGACAAACTGATTGGCCGGATCGATATGAAACGCGAGAAAGCTTCCAATGCACTTGCAGTAAAGCGCTTCTGGCCAGAAGCCGGCATGCGTATGGGCAAAGGCCGTCAACAACGGCTGGAGGCAGAGCTAGAACGCTGCGCTCTGTTTGCAGGCTGCTCAGACCTCCAGTATCTCAAAGCTTGGCAAGGATAGCCCGCTGGATGGCAGGGCTATCAGAAACACCAGCAAGCCCTAATACTGCTGTCAGGTTTCGCTTCTTCGTCAGCTTTATGAGAGCAAATGAGCCAACTCTCTCGAACTTTACTGCGTGTTCTGTTCTGCCTGTTGGCAATGCCCCCTTCCACAAGCATGGCTCAATCTCTTTCTGATCTGGACGACCGCTTCACCTTCAACCCACAAGGCAAGTACCAGCCGCGCCTCATCGGCCTGTTTGAGACAGACCGGAACAACACCTCAGGTGCAGCTGAAGTCATCACCCCCGTCTTTCAAGACAGCCAGGGCATGGCCTTCGCAGATGTCCGCGTAGGTAACTCATCAGAAGCAGTCTATCTACTGAGTGCTGGCGGTGGCCTGCGCCACTTCGTAAGCCCCAATCTGATTGGCAGCACCTACATCTTCATGAACTACAAGGAAGATTACAAACGTGGTTCAGAAACCGCGATCACCACAGGCATAGAGTTTCTCGCTCACGGCTATGAAGCCCGCTTCAACGCCCAGTTCCCAACAAGCAAGGTTCGCATTCTGGAGCCAAAGCCCGGTAGCTCAGAACAGCGAGAGAGCGTCCCACTTCTCAATCTCTCCGGAGAAATCGGTTACGACCTGCCCGGAACCGAGGACTTAGGCTTTGGCTTGCGCATCTACGCAGGAGGCTTTTACAGAACGGCCAACAACGTGGAAGAGATCAGCGGTGCACAGGGACGTTTCGAAGTTTCCCGGGCTGGCTGGTTCGGAGTGCCCGGCCTTAAAACCACCTTTGTCGGACAAATCCGATATCACAGCGACATCAACTATCCCCTTGGCGTCTTTCAACTCCGCGTCGGCCTGCCTCTCGTGAAGTACTGGAAAGGGATTGCAGTCGATAACTACAACACTCTCAGCCCCATTGAACGCCGCATGACAGAGCGTGTACGTCGCCCCCTCACCATTCACAATCTCACGCGTCCTATTCCCTAGAACCCTGCTGAAAATGAAGGCACTAGAGCCCAAACCACTCGAAGCGTTACCCCTCCCGGTTTCAGGGCATCACAGACACCCAGCATTAGTGTTAATCTTTTCAGATAGGATACCGCTTCCAGCTCATCCGGGGACAACCACATGAGGACTATTCCACTCACGCTCATTCCATTCCTGCTGTACAACGCAGTGGCTTTTCGATGGTTTGAAGATCTGGAGCCAGTGCTCGACCAAGGCTACAATGTTACGCCGTGGGCGGCTGTCCTTATCAACATCCCGCTCCCGTCAGGTCTCGTGGTTCCGCTGGATGTCGCAACCGTCCTGCTGGCAGCTTCTCTCGTGTTGCTCTTCATTGAGATCATCAAAGCCACGCGCACCAGCACACTCTCTCTGGTCGATCACAGCTTATCCCTGCTCATCCTCGTGGCCTATCTCATAGAGTTCCTCTCCGTTCAGGAAGCCGCCACCCCACTCTTCCTCCTGCTCATGACCATCACATTTCTGGATGTCATTGCAGGCTTCATCATTACCTTGTCCGGTGCACGAAGAGACGTGGTCGTCGCCTCAGGCAACAGTTAATCCTCAAGCCCCTGACGGAATACCGAAGAGCACCACCAGAGCGCACAGCAAACCAGTTGCGCCCGTAAACCAGAACATCCCTACCCGGTTTCGCATCTCTTTCAGTTGCCAAAGCGCTGTCAGAGCTACACAGCACTGAAGCATATAGAACAACGCAAAGGCTCTGGAAGACAGAGTGATGATATGCAGGATATCAGTACTCCAGATGAGGGTAACAGATACGAAGGTGATAAACGGATAGGCATGCCTTATCTTCACCCGCCTGTTGGTTACATCCTCCAGCAATCCAGCTGAGCCAATGGAATCCGCAACAGAAGCCCCAAACTGGCTGGCAACCGCTCCCAGTGTCAGCAGCAACGGCAACACAATCGCCACATGCCCCACCAGCGTGATAATCCCCGATACGCTCTCATCATTCTTCAGCAGCGGAAACAGAACTGTCAGCAACGCGAAGAAACAGAGGTAAATCACGGCGGAGTACAGCTGCGCATTCCTCATCGTTTCAGCACGCATCTTGGGTGAGTACTCATCACCGATGAACTTCGAGGTCTCAAACCCCTGCACCACAATCAGCAGCCCCAGCATGATCTGAACCTTCTCCAGTCCAACAGCCTTCAGACCATCCCTCACTTCCCATTGCCCACTGAAAGCAAGCTCACCGTTGTAAAACAGCAGCCCCACCAGCAGACCGAAGATCACCGTCAGGTTCAGAGAAACCGCATACTTCTCTACCCGCTCCACCAGATGCAAACCACCGGAGAAGCCCACCAGCCCGATGAAGACCGTCAGTACAGTCCCGATCCAGTTGGCTATCTCCCGATGTTCATACCCAAAGCCCTTGAGCAAGAAGTTTCCGAGCAGCACGAGGTAATAGGCAATCGAGATGAAATAGGCGAACGCCAGTGTCAGCTGCGAAAGCTTCTCCAGCGACGTGGTCAGTCGAATACGCCCTTCCTGTTGCTGCTGCTCCACAATCTGCTCGGTGTGCAGAATGTTGAACCGGATCACTGCTCCCACGCAGTACGCCGCCAGAATGAGCCCACTGATGCCGATAATCGCCCAGTGTCCAATCTCCTTGGCGATAATCGGAACCGACACAAGAAACCCGCTGCCGATGATCGAAGCTAGTGGCGTGACGGTTGCCTGCCATTTTTCCGAGACCCGGACACGGTGCGAGAACAGCACCAGCATTCCAAGCAGCATGGCAACAAACACGACAACGGAGTTGAGCATGGTTCTCTCGCAGGCAGAGGCGCAGCACCCAAACACCAAAAGCAAAAAAGGGCACCAGTTCAGGCACCCTTTCTAAGTTCAGAAGCAAAATTTGCTCTTAAGCGGTCTGTTAGCCCTTTAAGCTTTCCAGCGCACGAGCAACATCTTCCAGCAGATCATCCGGATCTTCCAGGCCAACAGAAAGACGAAGTGTCTTGTCTGTGATGCCCAGCTCCAGACGCGCATCTTCTGCAACACTCTGGTGCGTTGTGGTCGCCGGATGGGTAATCAGGCTCTTCGCATCACCCAGGTTGTTGGAAAGGCTGACAATGTCCAGCGCATTGGAGAACTTGAACGCAGCCTCCTTACCGCCTGCCAGATCAAACGCCAGCATAGTAGAACCACCACGCATCTGCTTCGCCACAATATCCGCCTGCGGGTGATCCGCACGGCCCGGATAAATCAGACGAGACACCGCGGAATGATCCGCAAGGAACTCCGCCAGTTTACCTGCAGTCGCAGTCTGACGCTCCACACGCAGAGACAGCGTCTCCAGACCTTTCAGCAGAACCCATGCATTGAACGGGCTCATTGCAGGACCGGTATGCTTGAACGGGTCATGGAATTCTTCCACGATCCACTTCTCATCGGAAAGCACGATACCGCCCAAACATCGGCCCTGACCGTCAATGTGCTTGGTCGCAGAATAGATCACCACATCCGCACCCAACTCCAGCGGGCTCTGCCAGATGGCAGTCGCAAACACGTTATCTACGATAAGCCGTCCACCCGCTTCGTGAATAATATCCGCCACAGCTGGAATATCGATCACTTCAAGCGTCGGATTGGTTGGACTCTCAAGAAACGCCGCTGTCGTGTTCGGACGAACCGCAGCTTTCCATTGCTCAATGTCGGTGCCATCAATCAGCGTGGATTCTACACCGTAGCGTGGCAGCAGCTTTTCGATGATGTAGCGGCAGGAGCCAAACAGCGCCTTTGGTGCAATCACGTGATCGCCCGCTTTCACGCAGGCCATGATCGCAGAATTAACAGCCGCCATACCGGAAGCAGTGCCACGTGCAGCCTCAGCACCTTCCAGCTCGCACATTCGCTGCTCGAACATCCCAACAGTCGGGTTTGCATACCGGGAATAAATATAGCCCGGATTTTCGCCAAGAAAGCGAGCTTCTGCCGCTTCTGAGCTGTCGTAAACATACCCTTGTGTAAGGAAGATAGCTTCGGATGTTTCACCAAAGCTGGAGCGCGTTGTGCCTCCATGAACAAGCCGAGTTGCTGGCTTCCAGTTCTTTGCGTCTGTCATCGCTCATTCCTGCCCGAAGAGATATTGCTCTACCCCTTCATTAAAAAACCCCGGCGCGGGCCGAGGTCTATACAAGAACCCGACCCTTTAGCTACTTGTTTTACGTGGTTGCAAGCCGGTCGACCAAATCACCACGGAATAGGCAGCGGTTTTACCGCGAAAATTCCATAGGGTCAATCAATCAGCTCTGGTTGCAGACTTGGCGTAGGATCAAACTTACGTTAATCAGTGTCAGAACGATTTGAGTACGAGTGGGGCGGGACCAACAATGACAGGCATTCTTCCGGCAAAAGCGATTGAAGCTATGTTTGCCAACAATGCAATTAAAGCAGACAGAGCGCCTGACGAGGACCAGATTCAGCCAGCCAGCCTTGACCTGCGCCTGGGCGCAAAAGCATGGCGTGTTCGTGCCTCCTTCCTACCTGGCCCAGATGCCAGGGTTGAAGAGAAGCTGGACAAGCTGATCCTGCACGAAATCGACCTCAGCAAAAGCGCCGTGCTGGAAACCAACTGTGTTTACATCGTCCAGCTTCAGGAAGCACTCAACCTGCCGGACGACCTGTCCGCCACAGCAAACCCGAAGAGCTCCACAGGCCGCATCGACGTTTTCACCCGTGTCATCACCGATCAGGGCAAAGCCTTCGACCGCGTTGAGGCGGGCTATAACGGCCCGCTCTACGCAGAGATTTCGCCAAAAACCTTCCCGGTTCTGGTCCGCGAAGGCTCCCGTTTGTGCCAGATCCGCTTCCGCAATGGCGGTGGCTTCATTCCAGATGAACACCTGCTGCACATCCACAAGGAGCACACCCTTGTCTCCGGCGGCAATGATGAGCACGCCATCAGCAACGGCGTTCAGGTCTCCATCGACCTGAAAGGCAACGGCAAAGACAGCCTCATCGGCTATCGCGCCAAACGCCACACTGGCGTGATTGATGTGGACCGCAAGGACGCACAGGACCCGGCAGACTTCTGGGAGCCAATCTACAATCGCGGTGACGCAACCCTGATCCTCGATCCAAACGAGTTCTACATCCTCGTCTCGCAGGAAGCTGTTCACGTCCCGCCAAACTACGCTGCAGAGATGGTGCCGTTTGACCCACTCGTTGGTGAATTCCGCGTCCACTACGCTGGCTTCTTCGATCCCGGCTTCGGTCACTCCACCGTAGGCGGCACCGGCTCCCGCGCCGTTCTGGAAGTCCGCTCTCATGACGTGCCGTTCATCGTCGAACATGGCCAGACCGTTGGTCGTCTCGTCTATGAACACATGCAGGAAGTGCCGGAAACCCTCTACGGCGAAGGCATCGGCTCCAACTATCAGGGTCAGGCTCTCAAGCTCTCCAAGCACTTCAGAGCGACACAGGCAGAAGAGGCGTAAGATCCATGCCTCTCTTCACCGTAGAGCGCGAGTTTTATGCAGAGCTGGAGGAGAAGAAGTCTCGCTTCCTCGCCTTTCTGCTTCCGCATGCTGACTTTGCTGAGCGCCTCGCGCAGCTACGGGATGAGCACAAAAAAGCCAATCACCACGTCACCGCTTTCCGCCGCATGCTCCCCGAAGGCCGCATTGATGAAGGCGGTAAAGACGATGGCGAACCTGCCGGCACCTCCGGCATGCCGACGCTGAAAACTCTCATCGGCGCAGATCTTGTCGATGTGGGCGTCATCATCGTGCGTTACTTCGGCGGCACCAAGCTGGGGACTGGTGGTCTGGCACGGGCCTACTCCGGTGCCTCAAACCTCGCCATTCAGGAAGCTGAACTTGTGCCATGGCTGCGCACCAAAACCCGTTCAGTCTCCGCAAGCTTCGCCAGCAGTGCCGAACTGGAACGCCAGGTCATTCTGCTACAGCTGGAAATCCTCGAACGCACCTTCACAGAAGATGGTGTAACCCTTCTGGTGAGCGGGCCTGAAGACCAGGTCGATCAGCTCTAACCCACTATTTTTATGAAGCTTTCACCTCTCCTCATCTATTTATCTGCAGCCAGATAATTAAAATCCTAATAAAAACTTAAGCGTTGGCACGCGCCTTGCGATGTGAATGTCAGGAAACGGCATTCGTCTCATTTTGAGACAGTCGGGGGGAGTGAAGTCATGCGTGTCACCCGCACTGGAAAAGCGATTAACACTGGAACAGACGCTGATCGTCGCTATCGCGACATCGGTTCCCGCCGTCACGCCAAAATCACCGAGCAGCGGGCAGAAAGCGTCTCAAGACGAAACACCTACGGCAAAGCAGGCAAAGAGCTGCAAACCGCCGAAGATGTTACCAGCACACACACGCCCCACGATAACGACGCACAGTTCTACGATCTGCCAAAGCGCATCAACGTCTTCCGCTGCAACTCCGCTTTCCTCGCCCACCTCATCGGTATCAAGGAAAACGCCGCCCACCTGCGCGAACGCCGCCGCGTAGAACCCCAGGAAGGCGCCACCAGCTACATCGCCACCGAAAAAGCCCCCCGCCTCATCGGCGAAGGCCGCATCATCGAATACAACGCGTGAGAAAGCTGTTTCTAAAACAGATTGAAACCTCTCTATATCTGAGACAGATTTCAGCGATTACATTATAGATAACTGCAAACTCATATGGCTGAGCTATTCTACATTTTTGCTTTTAACGGCTACCTTGCAGCTCATGGAATACTCACACTCCACGTATGGCATCTTGCCCTAGTTTCATTGATTGCCACTCCTCTTGTAATCAATGAAGCAATCTCTCCCAAGCAACTACTCGGCATCGCAGGAGTTCAGATTACAATACTCGCATTGATGAGTATTGCGTCGGGTGGGTATCAAGGCATGTTCTGGATACCAGCGCTCTATTTCAAGTTTTCTTATCTAGCAAATCTCACACTAACGCTCGCATTCATTCTCATTTGCATTCTTTTTCTCTTCAAAATTCCTCAGAACAGCTCATCAAAGTTTGGTCAAGTAGCCCAGGTAGCTGTACCAATATTATTTGCGACCTTTAATCCTATACTGGCTGTTATTGCATCGAGCATAGCGAGCAATGCAGCTGAATATACGACTACAATGACGAAAAGCATGTCTGCAGCAGGCGCATTCTTTGTTGCCTTTGGAATACTCGTAGTTTTGCCATCTACTGCTGGGCTCGTAGTGTCCTACTTAAAAGCAGATCCCCTTAAAAAGCTTCTTACTATCTGCTGTCTGCTTGCCGGAGTAATTTCCTTATATTTTTCAGTCCTAAAGAACATCGAGTACTTTGGAGTTTCAAGTACTGTGACCCTCAACTTCTTTGAATATTACATCGCAATCGACTTATCTAAGCTACTCTAAATCCGGCTGACATCTCTTCACAAACACCAACAGCACCGCATGGCATTCCATGCAGTGGTGAAGCTGGAGTTCCCGAGTTAATCGGGGAGAGCAAGGCGGCAGGCAATACCTGCGCTGTTTGTTAAGTTAGTTTCTTCGGCATTGGCTACTCGCCTTGCCCGGGCTTTCTTGGGATGAACAACGTCGCCTCTTTTGCCTATAAGGCACGATAGCCGGTTTCCCGAAAAGACAGTGGCTTATCCAGTCAGGTTTCCCTGCCCAAACAGTTCCTCTGTCTCTGACAGACACATTTGCAAAAGCAAGTCTCCTTGCCGGTGCTCGTGTCCCCATCACCGCGTGATACCCTATATTCCTGGGCCCTTCCCCTCAAACCATGCGGCCACGTTTGAAGTTCGGTTCACCGGACCACCGAAAGCTGCGTTAACTCTTCCGATAGCCCCGCCCAGCCTACGACACACTGACGGTCGCTCCGCCAGCAGCCCGTTACGTAGGCATGGGTTTAGTATGGGCATGGTTTCAAGTGAGGGGGATAAGTTTTTTGGCAAGCCGCCTAACCCACTGGTGTCATCCCGGCCATCGAGCCGGGACCCATACCCCCTAGCCTTGCTATTAAACTAAGGCGCTCAGCCAATCTCCGACACCGGGGGTATGGGTCCCGGGTCTACGCTATGCTTCGCCCGGGATGACACCATGGTGCGCCATTACTGCCTAACCCAATCAAACACCAGCACTTAATAGCCCAGCGCGCAGCCGTCTTTGCGGGGATCGGAGCCACCAATCAGACCGCCGCCGTTGGCCCGGTCGAACATGATGGCCTGACCGCCGCCGATTGGAGAGGCTACGATAGCCACCTCATGACCCAGTGCTTTCAGGGCTTCGACAGTTTCCGTCGGGACACTGGTTTCCGCCTGCAATGACAGGGACTTCTCGTCGATAAACATACGCGGACAATCAATCGCTTCCTGCATGTTCATGCCGTAGTCCAGATGGTTGGAAAGCACGTGCGCATGACCGCATGGCTGATAACCGCCCCCCATCACGCCAAAGCTCATGTAAGGCAGTCCATCTTTCAGCGCCATGGCCGGAATGATGGTGTGCATTGGCCGCTTGCCACCAGCAATCTGGTTGGGATGATCCGCTTCCAACGTGAAGCATGCCCCGCGGTTCTGAAGCAGAACACCAGACTTTGGCGCAGCAATGCCAGAACCAAACCCATGATAGATGGAGTTGATGAAGGAAACGGCCAGACCATTCTCATCAACCACACTCAGATAAACCGTATCGGACTTTGGTGAGAGCACTTCCTCAGGCTGACGCGGCAAGACAGCATCCGTGCGGATGAGTTTTGCCAAACCATCAATGTAATCGCTATCAAGGAAGGCCTGCGGATCATACTCCATGAACTCCGGATCAGCCAGAAATCGATCCCGGCCTGAGTAAGCAAGCTTGGCGATCTCCATCTGAAGGTGGAAGCGCTCTGGCCCCATAGGGTCCAGATCAGCCCAGTCAAACCGCTTCATCAACTCCAGCATAACAAGCGCGATGATACCCTGCCCGTTCGGCGGCAACTCAGCGACCGTCACACCACGGTAGTCCGTGGTCACAGGCGTCAGGTCAACAGCTTCATGCGCAGCAAGGTCTTCAGCGGTCAGGTATCCGCCCTTGGACTGCACAACTGCTGCAATCTCTTCAGCAATCGGTCCATGATAGAACGCATCGGCACCCCCTTTGGCAACAGCTTCCAGTGTTTCTGCCAGCTGCGGGTTACGCATCACTTCACCGGCGACAGGTGCACGACCGTCCTTCAGGAATAGCTCCGTCGCACCTTCATCGCGTTTGAGAAAATCAACCGCCTCTTTCCAGTCAAAGGCCGCACGCGGACTGACAGCATATCCGTCACGCGCATAACCAATGGCGCGCTGAAGCACCTGCTCAAAGGAGAACTTCCCGTGATCCTTGAGCATCTTCTCCCAGCCACGCAGAGCGCCAGGAACGGTAATGGCATGGACAGAATGCGGCTCAATATCTAGCAGACCATCCGCTATCAGTTTGTCTGCACTCACGTTTTTAGGCGCACGGCCAGAAGAGTTCATGCCCGACAGCATTCCATCTGGCTGCGCGACAATAGCAAAGCAATCACCGCCAATCCCCGTCATATGCGGCTCAGCCACAGCATAAACCGCCATCGCAGCAACCGCCGCATCAGCCGCGGTACCGCCCTCCCTTAAAATTTCGAGCGCTGCATTGGTAGCCAATGGATGGGATGTCGCTGCCATTGCATGCGGAGCATAAACAGCAGAGCGACCTGGAGCATGAAAATCTCTAAACACGAAAAATCCCTCTTTGTATTTTGGCAGAGTACTTCCGCTCCTCCAACGAAGAATACCCCGCATCATCATCCTCTGCTAAAACAGGGTGATTCAGCAAAAACTATCAGGAAATACTTATGACGCAATTCAATCTTGAGCATGCCCGCACAATCATCTCCGCAGCGCAGACAAAAGGAAGTGAGCTTGGCCTCAAACCTCTCACCGTCGCTGTACTGGATGCTGGCGGCCATCTGGTTGCTCTCGAACGTCAGGATGGTTCATCCATTTTGCGTCCACAAATCGCAATGGGCAAAGCCTACGGCGCAGTTGCTGTTGGTGCAGGGTCCCGTTGGCTTAACGAAAACGCCCAGAGCCGCCCTCACTTTGTTCAAGCCCTCAACGGTGTAGCAGGCGGCGGCATTGTGCCTGTTCCGGGCGGCGTGCTGGTGCGCAATGCTGAAGGCGACATCCTCGGCGCAGTCGGCATCACCGGTGACACCTCCGAGAATGACGAAGCATCAGCCATTGCAGGCGTTGAAGCGGCAGGCTTCACCGCCGACGCAGGCTGACACAACATTACCGCAGTTGCTGGATTATATTGCCCCGGCAACTGCCCACGCTCTTAGGTTCACTTCTTTTCAGGTTGGTTCCCATGCCCATTCGCTTTGTTATTTTTGATATGGACAATGTCCTTTACGATTACGATCACCCTTACCGTCTCGGAGTCCTTTCGAAGATGACCGGCAAACCAGCGGAAGAAATTGACGCCATCGTCTTCAAAGGACCGGAAGAAAACGCAGCCGAGGCAGGCACACCTGACACTCCAGAAGAATATCTCTCGCAGTATCAAAAGCTTCTGGGCCATCCTATTTCACGTGAAACGTGGGTCAAAATCCGCCGCGATATGATGACTGAGTGGCCGGATATGCTCTCTCACGTCGAGGCCATCAAGCAAAATCACGAAGTCGCCCTGCTGACCAACAACGGCATGATGCTGAAAGACGCGCTCTACGAAGTCGCCCCCGCACTGGAACCAATCTTCGGCGACCGCGGCCACGCCTCAGCAGAATTCGGCACCCGCAAGCCAGATCCGAACATCTATCTCACAGTCTGCGAGAAATATGGGTTCCAACCGGAAGAAAGCCTCTTCGTGGATGACCGCCTCGACAACGTGGAAGGCGCCCGCGAAGCTGGCCTCACAGCCTATCAGTTCACCACAGAACCAGCTTTCGCCAGCTACATTCGCACTCTGGGCCTGATCAACTAGGCTTGTTCTGCAAATTCGAAATATCCCACTAACCGGGTATTCAGCAGCCGAGCAATCAGTTCGCCTCAAAGACGATTTCTCTCCTTAAGCTTGCAACTGTTGCGACACACGCAAACCAAATTGGAGAGAAATCTGTACCTGCGTTTGATCATAAGCTCAGCGGTTCTGGCCATATTCGTAGCACTGGCGATCATCCCATCCATCGCCTTCGCAGGCTCAACTCTGGCTTGGCCACGTGGCTGGATGATTGTGGCGCTGGTCTACTTCGCTCAGGTCGGTGTCGGCCTTTGGCTCGCCCGCATCAATCCGTGGCTGTTCAAAGAACGCACCACACTGCCCACCAAGAAGCTCAGAGCAGACAAACGCGCCACTGGCATTCTCTTCGGCGCCGTCTTCATCTACTTCTTCCTGGCAGCCTTAGATGCCCACGTCTGGCAGATCCTGCCGCAAACGGGAGACGTGAAGCCAATCCTGAGAGGCCTGTTTCTCTTCCTCTGCGGTGTCGCCCTAATCGTCTGGACCTTCAGCAAAAGCCCGTTCGCACAGCCCACGCCGCATATCGAAATCAACAAACAGCAATGCTTTGACAGCTGTGGCCCTTACGCACTGGTCCGCCACCCCATGTATCTTGGCATCATGTTCTGCATCGCAGGGCTCTCCATGATACTGGGCTCAAAGCTCTTCGCCCTGCTGGCCATCCCACTGGTCATCCTCGGTTTCCTACCCTTGATGAGACATGAAGAGAAAGCCCTCGCCGAAAACGTCGACGGCTACACCACCTACTCAGAAAATGTCCGCTGTCGCCTGTTCCCATGGATCTACTAAAAAAGCCGAAGGGGATCCTCCGGCTTCTGTAATCTTGCAATGATATCAGCAGATCAGGCGTCTTTTTTGGCCTCTGCAAGAGCTGCAATCTGCTTCTGCATTTCCGCCAGCTGCTCTTTCAGATCAGAGATATCGCCACTACTTGGCTGAGGTTCAGCCGGTTTTGGCGCTGGCTCTGGTTCAGGAGCCTTCTGCTGTGCTGCACCATCTGCACCCGCCGTCCCGTCAAACGGCAGAAACATCTTCATCGCACGATCAAACATATCCGCATTGCGTTTGACCTGATCTTCCAGCACTTCAAACGCAGAAGTACCAAAGTTCTGGCTCATCTGCGAACGCAGCTTCTCCTGCTCACGGGTGAGCGAAGACATGGAAAATTCCAGATAACTCGGCACCAGGTTCTGCATGCTGTCGCCATAAAAGCGGATCAGCTGCCGCAAGAAAGTGATCGGCAGCAGGTTCTGGCCCTTGCTTTCCTGCTCAAAGATAATCTGCGTCAGCACGGAACGAGTGATATCATCCCCCGACTTGGCGTCGATGACGACGAAGTCCTCTTCATCCTTCACCATCACCGCCAGATCCTCAAGAGTCACGTAAGTGCTGGTTCCAGTATTATAGAGCCGCCTGTTGGCGTACTTCTTGATGATAGTGGCTTCGCTTGTCTTAGCCATCAGATTTGAGTACCTCAATGCGCTATTACGGCTGATCAGGAACACTATCCCAATTTGCTCCAACCAGCTCCCCCCTTATCCCATATTTTTTACATACGGGATTAACTAGTAAGCCGCAGAGTAAGCCATATCCCACCTTTCACGCCAGCAGTTTCATAGGTGAACTATGGTCTTAATTGGATTTATCGAATTCATCTGGCTTTACCCCCTACAAATTGAATAGTCTGCCCATTAGGTATTCTACGAGTTCGAAGGACGTCTTATGCTGCAATGCACCAGCATGGCTGCCCGCCCTGGTGATTTGCGTGAGAACAAGAAGTCCCGCATTGCACAAATATTGGAGAATTGCTCATGACCTCGCCTAATGATGTTGTAATTGTAAGCGCAACACGTACCCCAATCGGGTCCTTCAACGGTTCCTTCGCCAACACCCCTGCTCAGGATCTTGGCACCGCAGTTATCAAGTCAGCGCTTGATCAGGCAAAAGTGGAAGCAAACGACGTCAACGAAGTCATCTTCGGCCATGTGCTCACGTCTGGTCTCGGTCAAAACCCGGCACGTCAGGCAGCACTCAACGCTGGCATGGCAGATGATTCGACCGCAATCGTCATCAACCAAGTTTGTGGCTCAGGCCTGCGCGCAGTTGCCATGGGCATGCAGCAGATCCAGTCCGGTGATGCAGACATCATCGTTGCAGGCGGTCAGGAAAACATGACCCTATCCCCACACTGCCAGAGCCTGCGGGCGGGCGTGAAAATGGGCGACTACTCCATGACCGACACCATGCTCAAAGACGGCCTGATCGACGCGTTCCAAGGTTATCACATGGGTATCACTGCAGAAAACATCGCAGAAAAGTACCAAATCACCCGTGAAGCACAGGACGAATTCGCTGTTTCCTCTCAGAACAAAGCAGAAGCTGCGCTGAAGGCTGGCAAGTTCAAAGACGAAATCACTCCAATCACCGTGAAAGAGCGCAGAGCTGAGCGTGTGGTAGAAGATGATGAATACATCCGTGTAGGCGCCAACATTGAATCCATGCAGAAACTGCGTCCGGCATTCAAAAAGGAAGGCACCGTAACAGCAGCAAACGCATCCGGCATCAACGATGGTGCAGCAGCTTTGGTTCTGATGAGCGCAGAAGCAGCTGAAAAGCGTGGCCTTACCCCGCTGGCAACCATCAAGTCCTGGGCAACCGCTGGTGTTGATCCTGCATACATGGGTCTCGGCCCAATCCCAGCTTCCAAGAAAGCCCTCGAAAAAGCTGGCTGGTCCATTGAAGATCTGGATCTGGTGGAAGCAAACGAAGCATTCGCTGCACAGGCACTGGCAGTTGGTCAGGAGTTGGGAATCGACTCAGACAAGCTCAACGTCAACGGCGGCGCAATCGCTCTGGGTCATCCTATCGGAGCATCCGGCGCACGTGTACTTGTTACTCTGCTGCACGAAATGAAGCGTGAAGAGAAGAAAAAGGGCCTTGCAACTCTTTGCATTGGTGGCGGTATGGGTATCGCACTGTGTGTTGAGAGAAAATAACCTCAACATAGGTAGTATTGTCACCCAATTGGAATAATTGAGCTTTATGGTCCCTGCGTAAAGTTCAAGTCAATTCCCTAACTAATGACGGAGTTGTCTTTGCTCCGTCATTATTATTACCTGTAGAGGTGGGTTCCAATATTTTATTCCTAAGGCGGGGAGTATATCGATGAGCAGGGTAGCGATTGTAACCGGAGGAACGCGTGGCATCGGCGCAGCAATTTCCAAAGGGTTGAAGGATGCAGGTTACACAGTTGCAGCAACTTATGCAGGCAACACGGAAGCAGCTGAAAAATTCAGCGCAGAAACCGGCATCAGTGTTTTCAAATGGGATGTAGCGGACCCTAAAGCCTGCGAAGCAGGTATTGCTCAGGTGACAGAAGAACTCGGCCCGGTCGAGGTTCTTGTAAACAACGCGGGCATCACCCGTGATGGCTGGTTCCACAAAATGGATTACGACCAGTGGTCCGCTGTGATGAAAACCAATCTGGACTCCATGTTCACCATGAGCCGTCCGGTTCTGGATGGTATGCGCGAGCGTGGCGCAGGTCGCATCATCAACATTTCTTCCATCAATGGACAGAAAGGTCAGATCGGCCAGACCAACTATTCCGCAGCAAAAGCAGGCGTGATCGGCTTCACCAAAGCCCTGGCGCAGGAAACCGCGCGCAAGGGCATTACAGTGAACTGCATCTGCCCGGGCTACATCGACACTGACATGGTGGCAGCTGTGCCTGAGAAGGTTCTGGAAAGCATTATTGGTCAGATCCCGGTTGGACGTCTCGGCAAGGCAGAAGAGATCGCAGGCATGGTCTGCTACCTCGCCTCCTCCGCCGCAGCCTTCGTCACTGGCTCCGTCATGACCATCAACGGCGCCCAATACGTCGCCAACGGCTAAAACAGCGTGTAGTCGTGATGTGAGCTTTAAAGCCGCAGTTCTTTAGCTGCGGCTTTCTGCTATCTGCACATTATCAATATTGATAATTCATTGTTTCCTGAGTGCTACTGTAGCCCACCAACTTCCCCTGCCAGATTCAACCGGATGTTCCATCCCTCATCCTCATACTTGCTTTGTCCATATCAACGTCAAGCGAGACAAAGCAATGAAACCTCTACACTTCGCTGCCGCCGCCTTAATCGGCCTCGGCTGCAGCACACTACCCCCAAATGCAGCAGCTGCTGAGTACTGTGTGCCACTAGAGAACGGCGGATCAATTTGCGGAGAGACGCAGTCTGCCAATGGTAAAGAATACAGTGTTTTCAAAGGTATTCAGTACGCTACACAAAAGCGCTGGGAGCCCTCAATAATCGTTCCAAGTTATGCCCCCAAAACACCGGCAACCGACTTTGGCAAGTCATGTATTCAAATGGGATATGACTCGAGCAAAGATCCTGATCAAAGCGAAGATTGCTTATTCCTGAACATCTGGACGCCTCAAACAGAGGACAAAGCCAAAAAAGACCGCCCAGTCATGGTGTTCATTCACGGCGGCGCTTTCATCGCAGGTAAGAGCAACGACACATATCCGCCAAAAAAGAAAGGCTCCCCGCCACCGAAAGAAGAGTTTCTACTCTACAATGGTGCTACTTTCGCAGCTGAACACGATGTTATCCTCGTCACCTTCAATTACCGGCTAGGCGCTTTAGGATTTATGCAACTAACTTTTTCCGAGCAAGGCGATATTCCATACGGCGGCAACTACGGCCTTCAAGATCAGATGAATGCACTAAAGTGGGTGCAGGAGAATATCGACAAATTTGGCGGAAATCCGAACAAGGTCACCCTTTTTGGAGAAAGTGCCGGAGCAATGTCTGCCGGGCTTCACCTTTGGGGCACTACAGAGACCCAAGACCTTTTCAATGCTGTAATTATGGAAAGCAACCCTATCGGCTATCGCTATCGTAGCAATGAGGATGGCGCTAAACAGGCAAAAATGTTCGTTGGTTGTCTGGCTGCTGTAAAATCAAAAATAAAAGTCAACAAAGACTGCAACCCTGTTCTCACAACCGAAAATGTAGACCTGAATAACTACACTCTGGATGAAATCAGCGACGCACAATCACTGTACGCCACATACAACTCCATCCATTTGGATACAGGCATAGTGGGATTACCGGGTGCACTCCCTTTCACACCAATCATTGACGGGAAGTTCTTAACGCAGCAGCCAGCAAGTCAGCTGAAAGACGGCAGTAAAAAGCCGCTTATTTTCGGCTTCAATCAAAACGAAGGCATCTATTTTGCTCAGGCAGCTGAGCCTCAAACCAAGAAGATCCTTTACAAGCACATGGTCAAAGGCCTGTTCACGTGCGCGTCTACAAAAGACAAAGGGTGTACAGCAACTGTTCTGGGAACTCCCGAATACAACCCCCAAACCGCTTTTACAGATGAGCAAAGAAGAGGACTGGCAAATGACAAGGTGACGGCCTTGTCAAACCTGATAAATGACTTCGCCTTCTCATGCGCGAACATGAGCATCAAACCAAATGCTGACCAGACGAACATCTGGGCTTATTTCTTCAATCAACCAGATCAGGTACAGATTTTGCCGGGTACAGGCAGCAATGCATGCGGCCCACAGAACCAATGGGACAACTCCTGTCATGCAGCTGAGCTTCCCTTCGTCTTCAACTCCCTGCCTCCAACAACCTCAAATGCCAACAAAAAGCTGGCCATGGGCATGAATACCATCTGGGCCACATTTGCCAAAAACTACGACACAACAGGCCCCGAACACGGCTGGGACAAATGGCAAGCCCAAACCAGCGGCTCAACAGATGCGCCACTGCTGAATGTGCTGAACGACGATAACACTAAAATTTCGGAGAATATCTTCGAAACAAGGCACTGCACAAACTGGCTAAACGACTGGCCTGTCAAAGTACGCAACTACAACGCCGCAATGCAGATCATTCACGAAACCACTCAATGACTACATTGAGCACAAAGCCCAAAACCGCCCCTTTATTGGGCGGTTTTCACTTCATCGGAGAGCCTTAGGTTTTCTTGGAACACATAATCAAGAAAGGGAACAAACTGATCGCTCAACTCACTCATTCTATCGACCTGCCTGCACTCAGGATAAAGCCCTTTCAAACTGTGCTGTATTCCTACTCCATAAAGACCTATCTTATTCTCTTTCTGCATCTCTGAAATCACTTCTTTCAGGTGCTCATAAAGATAAGAGAGAGAATTAATCGACAAAGTCGCATCATCAACTGGGGCCCCATCAGAAACAACCAACAGCAACTGGCGCTTCTTGCCTAAGCATGCCGATCTCGATGCAGCCCATTCAATTGCCTCTCCATCAACATTCTCTTTAAAGAGAGAGGGCAAGAACATCGCCGATAAATCGGGCTTTTTCTGATCTTCAAAACTACTATAAACGATATGCCTCAAAGCACACACTCTACCTGGTGATCGAGGTTTCCCTGCACGGAGCCATTCTTCTCGTATCGGCTTCCCTTTCCACTCACGAGTAGTGAAACCCAAAACTTCAAATGGGATTCCGAGTTTCAGTGAAAGCTGAGAAAATGCCAGCATCATACAGGCCGCAATATGCGTTTTCTCACCCTTCATTGATCCAGAATGATCAATAAGCAAACTGACAGAGATATTTGAGAAGCCATCTTCGCCGTATTTCTTCAGAAGATTATCAGAAACACCAATTACTTCTGCAGTTACCTGAGTTAACTGAGGTGCATACGCATTCTCAAATGCTTCATATGCCTCCCAAGCTAAATCAATTGTTGCAACTTTTGGATTCGGGCTTTTGATTTTCTTCAAAAGTTTCACTGCATCAATAACTTGATCAGCAGCTTTCGAAAAAACTCGATAGCTTGTAGTTCGTTCATTAGTCCCTGAAGAGAGATTGTTCTTTTTCCCAAGAACCTTTTTAAAAAACGACAACATTCGCGAAATTTACCAAATTAAGAAATATTGCCTATCTATAAGTGTTTATCTCTCACGAATTCAAGTTAAAGCGACTACTCTCTCGACGCATCTGTTCAAGCTTAATCCCTACCGCAAAAAGAAAAAGCCGCCCCAAGGGACGGCCTGATCTTTAAATCGCGATGATCGCTTCAGTCTTAGACGTCGTCTTTAGCCTGAAGGATCTGACGACCCCGGTACATACCAGTTTTCAGGTCAACATGGTGCGGGCGACGCAGTTCGCCGGAATCCTTGTCTTCCACGTATGTTGGTTGTGCCAGAGCGTCAGCAGAACGGCGGAAGCCGCGCTTCATACGCGTAACCTTTTTCTTAGGAACAGCCATCGTAGCTCTCTCTCTCGTCACATACGCACGCGCCACTCAAGCGCGGCGTCAACGTGCGAAATACACAATCTGTCAGAATGGCGGGGGTTATACAGGCAAACCGAAGGATTTGCCAGTCATAAAACGAAAATAATTTCGCACTACCTCTCCGTCGCCGAAATACAGCTAAGTACATCGCCGGCCACCTGAGCTCGGCTACGGTTTATACCGGCCAGCCTGCGATGTCCAGAGCTAGGTTTTGCGGGATTTCTGGCAATCGGATTCGGAAGCGCTGTCGCCAGCAAAGAGGCCTGAGTCGCAGAAAGTTTTGCAGCACTTTTCCCAAAGAAAGTTCGCGATGCAGCCTCCGCTCCAAAAATCCCTGGGCCCCATTCAGCCACGTTCAGATAGATCTCCAGCACCCGCCGCTTCGACAACACCGTGTCGAGCAGCATGGCCAGCGGAACCTCCAGCACCTTGCGCACATAATCCCGGTCGTTCCAGAGAAACAGGTTCTTCGCAACCTGCATGGTGATCGTGCTGGCACCGCGCGGGCGCTTGCCTTCAAACAGTTTGCCCACCTGCCCACGCACCGCAGACCAGTCCACACCGCCGTGTTTACAGAAGGTAGCATCCTCTGACACAACCACAGATCGTTGTAAATTAACGGAAATTTCTTCCAGAGGAACCCATTCACGCCAAACGGGCTGTCCAGTCACAGTACGAAGCAGCATGAGACTGGAGTAAGGAGGAACCACCGTATACAGCAGCGTCAGCACCACTGGCAAAGCCACCAGCACTCCTAAGGTACGGAGCGCCCAACGCTTTATTCTGCGCTTGAGTGGCTCTGGTTTCTCCTTTGATCGCGCTTTCTTCAAGCACTCTTCTCCGATACATCTTGAGGAACCGAGACGTCTCTTTGAGTTTCAACCATAAAGCGTTCCAGAGCCTTGCAAAGTAATTTTGCATTTCCTTCAAAAGAAGATTTGCGCCTCCAGACCATTCCAATCGTCCGGCGCGCTTTGGGATCGGCAATCTTGATCAGCTTCAAAGAGGTCCCGCGGTCGATATCTGCATCTACTGCAATACGTGGCACCAAAGTGACGCCGATACCGTTATCCACCATTTGCACAAGTGTTGATAAAGATGTGGCTTGTACATCCTCATTCGCGGTCAACATACGCCCTCCCGCCGCGGCAAGCACATGGTTTCGTAAACAGTGACCATCTTCCAGCAGCAACAACACCTCATTCGCAAGATCTTCCATCAGCACTTCACTCAGGTCCGCCAGTGGATGCGCACCCGGCACAGCCAGATAGAAAGCATCGCTTCCGATCTCCGCAGATTCAAACCCCGTAGTGTCATAGGGCAGCGCCATCAGGGCCGCATCAATACGCCCTTCCCGCAAAGCAATCATCAGATTGCGGGAGATGTCCTCACGCAAGAACAGCTGCAACTCTGGATAGAGCTCTCGCAGCTGAGGCAAAAACCGCGGCAACAGGAACGGAGCAACCGACGGGATCACGCCAAGCCGAAACCGACCACACAACGGCTTGTTCTGCGCCTGCACACCCTGCACGAGATCCTCCGCATCCCGCAAAAGCAGCGATGCCTTCTCCAGCACGCTCTCGCCCGCCTCGGTCAGCACCAGCGTTCGCCCGGAGCGGTCCAGCAGCTCACATCCAAGAATGCCTTCCAATTGCTTGATTGACGCAGAAAGCGTTGATTGCGTGATGAAACAAGCCTCCGCCGCCTTTGAAAAAGACAGGTGTTTGGCCAGCGTTTTGAAGTACTGAAGCTGTTTTAATGTGGGTAACATCGTGCGACCAGATGACACAGATCAAAGCCTGTAGATTAGAATTTCTCTAAGTTTTGGCGGAATTCGGCCAATCCCGATAGAACTTAGCACGCTCATCGAAAAAATCGATCGACTTCTTCGTTATTATCGTTTTGACCGATCAAATCAAGAGTTGCATAAAGACCCCAACGAAGACGTGTTTTTCTAGGTCTTCATGAGAATCACTAATCGACGCGCTCTGGCGTCATTCCATATTTAGGAGAGTACCATGCTCGGTATCGGCGAAAAGCTTCCAGAATTTGAAGTAGTTGGCGTTAAGCCTGGTTTCAACAACCACGAAGAAAACGGCGAAAGCGCATTTGAAGCAATCACTGAAAAGAGCTTCGAAGGTAAGTGGAAAGTAATCTTCTTCTACCCAAAAGACTTCACTTTCGTTTGCCCAACTGAAATCGCTGAATTCGCTCGCCTCGCTGGTGAGTTCGAAGACCGTGACGCAGTTGTTCTCGGCGGTTCCTCCGACAACGAATTCTGTAAGCTGGCATGGCGCCGTGATCACCCAGATCTCGACAAGCTGCCAATCTGGGCATTTGCTGACACCAACGGTTCCCTGATCGATGGCCTCGGCGTTCGCGCTCCAGAAGGCGTTGCTTACCGCTACACCTTCATCGTCGACAACGAGAACACCATCCAGCACGTTTACGCAACCAACCTGAACGTTGGCCGTAACCCAAAAGACACCCTGCGTGTTCTCGACGCTCTGCAGACCGACGAACTCTGCCCTTGTAACCGTGAAGTAGGTGGCGACGTAATCGCAGCTTAAGTCCGGAAGGATCAGAAGCCGGAGCATATAAAGCGAAAAATCGCAGGCTCCGGCTTCTCTAACGTATTCCCGAAAAACATAAAAACAGACTTCGGAAAAGAATACGCGCCAAATAAGTCAAAACATCACTTTGCACGTGGCCCATTGCCAAAATCATTAGGAGAAGCATCATGTCCATCGATACCTTGAAATCCCGCCTTGGCGACTTCGCTAAAGACGTACGTTTGAATCTTGGTTCTATGGCAACTGATGAATCTCTGACTGCTCAACAGAAGTACGGCCTGATCGTTGCTTGCGCCATCGCCACCCGCAACAACGACGTAAAGAAGGCCCTGATCGCAGAAGCTGCTCCGCACCTGTCCCCAGAAGCGATGAGCGCTGCCAAAGCTGCTGTATCAATCATGAGCATGAACAACGTCTACTACCGCTTCGTACACCTCTCCTCGAATGATCAGTACGGCACAATGCCTGCCAAACTGCGCATGAACGTGATTGGAAAGCCTGGCGTAGACAAAGTTGATTTTGAATTGTGGTCGCTTGCTGTTTCCGCCATCAACGGCTGTGGCATGTGCATCGATAGCCACGAAGCTATCCTGCGCAAAGCCGGAGTAACTGCCGAGATGGTTCAAACAGCTGTTCGTTTCGCATCAATCATCCAATCTGCTGCAGTCGCCCTTGAAGCATCAGAACTGGAATTGGAAGCAGCTGAATAATCACAAGCGCCTCTCCTAAGCGTGTCGCCCGGTCTGATCCCCTCCCAGGATTGTTCGTGCCCCGAATGACGGGCGGTACTAAACTCGCTCTAAGAGCTCAGCCGAAGCCCCCAGCTTCGGCTTTTTCTTTGCCTAAACCCTAGCGAACCTCGTCGTGCTGGACCGGTGCGCTGAACACGCCCACCAGAATGATTAGTAAATCAACCAACGCCCAGGCGGATACAATCATCCCAAACCCCAGAGCCCCGCTGACAACCGCCAGCATCCCGTTTGGCTCCAGTGCTTCGAGCTGGTTGAGGCCAGTGGCAATCAAGGCAAGCGTGATCAAAGAGAGAATGAGCATCACGGCACCGCTGAGCGGTTTGCCCAGATAAAACCGATGCAGCCCGAAGCCACCCAGAAAAAGGGAGAGGAATACTGTCATACCCGCAGATTTATGCGGGTTCTTGAGATAGAAAAAGCCTCTGTTGGCAGGCGAGATTGCGCTTCGATCGCTCATGACCACCTCAGCTGTGCTTCAGTCACACCCAAAGGCTGGCACGCCTTATCGATCAACACATCACTCGATATTCAGGGCACCAATCTACCAGCTGAAATTTCTACCCAAGCAAAAGCATCAAGTACTACGAGCCTAAAAGCTCTCCCGCACCAGCAGCACGATCAGCACAATCAGATCCACGAACACCCATATGTTCGCGATCATCGCCATCCCAATGGCAACGCCGAAGCCGATCCATTCTCCAGTGGTGAGGCTTGTAATCAGATCACGCCCCTCCAGCCCCAGCAGAAGCGGAATGAGGATCAAAACAGCCGTGATGTTCAGGCAGTTGATGACAATAGCACTGCCCAGCTTGCGCAGGTAAAACCGATGCGCTGCAAACTGCCCGAGCAAAAGCGCAAACAGAATGGCGTAGGCCGTGGATTTACCCGGTTCGGAAAAGTTGAAAATGCCTTCTCGCCGCCTTTGCGAAGGCAATGGAATATCATCAAACACCAACGACCTGCTTTCACCCATGCATTTGAAACATGCGGAAAGTAGCCAATGATTTCAGCAGGAGCAATGATCCAACCCAAGAAACCCCGGAACTTCTTCCGGGGCCACCTCTTGAAAGCATCGCAGCTTAAGCAGATTTTCTACGATCATCCCTATGAGAGATCATCGCCTGCTCATTGTCTCCAATAAAGTCACGAATGATCGGCACAGCATCCCGCTCCTTGGAGAGGATGAGCTGGAACACCATCAACCGGCCATGCAGGAAGTTCATTTCACAGCCAGACAGATAGAACTCCCACATTTTGCAGAAGCGCTCGTCGTACAGCTCTTTGATCTTGTCGCGATTGCGCTCGAAGTTCAGGCGCCAGTCCCGCAGCGTGTAATAGTAATGCAGCCGCAGGATCTCGTTGTCACAAACCCAAAGGCCCGTTTTCTCAATATCTGCAAATGTTTCGGAAAGTGCAGGACAATACCCGCCGGGGAAGATGTACTTGGTCAGGAATGGACCCGTCACACCCGGAGGCCCACTGCGACCAATCGAGTGGATGACCGCATAGCCATCCTGCTTCAGACAATCTCTGACCTTTGTGAAGTAGGCACCCAGATTGCCGTGGCCCACATGCTCCATCATGCCAACGGAAACAACGCGGTCAAACTCGCCCTCAAACTCGTTGTAATCCAGACAGACAAACTCGACCTTGCCTTCAAGGCCTGCAGCTTTCACCCGTTCTTCAGCAATCTTGATCTGCTCGGTAGAAACATTAAGAGATGTCACCTGCGCGCCAGCTTGCGCCATGCGAATGGCCAGAGAGCCCCAGCCGCCGCCGATTTCCAGCACAGTCATGCCCGGCTTCAGATCCAGCTTGGCAACAATATGATCCAGCTTGGCCTGTTGAGCTTCCTCAAGCGTATCTTCCGGCGTCCGGTAATAAGCACAGCTATAATTGAGCCCGTCATCAAGGAAAAGACGATAGAGGTCGGTCGAAAGATCATAGTGATGGCGCACCTGAGCTTTGTTCTTTTTCAGGTTCAGGCCAAGACGTCGCCGTGTATGACCGTCCTTCATAAAAGTGAGAATACGCTGGAGCGGATGTTCCGTAAGCAGACCGTCGTTCGCCATGAACACGGCAACCAGATCATTCAGAGTGAACCCCGGTTCCATGGTGATCAAGCCATCCATATAAGCTTCGGCGGCTTTCAGTTCGGGATCAATCAGAAGCGTATAGGGAAGCTTCTTACTGTGAAAACGCAGAGCGGCGGAGGGACCGCTATCTTCATCACCAAAAACGTATTTTCGGTCTTTGGCATCAAAAATTACAAGTTGTCCTTTCTGGACAAAATTCGACAAAATCTTCGAAAGTGCACGCATTTCTATTCCCCTATCATCTCTTATAGCTGACTTATTAGGGCGCCTTGTTGCGAGGCTCTTATTATATGACCTTAGGTAACTTTCGATTTAACCTAATGAAAAAAACCGTCACAAAGCAACTCCGCAGGAAATCTCACCCCAATATTCAAAGGATGAAAAACTGCAGAGCCCTTACGTAAACACGCCATTTTGCTTGACCTTTGGCAGTTTTCAGGACAAACGAACAAACTAATATCTGCCGCTTTGGTAAGCGCTTTCAATTCTGCTGTACTTTATTGCTCGTTTAGGATGGGGTTCTGTGTCTGTTGCTTTGAAATCGGTCATCACCGAAACCGCTCAGTCTCTTGAAGAAAAGCTCACCTCTCTTCTGGGAGAGAAAGTCCTTCCTCAGGAAGTAGCCCGCCCCGAACGTCTTCTGGAAGCGATGAACTATGCAGCCTTGTCCGGTGGCAAGCGCCTGCGCCCGGTTCTGATGGTCGAAGCAGCCCGCCTGTTTGGTCATGAGGACGAAGGCACGCTGGTTGCAGCCTCTGCGTTGGAATGCATTCACTGTTACTCCCTCGCCCATGATGATCTGCCAGCAATGGATGATGATGATCTGCGCCGTGGCCGCCCAACAACGCACAAAGCGTTCGATGAAGCCACTGCAATCCTTGCAGGCGACGCCTTGCTTACCATCGCATTTGATTTCATCGCAGATGAGCAGGTCCATCCAGACGCAGCAATCCGCCTACGCCTCTCTCAAGAACTGGCGCGCGCCTCTGGCATTGGCGGCATGGCAGGCGGTCAGATGCTTGACCTCGCCTCAGAACATCGCGACAGAACCGAAGCAGAGATCCGCCAGCTTCAGGCCATGAAAACCGGTGCTCTCATCCGCTATGCCTGCCGCGCTGGCGCAATTCTGGCAAATGCCTCTGATGATGACATCGCCCGCCTCACCCGCTTTGGTGAAATCATTGGTCTGGCCTTCCAGCTGGCAGACGACCTGCTAGACCTGACTGGCGATGCGGAAGTGGTTGGCAAAGCAACGGGTAAAGATGCAGAGGCTGGCAAGGCAACCCTCGTCAGCCTGCTTGGCGAAAGCCACACCCGTCAGGAGCTATCACGCCTGATCAGCGAGGCAGATGAACTGCTGGCACCATACGGTGCAAAGGCCAACACCTTGAAGACGCTGGCCCGCTACATCGCAGATCGTGAGAGTTAAGCAGTCTCAGCCTGCGCAAACTCAACTTCAGCTTCCGGCAGAACCGCAATGCTGCCCTCATACCCACCAAGGTAGATCAGCGTGTTGTTGTGATGCTCTCTGGTCTGCTTGCCAGTGGCATGGTCTTTGTCATGCGTGGTGTGCGCATCATTCACCAGCCGCAGATTATAGCCGAGTGACGCTGCACGGCGGAACGTAGTATCCACGCAGAACTCTGAAGCAAACCCGCAGATCGTCAGATCAGTAATGCCGCGCTCATCCAGCAAGTCTTTCAGGTTGGTTTTGTAAAAGGAATCCGGCGCGGTCTTGCGCACCTTCAGATCACTCTCCGCCACCACCAGATCGTCCGGTAGTTCCCATCCTTCAGCACCATAAGCCAGCGGATGGTTCTCTCGCTCATGCTGAACAACGATGACCGGAACACCTGCTTTACGCGCTTTCGCACTTAGGTTGTTGATGCGCGTGATCGTCTCAGTCCGTTCAAACGGCTGAGGTTCCACATCAAACAGCAGTTTTTGAACATCGATAATAATCAGCGCAGTGCTCATCGTTTCCTCATTCTGCAAGGAGAGAAAACCTCTCCCACTTCCCCTAAAAAATGCCCATGAATTAATCATAAGCATTTGTAATCAATAAGTATTTTCTTTGACCTTTGTGACCATCAAACGGATAGTCAATACCGAAGCAGACGGACAGGAGGTCACTTTATGGATCATGAAATGATGATGGAAGGCTTTGCCCTCTGGCAGGTCGTCATTATGATTGTCTGGATACTCGTTGTCGCCGTTCCACTGGCAAGGATCCTGAACCGGCTCGGCTTTTCAAGGATCTGGACCATTCTGGCCTTCGTTCCTCTAGTCAACCTGATCTTCCTCTGGATCCTCGCTTACACTCATTGGCCGATCGAAGACCGAATGTAGCCAGCTACTTCACGCAGATAACCTGATGCTCTCCCACAATGTCTGGCAGATTTCCGGGCATCATGAACACAGCATTCGGCGTGCCTGCGGCTGCCCATACTTCGTCAAAGCCCAGCAGATCCTCATCTACATACACCGTCAGCTGCTGCTTATGGCCCAGCGGAGGAATACCGCCGATGGAGAACCCGGTAACGTTCCGGACAAACTTCGCATCAGGTCGACCGATAGGCCCACCAACAAGTGCTGAGATAGCCTCTTCATTCACGCGGTTGGTCCCGCTTGCCAGCACCAGAATAGCTTCTTCACTATCAAGCTTCTGGAACACCAGCGATTTGACAATCTGCTCCTGCGCACAGCCCAGCGCCTGCGCCGCTTCCGCGGCAGAACGGGAGGAGTCCGGCAGCTCAACCACCTTCAGGCCAAGACCACGTTCATCCAGAAAACTCTGAAACTGCTTCGCTCGCTTACTTTGCAACATCACACCCCTCCTCTGGCATCTGTTCTTTTAGATAATCGACTGCGCCGAGATTCCAAACCGCTCTTTCAGAAACTTCAGCGCCAACGCTTGCGCCTCACCATTGATGGAATGATCCAGCCCAGCCAGCTCATGCGCTTCCACGTCAAACCCGGCATGAGCCAAAGCATCCTCCGCAGCTCCCAAATAAGCCGCAGGCACCACATCATCCTCACTGCCATGCAGCAGCATCACCGAAGGCCGAACCACCATCTGCTCCACCAGATGCGCCGGTCCACCCAGAACGCCCGAAAAGCTCAGCAATCCAGCCGCCTCAGAAAACCGACGTGGCCCAACATGCAGCGCGACCATAGCCCCTTGAGAGAAACCACCCAGAACCATATCCCGCTCCAGCAAGCCATAATGCTCCAACTCAGCATCCAGCACCCGGTTGATCAATGGCGCAGCAGCCTGCACTCCAATCCAGACTTCCCGTGCATCAAACTCAGAAGCAGCAAACCATTGCCGCCCTTCCACCCAATGCGCGCAAGGTTCCGGGCCATTCAGGCACACCACGGCGGTTTCCGGTAGAGCATCACGCAACACCTGCGCCGTCGGCTCCATATCACCAGCATCCCCACCATAGCCGTGCAGCAACACCACCAGCTTACGAACCGGCGCATGGCTAGGCTCCAGACGAATGCACTCAAGATTATGAGGCATAGGAATCTCCTTAAACCGGCAGGGTCTCGCGCCCTTCTTTCATCACACGGTAGTAGGACCAGAACAATCGCGCTGCTGTCCCACGGTGAGGAGACCACGCCTCGGCAATTTCGGCAAGCACCTTTCCTTTGGGGCGCTCGTCCAGATCAAACGCATGCTGCACAGCGGCTTGCAACGCCACATCTCCAACCGGAAACACATCCGGATGCCCAGCGCAAAACAGCAGGAAGATATCGGCAGACCACGGCCCAATGCCCTTGATCTCACAAAGTCGCTTGTGCGCCACCTCACCCGGCCAGTCCACCGCTGCACTCAGGCACAGTCCAGCCTTCAGCTCTTCAGCTATCGCCTTCAGAGTGCGCAACTTGGCATTGGAGAGGCCAACACCCAACAGCTCTTCATCACTCTTGGAAAGCAGCACGTCCGGCTCAAACGGCACTACCAGCGCTTCCAGCCGAGCCCAGATGCTGGCGGCAGCGGCGACAGAAAGCAGCTGCGCCACAACAATATTGCAAAGCCCCGAAAAGTCCGCTGAGCGGCGTCGCAGAGGCACGTCTCCCGCAACATCCACCACGCGAACCAACCGCTCGTCCAGCTGCATAAGGGACGCCAACTCCCGCTCAATATCCTCAAGCGTATCTATGGGTTTCAACGCCCCCTCCTCAAGTCGGCAAAGATGCTCTAAAACAGGCTTTCCATATTCCAAGTAGAACCATTTCGCAAATGAACTTGCCTGTCTATCGCTTTGCTCCTTCCCCCAACGGCCACCTCCATCTCGGCCACGCTTATTCGGCCATCCTCAATGATGAAGCTGCAAAGCAAAACGGTGGAAGGTTCCTGCTCCGCATCGAGGATATCGACACTGTCCGCTGCACACCACAGCTGCAGGAAGATATGCTGGAAGACCTGAGATGGCTTGGCTTGAGTTGGGAAACACCAATCCGCAAGCAATCAGAGCACTTCGGCGAGTACGCCAAAGCGCTGGAAAAACTTGAAAGCATGGGCCTCGTTTACAAGGCCTACCTCACCCGCGCCCAGATCAAACGCTTCGTTGCAGGAAAAGACGCTTCAGGCACCCTATGGCCAAGAGATCCAGACGGTGCCCCGCTTTATCCCGGAGACAACAGTGTTCTCTCCGAACAAGAGCAGGAAACCCTCCAAAACTCAGACGCCCCCTATGCCCTGCGCCTCAACATGGCCAAAGCCATAGGGCTGGCAGGCGCATCTCTCACCTGGAATGAGGCACATCACGGAGCAATTCAGACAGACCCAGCAGCTTGGGGCGATGTGGTGCTGGCCCGTAAAGACACGCCAACCAGCTATCACCTGTCAGTGGTAGTGGACGATGCTCTGCAAGGCATCACTCATGTTCTGCGCGGCAAAGACCTCTACCACGCCACCAGCGTCCACCGCCTGCTGCAAACCCTGCTGGACCTGCCAGAGCCTCACTACGAGCACCACGACCTCATCCTCGACGAAACAGGCCGCAAACTCGCCAAATCCGCCAAAGACACCTCCCTCCGCGAACAAAGAGCCAGCGGCACCACACCAGCACAGATCAGAGAGAGATTGAGGCTTTAAGCTCAATACCCCTGCACCTGAATGAACCAGAGCCAGAAGCTGACTGTGAAAACGGAGATTGCGGTGGTGATGGCGATACCGTTGGTGGACATGGCGTGGCCGGTGCCGAACTGGTTGGCCATGATAAAGGAAAACACGCCTGTCGGGCACGCTGCGATCAGCGTAGCAACGCCCACCCAGACGGACGGCAACCCAATCACATGAGCGGCAACAACAAACACCACAAACGGCATTAGGATCGATTTGATAATCGCCAGAACACCACCAATCGCCAGATTACCGCGAATACCATAGTTCACCATGCTCATCCCCACAGCAACCAGAGCAACCGGTGAGGCCGCTTTCGCCAATGGGGCCAAAACATCATCTGCTAGCTTTGGTATGTCCATACCCGACACATTCCAAAGCAACCCACCCACAACGCCATAAAGGATCGGGTTCGCCAGCAGTCCCTTGCCGACAGCAATCAATAGCTCCTGCTTGGAGCGCGGCGCTTTGTGTCCATCAATCACCACGGCACGTTCCATCAAAATGGAAGAGGTCAAAGCCGTCAGCGGAGCATGGAATACGATGAGTAGCGAAATCAACAAAGTGCCTTCAGACCCATAAACCGCATCGATCAAGGGAATGCCAACAAGCACGGTGTTGGAGAACGATGCTGTCAGCCCGGCAATCACCGCAGCCCGTGCCTCACGCCCAAACCCGACACGAACAAGCAGACCTCCCAGAAAAGCAACCACGATCATGGAACCGTAGTAAGTGGCCCAATACCCCCATGGAGAGATGCCATTGAGGTTTGCAGAGCCAAGACTACGGAATAACAGGATCGGGATCAGCAGATTCACACAGAACTTGCTGAGAATATCGCCCAGACCACGGTCCAGATACCCAACACTGGCAACAACATAGCCAATGCCAACAAGGGCAAAGATCGGAAAGACGACAAAGAAGACCTGAACAATCATGGGAAACTCGAAAGAGGTGGCAAGCACCTCTTAGTAGCCCAGAAAGTTTAAGATCCAAAGCCAGAAGCTCATTGTGATTATTGAGAAAATGGTCGTCAGGCTGATGGAGTTCGCACTCATCGCATGTCCGGTTCCAAACTGGCTGGCATAAAGATACGCCACAACACCGGTCGGGCACGCCGCCGCCAAGGTCGCCACAGCCACCCAAAGCGGTGAAAGCGGAAACACATAAGCCCCCAGAACGAAGACCATTGCTGGCATCAGCACAATCTTCAAAACACTCAACACACTGCCAATAGCAATGTTCCCACGCACCCCGTAGTTCAGCAGCGTCATACCAACCGAAAACAACGCAACCGGGCTCGCTGCTTTTGCAAGCGGATGCAACACACCATCCAACAATACGGGCAGATCATAGCCTGAAAAATTCCAGCCAACACCCAGCAGAATAGCAATCACCAGAGGGCTCTTGATCAACGTGTTGAACAGCGAGTGCATCACATCTTTGAAAGGCCGCGCCTCCTGATAGCCATCCACCACCACGGCGCGTTCCATAACCAGCACAAACACCAGAGTTACAGACGGTGCGTGGATTGAGATGATCAGGGAAATCGGAACCAGTGCCTCCTGCCCAAAAGCAGAGGTAATCACCGGAATGCCAACCAGAGACATATTGGAAAATGCTGCGGAGAACCCACCAATACAGGCAGCTCTGGCCTCTCGCTTAAATACCTTGCGCACCATGTAGCCACCCAGCACAGCACTGGTTGTAAGCGCGGTGTAATAGGTGCCCCACAGCGCCCAAGGGCTCAACCCGGCAAGATCAGCTGTTGCAAGGGTGCGGAAGATCAGAACCGGAATGAGCACGGTAATGCAGAAGGTGCTCAGGTTATCACCAACCTGCTTGCTCAGCAGACCGATATAGCCAAAGCCATAACCCACACCCACTGTCGCAAAAATGGGAAACACCACTTGCAGCGTACTAAACAGCATTCCGTGTCCGCTCTCTTTCCACCTTACAGCACTATCCCAGAGCGCAAGCAGAAAGGCTTGCAGGCATCAAACAACAAAATCTCGGTGGATCCTTGCCAGAACTGGGCGAACTTTTACCGTCAGTGTTTTAGGCTCTTCTTCGAGGATTGATCAAGGAGTTATCTCATGCCTGCGCCCAAACCGGCCCCAAAGCAGGATATTGCGAGACTGGTGCACGACCTGAAAACACCACTGTCCGCCATGAAAACGGCTTCTGACCTGATTGCTCAGGAGCCGCTCAGCGATCAGCAGCACCATCACCTCAACACCTTGCAGAAAGCCATTGGCTCACTGGAAGAGCTGACAGGCATCATCCTGCAAACGCACACGGAACCAGAGACACACCAAACAGGTACGCATCCAATAGAGCCGGAAGCCAAACCACTTCTGGAACAGCTCACCTACATCGTGGATCTGTTCTCACCGCAGGCAGAAAGCTCAGGCCACACGCTCACCCATCGCTGGTCTCGTGATGCCATGTCGGCCTATCAAACGCACTCAGATGAGCTGCAACGCATTTTGGCAGTGCTGGTTGATAACGCCATCCTTTACAGCAACACCGGCACCATCACTCTCAGCACTCACATCAAGTTCTCAAACCACGAACCCAACATCGTCGTCACGCTCAAAGACGCTGGCCCGGGTCTTTCTTCTGAACAAGCCTCTCATCTGGATGCAGCTCCCACACCGAAACGGAAGTCCGACGGTCATGGCCTCGGCCTCTGGAGCGCACGGCATCTGGCCTGCGAGAATGGTGGCGACCTGCGGCTCATTACAAACTCCGAACATGAAGCCAGCTTCGAACTCATCTTGCCTATTCAGGAAGTTGAAAAGAACAGGCAGCAGGCCCCTGCCTCGCAGAACATCACCCGCTCAGCGCTATCCGGGTCTGTGCTGGTCGTGGATGACAATGAGCCGAACCGGGAACTGCTGGCAGCCATCTTCTCTTCATTCGGCCTGATGGTGCGCACTGCTGACAGCGGCAAACAAGCGCTGAAGATGCAGGAAGAAACACCGTCAGATCTCATCTTTCTCGATCTGAACATGCCAGAAATGAACGGCGCCGAAACCCTCACTCAGATGCAAACAAACGGTTACACCAGAGCAAAAGCCTGCTTCGCAATCACCGCCAGCATTGCCCCAGAAGACCGTCCAGCGCTTTTCCAGCAAGGTTTCACGCAAATTCTGGAAAAACCCATAAACCCGTCAGCACTCTACAGCTTGCTGGAAAGCACGCTTCATAGCAACGGTTAGCCGATCCGCACGAAAGACGCATCCAGCGCTTCATCAAGCCGATCATTGCCCCAGTAAAGCTCACCCTTCTCAGTGATCATGCTCGGCGCCCCAAACACGCCAAGAGCCTCAGCTTCGGCAACCGCAGCCCGCAAGCCGATCTTCACTTCCGTGGTTTCCGCCTGCCGCATAATCTTATCCGCATCCAGATCCAGCTCTCGCAGCAACGCAATCATCAGCTCCGGTTTGGAGATGTCTTCATCCAGCGCAAAAGCCATATGGAACACCGCCCGGGTAAACGCCCCGATCCAAGGCTCCTTACGACCGGCAAATGCGATGCGTGAGGCCAGCAAGCTATGCTGCGGAAAGATACGCGGCTTCTTCCAGGGCAATCCCAGATTGGCAGCAATGCGCGCTACATCCCGCCACATGTAAGCGCCTTTCTTCTGGTTCGCGACAAAGGGAGAGCTCTCAAACCCCTGTCTGCGGAAGATCGGGCCCAGCAAAATCGGGCGCCAATCCACCTCAATCCCCCTGTCCTTCGCAAGCTGCTCAATACGCGCTGCAGTCAGGTAGGAGTATGGGCTGGCAAATTCATAATAAAACGCGAGCCGAGGCATTCTTTCTCTTTCTGATCCAACAGACCGTTAAGCCGCAGCCTATGGCAATGGATGCAATTTGTAATTATCTCGCAGGCCCCTATATGGGAGTTTGGCGATGCGAGACGTAATCTTGCTGAGCACCAATGGAATTTCAAGGCAGCACATTGGCGCAACGCTCAAAAACAAGTATACCGCCTTGTAACTCACAAGAGAGAACTCAGGAATTCCCGTGGTACAAGACGGCCCAAAGACTTCATTCTTTAAGAAGACCATCAACTTCTGCAGTGAACGACCTTTCACAGCAGTCCTGACCTACATTCTTATCGTCTCCGCGATATTTCTGATATTCCCGGGACTGGATGTCTGGGCATCCAACTTCTTCTACAACGGCGAAGGCAGTTTCCCAGTCTCTAAAGACCCGTTCTGGCGCAGCGTGCGCTACTTCGGCGTCTATCTCTTTCAGTGGGTCGCAGGCTTGTCCCTGCTGGTAATGCTGATCAAGCTGGCAATCCCAAAAATCAAAGCCCTGACGGATCTGCGCCATCCAATTTTCGTGGTATCCACGCTCATCCTCGGCCCAGGCCTTGTCGTCAACGCGTTCTTCAAGAACCTGTGGGGCCGCCCACGCCCACGGCAAACCGACATTTTTGGCGGAGACCTACCGTTCATCGGCGTATGGCAGCCAACTAACCACTGTGATAGTAACTGCTCTTTTGTATCGGGTGAGGCTTCAGCTTCTATCTGGTTGTTCACGCTGGTCTTCATCGCCCCAAAAGCCTGGCGCATTCCGCTGGCAACAGCCATCGGCGCATTGGTCTTCGTTCTCTCAGCCAACCGCGTGGCCTTTGGCGGACATTATTTCTCAGACACCCTGCTCTCCTGGGGCATCACCATGCTCGTGATCATTGGTGTCTATCACTACCTCTATCAGCGCACCCCAAACTGGGCTCAGCCGAATAATCTGGAAACCTCGTTCACCAACGGTGGCAACTGGCTGCGCACTAAAATCGGCAGTGCAGCTTGCTGGTGCGCACGCGGCACAAAGAGCTTCTTCCGCAAGTTCAAATAAGTATTCCAAAACGAAAAAAGCTCCGCAACCGCCTGCGGAGCTTTTCTATATGACCTGAAGAGAAGCCTAGATCTCTGTCGGATCCATCTCCTCACGGATTTCCTGAAGCAGATTGTAGGTGCCGTCCCGCACCAGATCATACACCTCATCAAACCCTTCATTCGCGCCGTAATATGGATCCGGCACATCCTTCTGCTCATCCTGCAACAGCAAGCGAATATTCGCTGTGTGCAGATAAGGCGCTTTGGCCTGAATGTTAGAGAGGTTGCTGGCATCCATCGCGATGATGTAGTGGAACTTCTCAAAGTCCTCATCTTCAAGCTGGCGTGCTTCCTGACTGGAAATATCAACACCATGCTTTTGCGCTGTCTGGATGCTGCGGATATCCGGCTTCTTGCCAGTGTGCCAACTCGCGGTTCCAGCAGAATCCACATAGATCTGCTCTTCCAACCCAGCCTGCTTCACATGATGACGGAAAACGCCCTCTGCCAACGGGCTTCGACAAATATTGCCAAGACACACAAACAGTACACGACGCTGCAACAAGACCACTGCTCCCTCCAAATCTGACTGCCTGGATATTTATCCCAGTCGAAATCTTTGCTCCAGAATTTCGCGCGGGTCTACCCAAATATCCATGGATTTTGCGAGTCAGAAAAACCTACTAAATCTGAGACACCCCTTGCAACAAAACCAAAGGTGGTCTTGTGCCCGAGCTGCTGTCCTCTACCGCAAAAGAATTCGCCCTTGCAGAATTACCGCATTGGACCTTGTCCGAAGATGGCAACTCCATTGAGCGCACCTTCACCTTCCGGTCCTTTGCGCGCGCATTTGGCTTCATGTCCAGCGCTGCAATTCTGGCAGAAAAGCTGAACCATCACCCTACATGGACGAACACCTACAACAAAGTGGAAGTGTTACTTACCACCCATGATGCAGGTGGGCTCACGGAATTGGATTTCAAGCTCGCCCGCAAACTGGACAAGCTGTTCGAGGCTTAGCCCCGCAAGAGTAAAGCGCAATCAGCATTCAATCTTGAACTGACGCACGTCACCTACCATCTTACTCTCAATCAACACATGGCCGTCTTCCTGGCACATATGTGGAATATCGATTGCAGACATTGGATCCGTGGCTTTCACCACAAGCTGATCCCCCTTCGCCATCCGCTTAAGGTGCTTGCGCGTCTTCATCACCGGCAATGGGCAGTTAAGACCTCTCAGGTCCAGAATGTTTGAATCGTCCACCAATGTTCCACCAGGTACTTGAATGTGCCACTGTGTTTGTTGCTGGGCTAACGGAACTTTGCGCAACAGTAAAGCAAATATTGGGGAGTGGAGCATGGCACTAATGGAACTCGACGGAAAATCAGAGACCAGTAAAGCGCTCGAAATTCTGGATTTCTGGTGGACTGCAGGTGGCCCCAAATGGTTCAACGGCGGCGAAGCGTTCGACAAAGAAATCCGCGAGAAGTTTGAAGCCGACGTAGAGGCTGCCAATCGCGAAGATTACGACGACTGGACCCAAACCCCACACGGCACGCTGGCTCTCCTTTTGCTGCTCGACCAGTTCCCCCGCAACATCTATCGTGGCTCACCTAAAGCATTCGCCTCTGATCCGAAGGCCGTCAAAGTTGCTCTGGAGTCCCTCAACAAGAACTTCCATACCGCCTTCCCAATGGGCTATCGCATGTTCTTCTTCTTGCCTTTCGAGCATTCAGAAGAAATGGACATGCAGGATCTGAGCGTGGATCTGTTCCGCGGTCTGGGTGATCAGGACACCTATCATTACGCACTGATCCATATGGACGTCATCCGTCGCTTTGGCCGCTTCCCACACCGCAACGAAGTGCTTGGCCGTACCTCAACACCGGAAGAAGTTGAGTTCCTGGCATCGGGTGGGTTCAGGGCATAAACGACCCGATTAAAAATTAGACACACATTTTCAATGACTACAAAATAGGCAGAGTCAATTTATGGCTCTGCCTATTTTAGTGACAGCCACTTTCTGCGCATGTCCACCCGATCCACCCTTCATCAAGAAAATTTAATTTCAATCAAGCCTCTGAATTTTCAAGTTTATTCCAACGCCTCTCACTCCCAGAATCTACGTAAAAATCGATATTTTCCAAAACTGGCACGCTCTTTGAAAGAGAAAGGGCAAGCGTGCCGGCCGGGCATACTGAGAAAGACCAGATAACTGGCATTTTCCCGGTCCCAAAGAGGTCTCCAGAACTCTTTGCGGCACACTCCATGCAAGAGGGGAACGGGAATCTGACATGAAAATCGTTATGGCAATCATCAAGCCCTTTAAACTGGATGAGGTGCGCGACGCACTCACCACTCTGGGCATTCAGGGGCTCACAGTCACCGAAGTCAAAGGCTATGGCCGCCAAAAGGGCCACACAGAAATCTACCGCGGCACAGAATACGCCGTCACCTTCCTCCCAAAACTAAAGGTCGAAGTCGCAGTCGCATCCGACATGGCAGACAAAGTGGTCGAAGCCATCGGAAACGCAGCTCAGACCGGCCAAATCGGTGACGGCAAAATCTTCGTCTACTCCATTGATCAAGTCGTCCGCATTCGCACCGGCGAAGCAGACGCAGAAGCAATATAATCAAGTGAAGGGGATAGAGAATATGAAACGCGCCTCCACCCTTGTTGCCGCAGGTTCGCTGCTGGCACTCTCCGCCAGCCCAGTTATGGCAGAAGAAAAATACGCTCTCGCTGTCGACACCGCTTATATCTTCAACACTCTGCTCTTCCTGATTGGCGGCTTTCTGGTGATGTGGATGGCAGCTGGCTTCGCCATGCTTGAAGCAGGCCTCGTCCGCACCAAAAACGTCTCCATGCAGTGCCTCAAAAACATCGCACTGTACTCCATCGCTGGCCTGATGTTCTGGATCACCGGCTACAACCTCATGTACACCGGCGTCGACGGTGGCTTCATGGGGTCTGTCGGCCCATACTCTTTTGACCCTGTAGGCGGTGACGCTCTGGATACAGGCTATTCAACGGCCTCCGACTGGTTCTTCCAGATGGTCTTCTGCGCAACCACAGCCTCCATCGTCTCCGGCACCATGGCAGAGCGCATCAAGCTTTGGGCCTTCCTGATCTTCGTTGTCGTCCTCACCGGCGTGCTCTACCCAATCACCGGCTCTTGGCAGTGGGGTGCTGGCTGGCTCTCCGAAATGGGCTTTGCTGACTTTGCTGGCTCCACCCTCGTCCACTCCGTTGGTGGCTGGGCTGCCCTGTCCGGTGCAATCATCCTGGGTGCACGCCAAGGCAAGTACGGTAAAAACGGTCAGGTCTTCGTAATGCCAGGCTCTTCCATGCCGCTGGCAACACTTGGCACCTTCATCCTGTGGCTCGGCTGGTTCGGCTTCAACGGCGCGTCTCAGCTGGCAATGGGCACCATTGGCGACGTCACAGACATCTCCCGCATTTTCGCCAACACCAACATGGCAGCTGCAGGCGGCGTGGTCGTAACAATCGCTCTAACACAGGCTCTCTATAAGAAGGTCGACGTCACCATGGCTCTCAACGGCGCACTGGCTGGCCTCGTTTCCATCACCGCAGAACCATTGGCGCCAAGCGTGCTCCAGTCCGTTCTCATCGGTGGTGCTGGGGGTGCCATTGTTGTCTTCGCAGTGCCAATGCTCGACAAGCTGAAGATCGATGACGTGGTTGGCGCAATCCCGGTTCACCTGCTTTCCGGCATCTGGGGAACGCTGATCGTGCCACTGTCCAACTCAGACGCATCTTACGTCACCCAGTTCATCGGTGTAGCAGCCATCGGCATCTTCACCTTCGTTGCCTCCACCATTGTCTGGTACGCAATCCAGATGCTAGTTGGCCTGCGCGTGACCGAGGAAGACGAAGCCATGGGCCTCGACAAAGCAGAGATCGGCGTAGAAGCCTATCCTGAGTTCGGCACCGGCTCTCAGCGCCTCTGAACCTTGGCAAATCTGGGAGGATCAAATCCCCCTCCCAAAACTGAAAGATGAAATCACAAAGCCCGGCAACCACCGCCGGGCTTTTTCTTTAAGCGCAATTGACAGCCTACCATTTTCCTTCAACAGATAGCTCTGTGCTCAAACGCTAAACACTACAAAATCAAAGCAACCCAAAAGCTTAGGAAAGTTGATACCCCAGCTTACTAGTCGGTTCAAATCCGCCTACCACATTTGAAAGACGGACTTCACCTTTCATAGGTGGTACTTTCAGGAATGCCCTATACGTCCATTTCTAATCAAGATTCGCTCTTCATCCTACGTCCAAACAAAGAGGCGCAAACGCCCGAGCTTTGGAGTCCGACGATGAACAGTGAATTGGAAGCAGCAGTGAAAGAAGCCAGTCAACAGTGGCAAAACGCGTTCAATGCGGGTGATGCTCAAGGCTGCGCAAACTGCTACGAAGCCAACGCTGTTATGGAGGCCAAACCCTTTGGCACCTACCATGGCCGAGCCGAGATTCTCGAGTTCTGGCAAATGCTCATTCGGGAAGGTTTCTCAGAGGTCGAATACCTCAACCCCAAAATCGTTGCTTCAGGCGAAAGCTCGGCAATCCTCTCTTCCGATTGGAAGATGAACAAAGCCCACGGCAACATCTCCAAGGAACTCTGGGTCTTGCAGCCTGACGGCACTGCCCTTCTGAGAGAAGACTATTTCAGCGCAGCCTCCTGAGGCTCCGACACCACAAACAAAAAGCCCGGCACGAGGCCGGACTTCATCAGGATATCGCTTAACAGTCGCGGTCGTAAAAATAGTCGAGGCGATCGGCGATATCATCCAGAGCGAACGAGTACCCGTTCCAGTCCTCATCAATCCAGGCATCTTCCAGACGATCCACGGCACGATCTAACTTGCCATCATCCTCCAGCTCAGCAAGCAAGCGTCCCACATCGATCAGATGACCAAGAGCACCATCAACGTTGGAACCAGCCCGAACGCCGCCCTCAAAGAAAACTTCATCAGAGATATCGTCGATGTCGATAATGGTCGCATTCAGCTCTGAGCAGCTCAGCTCACCCCATGCATAAGCTGCATTTGGAGCCGCCAGTCCAGCAAAGCCAAGTGAAGCAACAACAGCAAGCGCCTTCAAACCACGCAACATCATACCAAACCCTTCTTCCATGAACGTATCTGCCATTAAGCAAGCAGACCTCTGTAATCCTCACATGGATATCAGCCCTACAAAGAGGCGCTGTTTCAAAGAAGACAGGCATTGTGGTTTCTTTGAGGCTTCTGAGAGCCTACTGACGTCCGTCCGTCAGCCCTTTCACAAAGGCTTTCTGGCAGAAGACTACCAGCAGGATCGGTGGCAACATGGCAAGCACGGCCAGCGCCAACCCTTGCGGGCTTGTGCGACCAATCAGGCTCAGCCCCTGCACCAGTGTCATTCTGGTCTCTTCGCTGGAAACCATCACCGGCCACAGATACTGGTTCCAACCTTGCACAAACATCAGCAGGCCGAGCGCTGCAATCATGGGCGCAGAAGCAGGAACCAGAATGTCCTTCAGAAACTTGATCGGCCCTGCCCCATCAATCCGCGCAGCTTCAGAAAGCTCTGTCGGCACACTCAGGAAAAACTGGCGGAAGAAGAACGTTCCAACCGCAGATGCAAGCAAGGGCAGCATCAAACCCGGATAGGAGTTCACCAGCCCCAGCTGACTGGTCACCGCATAAGTTGGCAGAAACCGGGATTCCAGCGGTAGCAGCAAGCTACACAGGATCACCCAGAAGAAGAACGTGCCGAAACGAACGCGGAAATACACCAGCGCATAGGCCGCAAGCAGCGAGATCCCCACCTTAGCCAACGCAAACCCAACCGCCAGATACAGAGAGTTCAGCGCCATAGTCAGGCCCGTCACTCCCCTAGAAAACCCACGCCCCTCGAACAAAGCCTTACTGTAAACCTCAACGCCATACGGACCCGGAAGGAACTGCAGTCCATCCTGTCCAAGTGTTGCGCCAGAGTGTGTCGAGGAAAATGCAATGATCAGCACCGGCCCGACAATAACGAACACACCGATAAGCAGGATAAGATGATCGAGGTAATGAGAGCGGGGCATAAATATCTCTGAAACACAGCGCAGCCCCGAACCACAGCAAAAGCGAAGGATCACGCAACCAAACGAAAGGCAGCCTGTGTGGCCCTGAAAACAGGCAAACTGCACTGGGAGATCATCTCTGAGAAATGGCAGACGCCATCAGACCCAATCCCCATAGGAATTAAGGTGACACCGTAAAACTACGCAGGTCAGGTTTCAAGCTCTGTAAGTGCCTATAAAACCACAATTCCTGAATGCTTGGCATGATTTTCCGGTTCCACGTGGATCGTCACACGTGCACCAGGCATCTTTTCTGCGATGCCTTCCTCAATGCGATCGCAAATCGCATGGGCATCCAGAACACTCATTTCACCTGGCACCACCAGATGAAAATCAATGAAAGTCACGTGGCCCGCATGGCGCGTCCGCAGGTCATGAGCTTCCAGCGCACCATCACCAAACTTGGAGATCAGTGCGCGGATTTCTTCCTGCTCCTCTTCCGGAGCAGCCTCATCCATCAAACCGCCGACAGATTCACGCACCAGCTTCCAGCCAGACCACATGATGTTGACCGCAACGATACCAGCAAGGATCGGGTCAAACATCTGCCAGCCGGTCACCCACACAGCCGCGATACCAACCAACACGCCAAGAGATGTATAGACATCGGTCATGATGTGTCGCGCATCCGCCTGCAAAGCCGGAGAGCGATGCGCCTTTCCAATCCGCATCAGAGCAATCGCCCAGACGCAGTTGATCACGGAAGACAGCAGGTTCAAGCCAATACCCTGAATGTTCACATCCAGCTCATACGGCTCAGTCAAACCCATGTAGGCTTTGCGCAGAATGAGGATTGCCGCCAGAACAATCAGAACCCCTTCCAGAACAGCAGCAAAATATTCTGCTTTGTAGTGACCGTAAGGGTGGTTCTGGTCAGCAGGTTTGCGCGCCAGATACAAAGCACCGGCAGCAGCAGAAGCACTCGCGATATTGATGGAGGTTTCAAGGGCGTCGGAATAGAACGCAATGGACCCTGTCATCACAAAGGCAAAGTATTTGAGCGCAAATACCAATATGCCAATGACGATGCTGCCCAGCGCAAAGCGCATGCTCTGGTCCATGTGCCACATCCACCCTAATTCAAACTCGACGACTGCTTAGAAAGTTATCGTCCTCTATCAGGTTTCAGTGGCATATTAAACAATGGAACGCGCTCAAATAGCCAGTTTTTATGCTTATTTGCACGCAATGTTTGCAAATGAAAATCACTTGCAGAATATCAGCTATTTCTACTTGTCGTAAAAAGCGGCACCGATGATTTCACCCGGCATTTCGCCAGAGTTCGTCTGAACCAGAACAGCCCAGTTCTTGGAGTCGAACATCTTCAGCGCAGTGCGTGGCAGCCGGAACACTTCAGCTGCACCAGACCACATACCAATCGGCATAATGCTACGCACAACGTTCTTATAGGTCTGTGTTGTACCAGCGTTTTCACCGCGCTGGATCTCAACCACAGCTTCCTTATCGATACCAAGAAGATAAACGTCCGCCTTATTGCCCGGCTCTTTCAGGGAGCCAGAGAGCTGAACTTCGAGCGCACTGTCATCCAGCATCGCTTCTACCTGTACGGTCATACCGGAGGACTTGCGGATAGCATTTTTGACGGAGCGACGGTCACTACCAACCATATGCCCACGGCCATTCACGACAACCTGAGGCGTATAGATCTGCGCATCACCGCGGCTCTTGGCATAATCCTTCTGGCGTTGGGTGAACACAGGCGAACCAAGCGTGTCCTTCCAGCCGAAGTAATCCCAGTAATCAACGTGATAGGAAAGCGTCACAACGTCTTTCTGATCAGAGACAAGCTCTTCCAGAAATTGGTCTGCAGGTGGACATGACGAACAGCCCTGGCTGGTGAACAACTCAACCACGGCCTTTGGAGTTTGTGCCTGAGCAGAGAGTGAAGTCGCAAGACCCAGCCCTGCTGCGAGAACAACACCCGTCAATCTATTTAAAGAAAACCACCGCATTTCGGCCCTTCGCAATTGTTTAAGTCATCGCTGATGCAGCGCTAACCTAAACAATAACCAGATAACTGTAGAATCACATCCCAGTGAGCCCCTGAAAACCCAAGGAATCAGGGGCGCTGGTATTATTTGGATTCATTCAGCACTTTTTCAAGCTCTGGCAGGAAGACGTCCCGATAGCTGGCCTCACTCAGTGGACCAACAAATTTATAGCGGATCTGAGCCTTCTCATCGACGATAAAGGTCTCAGGAACCCCGTAAACGCCCCATTCAATGCCTGCGCGGCCAGTGTCGAACCCAACGCGGTCGTAAGGGTTTCCAAGCTCTGCGAGGAACCGGTTCGCCTTCACGTCCGTGTCCTTGTAGTTCAGACCAGCGATCTCATATCGATCATCCTTGGCCAGATCCATCAAGTATTTGTGTTCAGCACGGCAAGGCGCGCACCAGGATGCGAAGATGTTCACAACGGTCACCTGACCAAGCAGATCACTACGCTTGAACCCAGGAACCTGCTTGCCGTCACGCTCCAACCCATTTACGGGCGGCAGATCAAACTCAGGTGCAGGCTTATCAATCAGGGCAGATGGCAGCTCCTTGGAGTCATGACCAGAGAGCATCATGAACCCCATCAAAACCGCAAGAGCACCAAAAACAATCAGCGGAAGAAGAAAAAGCGGAGAAATGCCTGACTTCTTCTCCTCGTCTATTTCACTACTCATTCCTGTTAGCTCTCACTCTTATCGTCTGCTGAAGAGGAAACCACCTGACTGACGGAAGGACCAGGACGGCGGGAAGAACGGCGACGAATGCCACTTGCTTCCAGTGCCTGCATCTCTTTTTCCAGTTGGGTTTTGTCCATACGCACCCAAACAATCAGGATGCCGATGACCAGTGCAGCCATTGCATAGGCAGCAATCACATATTCAGCGTGACGACCAAACTCTGAAAAGTCCATGATCCTTACCTCGCACCTGCTGGAGCTGCTTTAGTCACTGTGCTGCTGGATGCAGCCGGTGCAACAGAAGCTGCACGCATCCGCATTGCTCTGATCCGGCGGCGCATAATCTCGTTACGCATGCTCATCAGATGCAAAGTTACAAACAGAAGCACAAAGGCCAGAGCCATCAAACCAAGCGGAATAAGAATGGAAGAGTGAATAGCAGGACCACCGCTGCGGATAATGCTCGGCGGCTGGTGCAGCGTGTTCCACCATTCAACGGAAAACTTGATAATGACCACGTTGATCACACCAACCAGCGTGATAATCGCGTTCACTTTTGCAGCCTTGATAGGATCTTCAATCGCCTTCCACAATGCAATAATGCCCAGGTACATGATGAACAACACCAGGAAGGAGGTCAGTCTTGCGTCCCAGACCCAGAAAGTACCCCACATTGGCTTACCCCAGATCGCACCGGAAAACAGCGCCAGGAAGGTAAACGCAGCACCGATTGGAGCGGAAGCTTTGGCCGAAACATCAGCCAGCGGGTGCTTCCAGACCAGAGAGCCAATCGAAGACAAAGCCATCATCGCATAACACATCAATGCAAGCTGGGCAGCAGGCACGTGCACGAACATAATGCGCACTGTCTGGCCTTGCTGGTAATCTTCAGGCGCAACAAAAAACGCGAAGTACAAGCCAACTGCAAGTGCAGCGACCGTCGCAACGATAAGCCATGGAAGCAGAACTTTCACAAGCTTCAGGAACCGGGTTGGGTTTGCAAGATCGTATAAGGTCATAGAGCCGTTCTAAACTGAGAATGACGAAGCATCAATGTGTACATAGTGTCACGGACCTATCAAGGTCATTGATTACGCGCAATTTGACACTTCACTTCTTCGGGAATTCACCCATTTTAGACGATTTTACATAGACTTAACGCTTCAGGGAATTTCAGCGGCCATATAGCCGCATCCATCAGTCGCCTGAAACGCGAAGCGCTGCAGCTGCTGCAAGAGGTCCAACAACAAGACCAAAAAGTGTCAGAGCACACAAAAACAGGAACGGAACAAGGAAGTTATTGGAGTCGATCGCTCCCGCTGTCGCGGCACTCACACCAAAGATCAGAATTGGAATTGCCAGCGGAATAACCAGAATGGAGAGCAGCACCCCACCCCGCCGCATGGAAACAGTAACACCAGCACCCACCGCACCAACAAGCGTCAATGCAGGCGCGCCAACCAGCAGGGTCAGCGTCACCAGAACAATGCTCTGGAAGTCGAGACCCACAAACAAAGAAAGAACCGGTGTAGCCAACACCAGCGGTAGACCTGTCGCCGCCCAGTGCGCCGCACACTTGATTAGCACAACCAGCTCCAGCGAACGGCCTGACATCACCAGCAGCTCAAGGGAGCCATCTTCACGGTCAGCCTGAAACAGACGATCAAGCCCCAACAGCGTCGCTAGCAAAGCACCAATCCAGAGGATTGCAGCACCAATGCGTGACAGCAGGATCATGTCCGGGCCAACACCAAACGGAAAGATCGTCACAACAGCCAGAAAGAACAGAACGCCAATCAACGCGCCACCGCCAACACGGTTCGCCAGTTGATATTCGCGGACAAAAAGACACTTCATCCAGTTCATGATCAGCCCTCGTCCTGCTCGTCTTCGTCGAAATAGTCGTCCAGATCCTCACCCGCAAACATATGCTCGCTCTCTGTCGTCACCGGCGACAGGTTGAGGAACTTGGTGTTTGGCAGGTTCAGAGGCAGGTGGGTCGCGGCAATCACAACACCGCCAGCGTTGATGTGGTCCGCAATCAGACCAAGCAACACTTCTTCAGAAGCCTTATCAAGGGCGGAAGTTGGCTCATCAAGCAACCAGATTGGGCGTGGAACCACCAGTAGACGCGCCACGGAAAGGCGGCGGCGTTGCCCAGCACTGAGATAACCAGCAGGCAAGCTGGCCGTATGCGCGATACCTAGGGTCTCTAGCGCTTCCATCTCGCTCATGCTCTCACGCACTTTGCCATCGCCAAAGTCGGCAGGCTCAAAGAAGTTACGCCAAAAGCTGAGGTTCTCCAGCACGGTCTGCAGCGGCTTCAACGCATCAAGGTGCCCAAAGTAATGGGAATGTTCGGCAACAGAGCGCTCAGCCATGCCACCTTCCAGCTCAAGCGAACCATGCGCTTTTGCCACCAGTCCGGCGATCACGCGCAGCAGACTGGATTTACCGACACCGTTGGGACCTTGCACAATCAGAGCTTCACTGGAGCCAACTTCAAAGTCGACGTGGTTCAATACTCTGCGGCCACCACGATCACATGCAACGCCCTGGCAGACTAACTTCAATTGGTTCATCGCGCCCGAAACCACTACAGCAGCTCTCACTGCTTACCAAACTGACGGCGTATCCCGAAAAGTGGATCCGATTTCCGGATAAGATACGCTCCAACAAAGAATTAAAGCAGTTTGCATGATCCCGTCTTTGCGCAAACCACTTTATTCAGGAGGCCGTATCACATTCGGCAAATCCTTTGCTCCCATAAACACAGCTAGGATTCGCGTTGGCACCGTTCCGGTATTCTTGCCGAAGTGCCAGGTGTTGACGGCCTCAATAAACGCCTCGCCCTTTTTGAAGGTCAGAGGAGCCTCTTTCTCATAGGTGATCGTCAGCTCACCATCAAGTATATATCCGTAAAGAGGAATAGGGTGCATATGCTCTTTAACAGCCTCACCCGGTGCCAGCGTAATGACCAGAGAGGTCACCTGCGCCTGCCGTCCTTCGGGGTAAACCAACGGCTGCTTCGTGATCGTCGTTTCGCTCTTATCAAGCAGAACCTCAACGTCAGAATATGCATTTCCGTTGTCCTGAGCCAGCGCACCAGCCGCAAATCCCCCCAGAACCAGACAACACGTACCAACCAAAACTGCAGATTTCATAGGAATCGCCTTCCTGTTGTTTTCAGCTGTTCTCTGCGCACTTTTACGCCATACCCGGCAGTTATTCTCGTGCGAAGCAAACGCATCCTAACAGCGATCCCCTTCCGAGCCTTTAAAACCACACAGGGCCAGAAACATAGAATGGACATATTGTATACATCTGTATATAATATGATTCATACAAACCCCATCCCGCTTGATCGGGCACCCTACTCCGGCCTAACCTCACCTATGGTAAATTATTAGCCTTCCGCTGCGGTTCAGCTGGAACCTGCGTCAGAAAGACGCTATAGGGTCGACAACTATAAGCTGATTGAATTTCAAGAAGCGCTTTTAATGCATTTGTTAAATGATCAAGCCAACGCCATGACGGCGAGCCACAAAACTCCGGGAGGAACTGGAGAGGTTCGTCAGTTCAAAGCTTAGTTTCCGGTTCTGAGCGGGAAACGAAATAAGGAGATCGCCGAATGACACAATCTCTAGACAGTTTTAAGGCCAAGCAAACGCTGCAAGTCGGCGGCAAGACCTACACTTATTTTTCCATTCCTGAAGCAGAAAAGAACGGCCTGACTGGCGTCTCCAAGCTTCCATTCTCATTGAAAGTCGTTCTGGAGAACCTGCTGCGCTTTGAAGATGGCCGCACGGTGACTGCGGATGACATCAAGGCTGTGGCTGAATGGCTGACCACCCGCACCTCCACCCACGAAATCGCCTACCGCCCTGCCCGTGTTCTCATGCAGGACTTCACCGGCGTGCCTGCTGTTGTTGACCTTGCTGCCATGCGCGATGCTGCTGTCAGCCTCGGCGGTGATCCGAAAAAGGTGAATCCGCTGGTTCCCGTTGATCTCGTCATCGACCACTCCGTGATGGTCGACTATTTCGGCACCACCTCCGCCTTCGCCCTCAACGTGGAACGCGAGTATGAGCGCAATAATGAGCGCTACGAGTTCCTGCGCTGGGGCCAGTCCGCGTTTGATAACTTCCGCGCTGTGCCTCCAGGCACCGGCATCTGCCACCAGGTGAACCTTGAGTACCTCGCCCAGACCGTCTGGACGAAGGAAGAAGACGGCGAAACCATCGCTTATCCGGATACACTCGTCGGCACTGACAGCCACACCACCATGGTCAACGGTCTTGCCGTGCTTGGCTGGGGTGTAGGCGGCATTGAGGCGGAAGCGGCCATGCTCGGCCAGCCGATCTCCATGCTGATCCCGGAAGTCATCGGCTTCAAACTCACTGGCGAGCTGCAGGATGGCATCACCGCCACCGACCTTGTACTCACCGTGGTTGAGATGCTGCGCAAGAAAGGCGTTGTCGGCAAATTCGTGGAATTCTACGGCCCCGGCCTCGACAACATGTCTCTGGAAGACGCCGCCACCATCGCCAACATGGCACCAGAATACGGCGCCACCTGTGGCTTCTTCCCGGTGGATGACGACACGCTCCGCTATCTGAACGCAACAGGCCGCGACAAAGACCGCATCGCTCTAGTGGAAGCCTATTCCAAGGCGCAGGGCATGTACCGCGACACCCACACGGAACCAACCTTCACCGACACGCTGGAGCTGGACATCTCCACCGTTGTGCCATCCATCGCCGGACCAAAGCGCCCGCAGGATCGTATCTCCCTTGCTGATGCGGCGGAAGGTTTTGCCAAAACCATGGCAGAGGAGTTCAAGAAGGCAGGCGAAGAAACGCGCCGCGCACCGGTGGAAGGCCGCGACCATGACCTTGGCAACGGTGATGTCGTCATCGCCGCGATCACCTCGTGCACCAACACCTCCAACCCGTCCGTGCTCATCGGTGCAGGCTTGGTGGCCCGCAAGGCCCGCGCCAAAGGCCTGCATGTGAAGCCATGGGTGAAGACCTCACTGGCACCCGGCTCTCAGGTGGTGACGGACTATCTGGAAAAAGCTGGCGTTCAGGCAGATCTCGACGCCCTCGGCTTCAACCTCACCGGCTACGGCTGCACCACCTGTATTGGTAACTCAGGCCCGCTGCCGCCCGAAATCTCCAAGTCCATCAGTGACAATGACCTCGTGGCCTGCTCCGTCCTTTCCGGCAACCGCAACTTCGAGGGCCGCGTGAACCCGGATGTGCGCGCCAACTATCTGGCCTCCCCGCCACTGGTTGTCGCGTATGCCATCGCAGGCTCGCTCAACATCAACGTGGCCAAAGACCCGCTCGGCAAGGATCAGGACGGCAATCCCGTCTACCTGAAGGACTTGTGGCCAACCACGGAAGAGATCACCGACCTCATCCGCTCCTCCATCACGGAAGAGATGTTTGAAGAGCGCTACGGCGATGTGTTCAAGGGTGACGAGCACTGGCAGAACATCAAGGTGGAAGGCGGCATGACCTATGGTTGGCCACCAGCGTCCACCTACGTGCAGAACCCGCCTTACTTTGAAGGCATGACCATGGAGCCAACACCCCTCACCGATATCGAGGGCGCGGCCGTCATGGGTCTGTTCCTGGATTCCATCACGACGGACCACATCTCCCCAGCAGGAGCGATCAAGGCAGACAGTCCGGCAGGCCAGTACCTGACCTCCCACGGCGTTGAGCGCAAAGACTTCAACTCCTACGGCTCCCGCCGTGGCAACCACGAAGTCATGATGCGCGGCACCTTCGGCAACATCCGCATCAAAAACCAGATGGTGCCGGGCGTGGAAGGTGGCTACACCACCAAAGACGGCGAGCAACGCTGGATCTACGACGCCTGCATGGAATACAAGGCCGCTGGCACCCCGCTTGTGGTGTTTGCAGGCAAGGAATACGGCACCGGCTCCTCCCGCGACTGGGCGGCAAAAGGCACCAAACTGCTCGGTGTGCGCGCGGTGATCGCTCAAAGCTTCGAGCGTATCCACCGCTCCAACCTCGTCGGCATGGGCGTCCTGCCCTTCACGTTTAAGGATGGAGAAAGCTGGCAGTCCCACGGCATCGATGGAACGGAAAAGGTCACCATCAAAGGCGTGGCAGACCTCAAGCCCCGCCAGATGGTCGACATTCAGGTCGAGTTCGCCAATGGCGAAACCAAAACCATCGAAGCCCTCTGCCGCATCGATACCGAGGACGAACTCGAATACATCAAAGCCGGCGGCATCCTGCACTACGTCCTGAGAAACTTAGTCTCCGGCTAAGACACCTCAACAAGCAGACTGTTCAGTCCCCCACAACTACAAAACGGGCCCTCCAAGGCCCGTTTTTCTTTGGCAACTCCACCTTCAGAGCCCACCAACCTCACCAGTTCCATCCCAAGCCAGCACAACACCCCACGGTTATTCCAAGCCTAGAGCAGCTCCCCTCGGCATCATCCCACCCAAGCAAAGCGCGATACGGGACCCAGAGCCACATGCCCAAACCTAAGCCACCCCCACACCGTCATCCCGGCCCCCGAGCCGGGACCCAGAACAACCCACTCAGCCCTGAGCCACCACCCCACTGGATCCCGCATCAAGTGCGGGAAGACGGCGGAGGCAGGGATAACCGTATCAACATCGAAGATTACTAGATAACAAGAATCTGAGAAAAATCTTGCTATTTAGCAGATCAAACTAGCCTTCAACTAACTGCCGATCTGAAAGAGAAATAGTTTCAATGTGATGGGTTAGAGAGAGTCTTTTAAGCGCACCAAGACCCGGGTAATGGTTCCGGTCGTTCAAATCTCTTAACTCTCTAACTGCACTGGTTTCTTCAATCATGCTTCGATCTGAGTCTAGAAACTCAATCAAATGAACCATTGCTTCTCGAAATTTCCCGGGGGTGTCATCTGCGGTTAATCTGCTATCAGATAAAAAGTGACGGATGAAAATTGATCCATCTCGATTCTCATTGATATAGCTTAAGTGGATCGCTACCGTAAAAGCTGGGCCACCTGACTGTGAATACTCATCACCGACAGTCAAAAAATCTCCAAATCCCTGCAAACCGTCCCTCGCATGAGTTTGGATCAAATCTGAAAAGAACTCGTCATCAGGATGATCACGATTTACCCGGCGAACAAAGCCATCATCAATCAATACTCGTTGAGGGTGCCTCTCGAAGTGATCTCGGTAAAGTCGACCAGAATACTCCGCAATAAAAACGTGCGCCTGTATGTTATTTACTCTGGCCAACGCTTCAGCGAGTTCTCTACCAGACGAAAACCCCTGATGGATTAATGCAACATTGTGATCTCTATGTGCATTGCAAAAAACTACGATTTCCTCAATCGACATGTTTTCTGTCAAAATCAAACCCGGAACAACATTCTCAGTTTCTGAAAAGCTTTCATTCCATAAGTTTACTACACTGCTGGCTCTACCGACTAATTCTCCATTTTGCGGATTAAATATCAAAATTGACTGCGCACCAACCTCACAAATAGCTTCTAGCGCACGCTCCAGATCATCTAACTGCTCTTTAACAGGTTCAATAATCGGCACAAAGTTATGTTGAGCAATTACCCCGGCAGTATCTCTTATCGCCAGAAGTTCAAATCGCTTGCCTCTGAAATAGGGAAAATACATTTCTCAAACCCATCTAAATGCCTCCTCGAGAGGAGTAGAAATCGAACCCAAGAAACGCTCATAATCTCGCTTACGCAGGTCCGAGGTAAGAACTGCATTATGCAATGATTCAGGTATTTCATCAATTAAACACTTTATTTTACTTAAATTTCTCACCTTCCTCAAAGTAATCAATGAAAATTTATAAAGCTCAACCGGAGGAATACATGAAAAAATTTTAGCAAATTCCTGACGTCTTATTGTATTGGGTACATTGGGATACTCTATTCCAAGATCATCCAGCACGAGTTGCGCCTCTCGAGTACTCAAAGCATTGAAAATTGCCAGTGCATCTAATCTCGAATGATCTTCCGTCGCTTTTCTAACCACTTGCAGAGTATACCGCTTTGATAAACGCATAATACCTACAGTATCAGGAACTAGTTTTTCGACCTGAGACACATGATTATCACCAGCAACAACACACACGTTACTAAATACAGTTCTATAGCGATCTATTTGATCATTTAGCCGAGATAAGCTATCCCTTTCAGACTTGATTTCATAAACAGTTCCTGTGCCGTTTAGAATAATTAAGTCTGCTTTCCTGTCGTGTATGCGAAACTCACTAAGCATCGAAGCAGTATTGAGTGAGTGAGTTCCCAGCAAAATCTTTTGTGTTATTGCAGCTTTGTATGTGTACTCAGTGCGATACTGTATCTTTTTGATGACGTCAAAAGCGGATTGAAAAAGCTGTCCTACAGATTCTTGCTTATTAGTAGCGGAAAGTAATCCACTCTCTTGGGCAAGCTGCATAAGCGTCGTGGAACGTCCTCGGCGAGACAACTCATTCAACACGCGCGCAGAAAAAAAACTTCCGCAGATGTTTAGATTACCGTTTTCTGATAATGCAGGTTTCATGTTGTCCCACGTGAACACCAAAGCAGGTCTTGCAATGCATACACCTTAATAGGCGCGTTTTGCATTTCACAGCCTATGATTTTAACTAATCGGTGATTTGACCTTACTTCACCAACAAATACCAAAATTTAGCAAGTAGCTATAGCATACGATGATGCCAGATTACCCAGAAACTATAATGTTCAACTGATACACATCCACACCCTCGTCAAAACCGACAATTTGACAACCTCAGGTTTTCATTCCACATTCATACGTGAGGCCTAGAAACCTCCTTCAAGTAGCGGTTACCGCTCCCGATCGACTAGCGGATTTTTTGTGCCTGCTTTATAGGTAGCGCGCAAACCCTTTGCTATGAGCGGGAGGGCGGTGAATACAATACCTCCTTCGGGAGGGAATAAACTCGCCTGTCTGCTTGCAGGTTTCTAGCCTCCCGCTCGCCAGCTGGCCCTAGAAAGCCGTGCTGTCCAGCGGTTGTTCAACACCCTGTAAGCAGAGGGATTGAGAATGACCGACTCCGCATGTGCCTGTGGCACCACAAACACTTTCCAAAACGAAATAGACGAAGTCATCATCGCTGTCTCAGACCTGCAAAATCTCAGCTACATCCAGCACTTACTGCTGACTGAGAGACTGCAGCACAGCAGCGAGCGCGATGCTTTGTTCACTTTGCATCATGCCTTCCGCGACCGACTGGAAGCACTACAAAAAAGCTGCGGAACTTTAGAGCGGGTCGCTCATCCGCAGCCAGTAAATATAAACGTTCCGCTTCCTGATTAAGCCCGCCCAGCGCTCCACACAGCAAGGGAACCTGCCCGCGTGGAGCCGTGCTGGCCCCTGAGCATTTGGCAGTACGCCATCCGCTCCGGTGCCGGAAGCGAGAACGCAGCTACACCCCGCACCCTCGCCACGGCGCCATGCTGGTCTGCGGAACATACCATCCCCCGCAGGCCAGCACCTACTTGGCAGAGCAGATACCTGTTTTGGCGAGGGAAACCTGCCATGCATCATTGGCGTCAAACGGTGTCACCAGCCCGTTGCCACCCTCTTTCTTAAACCCACCCATGCCATGGGCCACCATATATTTGGGGTAATAGTCCGGCGCGCCTGAGGCTTGCAAGAAACTGCAAGCGCCGCTGATGCCATCCTTGCTGTAGGCCTCCAGCGCTTTGCCAAAGGCTTCGCTCTGTTCCTTGCTCAGCTTCTGAAAAGTCACCAGTCGCAGAACGGAGATTGCCTGATGCGCGCTCTTGTCCTTCACCCGCAGCATATCAAAATACCCACGCGCAAACGCCATCACATATAGATCAACTGCCGTTTGGTACTGCTCTTTCTCGATGCAGGCAAAGATGGATTGATAAAGGTCTGCCGGTGTGTAGCTCGTCTTGGTCTCTTCCCGCGCCACACAGCCCACATTATGGGTCACCTCAAGGTTTCCCTCACTCTGGTAATGGGTGATGGTTCCCTGCGCCTGCGCACCACTGGCAACCATAAAAGCGCCCCCGAGAAGGCTGAGGGTCAGATACGAAAGTTTCAACGAAAACACCTCTCTGTAATCTGGAGGGTACACATCCCGGCACCTCACCACTGCATTCCGCAAGCCCCAGTCATACACCCAGCACGCAACCCATCACTTGACCGTTGCAAAACCCACCCCCTCTTATCCGCAAAGCCCGCAGCATTCTCCCCGACGGTCCTTCTGGTGGTCTCCTGGGCAGCCTTTCTGGCGGTCTCCCCGGTGTCATCCTGGGCAACCTCTCTGGCAATCTCCCAGACCAACCCTCCTGCGCCATCCCGAGCCATCCCTCCGGTGTCATCCCGGGCGAAGACCCGGGACCCATAACCACCAGTCCCTCGGATCTTCCTTCCACCCTCACCACATGTCGCAACCTTCCGTGGATCCCGGTTCGGGGACCGGGATGACACCGAGGGGAAACGTTCGCTGAAACAATCACCTGCACCTTCACACAGCTGTTGGCGGAAGGACACCAAAGGCAACCGTTCACGGACATAGCTATCTCACTACACGCAGCACCCGGTCGAATGGCATCAAAGGCAACCACTCAATCGCCCCAACGATTTCCAAGCAGCTGAGGGGAGCATGGTGGGGCTGCGGGAAAAACTTATCCCCTCTAGCTAAAGATGGCCCCATACTAATCCCATGCCCACGTAACGGGCAGCTGGCGGGCCGTCCGTCGGCGTGTCGTGGGCTGGGTGGGGCTTTTGCAAGGGGTAACGCATCTTGCAGAGGTCCGGTGGCACCGATTTTCAGGCGTGACTGCATGGCCTGAGAGGAAGGGCCCAAGCCTGAAGGGCATCACGCAGTGGCATTTGTCGGTCAGAGAGATAAATGTCAGGGGCAACGGACCTATCAGAGCAAGGAAACTTGCTCAGATACAGCCATTGTCCTTCCGGGAAACCGGCTATCGTGTCTTTCAGGATAAGAGGCGATGTTGGCCATACCAAAATGCCCGGGCAAGGCGACCAGCCGATGCCGAAGACTCGTAACCAATAAATAGCGCAGGCACCGCCTGCTCGCCTTGCCCTCCCCGTACCGGGAGTTTCACGTGAAAACACCGCCGGAAATTTCCAGCGGTGCTAAAGCTGCTTGCAGAACGGGATGAGGCGTAATTTACGCCGCCGCTTTCCCCTTCATCATGTGAAGCCGGTCCGCATCCTCGCGCAAAAGCTTATAGCCAAGCTGCTCAATGAACACCTTCGCCGGATGCGTCCTGATGGGATTGAACGTCCAATGGCTGAAGCCCTTTTTCCGGATATCCTCTTCCGTACGTTCAAGCAGATACTTCGCCAAACCGTAGCGGCGAAAATCCGGATGCACATACACGTTGAAGATATGAGCACCATCGTTCTGGAGCCCCCAATAGCAATAGCCTCTGATCTCATCGGCCATTTCAGCAGCAAAAGTACGCGCCAGAACCTCTTCCATCCGCTTGCGATGCACGGCCTCACATGCCTTCCACCGCTCAAAGTTCTGCGGTTCCAGCTCCGCCATATAATGAGCCTCAAGCTCCAGCAAAGCCGGAAGATCCTTTGCTTCAGATACCCTGACTATGGGAACAACCATCTGCGATCCTCTTATGTCACCAGCGTTACCTTGCCCGTATCAAGGTCATACACCCCGCCAACAACCTTCAGCGTTCCCGCCTTGAAGTGCTTGTCCAATATAGGTGATGCCTGCTGCAGAGCGGTCGTCCCCCACTGCACATTCGCCTTGATCGCATTGACGAGGATATCCCCCTTCTCCGCCTGCGCCTGCTGCACAGGAGGCCGAAGAAGCTCAACAAGCGTCTGGATATGTCCGGGGAACTGGTTGCCACTCTGCACGGAGGAAATCGCCGCTTTCACCGCACCACACTTCTCGTGGCCCAGCACCATAATCAGCTGCGCGCCCAGCACATCAACACAGAATTCAAGGCTGGCAAGCCCTTCCGGCGTCACAACATTACCGGCTACACGCACAACGAAGAGATCCCCGCGGCCCGTATCAAACGCCAGTTCCGGCGCCACACGGGAATCCGCACAACCAAGGATCGCCGCAAACGGGTTCTGCCCAGCGGCCAATGCAGCACGTGTGCTTTGGAAATCAGCGGGAGAGATATTCCCTTCAACGTAGCGCTTGTTACCATCCATCAGACGCTTAAGCGCATCATCACCGCCAATCTCGTTTTTAGGAATAGGCGGCTCCTGCGCTCCGGCAGAAGAAACGGCACCAACACCACCCGTTGCCAGGGCAGCACCAAACACACCTGCCGTTTTCAGGAATTTGCGACGCTCCGGTGATCCAACCAGACCCGCTTTTTCATTACACATCCAACACATAGGCTTCTCCTGGCCAAACAAACAAAAGTTGCCGCCAGCCTAAAAGCCCATTCTGGACATTGTGTTGTTGAATTGAGGGAAACAGCCCTAAACGAAAAGAACTCGCAATCGCACCTAAATTTCTCTTTCCAGCCGCGGCCCAATTTCTCTGAATTCGTTATTAAGATAAAAACTCAGAGTGGTCTTCCAGGCCGGCTGATGCGGCGCTCCCACTTCTAAGTAAGGCCAGTCCATCTCCTGCCCCTTCAACACCGCATGCTGCAACAGGCACTTGCCAACACCAGCACACCTGCCAGAGGGCACAACATAGAATTCAACGATCTCACCAAAACGCCCACCAGCATAAATGGCCTTTTTCTCCGCCAGAGTGATCAACCCCAGCAGCTCCCCTTGGGATCTGGCCAGATATGCCCAGTAGCGAGAGCCATCATCAGTCAGGATATCCTCCGCTGTGCTGCGGAACTCCCTTACATCCAGCTCATCATCAGGCCAAAGCTCACTCTCCATCGCAAAGACAAGTTCCCCCAAGCGATGGGCATCTGCTTCTCGGGCAGGCTCAACGGTAATCTCATCGAATATCACGGACCAATCTCCCTGATCTCAAATCGCCAGCCAGAGCCTAGCAATTTTGGGAGAGCCTACCCATTCTCAAAACTGGGAGAACCTGAACGCAAAAAGGCATCACTTCAGGGAGGCCTGATCACTCCCCTCCACAATGATGAAGCTATAATCGAACGGATACTTGGACCAGCGATGATAAGGCGCTGCTTCCTTATGGATCTCACTGGAAGGAAGTGGTTTCCCTTTCAGCTTCTCATAAAGCGCCTTCATATTGTCCGGCACAGCCTTCGTATGCCCCTTCCAAAGCACCGCAACAGGATAGGCATAGTTGATATCGATGCCGGAGTACTCAGGAATAGTCACCGCCCAGTTCGGTTTCAGATCCCCGATATTACCGGCAATACTGTGCGAGGTCGTAAGCACACTACGCACACCATACTGCGCCAGCGTATCAACAATAGCCTGCGACGGCAGCGAATGAGCACTCGGCTTCTTGAAGCTGCCATAAGCAAAGTTGAAAGGAATGAGCACAACGATGACCACAGCTAGAATACAGGCTGTTCCAAGCACAATCTTGGCCTGTCGCATGGAAACTTCAGCAAACAGCCATAGCGAAGCGACAAGCGGTGCCAGGAACAGGATCGGTTGAAGCCACCTGTCCTTCACATTGGTCGCCCCACTGGCAATCACAGAGATCGCAGCAATGATAAGCCCAAACACCACCACAAGCGTCAGCAGTTTACGAAGAGGCTCATTCACATACTGATCATGCTGCTCCTCATCCTTCCAGTAAAAGCTCGTCGCCCATGCACAGAAGAAGAGAACCACAGCAACAATGACGAACTGAAGCGCTGCATTGATGAGAGAAAAGAACCCAGTCAGAAAATGCCGCTCAACCTTATCAATCCCGAACTTATGAACCCGCGCATATATTAGATCCTGATTATCAAACATCCAAAATACTGGCGGAACCAAAAGGACCAAGGCAACACCAGCAGAAACAGCGATGTACTTGGAGCAAAGAAAGCGCCGCCCCTGCTCAATGCAAAACCCCGCCGCAATCAAAGCTGCAAATAAGAAAAGGTAATTGTATTTGGAAAGCGCCCCAGCCGCGATCACCACCCCAAACACAACAGCCCGCCACCAGCTCGGCTTTTGAATGCAGGAGATGAAAAGATAAACGGTCCACGCTGAACAAGCGAACATCAAAACTGAATGGCTCAAAGCCCGCTGCGACTCCCAGGAGATCTGCGGCAAAAACAACAACGCCGCCGTCCCAATCGCCGCCAAAGTCTTATCCGAGACTTTCCGGGCAGTCAGCCAAACACCCAAATATCCAAGGAACAACAGGGAGTTCTTCAGCAACGCCGTCGCAAATAGCCCTTTGCCAAACACCGAGAAGAAAATAATCGTCAACCACGTATAAAGCGGCGGCTGCGGCCCGTACCCAAGCTGAAAACTCTGCGCCGCAATAATCTGCTCCGCTTCATCCAAGCCCAAGACAGGCGAAGCAATGTACCGAACGAGTGTCTGAGCAATGAAATAGCCAGCAAGGAGCCAGACAAAATAGTCCGTAATGAACTCCGCCCAACTATCAGAAGCAATGGCACGTTGAATTTTTGGAAGGAAACCCTGATCTTGCAGCATCTGCACCATGCGCAGTTAGCGACGCTTGAGCGCCTTGTTTTCTTTCCCTCCACCATAACCAACACAACTAAGAATTGCCTTTCGGCATTCATTAAAACCAACCAGCCAATAAAAAAGCCCTCGCAAGCATTACCTGCGAAGGCTCAGAACAATTAGATTATGTCGCCTGTTAGTGGCGGAAGTGACGCATTCCGGTGACGACCATTGCCAGACCAGCTTCATCCGCTGCTTTGATCACTTCATCATCACGCATGGAACCACCCGGCTGAATGACAGCCGTTGCACCAGCTTCAGCTGCAGACAGAAGACCATCAGCGAATGGGAAGAACGCATCAGATGCAACCACACAGCCTTTGGTGAGAGGCTCAGCAAGGCCAGCAGCCTCAGCAGCATCCTCAGCTTTGCGCGCTGCAATGCGAGCGCTGTCCACGCGGCTCATCTGCCCTGCGCCGATACCAACTGTAGCACCGTCTTTCACGTAAACGATCGCATTGGACTTCACATGCTTGCCAACACGGAAGGCCATTTTAAGATCAGCCAGCTCCTGCTCAGATGGCGCACGCTTGGTCACCACCTTCAGATCCAGATCATCAACAACACCGCTGTCACGATCCTGCACCAGCAAGCCACCGGAAACAGTCTTCACATAAAGACCCTTTGCGCGTGGATCAGAAAGACCACCGGTCAGAAGCAGACGCAGGTTCTTCTTCTTGGCAATCAGCGCAATCGCTTCTTCTGTCGCATCAGGAGCGATAATCACCTCGGTGAAGATCTTGGTGATCTCAGCCGCAGCATCCGCATCCAGAGTTCCGTTCAGCGCGACAATGCCACCAAACGCAGAAACCGGATCGCAAGCCAGAGCCTTCTCATAAGCTTCTTTCAGCGTAGGCGCTTCAGCAACACCGCATGGGTTCGCATGCTTGATGATAGCGACAGCTGCTGTACGCGCAGGATCAAACTCGGAAACCAGCTCAAACGCGGCATCCGTATCATTGATGTTGTTGTAAGAAAGTTGCTTACCCTGTATCTGGCGAGCAGTCGCAACACCTGGGCGCTGCTCACCGGTTACATAGAAGCCTGCTGCCTGATGCGGGTTCTCACCATAACGCATCACTTCGTTCAGCTTGCCACCAATCGCGCGATAATCAGGAGCAGCTTCATCAATCTGCTCTGCCATCCAGTTGGAAACGGCAGCGTCATAAGCAGCGGTGCGGGCAAATGCCTTCTGCGCCAGCTTCTTACGAAGAGCAATTGGAGACTGACCGTTATGCGTATCCATCGCTACAATCACAGCAGCATAGTCAGCTGGATCAACAATAGTGGTCACATAAGCATGGTTCTTCGCTGCCGCACGGGTCATCGCCGGGCCGCCAATGTCGATGTTCTCGACACCGTTTGCATAATCAGCACCAGAAGCAACAGTGTCTTCAAATGGGTATAGGTTCACACAAAGAAGGTCGATACCGGTGATGCCATGCTCGTCCATCGCAGCAACGTGCTCAGCATCATCACGAATGCTCAGCAGGCCACCATGAACCATAGGATGCAGCGTCTTAACGCGGCCATCCATGATTTCAGGAAAACCAGTAACCTCAGAAATATCTTTAACTGGAAGGCCAGCCTCAGCGATGGTTTTGCGAGTTCCGCCTGTTGAGATCAGCTCAACCCCACGTTCGGAGAGAGCTTTTGCAAATTCAACAAGACCGGTTTTATCGGAGACAGAAAGAAGCGCGCGCTTAACCGATACGAGTTCAGGTATCGGAACGCCTTTGGAGACAACGGCCATGGGTAAAAGCCTTATTCTCTGAAAGAGGAAATAGAAGGGTTTGACGCCCGCCAAATAACACTTATTCACAGCCGTGGGAACCCATTTAATAGGGTGTAAGGCGGGTTTGACGGGTAACCTTTAGGAGCAGTTTACATCCCCTAAAGGGCATGGGAATAAATGACGTTAGGTCTTCCGCCGTCCCTTCGCAGATGCTGTCTTTCTCAACATCCATGTCACGCTCTGCGCTTCTTTCACACCAAGCGTAATCACGATCTGCTGCGTCTGACGATGGCCAAACACGTCAGACAGATAGATTGATTCTTCAACGGAGAACTCCAGCCCTTCAGCTGTAAACTCCCACGCCTCACCATCAGCACATTGCAAAACAGCAGCATCGCCCATCGGCAACATGGTGCAAGTGACCTGCGGATGAAGATGGAACCGAGTGGTCACCACCTCTTCTTCGGCCTTGTCAGATGTTGGTTTGAAGCGATCAATACCGTCCAGAACCGTGCCATCGCGTGAAAGCGTCAGATCACGTTCGTGAATAATCCCGTAGCGATCCACATATCCATCATGGCTCGCAATCACACGGTCAGAAAGATCAGTGTCCTGTCGCTCAGCAGAAACATCTTTCGGGCCGGACAGAACCGGATTTCCCAGCACCTTGTCGAAGCGAGATGATGTCAGGAAACGGCACGAGGAAGCATCACCAATGCCGGCAGTGGAATGAGCAGCGGTCGAACGTGCCACCATCTTCCACGCAACCTGCTCACGCGTAGAGACCCCGCAGTTCACCACAATACGGTTGCGCTTTGAGGAGAACTCGAAAGACAAACAACCAGCATGTGTGCTGTTAGAAAAGCGTGTCGGTGGCGGAGCACCAACATCCATCACCACCAGACTGTCACCGCCAGTCAGGCGTTGATAGCCAGAATGAGGCGCACTTACAGGAGGCGTTCCACGAGCATCATCATAAGCGAGGATCGTTGCAACCACATCACCCGGCGTGGAAGCCATGCCGTTGAAGTGGGCGAAGGAACCATCACCATGACGGAAGAAGCGGATCATCGGCATCATACGGTCGATGGATTCCATCATCACCGGAGACACTGTTTGCCCTTGCATCACAAGTGCCTGGCGGATCGGCAATAGATCAACGAGAATCTCGATGATGGCACCCGGATGCCGGGAGATATGCCCACCATCCGGAAGAATCTGGCGTTTCAGCTCCTGATCAAGCCGCTTCAACGCCTGCTTGATGTGGCGCCCCTGCCCGTCCATGGAAACAGTTGCACACGCATTTGCCATAGCAACGGTCAAACGCGGCAGCCCATCCGGGGCCTTGTTCATGGTCCGGCGAAGGAAACGAACCTGACGGAACAGCGAACGCATGAAGGCACGATAGAAATCAGCCTCACAGCCGGTCAACAACAATGGAGATTGCGCCATCCAGCTCAGAACACGGCGAGCAACAACTTCCTGCTTCCAGCCGATGTCATGCCAGCGACCACAGGTCTTGATCCAGTCTTCAACCAAAGCACGGGCATTTTGCTGTGCCATGTTGGTTTCCGCAGCACGCAAATGACGGAGCCACGAAAATCCATGCAGGGCTTTCGCCCATTGCAGATTCGGAGGCTCAACATCAAACGGAGATTGACCGCCAACTTCAACCAGATGCCCTGCAAACAGGAAGCGTCCGGCATAGATATCAGCAGCATTGGTAGCGTCTGCAGTACGAAGGTCCTGAGGAGCAATAAGAAGACGCGATGGCGCACTCCCGAACGAGAACATGCGGAACATTGATCCCCCGCGTGCCCAGTTCAGGCTGTTTTGAGCCATGTTTTGTGTCAAAAGGCTAAGGATTCTGAGCCTTTCGGACACCGTTGCGCCCGTCATACCCCTTCAGCTCTCCGCTATAGCGTATTCCTGAAAACCAAAGGCCTTCAAATAAGGAAACGCGTAAAAACAAAGATTTAGAGCGTGATCTATAAATGCGTTTTGCAACCGCACGCTCTAAACCAAACTTAATAAATGGTTTGCGCCCAAGCTCTTTAAATCTCGTTAACCATGCTCAATTTGCGCAAATCCTTAGTGACATTCCACCACCTCTTTTTACGAGAGGCGCAAACGAGCAGCGAAGAAGCCGTCCAGTCCACCGGATGTTTTGTCAGAAGATGGGTTCTGGCCCGGCATCGCACGGAAGTCACCTTGGGAGTTGATCGCCTCGGCAACGCCGCCGAGTTCTTCTGCTGTCACAGGAACGCGCTGCACCTCTGGATGCTCCAGCAGCAAGCGTTGAATCTGCAGCTCACCCTCTTCCTGTTCCAGCGAACAAGTACAGTAAACCAGCGTGCCGCCCGGTTTCAGCCAACCCAGTGCTTTTTCGAGCAATTCGTACTGCAGATCAGCCAGCTTGAGCACATCGTCTTCACGCTTTAGCCAAGCCACATCAGGGTGCCGGCGAATGGTTCCGGTCGCAGAACACGGCGCATCAAGAAGGATCGCATCAAACAGATCAATCGGTACAAATTCACGAAGATCAGAGACTTCAGTCTCTGCTTCCAAACCAACACGCTTTAGATTCTGTGTCAGGCGCTGCAAACGACGCGCTGAGATGTCGACAGCGTTAACATCTGCACCAGCTGCTGCCAGCTGCATGGTTTTACCACCCGGAGCCGCACACAGATCAGCAACCACTTTGCCTTTGATGTCGCCCAGCAAACGCGCAGGAACAGCTGCCGCAGCATCCTGAACCCACCATTTACCGTCATCAAAGCCCTCCAGCTTTTCAATTGGTCCATCTGGCTGAAGACGTACGGAATAACCAAGCTGCACTTCACCGCCCAGCTTCTCAGCCCACGCTTCACGATCAGCAGGGACAGTCAAGTCCAGATACGGCTCAGTCATATGCGCAGCGGACATCGCGCGCGCGGCCTCTTCACCGTAAACTTCGCACCAACGCGCAAACATCCACTCAGGCGCATTCAGCTTCTCAGCATCCTGCTCTGCAATAATAGCAGCACCTTCACGTGTTGCCCGGCGCAGAACCGCATTGACGAGGTTCTTGTATGGTTTCGCACGTCCATCACGACCTGCTAGCGTCACTGCGAGAGACACAGCCGCATGATCAGGCACTGACATAAAGAACAGCTGCGCCATAGCAACGTGCAGAATGTCGAGAACACGGCCAGTTTTCTCAGGGATTGGGCGATCAAGGAAGCGATCAATCACATCCTGTATCTGACCACGACGGCGCAGCGCAGTACCGATAATCGCACGAACCAGTGCCCGATCATTCGGCTCAAGACGCTTGTAGCCAGGATGGCCATTATTCAGATCAAGCTCACCGTCCAGCGGCATACGCTTGCTGAGCACTTTACCCAAAAGGTCCGTCGCTGCCTTACGAGCTGCATAACCGGGATCTTTGAAAGTGCCCTCTACGTTATCCGCTTCAGAAGCTTGGTTATTACCTTTTGGAGTCTTCGGTGCTCCAGAACGCTTTCTCCCCTTGAACTTGGAGTTTTTGCCCTGAGAGGATGTGTTCTTACGCTCTGCGCTCATCGTTGATCCATGTATTCCAGAATGTGTCGCCAGATCCTCGGCGCCAGCTATTCTTGTAAAGATGCATTCTTGCGTGAAAGGCTTCTGTCAGAAACCGGAGTGGACCATCTGGTTCCACTAGAAGTTTTGGCGGATTACTGCCAATTGTCACCATAGGAGAACTGTCAAATCCCGCTCGGCTAACCACAGAACCTTTAATATTGCAAAGACAATTTGGGAAGCTCGAATAGTTATTCAGGTAAACACGGCACAATCAACAAAGCAAATGCGGAAGACGCCCCGCATTCGCAGTTTTCTCTTGCTTTTTAGCCTTCTGGCTTAACCCCAAGGCCCTTTAGGCTTGCGAGGTTCATCGCGGCCAGGTCGCTCACCACTACGGCGCTGTCCGGTGTTACCAGCAGAACCCCATGGACCGCTTGGGCGGCGGGCATCACGCTGCGGCTGCACATTGGATGTTTCACGAACACCAAAATGACCGCCACCAGAACTTCGCATTTCAGAAAAACCACCCTCTGAGGCCATCTCACGAAGCGCGGCAATACGGTTATCCGTATTCGGGTGAGTGGAGAACAGGTTGTCCATGTTCTGGCCGGAGAGTGGGTTGATGATGAACATATGCGCCGTTGCCGGGTTATGTTCTGCATCCTCATTCACCACACGTGCCGCACCACCTGCAATTTTATGCAGCGCAGAAGCGAGCCACAGCGGGTTACCACAGATCTGCGCACCCATTCGGTCAGCCGCATACTCACGTGTTCTGGAAATCGCCATCTGAACCAAAGCAGCCGCCATCGGCGCCAGGAACATCATCAGGATCGAGCCAATCAGACCAAGCGGGTTATTACGGTTTCCGCCAAAGAAGAACGCAAAGTTTGCCAGCATGGAGATCGCACCAGCAATCGTCGCTGTGATCGTCATAATCAGCGTGTCACGGTTTTTCACGTGCGCCAGCTCGTGCGCCATCACGCCAGCCACTTCTTCTTTTGTCAGGCTATTGAGCAAACCAGTCGTCGCGGCCACCGCTGCATTTTCAGGGTTTCGGCCTGTTGCAAACGCATTTGGCTGCGGGTTGTTGATCACATAAACCTTCGGCATCGGCAATTCAGCACGTGCCGCCATGGTACGAACCATACCATAAAGCTCTGGTGCCTGACGTTCATCCACCTCCTGCGCATGGTGCATGGCCAAAACCATGCGATCCGAATTCCAGTAGGAGAAGATATTCATGCCACCGGCGATCAGTAGCGCAATCAGCATGCCGGTTTGGCCGCCAATCATGAAGCCAATACCCATAAACAAAGCGGTCATCGCCGCAAGCAGCATGCCGGTCCGTACATAGTTCATGGTTTCAACGCTCCAGTCTGTTCTCTAATTCGCCAATTTCGGCAGTCGTCTATCAATGAACGCAGTGCCCATTGCAAAACACAGGCTCTCGCGCCTATATCTAAGCCTACGCGATCATTGTGAAACTACCACTACCTGCTTAAGTGGTAGCTCCAAATGGCAAACGCAAGCTTACAGAAGCGATAAGCAGCATCAGCCAACGGGGATTGAAATGGAAAAAGAGAACAAATCAGCCGTCGAAAACTTCAAAGCACAAGAAGTTGATATGTCTGAACAGGTCGAAGAAGCACCCAAAAAACGCCGGTTCGAAGACCTGCCCCCGGCAGCACAGCGCGCTCTGAAAGAAGCTGAAGAACGCCGCGCTGAAATCGATGCCGCACAAGAAGCAATGCCAAAAGAACTCAATGGCCGCGGAGGCCTGGACCCTGCCCGCTACAGCGACTGGGAAGTCAAAGGCATCACAAGCGATTTCTAAAACATCTTAAACCATCGGACGATCATAAACAGAACCAGTCCGATTAGAACCAGCAGCGCCGTGACCACTGTAAATGCAACAGGGTCATGGCTTCCGGGAATGCCCGCAACGTTAATGCCCAGCAAACCCGTTATGAAGCTGAGCGGCAGGAACACAACAGCAATCGCCGCCATCATCAACATAGAGCGATTGGTTGTCTCAGAGCGTTTGAACATAATCTGATCGTGAACGATTTCAGCACGCTCGCGGATAGCATCCATCTCTTCTGCAATTCGAAGAGCACGATCCCCAGCTTCACGCACACGCCGTTTGTTGACGCGATTAACCCAGCTGAAATTCTCAATTTCAAAGTTTCGAATGGTATCCAGAAACGCCAGCATGCTGCGGCGAACGATTGTTGCGAACCGCCTCACCCGGGCCAGCTCACTCTCCCAGGGATGATCGCCGGTTTCCAAAACCACATCTTCCAGATGATCTATCCGATCTTGAAGCTCCTCAACCATGTCTTCTGCACGCTCAGCAATTGCCAGAACCAATCGCGCCCAGAACTCCGCAGTGCTTTCAGGTGGTACGCGCTTGTTGAAGCTTTCAACCAGACTACGAAACACCTCCAGCGGCTCATGCCAGACACAGATGATCCTACGCTCATCAACCCAAACATGGGCATATTCCATATCGCCGCTTTCCTGGCTGGGCAGTTCATTGAAGGAGTTGATCGCAATAAACACCCCTTTCGAACGCACATGACAATGCGGACGCACCTCTCGCGCAAGCAGCTCATCAATATCGCTGTGCTCTAACCCCGCCTCTTCGAGAAACTCTCTGTTCTGAGCGGCAACCCGTTGCAGATAAGCCCAATAAAATTCATCGGGCTCCAGCTCATAGTCACGTAGCTCTGCTAGTGTGAATCTGCGCATGCCTTTGGATTTGGAGAAAACAACAACAAACGAAGAATCCAGATGGATGTGGCTTGCTTCAATGTTTTCTGTGGTTTGCGCCATTTCGACAAATCCCGGCCCAAGTTCGATCCTAACTCAGCCAGCACATCAAAACCCACACTTCTAAAAAATCAGATGACAAACCCCAGAAGAAACACCTATTCAGCTTAGCGCACAGTAAATTGGTTAACAGCCAATTTACCAAAAAACACTAGAGTTTTGGTGCTCTGAGCAATTGTTGTAAATCATTCCTGCGAGAATTCTTGTGTCCACAAAAGAAGTTGAAAAAAAATCTAGCGGAGGAAACCCGTTTCAGCGGCTGAATCAACAGCTCGCTGGCATCGAGCCGGGTCTGGATCCAATCGTCATGACCATCGGCGAGCCGCGTCATGAACCTCCAAGCTACGTCATTGAAGTACTTGAAGAAAACAAGGATGGCTTCCGCAAGTACCCAGCTATCCGTGGCACAGATGAATTCCGCGCAGCTGTCGGCAAGTGGCTCAAAAACCGCTTCAGCCTGTCCGATGCCTTCAATCCGGATAAGAGCATTATTCCGCTCAACGGATCTCGGGAAGGCCTCGTGTTTGGCTGCGTCTCCGCACGCGACTATCTGAAAAAAGACGGCAAACCGGCTGTTATTTTGCCGAACCCGTTCTACCAATCCTACGGTGCTGGCGCTCATATTGCGGGCGCAGACGAAATTCTTTTGCCAGAACCTGCTGACGGAGTTCTGCCAGACCTGGATGCAATTGATCCGGACCTGCTGGACCGCACCGTCGCGTTCTATTTTGCCTCTCCTGCAAACCCTCAGGGTACCGTCGCGCCAATGGAGTACTGGCAAAAGCTCATCAAGCTGGCACGCAAACACAACTTCATGCTCTTCGCGGATGAATGCTATTCCGAAATTTACCGCGACACTCCGCCAACCGGCATCCTGGAAGCTGCTGAAGCGATTGATGGCACACTGAAAAACGTAGTGACCTTCAACTCCCTCTCCAAGCGCTCCAACCTGCCGGGCGCACGCTGCGGCTTTGCTGCTGGAGATCCTGAGTTCATCCAGTTCTTCGCTGATTTCCGCAACGTGGCCGCCCCTCAGGTTCCAATGCCTGTTCAGGCGCTGGCAGTACGCGCATTTGGCGATGAAGAGCACGTGATCGAAAACCGCCGCCTCTACAATGAAAAGTACGATGCAGCTGAAGAGATGCTCGCGCCACTCTTTGGTTCCGTACGCAAAGATGGCGGCTTCTTCCTTTGGCTGGACGTTTCCCGCTGGGGCTCTGGCGCCGAAGTCGCTGAAAAGCTGTGGCGTGAAACCGGCGTCAAAGCTCTCCCGGGTGCTTACATCGCCTCAGACATGCCGGACGGCTCCAACCCCGGTGACAAATACATCCGCCTCGCCCTCGTTGAATCTTTGGAAACCAGCAAGGAAGCGTTCCGAAGAATTTTGGACTCTCTGGAGTAATTGAATGCGTCAGGCTGCTGCAATGCAACGACCAAAAGCAAACTCTGTTTCACTGGCTGATACAGAGAGCCCGATAAAGCGCTTTATCAAAAGCAATCTGATCGTCATTGGCGGTGCGGTGATCCTTGTCATCGGCATCTGCGTGGCGGCAGCACTAGCAACATGGTCCACAGCCGACCCAAGCTTGAATCACGCAACCAATGCGGAGATCAACAACGCTTTGGGCCAAACCGGTGCCATTGTCGCTGATGTTTTGATGCAGACCATCGGGCTGGCAACAGCCGTGTTCTTGGTGCCCATCTTCATTTGGGGCTGGCGCCTGTCGCTCAAATACACCTCTGGCGTCACCCGCAAACGCTTCCTGACATGGTTTGTCGGAACAGTGTTGTTCGCGGGTGGACTGGCGGCAATTCCAGTCCCAACAAGCTGGCCACTGCCAACAGGTCTTGGTGGCTTCCTTGGTGACTGGGTGTTCTCCATCCCCTCCGCAATCCTGCCTGAACTCTCAACCGGCCTGCGCACCCTCACCGGTGCAGTTGGTCTCGGCCTGCCATCCATCGCTCTGCTGGCCCATGCTGCTGGCTTGATCGGTAAAGACTCCTCTCCGAAAGAGATCGCAGAGGACGAAACGGTTGAGGACGAGTACACACCTCACGAAGCTCTTCCATTCTCTGAAGATTCAGAGGACGATTACGAAGGTGAAAACAACCGCTATTACGCTGTTATTGGTGCCCTCAGCCACTGGAAGCTGATGGCAACCAGCGCGATCCAGCGGACCCTCTTCAAGCGCAAACCTGCTGCTGAACAGAACTGGCAGGAAGAAGAAGAGTACATTCAGGCACCGCACGATCCAAACCAGCCACAACAGCAACAGGAATACTACGAGGACGACCAGTACGACCCACAAGCACCGCAGCAGTGGGAAGAACAGGAAGCCTACGAAGAAGAGCCTGAGCAAAAAGGTGGTCTGGTTTCCCGTTTGAGACGCAAGGTGGCAGCAAAGCTGATGCCGGAGGAAGACGACGGCCTCAACGATTATTATCAACAGGAAGCGCAGCCTGCGCGCGATGATGTGCAGTTTGATCCGCAATACGACAACACACAACAATACGCACCGCAGAATGAGCCTTACCCTGAAGAGCAGTGGGAAGCCGCACCAGCTGGCCAGCCTGCTTATGACGAGCAAGGCTACGAACTCGGACCTGACGAGTACTACGAGGACGAAGACCTCCATCGTGGACCTCAGCCTGAAGCTCCAGTCGGGCCAATTGGCATCGCCAGCCCGGACGAACCTGAGCCACAAATGCAGCCGGTTCCGCAGCCACAGGCGCCACGCCCAACTCCGGGCCGCATGGTTCCACGCCCATTCGCGCAGGAAAAGCAGTCTACTGCCATCGTCAAACAGAAACCGTTTGAACTACCAAGCATCGAGTTGCTGGCAGAACCGCAGGCAGATGGCAAGCAGCGCCTGAGCAAAGATGCATTGGAGCAAAATGCACGCATTCTGGAAGGTGTTCTGGGTGACTTCGGTGTACGCGGCGAAATTATCGCAGTCCGTCCCGGCCCTGTTGTTACCCTTTACGAACTGGAGCCAGCACCGGGCATCAAGTCCTCCCGCGTGATCGGTCTGGCAGACGATATCGCCCGTTCCATGAGCGCGATCTCTGCACGTGTAGCAGTTATTCCGGGCAAGAACGCAATAGGTATCGAGCTGCCTAATGCCAAACGTGAAACCGTTTATCTTCGCGAACTGCTGGATTCTGAGGACTTTGATGAATCCAAGGCAAAACTGGCCATGTCTCTCGGCAAAACCATTAATGGTGAAGCCGTCATCGCCGACCTTGCCCGCATGCCTCACCTGCTCGTGGCAGGTACAACCGGTTCTGGTAAGTCCGTTTCTGTAAACACCATGATCCTCTCCCTGCTCTACAGGCTCACCCCTGAGCAATGTAAGATGATCATGATCGATCCAAAGATGCTGGAACTGTCCATCTACGACGGCATCCCGCACCTTCTCACTCCAGTTGTGACCGATCCAAACAAAGCTGTTGTGGCTTTGAAATGGACCGTCCGTGAGATGGAAGATCGCTACAAGAAAATGTCCAAGATGGGCGTGCGCAATATCGACGGGTACAACACCCGTGTTGAGCAGGCCATGAAGAAGGGCGAGAGCTTCACCCGTACAGTTCAGACCGGCTTCGATAAAAACACTGGCGAACCAATCTTCGAGGAAGAAGAACTGCCAATGGAGAAAATGCCTTACATAGTCGTGATCGTCGATGAGATGGCTGACCTCATGATGGTAGCTGGTAAGGACATCGAAGGCGCAATCCAGCGTCTGGCGCAGATGGCCCGTGCTGCTGGTATCCACTTGATCATGGCAACCCAGCGTCCATCCGTGGACGTGATCACCGGTACCATCAAGGCGAACTTCCCAACCCGTATCTCGTTCCAGGTAACCTCCAAGATCGACAGCCGTACGATCCTTGGTGAAATGGGCGCAGAGCAACTGCTCGGGATGGGTGACATGCTCTACATGGCCGCTGGTGGTAAAACCCAGCGCGTTCACGGCCCATTTGTTTCAGATGATGAAGTGGAAGACATCGTAAAGCACCTGAAGGAACAAGGCACACCAACCTATCTTTCCGACGTAACAGAAGAAACCGAGGAAGCTGGTGGCTACGATGCACTGACACAGGGTTCCGGCAACGCAACCAACGACCTGTTCGATCAGGCGGTGGCCATCGTCGCCAGAGACCGCAAGGCCTCTACCTCTTACATCCAGCGTCGCCTCTCAATCGGCTACAACCGCGCGGCGTCTCTTATTGAGCGGATGGAACAGGAAGGCATGATCAGCCCAGCGAACCACGCCGGTAAGCGCGAAATCCTGCTTCCGGACAATGAAGAGCAGTTCTGATTGAGAGCAATCCCGAAAAGTTGATCAGCCTTTTCGGAGATCACAAGGCAAATTTATGGAATTTGGGGCATATGCCCCATCTTCGCCTTATGGTAACGATAGCCTCTCAAAATGAGGGTTCACAAACAACCGCCGGCTGAAGATTTAGAGAAGAGTTAATCAACTCGCCTTACGGTTGTTCTACGAGTTTTGACAGCGGAGTTTTATTTATGATTGCATCTCAGGCGATCTCTTTTGGTAGGATTGGCAAAAGCCTCGCAATTGCTGCAGCGCTTTTTATTGGTTCTGTCCCACTGACCGCGGAACACTCCGCCGCTCAAACAACCCAGCAGGCTCAACCGGTCGCACTCACCAACGTGCAAGCCATTGATGCGGTGAGCAAGTATTTCAACTCCGTACGCAACATGCACGGCAAGTTCGTACAGTTCGGCCCAACCGGTGGCCGCGTTGAAGGCCAGTTCTTCATCAGCCGTCCGGGCAAAGTCCGCTTCTACTACAACAAACCGTCCACGCTCGACATCATTGCTGACGGCAGCATGGTCTCCGTGAAGGACCGTAAGTTGCAGACCCAGGACATCTGGCCACTGTCTCAGACCCCGCTGCGCTTCTTGCTGGCAGACAAGATCGACCTGAAAACGGATGCAAACGTCACCAACGTGGTTGTTGAGCCAGACCTCATCACAATCACCATCGACGACAAAACCCGCTTCACCTCCGGTCGCCTGACGCTGATCTTCGATGCGCGCGACTACAAACTGAAGCAGTGGACCGTACGCGATGCACAGGGTTACGACACCTCTGTTGCCATCTACGATGTGGTTGAAAACGGCGCAACCAACCCGGATCTGTTCAAGATCGACTACATCGCAAATTCCCGTCAGCGACGCGGCAACAACTAAAGCGTTGATCCAAATTCTGATGTATGAAGAGGAGTGCTTCGGCGCTCCTTTTTTATTAGCTTGAGTATGTGAATGCAGTTTATCCCGGTTTCACCCGACCAGCCGAACCTCCCTCTAGCCCCGCGCCTGCTTGCAGAGCTGTGCCAGGAGAAGGGCATCAAACTCGCCCTCGACAGCGAGTTCTTCTATTTCGGCTACATTGAAACGGAAGACGGCAAACGCTTTCCGATTAAAGGTGGCGCCTTCGCACTCAACAGCTACGCCGCCGGAGAATCCGCCAAAGACAAAGATTTCTGTGGCCGCCTGCTCCAAGATGCAGGCCTGCAAACCCCGGACTTCAAGCTGATCCACTCAGACAAAGCCATCCGGCAACTGAGCACCGCAAACCCACATGTGGCGCAAAGTCTGAACACACTCACCAAAGCCCCGGCAATCGCTGAGACCCTTGGCTATCCGCTCTTCATCAAGCCCAATGAAGGCACGCAAGGTGTTGGAGTACAGAAGATCTCTGATGAGGCAGAGTTGAACACACGCCTCGCAGCAGCCCTACAAACCAATGATCGCATGTTGGTGCAGGAAGCTGTCTCAGGCCGCGATTACCGCGTTATCGTGCTCGATGGAACCATTCTGGCGATCATCGAACGCCGCCCTCTCTCCATTTCAGGAGATGGCACCCACACCATCGCAGAGCTTTTGTCAGAGAAGATCAAAACTCTCACCACCCGCAGCGGTGGGTACAAGGTGGAAAGCAACGACCCGCGCATCCTCAAAGCCATTCAGGAAGCTGGCTATGATCTGACCAGTATTCTGAGTGATGGCCAGCTCCTTCAGCTACTCTCCAATGCCAACCTTTCAACGGGCGGCGAAGCTGTCGACGTCACCGATATCGCCTCACAAAGCTTCAAAGATCTGGCCGTGGAAGCAGCGAGCGTCTGTGGTCTGCGGTATGCCGGTGTCGATATTCTCTGCGAAGACCTGAGCATCAACGACGCTCCAGCCCACGTGCTTGAACTCAATGCTGGCCCCGGCCTGACTAACTTCTGGCAGGCCTCTCCTGAGCATCATCACCGTGTCCGTGACATTTATCGGGGTGTACTGGAAGCCATGCTTCAACAATCAGCTTGATTGTAATGTTATACTATTACAATAATATCAGCATAACTCCATCCATCAGGAACCATAAGTATGCTGCTGAGCGAAACGCCGACCCAAGAACAGGCTCGCAAACGACCAACAAGAGAAGACGCCGAAGCCGCTGTCAGAACGCTGATTGAATGGTCAGGCGATGATCCGGAGCGCGAGGGACTACTCGATACCCCTGCCCGCGTCGCACGCGCCTACGAGGACTTCTTTGCAGGATATGAAACAGATCCCAAGCAACTGCTGACACAAACCTTCGAGGAAACAGACGGCTACGATGATCTCATCGTTCTGCGCAACATGCGCCTGGAATCCCACTGTGAGCACCACATTGTGCCGATCATCGGCAAAGCCCACGTTGCCTATCTGCCCGCAGGCCGCGTTGTCGGCATCAGTAAACTCGCACGTGTTGTAGAGGCCTATTCCAAACGCCTGCAAATTCAGGAAACACTCACCGCTCAAATCGGAGACGCCATCTGGGAGGCTCTTCAGCCCCGCGGTGTCGCTGTTATCGTGGAAGCAGCGCACATGTGCATGACCACAAGAGGCATTCGCAAGCCGGGCGTATCAATGGTCACACGGTACTTTGAGGGAGACTTCAAAACCAACACCACAATGCGGCAGGAGTTCCTCTCACTGCTGCATGCCCCCTCAGGAAACTTTGGCTAACGAAGCAAAGCCCATAACAAAAAGGCCTGCATCTCTGCAGGCCTTGAAACTTGTTGGCTTACCAAGCGCCGAGCTTAGTCTCTGGCGTATACTTTTCACCATCAACATGCTTGACCACAGCCTGACCGCAAATGGTGACGCCTCTGGTGGCATCGTAGGTCATGGTTGGAGAACCTTGCAGCTCCCAACCTTTGTTGAGTGCTTCAGTCACGCGGTGACAAAACTTCGCGGAATCCGGTTCGGTGATGAGGCGGTAAAGGCGCATATCCATTCCCTTAGGTTCTTTAAATCTTGGCGGAACCTATCAGCCACACCAGACAGAAGCCAGAGCTTTAAACACGCGCACTGTTCAAAATTACGCGTTCACGTGCCGCTTGATAGCTTCTGCAATCGCAACGGTTTTCCGACCAATATCCGCATGCAGACGCTCAACCATCTTGCCATCAACCTGCACTGCACCCTTGTCCTGATTTTCAGGCTGTTCAAACTCGGCAATTATCTTCTTCGCCCACGCGACCTCTTCAGCACTCGGCGCAAACGCGGAGTTACAAGCAGGCAGCTGTTTCGGATGGATCAGCGTTTTACCATCCAACCCCATGTCTGCGCCTTGCTGACATTCCTCAGCAAAGCCCTCAAGATCAGAGAAGTTGTTGTAAACACCATCCAGAATGTCAGCCCCACCAACGCGCGCGGTCGCCAGGAATGTCATCAACCAAGGCATCAACGCTGCACGGCCCGGAAGGATCTTCGCGCCACTTTCTTTGCTCAGATCATTGGTGCCAATGATGAACACATCGAGACGGTTATGTGGATCTTTCGCCGCTTCCGCGATCTCAGAAGCATTCAGGATTGCACCCGGTGTTTCCAGCATAGCCCAGATGCGAACGCTCTCAGCGCCCTGCTCTGCCAGATAATCCGCAACCGGCTGAATGTCAGCAAGGCTCTCCACCTTCGGCAAAAGCACAGCATCCGGCTTGGCAGCAACAGCCGCTTTCAGATCGTCATGACCCCATGGGGTTTTCATGCCATTGATGCGGATAACAAGCTCACGATGGCCATACCCACCACCGGCAACAGCCTCACACACCTGCACGCGTGCCATCTCTTTGGCATCTGGTGCAACAGCATCTTCCAGGTCCAGCAGAAGCACATCCACATCCAGCCCTTTGGCCTTCTCCAATGCCCGTGCATTTGAACCTGGCATGTAAAGCGCACTACGACGCGGTCTGATGGTGTGAGCTTGCTCTGAGCTAGACATGGCACTTCCTGTTGCGTTGCAAAATCAAAGCAGAGTTTAGAACCAGCAATCCGCCTTAACTACTCACCATTCGGGCTAATTGCGAGTTTTGAACCGCCAAACACTAGGCCTTTGGCTGCAATTCGCCTTATGCTGCCCAGCAACATCAGCTTTTGCGGCAACGCAGAGATGCAGAGACAACCAGCACTCTCCCAATGAGCCAGCCACTGGAAAGAAGCATCCCACAAATTTCGCGGTCCTATAAGACTTTCGCACCTTGATTTTAAGGGATTTTTGGGGTCACTCTATAACGCAAAATCAAACGAAGGAACGGGAAGAGGTATAATGGCTGACCTTTCTTACAGAGCCTTAACACCCGCTGATGCGCCAGACTTGGCCCCTCTCATCGCAGAGAATGCACAAGCTTTGAAGCGCGGAGCTCCACGTCGTCCTGACGAAGTCTTCGCAGAGCGTCTGATCGAAGACAAGTCAATCGAGATCATCGGTGCATTTGAAGAGGACACGCTGGTCGGATTTGCCGCTTTCTTCGATATTCCAGACCTGATCTCCGGCCTGCGCATTGGCCAGCTGGATGATATCTACGTGATGCCGGACCACCGCCACAAAGGCATTGGCCGCACACTGGTAGAGCAGATCTCCAAGATCGGCAAAGAGCGCGACTGGCTTCATGTTCGCTGGCTCGTGCCAAACAAGAACAAGGTCGACAACAGCCTCTTTGAAAATCTGGCAGAACCAGACGACAAAGACAGCTTCATTGTCCCGATTGACCGTCTGGCACTTGCTTAAACCAAAAGCGGCTCTTACGAGCCGCTTTCTTTTATGATCAGCTGAGGCACAGGCCCCAGATCAAAGAAGGCGATACGGGCCCGGCCGTTCTCAATGGTCACTGGGATCTTGAGCGTCGGAACACCATTCACCGCACTTCCCTGCCCAATACTCATTGCAGTCTTCTGCAGTGATTCAAGCGTCTTGGACCCTTGTGGGAACAGTGGGCGCAACACATCTTCCAACTGATGAATGCCGGTAATCACCAAAGGCAGAGTGCCGTTCAGACGGCCCTGACGGTCAATCACCAGATCACCCCCTGTTTTGACGGAAAATTCGCCGCTCTTCAGATGCAGATTGGAAACGTTGACCTTTAGCTCTTCATCAACCATCAAATCAGCAATATTGCGAACTTTGCCATCCAGAAGCTTAGAACCCTCCGGCAGCTGCATCACAAGGCTGATATCAAGCGGCACATCATCAGACACCTGACCCGCTGTCAGACCAGTCACCAGTAGTGATAAGTCCAGAGCATCTTCATTGCCTTCAACGCGGCGCATATGCGCTTCAGTCAGTTCCGCATCGAACTCAACAGACTGGTCACCAATGGTGTAGGTCAGCTTTGGCTCTTTAAAAACAGCATCCAGTTTCGCCGGTTTGCTGTCTTTCGCAATCACGCTTGCCTGTGCCGTTTTCCAATGCGCGGAGTACGCCGGACCAGCCTGACCAAAGGTCGCCTCTGCTGGGCCTGTTGCTTCAAAGATCACGTGAGTTGGATTGTAGGCCAACGCAACACCACGTAACTCATTGATAAAGTACCACTCTCCATTCTTGTCCATACGGAACGGAGTACAAGTCAACTCAAAGCGGAACGGGTAGCCACCCAGCTGCTGGTTGCCACACTCAAGGCTTCCACCATCTGCTTCAGCAACCTTCACACCATTGCGAATAACGTCCGAAACAATACCGCGTCCAACTGCCCAATAGGCGGACCAACCGCCAATAATCAAGGCGACAAGGATCGCCAAAACGAAATACGCCGACTTTCTTGGAGGCCGGGATACTTTTGGTTCAGTCATCTACTCTCCGTTACCCTCACACGTCGCTGTGAGTTGCATGCTGATTACGAGCCTGATAGGCGTGTCACTCAAAGAATTCTACGAGAAAATAGTTATGCGAGATTTATGGATATTTGGCTACGGCTCACTAATTTGGCGTCCTGGCTTTACTTATGAGCAAGCTGTCCCGGCAATTTTGCATGGTGTCCATAGATCTCTTTGTGTGTATTCGTGGGTTCATCGTGGGACTCAAGACAACCCTGGACTGGTATTTGGGCTGGATAAAGGCGGTGCCTGCATCGGCATGGCATTTCGGGTCGCACCGGAAAACTGGCATCACACACTAGAGTACCTCCGCGAGCGCGAACAGCAGACCATGGTGTATCTGGAAACCCACCGCCGCATCCGTTTGCTGGATGAAGACGGCACCAAAGTCCGCGCCGTGACATTCGTCGCCGACCAGAAACACGAGCAATATGCAGGTGCGTTACCGCTAGAAGACCAATTGCAGATTGTAAAGGGGGCTGTGGGGCAGTCTGGCGCAAATCCGGAGTATGTACTCAACACTCACGCGCATATGAAGGAAATGGGTATTAAAGACCAGAACGTCGAATGGCTGGCACGGCAGCTTTCTTTATAAAGCGCGGATCAGACTATTCGTCTTCCGGCTTGATATAAGAAAAGATCCCCGTACGCAGATCATTATGAGCGCGATCCCTCTCCGCGCTGTCTTCTGCCAAAAGATGTACGTATGCATCCTGCGAAGGTTTCAGCGCTGGCATCGGGGTCTTGTCATTCGACATACCCTGGTGGCCAAGCCAAAGAACCGCTTCGCTCTTCTTGTCTGTGATCAGAACCAGGTTCTCCGCATAGTCAGCAACCTCTTCCGGAGAGATCCGGGTAAAGAGGTAACGATGGCCAGAGGCGCCAGACCAGTACTTGAACTGACTGCCCGCTCCTAACTCTTCTGACACCCGTGGAGACGTTCCACTCGGCAAGTGATCATCAAACAACGAGTACTGCAACGCACTCTCCTGATTTCTCCTGCTACTTCCCATAGTACTTTATAGAACAAACTGCGAACATATTACAAGTTGAGCCAGAGCATTGTCAAAAAAGAAGCCGCCTTTAAGGCAAAGGCGGCCTTCTTCCTTTGAAACATCTGATTTCCACGCAAAATCTTTATTTTTTCTTATATTCTGCCTGTCGTGCACGGGCTTCTTTGATGATGATGTTATCTGGCGTCGCTTTTTCAGCCTCATCCAGCAAACGATCAGAAGCACCTTCGATGCGTTCCTGCAAAGTTTTGAAGAACTCATCAGGCTGCAAACCCGGTTGGATCGGCTCAAGGAACTCACCTGTGATCGTACCTGGGAAACGGAAGAACCGGCGGCGCGGCCAATACACACCAGAGTTCAGCGCGACTGGAACAACCGGGCAGTTCAGCGTCTTGTATAGGTGCACAATGCCATACTTGTACTGCGGCTCAGCCCCTGCAGGGCGGCGCGTACCTTCTGGATAGATGACAATGTTCCGGCCTTCAGCAATCGCCTCAGCAGCCTTCTTGGACATCTCTGAGAGCGCTTTGCCCTTCTTACCACGATCAACAGGGATCTGGCGGAACTTCATCAGGTACCAACCAAAGAACGGAACATAGCGCAATTCCTTCTTCAGAATATAAGTCGGCTGACGGTAATACTCTGCAAGCGCAAAAGTTTCCCAGGCAGATTGGTGTTTGGAAACAATGATACAGCCGGTGTCAGGGATATTCTCCAGTCCCTTCACTTCAGACTTTACCCCTGCAACCCAACGCAGCAAGAACTTTTCTGTGCGCGCCCAGAACGGAATAAGCCACCAGCAATACCGAACAGGAAGCACAAACAGGAACATACATGCCAGCATGATGATCAAGGTGCTGATGTAAAACAGCACATTGAAGAGAATAGAACGCAGGACGATCATAATACCTTCACAACCATATCCGCATGGCCCCCGCCAAAGCGAATTCAGAGTTTACTTTACGAAGTTAAGAGGAGTGTTTTACCGGAAAGACAGTATCCAGCTCAACTCGCAGCCGAACGAGGATATACTTCACATATTCGCGCAGGAGAAGCTTTGTTATTGAAGAACTTTCATACCAATGCTCCAAATCCAGCTCTTTATGGTAGACAGGACTTGGATAAAGGTCAGCTTCTGGCAGGCGAACCTGCAATTCTGCCAATGCTCTAGGCATGTGATAGGCGCTGGTTACCACCAGCAGCGAGTTGAACTGATTTTTTCTGACCCAGCTCGCCGTTTCTTCAGCATTTCCGATCGTGTTGAGCGCTTTCCGGTCCAGATCAACGCAGCAATCAAACAACCACATACGCTTGGAATTAAGCCGAGCAATCTGCTTGGCGCTGGTTGATGGATGCACACCAGAGATCAAAAGCCGCTTCGCGCTGCCAGTCTCCAGAAGATCCAGACTCTGCGAAATCCGGTCGCGACCACCCGTCAAAACAACAATGCCATCCGCGTGTTTCGGCACAACAGCCTGAACAGCAGGCTGCAAAACTTCCACAAACCACAGGAAGCCCGCGGCAAATGCTACGGAGCAAATCAGAAACAACAGAAAGAAGAAACGGACTGCGCGCCGCACAAACGACTTCCGGCCAGAACGCTTCCCAGCGCTGGCTGATACCGGTTCTTGCTCACCGGGTGCTTTAAAATTGGCCGCAGTATCGCGCGTATTCAAAGAATGCTCCATGATGTGGCTACATGCTTATAGCCACAAACCTGAACGAATAATTTCCTGACTACATATCAGAACTGGCGAAAATGGGAAGAAAACGGCGCTTAATCCATATTTGCCAAATGTCTGTGGACAGCGAGACGGGATGTGAGCGCAGTCAACACCGCCACCAGAGCCACAACGGCAACAACACCAAGATAACCAATCGTGCCCACCTGAGCCGATCCAAACAGCGCCTGCACCTGGTTTCCGCTCACTGAGGTCACATCAGAACTTCCAAAGAACCCGATGATCAGAAAGCTGACAGCCGCAATCGTGCCGCCAATGATTCCGCCTTTAAGCCCAAGCCACAGGAAGTGTCGCTGGAACTCAGAAGCAATAAAGCTGACCTCTGCCCCAACAAAGTGCAGAACTTCAACCACATCCTTGTTGCCGGACATCGCTGCCTGTGTCGCAAAAATGACGGAGAGCACCATAGAAAACAGCACGAGCACCAGAATACCAAAGCCCACCAGAACCGCAGTATTCGCCATGGCAGACAGCTGACGGTTCCAGACGCGGTGATCATCAACCGATGCAGCCCGGATGTCCTGCTCAATCTGCGCTTTCATCTCGGCAAGATCCAGCAGTTCAGGATCATTGATCTCAACCAGAACCAACCGCGGAACCGGCAGTTCCTCAAGCTCCAGCCCGGCACCTAGCCATGGCTGAAGCAATCCTTTGGTTTCTTCATCAGAAAGCGCACGCGCTTCTCCAACCCCCGGAAACTCTCGAACCAGCGCCAACGTGCGATCAATCTCCTGCAACATGTTCACGCCATCTGCAGGACGGATCTGCACCGTCACTTCACGCACCAGATCATTGGTCCAATCATTGGCTGCATCATTGACGATGGCCACAAAACCAACCGTCAGACAGGCCAAAAAGCTCATGATCGCCACAACGAGCATAAGCGCCTGACCAGAAATCGCCTGCGGAGGAACAATCGGAGCTGGCTTTTCTCGGGAACGAAACTTCAGCGGAGAGGGCTTGGCAGGAGCAGCCTTTTTGATCGGACGCCCCCCCTTGCCCTTGCCTTTCGGCGGCCCTTTGCGAGGCGGTCCAGGTCTTTTCTGACCGGCTGGCGCTCTCTTCGGGCCTGACATAGGCGGCTCTCGTCTTTGCTGAGTATCAGTCATGAACAGCCAACCGCCCGTCGTTGAGAATAAGATGTCGAGCTTCCACCTGCTCCAGCAAATGGAAATCGTGGGTCGCGATCACCACGGAGGTACCAAGCCGGTTCAGCTCAATAAACAAACGCAGCAAACGACGCGCCAGTGGCGGATCCACGTTACCCGTCGGCTCATCCGCCAACAGAACTTCTGGCCGCGTAATCAACGCCCGCGCAATCGCAGCACGCTGCTTCTCACCACCAGAAAGCACCGGCGGCAGCACATGCATACGGTCACCCAGCCCCACCCACTTCAGCAGATCAATCACGTCCGGACGATACTCTGCCTCAGACTTTCCAGCCACACGATGCGGCAGAGCCACATTTTCGTAGGTGGTCAGGTGGTCCAGCAAGCGGAAGTCCTGAAACACCACACCAATCCGCCGACGCATCGAAGGCAGCTCAGACTTGGTAATTTTGGTGGTGTCCTTGCCAAAAACGGAGATCAACCCGCGTGTCGGGCGCATGGAGAGAAACAATAGACGCAGCAAACTGGTTTTGCCAGCACCTGAAGGACCGGTGAGAAACTGAAAAGATTGCGGCTCAATGGAAAAGGTCAAATCCCGAAGCACTTCAGGGCCCATTCCATACCGAAGTCCCACATTCTCAAAGCGTATCACCGAAAATTCCCCTAGCAGACGTGAGGTTCCGCCTTATCAGAACAATGAGGCCAAACTCGTGCAAATCACTCTAAAAAATAATTTTCTCGCGTTCAATTTTAGAGTGAGATTACCCCTGCAAATTTATGCGAGCCTGTTCCTTTGGATATCCCTTGAATAAATTAACACTTCATTAAGCATATAAATGCCCTGATAGGTTCAAGAGAATTAGTTTAGGCACTCAATCTAACTCCAAGCCCCTGTATTTAGGCTAGTCAAAGCCTGCCCTTTTGAGTACTTGTGAGTATATTGCATATCTGGTGGCTCTGAGACGTACTCCCGGCCTGCTCCGCTGAGAGAATACGCTAGAAAATGAAGGATTTAAGCGGTTTAGCCAATCCATATTAATGGCAAATCGCTTTGGACCACGCTCGATGAAAATTATCTGCCCTCAATGTAATACTGCCTATGAGATCCCCGCTGACAAGGTTGGAGACACTGGCCGCAAAGTTAAATGCGCCAGCTGCAACCACATCTGGCATGTCTCACGCGAGGAAGAAACAGCAGACGACTGGGCCGAAGCCCTGGGCGCGCAGAGCGAAGTACACAACAATTCAACACCCGATGACGACCGTAAGGAACCCTCCTTTTCCGAAGGTTTCGACGAAACCGATTGGGCCGGTATCGGAGAGAAAGCAGAGCGTCACGAAGCATTCTCTGAAGAAGATCTTGCCGTAAAACCCAAAGAAGACTCTTCAGATTCAAATGGTTCTAAGGATGAGGACACCAGCGAAAAGTCCGCAGCCGGTGCTAGCAATTCCTATAAAGCCTCTGAAGATCCAGCAGGTTCTGACGAGGACAAAACAGAAGACAAGAAGAAATCTGAGGGCAAATCCCAAAAGCCCAACGGAAGATCTAGAAAAAAAACTAAGTCATCCCGCAAATCAGGTGTTATAAGCGCGAAAGGCCTGCTGGGAGCGAGCCTTCTTGCTGCTTCACTCGCACTCTGTTTTGCAGCGGTGCAATACCGTGAATCTGTAGTAAGAACCTTCCCCGATTTGGCTGGTCTTTACCAGTTGGCTGGTATGACCGTAAATCTGCGTGGTCTTGTATTTAAGGATCTGAGAACCTTCCGTGAGGTTGAGGATGGCTCTGTCGTGCTTGTTGTGGAAGGCTCTGTAGAGAATATTACAAGAAGCGAGACGTACATTCCAGCGATCAAGCTGGCCTTACGCTCTCAGGATACGCAAGAGATACACTCCTGGATTGTTGAGCCAAGAGAAGATTGGCTTGCACCAGGTGATAAAACACGGTTCAGAGCTCGGTTGAATAATCCGCCAGAGCGAGCCGCCGACATTCAATTGCGCTTTGTTGAGCGCCAAAAGAAAAGAGCGAGCATTAGATGACCGGTAACCCGGAAATCCGCGTGCTGTTTGATGAAGAAGCTATTGCTGGTCGCGTAAAAGCGATCGCAGAAGCTATCGCACAGGACAACCCTCACAACCTCCTCCTCGTAGCAGTCTTGAAAGGGAGCTTCATTTTTGCAGCTGACCTTGCTCGTGCTTTGCACAGAGTAGGTTCCGTTCCGGAAATGGAATTTTTACACCTTTCAAGTTATGGAAGTGGGACGGTGTCGTCAGGAGAGATCAAAGTCCTCCGCGATATCCAAAGCGATGTAACCGGACGCGACGTCATTTTGATTGATGACATTCTCGAATCTGGTCGCACACTCAAGTTTGCACGCGACATGATCGCCGATCGTGGAGCCAAGTCTGTCCGGATAGCTGCATTCCTGGACAAACCTGGTCACAGAAAAGCCGATATCCAATCGGATTACACGGGCTTCGATTGCCCGGACAAATTCGTTGTCGGCTATGGCATGGACATGGGGCATGCATGGAGACAGTTGCCATTCATCGGCTACGTGCCGCAGGAAGGTGACGAGTAAACGAGGGGGGCTATAATGGCTCACATACTTCTGACGGAAGACGATGATGCGGTCCGCGCCTTTGTAAAACGTGCATTGGAGCTGGACGGGCACAAAGTGACCGCCGTGGAAGATGGCGCCGAAGCCGCTCTTGTGCTGCTGCAACAGCAGGGCAAGTTTGACCTTCTGCTCTCCGACATCAGAATGCCGGAGATGGACGGGATCGAACTTGCTATGCAAAGCAGCGCTCGCTATCCGGGCCTGCCAATCCTTTTGATGACCGGTTACGCAGACCAGCGTGAACGCTCTGAAGAAGTCGGCAAGTGCGTGAAGGATGTTCTGACCAAACCATTCTCATTGGTAGAAGTCAGGAAAGCCGTCACCACAGCTTTGGCAGGTGAGGAAGAAAGCTCTCCGCAATCCGCTTTTGCATAGCGTTGAAAAGCATCATCCGGTTTTCGGATAAAGAGCCCAATAAAGTTTCTGAAACGCGATCCCTCCCCCGAGCGATCGCGTTTTGTGTATCTGGGCTTAGATTTGAGGCCAAAAGCTGTACAAATCTGCGGTTTCCTGATCTTCTATCTGCATACTTTATCTCTGATTTTGGGCGAGCTTTTCCATGGAAGATGCATCAGAAAATAGTGCAGAGCCTCCAATGTTGTCCCAGGCTCTAAAAGCATTGGATGACCCGACAGCGCCGATCTCACATGCCTTGAAGCACTACGCGGCAAGCCGGATTTATCAGGCCATTGAAAGCTGTTTTGCGCATTGGGAAAACGTTCCGGACCTGTGCAACGCTAATCTCTATTTTGACTACCTCAACGCCTTGGAAGAAGCGCAGGACCGACGGGATTTCCAACTAGCAACCCAAGGCTATCTGGCCCGCTTGCAAAACGCCCACACCCTCTTCATTGATCACACACTTCAAAAGAACGCCAGCTTTGGCTTCTGGGCCCGCCCTCTGCCAGTTTCAGCAGCAGAACCTCATAATCTGGTCTGGACAGTTTACAGCACCACAAGAGCAGATCTGCACCTCGGAGATGTGATCAAAGAGGTCAACGCACTCCCTGCAGATGAGTTCTTCTTGCACTACACAAAGTTCGTCAGTGCTTCAAAACCAGAAGCGGCCACCTATAATCTCTTGCGGGGGTACAGCTTTCTCTTTCCAGATCAGCTTGATCTCACCCTTGCTGATGGCAGAAAACTGCTGGTCTCCCGCAAAGGCGCAACAAATCCGTCCCTGCACCAGAACAAGGCTAAGCTCGACACCACAGCCGAGCATCCACGCCTGATAATCGGCAGCTTCGCAAAGCCGGAGTTTGAAGAGCAGGCCTTAACCTTCCTCAAACAGCTCGACAACCACTCGCCTCTGATCCTCGACCTGCGCGGCAATGGTGGTGGAGATACACCTATGAGGCTGATGAAGAAGCTTTGCCTTGAGCCAATCCCGATCTGGCAGGAACACACACCTCAGTTCACAGCACTACAGAAAGCACAGCAAAGCTTGGCTGCATTCCAAAACGGCAAACTCTCTGCACACCACAAACAGCCCAACGCCCAAACCACGACCATGAAGCAGTTCACAAACGGTGAAACCATCCCGGTCGATCCCGAGCCCTTCCAAGGACAACTGATTGTTTTGATTGATATTGGCAGCTGCTCAGCAACCGAGGATCTGCTGATCCCGCTTAAACATTCCGGCCGCGCAACAATCATCGGTGAGGCGTCCGCAGGCTCAACCGGTCAACCCTACTTCGAGGCTCCGCTCCCGCACACTCAACTGATGGTCTCTACCAAACGAACAGCCTTCCCGGATGGCACCCAGTTCGAAGGCATTGGCATCCAGCCAGACCACCCGATCATGCCAACCGCAGAAGACATCCAGCAAGGCAACGACCCAGCACTGGCACTTGCACAGCAGCTCTTGGCTAAAACCGTCCCCGCTTAACTCAGATCGGTTGGCCGCTTCTCATAAAACTCGAGAGTATGCAGGCTCATGTCGGCGTATTCGAAGAGCATCTCGCGGGAGAAGCCACGGCGCACGAGCACGTAGAGCCCTTCAATGATCATCACGTAGAAAATCAGCAGCTTTTCGATGTCATCGGGGTCTCTCAGCTCGCTTTTCAGATCAACGAACTTCAGCCGGAAGTGCTTCACACCTTCCTGATAATACATCGCGAACTTGGCCAGCAGCTCCTCGTCAAACAACGTCATGTTGTCCAGCACGCAGAACTTATCAGCATGCCTGCTTTCGCGATGGTTTATGCAGATATCGATGAACTCATAAAGCACCGCCTCAACAGCAGCACGTAGATTGGAATGCAGGGAGATTGTGCTCTTCAGCTCAGCAAACACGCTGTTAAGCCACCACATCAGCATAGCTGCACAGAAGTCGTGCTTGGTGGTGAAATGCTCCTCCACATATGCCCGATGCGGACCGCACGCCTGATAGAAGTCCTCCATAGAGCAAGCTTCCAGCCCTTTGAGCACAAACACCCGGATGCAATCGTCCATCACGTCTTCAATGATGTGCGCCAGAACTTCAGGTTTGCATGGGTCTGTGCTCATGGAGCGAAGTATAGGAACTAAAGCAGGCACCACAATGAAGGAGCCGCCAAATGGCAAAGAAAACCAGAAGGACCAGCATCGAGGTCAATCCAGTTTTCTAAGCATTCATTAAAGCATCCGGACGCCGCCGATCAGTAGCGCTTCATAAGCCGTTCCAGATACTCCAGCTCAAGCTGCGGACGATCAGGATCAGAAAGCCGGCGACGCAGTTCTTCCAGAATACGCCGTGCCCGCTGAACCTCAATCTCATCAGGCACTTTCACCTGACTGCCAAACTCTGGCCCTTCCACACGGCGCATACGCCCCAGCGGGTCCTCGTTGAGCGGAGAGTTGGTTGCCTGTCCTCGTCCACCTGATTGTCCAGCAAGCTGCTCTGCGAGCTGCTGAGCGCCTTTGCGCAGGGATTCCAGAGCCTGGCTCTGCTCAGAAACAGCCTCTTCAGCCTGTTGAGCCCCCAGCGCCTCTCCGGCATCCTCCATGGAATTGCCTGCGCTATCCAGATCCTTGCTCGGTTTGGCGCCACTATTGGCCATCTTATCGAGCAGTTTCTGTAGGTCATCAGACAGGTTGCGCTGCTGCTGCTGCAAATCACGGAAGGCTTGCTGCGCCTCCTCATTGGTCATCTCACCGCCCGGACCACGCTTGTTCTGCTGCTCATTGCGCTGACCGGGCCGACGCTGCTGGCTGTCAGGATCAATCCGATGCGTCTCGTCCATCAGATTGCGCTGCTTCTGGATCATCTCACCAAGGTCTTCCAGCGCCTGCAACATCTCCTGCTGCTGTTGGCTTGGGGCCTGTTGCTGCTGCTGCGCGTTCTGCATGTTCTCCAGCATCTGCTGCATTTGCGCCAACAGTTCACGAGCCGCTTCCAAAGAGCCAGTTTTCGCCAGCTCTTCCATGCGTCGCAGCATATCATCCAGATCGCGAGGCGTGATCTGCTGGGAGTTCTCATCCATTGGCATCTGGCCAAGCTGCTGCGGGTTCTCGCGCATCTGTTGAGCCATGGATTTCAGGTAATCATCCAGCGCCTTGCGCAGATCACTCATCAGCTCAGCGATTTCCTGCTCCGAAGCACCCTGCTCCAAAGCCCGCCGCAGTGCTTCCTGCGCCTCACGCAAAGCCCGCTCAGCGGCAGATAAGCCTCCATCCTCAATGGTCAGCGCCACATTCCAAAGCACGTCCAGCATGTCCGTCAGCTGCTCATCCGTGTTGGCGGCAACCAACTCGGCATAAGCAAAGCGCAGCGGCAGATAAGAGCCTGCATCATCAATGAACCGCTCCGGCGCAATCATCAACATGTCCAGCGCATCCACCACCTGAGGATAGCTCTCAACATTCATCGCCAGATTGCGGCGCTGCTCCACGACAGCACGGGCCAGCGGTTTGTTGAATCGACGCTCCGGCAGCTTGATGTAAACCGGCTGCGAGCGACCTTCTTGTTCAGCCTCATCCCGGGCAACCAACACAAGCGCCACTTCAGACCCAGCCCACGGATGCGCTGTCAGATCCTGAAAAGTCTGCCCAACAGCCATCTTGGAATCTTTAGGCGGCAGGCTCAGATTGAACCGTGGCGCCTCCACGAGGGAACGTCCCTGCGCTTCATCATCCCCGCGCTGAACCTTCTCCATGATCGCTTCGGCAGAGACCACGCGATAATCATCCTGCACCAGATAGGTCAGCTTCAAACTGCCGGAAAGCTGCTCTTCAGGATCATCAAACAACCGAATGCGCGGCGGCAAGTCCGGGCGAATGGCAATCTTCCAGGAATAAGTCGGCGAGTCATCCTGCAAAATCTGCAGACGTCCGCTTGAGTTTAGCGGAAAGCGCCATTCCGTCGTTGTCAGCTCTTCAGAACCTTCACCAGCACCGGATTGCACCCGTTCCGGTTCCAAAACTTCATGACCACGAGAGGAGAAATAGATAACCGAGAAATCGCCCGTCCCCTGCGCCCGAACCAGCACCTCACTGCCACTGGCAATGGAGAGTGCATCTCGGGAATCCCTCAGCTGATTGGCATCCCCGCTCAGGAACACAGGCGCTTCACCCGTATAAGCCGGTGGTGTCACCCACGCATCGATACGCGCAGGCAGAACGCTGCCCACGCCTTGAGACTGGAACGGCGCCAACAGGCTGGACCAACGGTTCGCATCCGAAACAGAATAGCCAACCACCAGCAACATAACGGCAAAAACCCGCAGGGCGTAAGGATCTTTGGTGAAGCCGCGCGGGTTAACACCTCCAACGCGCAGGTTCTTCAGCCGCTCACGCAACCGCTTCTGGTGGGCGGACCAAAGCGCCAGTGCTTCTTCATCATCCATCCCAGTCGCCTGCTCATCTTTGTAGGAGAGCAAAGGTCGGTGCGGCAGATCACTGGCAAGCTCAACCTTGCGCAGTCCCTCCGCCTCACTGGGCATCCTGAGACGTAAAAGCGGGTAGCAACTCCAGATGAAAACAGCGAGAAACAGGATGGAAACAAAAGCAGAGCCATAAAACCCAAGCAGCTGCCACAGCCCTAAAAAGCTGACAGCCACATACAGACAGGCAACAATAAGCGGCATCTGGATGGCAGGCCAGAACCGCTCCCAAAACAAATAAAGCCGCGCTTTAAAAGCCAGCCTTTTCAATCGATAGGGTAATCTTTGAGAAAACAGGGACTGCCACAGGCCGGATGCCACGGAGCCATCGCCATAATGCTTCTTATGCTCTCGCAATTCACTTGCTGAAGCTATGGCATTCTTTAGGTTTTTATTGCCGCCATTCTCATTCTGATGGGTCACATAGGCCTCGCTAACCGCCGCCTGCTTTTTCTTTTGAGCATACGGCGATTAACGTAGATCAGCAATCTGGCAAACCTAAGGGGCTTTCAAACAGAGTTAAGCCTTTTCAACCCAGTTCGGCACAACGTCTTGATTTAGTAACTCATCGTAGCTCGGGCGCTGACGGATGATCGCAAACTTGTCGCCATCAACCAAAACTTCAGGCACCAGAAGACGCGTGTTATACGTGCCGGATTGGGTCGCACCATAGGCACCAGCAGAATAAACCGCCAGAAGATCGCCTTCCTCAAACTTCGGCATTTCGCGGTCGCGAGCCAGATAGTCACCGGTCTCACAAACAGGGCCAACAACGTCCGCTACCATCTGCTCGCCGTTCTGACGCTCTTCGCTCACCGCGCCAATGTCATGGTGTGCTTCATAAAGAGTTGGGCGGATCAGATCGTTCATCGCAGCATCCACGATGACGAAGTTCTTCGCTTCACCTTCTTTACGGTAGATCGTTTCGGTTACGAGAATACCGGCGTTTCCTGCAATCAAACGGCCAGGTTCAGTAATCAGCGTAACGCCAAGGCGCTCAATGTGTTTACGAACAATATTTGCGTACTCGGTTGGCAGCGGCGCTTCAATTCCGCCTCCGTAAGGAATGCCAAGACCACCACCCACATCAAGGTGCTCAATCTCAATGCCATCTTCCTTCAGCATGCCAATCAGCACGCCAAGGCGTTCCAAAGCATCATCGAATGGACCCAGCTCAGTGATCTGAGAACCGATATGCATGTCCATACCGGTCACTTTCAGGCCCGGCAGCTGCGCAGCTTCATTGTAAACAGCGCGTGCACGGTCCCAGGCAATGCCAAACTTGTTCGCAGCCAGACCGGTAGAAATCTTAGCATGAGTCTTTGCATCAACGTCCGGATTGATGCGCAGAGAAATCGGCGCTTCCTTGCCCATCTCAGAAGCAACTTCGGAAAGCCGCTTCAGCTCAGGCTCGGATTCCACGTTGAAACACAGGATGCCTGCATTCAGCGCAAAGCGCATTTCCTGACGGGTCTTGCCAACGCCAGAGAACACAATCTTGTTCGCAGGAATGCCCGCTTTCAGCGCCCGACGCAGTTCCCCTTCAGAAACAACGTCCGCACCAGCACCAAGCTTTGCCAGCACCGTCAGAATGGCGATATTGGAGTTCGCCTTCATTGCATAACAGGTCAGATGATCTATTCCATCAAACGCACCGTCAAAAACCTTGAAGTGACGCTCAAAGGTTGCGCGCGAATAGCAGTAAAATGGGGTTCCAACTTCCGCTGCAATTTCAGTCAGCGCAACGTCTTCAGCGTGAAGCACGCCATCCTTGAACTCAAAGTAATGCAATGTAGGTCCTCTGCGCTGGCTCTGCCCTGACGGGCTTAGCGAACCAGTCTAAAAATTGAAGTCTGGATCATCTTCGTCCGCACCGATCAGCGGATCAAGAAACAGACTTTCGTCCTTCTCATCCGGAATCTGCGGCGCAGGAGCATCATTCAGGGGTGGCGGTGCACCATCTGCAGTCGCCCGAGCTTGGCTTGGCGTTTCCAAACTGCCTTTACGCCCACAAGCGGAAACACTCAGACCGAGTGCAACAATTGTGAGGCCAATCAAAAGCTTGGAACTACGGCTTTTTGTAATGTCTTTCATGCCTTGCGAGCTCATGTTTTCTCTGCTCCAATCTGGATGATCTTACCAAACCAGAAATTCGACCTAATGACTGACTCGGACGAACCCGAGCCCACTCTAAGTTTTATTTCTGCACCGTAACAACGGTGACTGCAAGATCATCCATGGAACAGACTTACTTTTCCGTCTTCTGCTCACGCTCAAGCTGCTTCAGCCAACGGCGGGATTGCTTGCGCACATTCACCGGGCTGGTGCCGCCATAAGAGACACGGCTGCGAACAGATTTATCAACGGAAAGAACGCTGTAGACATCGTCAGTGATCTTCGGCTCAACGCTCTGCATCTCTTCCAATGTCAGGCGATGCAGGTCCACGCCCTTATCGACAGCCATCTTAACAAGTGCACCAGTCACATGGTGAGCGTCACGGAATGGCATGCCAACCACACGCACACACCAGTCAGCCAGATCAGTCGCAGTGGAGTAGCCAGAACCCGCCGCTTTCTTCAGCGTTTTCACATTCGGCTCAAGGTCACGCATCATGCCAGTCATGGCTGCCAGCGCCAGAGACAGGTTTGGCAAAGCGTCAAACGCCTGCTCTTTATCTTCCTGCATGTCCTTGGAGTAAGTCAGCGGCAGACCCTTCATCATCACGAGAAGAGAGTTCAGCGCACCATAAATACGGCCCGTTTTCGCGCGGATCAGCTCAGCTGCATCCGGGTTCTTCTTCTGTGGCATGATGGAAGAGCCGGTCGAAAACTTGTCGGAAAGCTTGATGAAACCGAACTGAGCAGAACACCAGATCACGATTTCTTCTGCCAGACGGGACAGGTGCATCGCACAGATGGAGGCATCCGCCAGCGCTTCAATCGCGAAGTCACGGTCAGAAACACCATCCAGAGAGTTTGCTGTTGGGCGGTCAAAACCCAGAGAAGCCGCAGTCATCTCACGATCGATCGGGAAGGATGTACCAGCCAGCGCCGCACAGCCCAGCGGGCTCTCGTTCATACGCGCACGAGCATCCTGCAGGCGGGAGCGGTCACGAGAGAACATTTCGACATAAGCCATCAGGTGGTGGCCGAAAGTCACCGGCTGCGCAGATTGCAGGTGTGTAAAGCCCGGCATCACAACGGCAGCGTGCTCTTCAGCCTTTTCTGCAAGCGCCTGCATCAGGTCTGTCACCTGTGCCTCAAGATCGTCCAAAGAGTCGCGTACCCAAAGACGGAAATCTGTGGCAACTTGGTCGTTACGTGAACGAGCTGTATGAAGACGGCCAGCGGTCGGGCCAATCAGTTCTGCCAGACGCGCTTCAATATTCATGTGAATGTCTTCAAGCGCACGGGAGAAGGTAAACGTGCCTTCCTCGATCTCTGACAGAATTGTGTCTAGACCCTGAGCTATCTTTTCGGCATCTTCTGCGCTAACGATGCCCTGTGCAGCCAACATGCTAACATGAGCCTTGGATCCGGCTATGTCTTGTCGGTAGAGCTTACGATCAAAATCGATGGAAGCATTGATCTCTTCCATGATTGCATCTGGCCCTTCCGCAAAACGGCCCCCCCACATGCGGTTGCTCATGTCTAGCCTCATTATGATTTGGGTTTAATATGAAGAAACTGACAGTTACCGGAAAGTTCGGCCTCGGAAAAGGGCTTATTGCAGCATTAGCTGGATTTGTCGTTGTAGGCGGAGCTGTATGGGCGCTTAATCAGCAAAAAAGTGAGGATCCACAAGCCCTCGCCTGCTCTTCTTCAATGAATACCGCAAAAAATCTCAAGGGTTTGACCACAGGCGAAGTCGCTGCTTTTCTGCCTGCTGAGAAGCCTCTGAATCTGTCTGAGCTGAAATTCAACGATGCAGACGGCAACCTCATCACCATGGCGGATCTGAAGGGCACCAAGCTGCTCAACCTCTGGGCCACATGGTGCGCCCCATGCCGCAAAGAAATGCCTCACCTGGACAAACTGCAGCGTGAAGCCGGCAGCGATGAGTTCAACGTCATCGCTGTGAACATGGACCGCGGCGAAAACAATCCAAAACCGCTGAAGTTCCTGAATGATATCGGGGTGAAGGATCTGGCCTACTTCTCAGACCACACCATGAAGACCTTCAACGACCTGCGCACCAAGGGTAAAGCCCCGGGTCTGCCAAGCACAATCATGATCGGTGAAGACGGCTGCGAAATCGGCACCATGTTCGGCCCTGCCGATTGGGCCGCTCCAGAAGCCTTCACCCTCGTCAACGCCGCACTCGCCGGACAAAAAGAACACAAAACCGCTCAAGCGAATTAAAAAACAGAAGAGCCTGCCTCAAACTCTCTGAAGCAGGCTCTACCGCATATCGCCGAAAGGCAGACATCACTCTTCGATTAGAGTTTCTAACTCACGTTTGTCGTATCAGTCGCACACACCCGCAACCGATGCCCATCAGGATCGGTTGCCACAAACGTGTAGCCAAAATCCAGATCAGTGGGCTCCAGAACGATCGGAATACCCTTTTCTTTCCAGAGACTGTAAACCTGATCCACCTCTTCCCGGCTCACATCACTCAGCGAAAGCTCAAACCCTCCAAAGGATGGTTGAGGTTTCGGATCAATCCCTTGCGCGGATTGCAACCCAAGAGTGACATCGTCCCCCAAAGAGAACAGAGAAAACTCCTGAAACCTCTCAATCGGGCCACTTTGCAGAACGTCCGTATAAAACTCGGTACTTTTCTCAACGTCATCGACATAGAGAATAACGCTATTGGGCTTAAACATGCTCACACCCCGTTCTCTTGAAAATCAAAGAACCAAACAGATTGCTGCAACCTCAGAATAGCCTTTGCACCGAGCAATATCTTTGATCTTACCCCTTACCCGGCACCGGACGATCTCTCATCCGCATCAAGCCTTCCTGAACGGCAGAAGCCACCAGAACACCATCCCGCGTATAAAGGCTGCCACGGCTGAAACCACGGCCACCAGCTGAGCGCGGGCTGTCCTGCGTGTAAAGCAGCCACTCATCAAAGCGGAAGTCGCTGTGGAACCACATAGCGTGATCCAAACTCGCCACCTGCAGGTTTGGCACAAACACGTTGATGCCATGCGGGAACAGCGCCGTATCCAACAGTGTCATATCCGAAGCATACGCCAGCACGCACTGGTGAATACGCGGATCATCCGGCAGCCTGGAGGCCGCACGCACCCACACATGCTGTATCGGTTCCTGCTTCTTGCGAGAGAAATACTGCCCCAGGTCCAGCGGACGCAACTCAATCGGGCGCTCCCGCTTCCAGTACTTCTGCACCGGCTCCGGCGCCTTTGAGATCAGCTCATCGGAGATTTCAGAGATCGGCATCAGGTCTTCCGGCATCGGCACATCCGGCATCTCAATCTGATGCTCCATGCCCGTCTCAACGCGCTGGAAGGAAGCGGACATGGAGAAGATCGCATGACCATGCTGGATCGCCACAACGCGCCGCGTGGTAAAACTACCACCATCGCGAATACGGTCCACCTCATAGATGATTGGCACCTTCGGATCGCCCGGACGCAGAAAATACCCGTGCAGCGAGTTCGCCTGCCGCTCTGCGCCAACCGTACGGGAGGCTGCAACGAGGGCCTGACCAATCACCTGTCCACCAAAAACACGCTGCCAGCCGCTTTGTGGACTTGTCCCGCGAAACAGATTTTCCTCTAATTTCTCCAGATCCAAAAGGTCCAGTAGATTTTCAACAGCCTTCGTCATTGCAGACAAACCTATTTTTGTAGTGATTTCGATTGCATGTGAGTAGTGTGGCGCTATATCGATAGTGTCAACGATCAATTGGGCTAACCTAATGGTTATCGGGCAAACGATTACAGGAAACAGTTCTATGAGCAAGAAGCAAACCGCCACTGAAGAGCTTTATGACGTCACCATTGGCGGCGGCGGTTATGTTGGCCTCTCGCTTGCGCTCGCTTTGAAGCAGTCAGAACCTTCCATGAAAGTCACCCTCGTCGACCTGCGTCCACGTTCAGCGATTGAGAACGACCCACGCTCCTCCGCCATCGCGGCAGGCGCCGTTCGTATGCTCGATCAGCTAGGCATCTGGTACCAGCTTGAAGACGAAGCCCAGCCAATCACCGAAATGATCGTCACAGACAGCAAGCTGCACGACAGCGTGCGCCCTGTGTTCCTGACCTTTGCAGGCGATGTTGATGAAGGCGAACCATTCGCTCACATGGTGCAGAACAACCACATGGTCGGCGCATTGCATGATGCAGCCACAGATGCTGGTGTTCACATCTTCGCGCCAGACAGCGTCAAAGACTTCGCCGTTGAACCTGCCCACGTCAACATCACGCTCGGCAGCGGCAAAACCATCCAGTCCCGCCTCATCGTGGCTGCTGATGGTGTGCGCTCCAAACTCCGCGACCTGGCAGGCATCCACTGCAACCGCTGGAGCTACAATCAGAGCGGCATCGTCACCACCGTGGCGCATGAACGCCCACACAATGGCCGTGCGGAAGAACACTTCCTGCCATCCGGCCCATTCGCAATCCTGCCACTGAAGGGCAACCGCTCTTCCATCGTCTGGACCGAAAAAACCAACGAAGCCAATCGTCTGGTCAATGGCGATGAGTTCACCTTCGAGATCGAGCTGGAACGCCGCTTCGGTCATCATTTGGGTGAAATCAAACTGGACGGCCCACGTCAGGCCTTCCCGCTCAACCTCGTGCTGGCCCGCTCTTTCGTCACCAACCGCTTCGCGCTGGCAGGCGACGCTGCCCACGGCATCCACCCGATCGCAGGCCAAGGTCTCAACTTCGGCTTCAAGGACGTTGCAGCGCTGTCAGAAGTGCTTGTAGACGCCCACCGCCTCGGTCTCGATATCGGTGCAGCACACATTTTGGAACGCTACCAGAGCTGGCGCCGCTTTGATACTTGGCAGATGGGCATGACCACCGATGTGCTGAACCGCCTGTTCTCCAACAACATTGACCCGGTCCGCGCTGTCCGCGATCTCGGCCTCGGTCTTGTTGAACGTATGCCGTTTCTGAAAAAGCACTTCATCGGCGAAGCAGCTGGCATGGCCGGCCCTTCCCCAAAACTGCTTCTCGGCAATCCGCTTTAATCCTGCTCTAGGTCATACACGTGAAAGACAAACGCTCCATCCTCATCACCGGATGTTCCACCGGCATTGGTCACAAAGCCGCGCACATTTTGAGAGACAGAGGATGGCAGGTCTTTCCCACCTGTCGCAAACCAGAGGACGCAGAACGCCTGCGTTCAGAAGGCTTTGACGCCTTCCATCTGGATTATTGCGATACCGAATCTATTCAGTCCACCGTTGAGTCAGTTCTTGAAATCACAGGCGGCCGCCTGGATGCCCTCTTCAACAACGGCGCCTACGGCCTTCCCGGTGCCGTTGAGGATCTTCCAACAGACGCCCTGCGCCGTCAGTTTGAAACCAACTTCTTCGGCTGGCACGAGCTGACACGTCTTGTCATCCCAGTCATGCGCAAACAAGGCCATGGCCGCATCGTGCAGTGTTCTTCCATCCTTGGCCTCGTCGCCATGGACTACCGCGGCGCCTACAACGCCACCAAGTTCGCTCTGGAAGGCTATACCGACACTCTGCGGCTGGAACTGCATGGCTCAGGCATACAGGTTTCCTTGATCGAACCGGGTCCGATTCAATCCGAGTTCTCCAAAACCGCCGTCAAAATGTTCTTCAAGGAGATCGGCGAGGACGCCAAAAACGCCTCTCATTTCCGTGAAAGCTACAACCGCCGCCTCACCATGCTCGCCAAAGGCGGCACCACAAAATTCAAGCTTCAACCCGATGCCGTAGTCAAAAAACTCACCCACGCCATCGAAGCCCCAAAGGCAAACGCCCGCTACTACGTCACCACCCCAACCTACATAATGGGCTTCCTCCGCCGCCTCCTGCCAACATCACTGGTAGACACAATCCTGAGAAGCTCGGCAAAGTCGGAGGAGTGAAATGTTCGAAGTGAAAGCTCACTAAGTAGCGGCAAAAACTCTTCGTATAAACAATCACATCAATCATCATGAAATTATAATTTTTGACAGAACGGGATAACCAACTCAATCCAGTTTAAGACTATATTCTTGCTTTAGCTTATTTTAAGATCAAAACTTATCAACTCGCAAATATCTGTATTTCTATCGAAATATTTCTTATTATCTTTGATTATATGAGGCGTTCGTGAGCCAAAATTTATCTGAAGAAATTCAGCCCCTTATAGAAATTTGGCAGCAAAACCCAAACTCTGTCGGAAGCCTCAGGGCTGTATTAATTCTGCTCGAGCAATCACCCGATAGCGGTATCATAATCGAAACACTTGGCAGCATCGACACAGATCAAGTCCTGGATCAAGCAATTCGAGAAAAAGCTGCAACCCTTCTTCGTGAAGCAGGCTCGCCCGAACTTGGAGAGAAATGGGAACCTCCACTTGCGAAAGTACCCGCAACAAATGTCATCCCACTGAACTCTCAAGACGAAATACAGCAGCTTTCTCCAAAAGGTATTACATTCAACGATGTCGGAGGCCTTGAAGACGTAAAGAAGCAGGTGCGCCGAAAAATCATCAATCCTTTTCAGAATAAAAGAGCTTTGTTCTCTCGCTTTAAACGGAAAGCGGGTGGAGGCGTCCTAATGTACGGCCCTCCAGGCTGCGGAAAAACTATGCTTGCAAGAGCGTTAGCTAGTGAATGCAACGCGCAATTCGTCAATGTAAATGCAGCCGATATTTTGGATCAGTTTGTTGGGAATGCGGAGAAGCGCATAAAGCAGCTTTTCGAAGATGCAAGAAACAATAGGCCCGTTGTTTTGTTCTTTGACGAAGTGGAGGCATTGGCTCAAAAACGGCAGTTTGAAAGTAGCGCTAAAGTCAACACGACAGTTTCTGCATTACTAACAGAAATGGATGGTTTTCAGGAAGATAACGAAGGCGTACTGTTCCTTGGTGCTACCAATGTGCCGTGGTCTTTAGATTCAGCTTTCCGACGTCCTGGACGTTTTGATCGCACGATCTTTGTACCGCCACCAGACCGCGTTGCCCGAAAATTCATTCTCGCTCGCTTACTTGAAGATCGGCCAGTCGAGAAGAACTTAGACACAAAGCCGATCATCGAAAATAGTTCGGGCTTTTCAGGAGCTGATCTGTCAGCACTCGTTGATACGGCAATTGATATCGCTATCGAAGAGAGTTCCTCCTCTGAAGACCTAAGGCCACTCTCGAACGAACATTTCAAAGAAGCTTTTTATGAGGTCAAGTCGACTGTTGGTGAATGGCTTGGGCAAGCACGTAGCTTCGCAAAATACGCTAACGAAAATGGCATGTATGACGATCTAGCTAGTTTCTTGAAAAAATATGCGAGGTAAAGATGGCCGCATCACTCAACACAGCCAAAGCCTTACTGGATGCAGGAAACTTCGATAGCGCACGCCAAATAGCAGAGGAGTTGCTTGAAGAGCTCCCGTCATTTTCGCCATTCTGGAGCTTTCGCATTCAGATTGAGATGCAAGCTGAAAACTACAAAGCAGCTCTCAAAATCACTCATGAAGCTCTGGCAATTTTGCCTGACGATTATGATATCCGTGAGTGCGAGTTCTGGGCATTATTACGTCTAAAGAAGAAAAAAGAGGCAGCTAAAGTCTACCAAGACTACAAGCGCGATTTTCCGCATTTAGAAAACCATCACAAAGCCATGTCATTTGCGCTAAACGCTATTAAGGGAAAAGCGTCTGAAGCGCGTAAATCACTTAACAAACTAATAGGAGAGCCAAAGACTCCACTACTGAAAAGAAATTTCGGAATTGCATTATACAAAGTTGATGATGCATTCCGCGCTCAGTCTCTGATGGAACAAGCTCAACCTGACCTTCCGGATGATGTAGAACTAAACACCGCACTTGCAATCAATAGTTTTCTCCTCGTTCGTCCTTCAAAATGTCGGAAGTATGCAAGCCAAGCCTTTGCACTAAGTTTCAACAAAGCACACCTGCGTTTTGTTTACTGGGCAAGTTTCCTTCTGTATCTGCCTCCTGTTTTTTTTATGGTAGGAGTGTTCCTGGTTTTTTCAGTTATACGAGCTTACAGCGCTGCAAGTTTCGCAATGCTGTTTTTAATTGTTACTATGTTTTATGCGGCAGACATCATTCAAATTTGGTCTCAGTTGATCTCCAGAGCGACAGGCCTTCAGTTTTTGGATAATACAACTGCATGGTACGTCTTAGCATCTGCAATCACTATCGTTGCAGCATCTCCTAAGATTTTAACTTCTCTTTTTCCGAGCCAAAAAGCTATTAAACTCAAAAACTATTGAGGTGGGCATCATGTCATCTGAGAAAGACTCTGGATTTTTTCTACGAGAAAACCTGCTTGGCATCACACCCTGGATTGCCTTCTTTGGTGCTCTAATGCTTCTTGGCCGTTTCTACGACACTCTTCCAACCAGCTTCGACAAAACGCTAACGGGTCTGGAACCTCGTTCTGTTTATTTACAAATGAAAGGTAACAACGCATGTGTTGGCGATGTTGTCTTTTTCAGATCCTTGGAGAAAAAGGCTTTTTACGTTCGTCAAGTTAGCGCAAGCTCAGGGGATATTTTTCATATCACTCCGACGTCTTACGCAATTAACGAGCAGTCATTTACTCACAGTCCTAAATGGCAAGAAGCAGCACTCAAACAATCAAACGGTAAAACAGACATTACCATTCCCGAAGAGCATTATTTGATTGTGAACAGGGATTTTGGAGCGGATTGGGCCAAAAATGATTGGGCATACGAAATCATTCCTCAAGCCCAGATCAGAAAACGTGTCACTCACATCATCTTTACTCCTGATCTCTCACGCGTTGGCGAGAAAATCAGTAATGATTGTTCAGCCTAGCAAACTTTTACGTCCTCTATAGCCGCACGCGTTAAGGCGCATGTAATCTGTGGTCTCTCAAGCCCTAATGCCGCCTTTAGTCATTTCCCCAGTCAGCTCAGCAATCTTGGCGCGGGCGCGTAGGTAACTTACACCAAATTTCTCGAAGGAATCTCCCTCAATCTGGAATCCGAGGCGTTGGTAGAATGAAGCAGCGTCTTTTCTTGCGTCGCACCAGATGGAATCTGCCTTTTGCAATTCAGGTTGGCTTGCTGCGAAACGGATGAGGTTACTTCCGATGCCGCACCCTTGTTTTTCTGGCAGAACAGCCAGCTTTCGCAGTCTCACGGACGGGAGATCGAAGAAGAAAGACCCGACACCAATCAGGTTCTCCTCTTCAAAGGCGCCGATATGAAGAGCCTGGTGATCTTCCGGCACCATAACGCGCTCAATCGGCGAATCCGGCCAAAGTACCTGCTGACGAAGCTTATAGGTGAGCTTTGCAGGGATACCTCGGAACCTAATCTCCATCGCTCGCATCTCATCCCCCTCACCGCTTAATCAGAGACCGGCTCATAAACAGGCTCAGCACAAGAGCGGGAAGCATCAGCATGAAGCCGCCCTGAATGCCAAGGTGATCAGCCGCATAACCGATGACGAGCGGACCAACAAGAAAGCCTCCAAGCGCGATCTGAGTCATCAGGCCCACATTGGCCGCAGCAGAACGGCCCGGCTTTTCAGCAGCAGCCGTCACAGCCAGAGGGAACCCGCCGGAAACGCCAAGACCAACCAGACCAAAACCAAGCAGAGACACAGCGTAGTTTGGTGAGAGCACCAGAATACCAACACCAATGAGCGCGAGAACAACAATACCTGCGGCGGCGACCTGAACCTCAACACGGGACCGCAACCAGTCACCCGTCAGACGGCCAAAGGTCAGCATCATCGCAAAGGTGCTGTAGGCAATACCGGCGTATCCGGCGGAAAGATCAAACAGATCAGTCACATAAATCGCAGACCAATCTGCAATCGCGCCTTCAGTCATGGTGATGCCAAACGCAAAGAAGCACACGGCGACCAGCGCACCACTTGGCATCTGAAAGCCCTCCTCAGACTTCTCAGCAACATCAGGCTCGCGCCCTTCTGTTAGGCTGTAGGAAGTAAACAGCGCTGGCAACAACGCCATCCCACTCACCATCAGGATGCTCTCAGACGGCCCATAACCAACCCAGGAGAATCCGGAGCTGATCAGACTGCCCACCAACACGCCCAGGCTCCACAAGCCATGACAGCCAGACATAATCAGCTGCCCACTCTTCCGCTCCGTCTTATCCGCAATCACATTCATGCAGAGCTCAACAAACGCCAGCGAACTGCCAACAACCGCCAGATAAACAAACAGCTCCAGAATGGAACCCGCATAAGTCGGTAGCGGCATCAGGCAGATGAACGCAAACAAGCCGATGATCAAAAGCTGACGCGCACCAAACTTCTCGGTCAACCGACCAGCAAACATAAGCATGATCAGCAGGCCCACCGGCATACCAACAAGAGCCAGCGCAAACTCCCCTTCACTCACCTGAAGTCTTTGCTGAATTTCTGCGATACGTGGAAACCAGGCGCCAAGCGCTATAGGTTGAAGAAAGAAGACGCCGCGAATAAGATTCACATCGCGCGCACCGAGCACTGCTTGTTGTGTCATGGGGAAAGCTTTGAAGAGAGAGAAACGACTAATATAAATATCTAGCGTGATATTTTAGAAAAATGCAAGCTGTGTAGAGCACCTAATACATCGTTATGCTGCCCGCTGACGTAACAACGCAAACCAACGCGGAAATAAGCGTAAAAAACGCAATTTCGCACAAAACCTTTCAAAAGGAATGTCCGTGCCCTTAAGCGACACCACAAAAGCCAAGTTAAAGAACAGAGTTGTCTGGAGTCGTCTCGTTGGATGGGGACTTTTGTGTTACGCCACAGCAGCTTACGGCGGCATTGTCACCGCACCGGCCATTCCGGAGTGGTATGCCTCCCTCACCAAGCCATCCTTCAATCCGCCAGACTGGCTTTTCGCACCGGTTTGGTCTGTTCTTTACACACTTCTTGCCATCAGCATCTGGCTGGCCACTGAGTTTCAACAGACTGGTACCAATGATGCAGCCGGGAGACCGGCAAAAACGAGCCTTCAGATCACTTTCGTTATTCTGTTGTTTTTAAACGGAATTTGGTCCTGGGCGTTCTTTGGGCAGCAAAACCCCACTTTAGGTCTCGTTGTCCTTATCATCTTGCTCGCGCTAAGTTTTTTCACTTTCCGCCTGTTTTATAGAGCGCAAATCTTTGCAGCATGGCTATATCTGCCCTATCTCCTTTGGGTTAGCTTTGCAGCCATCCTTAATGTCTCTATTGTGGTTCTGAATTAATCCGACGCCTCAACAGAGGTGTTCAATGATTGGAGATTTTAATGAGCGGTATTGTTGCCACTCTGGTTCCTATTGCCCTTCTCGCCGTCGCTCTGGTCCTCGCTCTCGGCCTTTGGAACATGATGCGCGGCGGAGATCCTAATCGCTCGCAAAAGCTGATGAGATATCGCGTTCTGTTGCAGTTCGCAGCTATCATATTGATTATGCTCTCTGTTTATCTGGCAAGCACATCCTGATTTTTTTGGTTTGAAACGGTAGAAAATGGTCACCCTCAATAAGATCTATACAAAAACTGGCGATGACGGCACCACTGCTCTGGGCAGCGGCGAGCGCAGACAAAAGCATGACCTGCGCATCGAAGCCTATGGAACCGTTGACGAAACCAACTCTATTGTCGGCATTGTTCGCCTGCATGCATCTAAAGAAATGCCCGTACTGGACGAACTGCTTGGCCGCATTCAGAACGACCTGTTCGATCTCGGCGCCGATCTGGCAACCCCGGATACCGGCGAAGACCTCGGATACGAGCCGCTGCGCATTACAGAAAATCAGGTCAGCGCTCTGGAAGACGCGATTGACCAGATGAATGTTGAGCTTACCCCATTGAAATCATTCGTCTTACCGGGTGGAACACCACTGGCGACGTACTTGCATCAGGCCAGAACAGTGTCTCGCCGTGCAGAGCGCCTCGTTGCCGCACTCTACCAAAAAGAGAAGGTCAACAAGCAAGCCCTGCAATACCTCAACCGCCTCTCTGACCTCTTCTTTGTTGCGTCTCGCTACGCAAATCTGAAGGGTGAAGGCGATGTTTTGTGGGTGGCAGGCAAAAACAGATAGCGATTTTTTGATTAAGAAATCGACCAAAGGTGCTTGACGAATAGGTAAACTATCAACACTTATGGACAACTATCTTCACCTTAAGGCCACTAGGCCTTATACATTGGTTGAAACCCAATACCTATTTACCCTAGGCGATCGTTGACAGCCCCAAAATAGCTCATTACGGTCGCCGCAATTGCAATGCAATATGCATTCCCTTTTGGCTCTGGTAGCCCGGCGGAAAGAGTGTCTGAACAACTAGGTTACGACGCAAACTCCCCTGTTTTTCTAGTGGAGGTTCTAGGAACATGAAAATTCTCGTGCCCGTAAAACGGGTCGTTGACTATAACGTAAAAGTTCGCGTGAAGGCGGACGGCTCTGGCGTTGAACTGGCAAACGTCAAAATGTCCATGAACCCATTCGACGAAATCGCCGTTGAAGAGGCACTCCGACTAAAAGAAGCCGGCAAAGCAACTGAGATCATTGTTGTTTCCATCGGCCCTAAGCAGGCAACTGAAACCATCCGCACCGGCCTCGCAATGGGCGCCGACCGCGGTATTCTGGTTCAGACCGACGACACCGTTGAGCCGCTTGCTGTTGCAAAAGTTCTCAAAGGCATCGTTGAGGAAGAAGAGCCAGGTCTCGTCATCCTTGGCAAGCAGGCCATCGATGATGACTGCAACCAGACTGGTCAGATGCTTGCTGCACTTCTGGGCTGGGCACAGGGCACCTTTGCATCCAAGGTTGACCTCGGCGACAACACTGTAGACGTCACCCGCGAAATCGATGGCGGCCTGCAGACTGTTAAGCTGAACATGCCAGCTATTGTTACCACCGATCTGCGTCTGAACGAGCCTCGCTACGCTTCTCTGCCAAACATCATGAAGGCAAAGAAGAAGCCAATTGCTGAGAAAACTCTCGCTGACTTCGGTGTAGACGCAACCCCTCGCCTTAAGGTTCTGAATACTGCTGAACCTGAAGCACGTAAGGCAGGTGTCAAAGTAGGTTCCGTTGAAGAGCTGGTCGACAAGCTCAAAAACGAAGCTGGCGTTCTCTAAGACAGGTCAAAGGAGTTAGTAATATGACCACGCTTCTTGTGGCTGAACATTCAAATTCTGCATTGAACGAAGCAACCGCTAAAGCGCTGACTGCAGCTGCTGAAATGGGCGGCGACGTTCACATCCTCGTTGCTGGTAAAGACTGTGGCGCAGCAGCTGAAGCTGCTTCCAAACTGTCCGGCGTCGCTAAAGTTCTCGTCGCTGACGATGCAGCTTACGAACACCAGCTTGCTGAACCAGTTGGTGATCTGATTGTTGCTCTCGCAGGTGATTACGACGCCATCGTTTCTGCTGCGACAACCAACGGTAAGAACACTCTGCCACGCGTTGCTGCAAAGCTCGACGTTATGCAGATCTCTGACATCATCGCTGTTGAATCTGCGGACACTTTCAAGCGTCCAATCTACGCAGGCAACGCAATCCAGACCGTACAATCTGCAGATGCAAAGAAGGTTCTGACTGTTCGTACAGCATCCTTCGCAGCAACTGCTGAAGGTGGTTCCGCACCAGTTGAAGCTGCCGCAGCTTCTGCTGATCCGGCAATCTCCTCCTTCGTTGGTGAAGAAATCGCTGCTTCCGATCGTCCTGAACTGGCTGGCGCTAAGATCATCATCTCCGGTGGTCGTGCTCTCGGTTCTGAAGAGAAATTCAACGAAGTCATCACCCCAGTTGCTGACAAGCTTGGCGCAGCAATCGGCGCATCCCGCGCTGCTGTTGATGCTGGCTATGCACCAAACGATTGGCAGGTTGGTCAGACTGGTAAGGTTGTGGCACCTGATCTTTACATTGCCTGTGGCATCTCCGGTGCAATTCAGCACCTTGCAGGTATGAAAGATTCCAAGATCATCGTCGCGATCAACAAAGACGAAGAAGCACCAATCTTCCAGGTTGCTGATTATGGACTGGTCGCAGACTTGTTCGAGGCTCTTCCTGAACTGGAAAAAGCCCTCTAATCATATTTGATTAGCTTTTCAGGAACCCCGGGATGTTAATATTTCATTCTGGGGTTCTTGCTGTTTGAAGCAAGACTTGCGATGTATGTTGTTACGAGAACGTCAAAGCACGTTTAGAGAGTGCTTGTAAGAATTTGGATCTGACAATGGTGGTCGAAGTAAAGAAAGTCGGTGTAATTGGCGCCGGTCAAATGGGCAATGGCATCGCACACGTTAGTGCTTTGGCTGGTTATGATGTAATCCTTCACGATATCGATCAGGATCGTATCGACAATGGTCTTGCCAGCATCAACGGCAATATGGCCCGTCAGATCTCTAAGGGTACCATCACCGAAGAAGAGCGTGACCTTGCTCTTACCCGCATCAAAACCTCTGAAGATGTCTCCGCTCTCGGCGATGCAGACCTCGTGGTTGAAGCGGTGAGCGAGAACGAACAGATCAAGCGCAAGGTTTACCAGAGCGTTTGTCCGGTTCTGAAACCAGATGCTATCCTTGGTTCAAACACCTCTTCCATTTCCATCACACGTCTTGCATCCGCAACAGACCGTCCGGAAAAGTTCATCGGCATTCACTTCATGAACCCGGTTCCAGTGATGGAACTCGTCGAACTCGTGCGTGGTATTGCAACTAGCGATGAAACCTTTGAAATTTCCAAGGGCTATACCCTTGGCCTGAACAAGACCATTGCGGTTTCAGAAGACTTCCCAGCATTCATGGTGAACCGTATTCTGCTGCCAATGATCAACGAAGCAATCTACACCCTCTATGAAGGTGTTGGCTCTGTTGAAGCAATCGACACTGCAATGCGTCTGGGTGCAAATCACCCAATGGGTCCACTTCAGCTGGCTGACTTTATTGGCCTCGACACCTGCCTCTCCATCATGCAGGTGCTCTACGAAGGCCTGGCAGACACCAAATACCGCCCATGCCCGCTTCTGGTGAAGTACGTTGAGGCTGGTTGGCTCGGTCGCAAAACCCAGCGTGGTTTCTACGACTACCGCGGTGAAGTGCCGGTCCCAACCCGCTAAGAGCACACAACAGAAACACAAAAGCCCGCCAAATGAGCGGGCTTTTTTATTAGGTCAAATCAGTCGTTTATTTAAACGTACCGCTGAACCCACCAATAGAAAGTGGATTGTCCATCATCGCAGTCTGGTCCGGCGTATCTGCAGCCACACCACCGGTGAAGGCATCAAACATCTTCTTCACAAAGCCTTCAGACAAGCCCTTGGTGATGAACACAAGACGCGTCCTCTGATCCGCATCAGGCCACTCAGCAAGCCGTGCTGGCGGATGAAACACGTGCTGCACCCCATGGATCACCAGAGGCTGCTCCGGATGCTCTACGGTCTTTATAATCCCCTTAACGCGCAACAACTTAGGGCCATGCGCCGAACGAAGCAGATCCAGAAACATCTCCAGCGCCGCGTTCGAAACAGCACGATCCGTTTCCAGCGTAAACGCACGCACATCCTTACCATGGCGGTTCGGATCATGATGGTGGTCATGATCGTGCCCGTCACCATGATGATGGTGATGACCGTGAGAGCTATGCTCTTCCTTATAAGCCTCTTCTTTCAACCACTTCTGCACATCAGGGATCTTGGTCTCAGGATTGTAAAGACCACAATTGATGAGGGCTGCTGCAGTCGCAGATCCGTCTTGCGCATTCAGCACAGTTGCACCCGGATTCAGATGCTTCAGCTCTGCCATCAGCCCGTCAGACGGCTCTTCCAAATCAGTCTTAGTCAGAACAATACGATCCGCAACAGCAACCTGCTTCACCGCCTCTTCGTGAGAGTGAATGGTATCAAGACCATTGACCGAATCCACAAGCGTCACCACTCCATCAAGGCGATATCGCATAACGAGATAAGGATGTAGCATCACAGTATGAAGCACGGGTGCAGGATCAGCCAGACCGGTGGTTTCAATAATCACACGGTCGATCTTTTTCATCCGGCCATTATCAATACGGCGCAAGATATCTTCCAGCGTGTTGATCAGATCACCACGAATAGTGCAGCACAAACAACCGGATGAGAGCTCGATAATGCCATCATCAATGGTGTCGACCAGCAGATGATCCAGTCCAATCTCACCAAACTCATTAATGATAACAGCAGTATTCTCCAGAACTGGCTCTTTGAGAATGCGGTTAAGAAGCGTTGTTTTGCCTGCTCCCAAAAAACCGGTAATGACGCTCATCGGGATTGGTGTTGGCGGACTCCGCCTCTCTTGGGTACTAGCCATAATTCTGCACTGCCTGTAGCTACGGTTACTGCGTTTTACCGAAGACAGGCGTATTAGCATAGAGCCCACCCGGGCTGCCAAACAAATCTCGTTTAGAGCTGGACTTTAATGGCTGCAGCGAAGCCCCCTTACCCACTGGCACATTGAGAACAGGCTGTTGAATACCGCCAATTGGCTGTCTCTCCAAACTCCCCCTTGATCCTGGCTTTGGTGTCGGCATCGGCACTGCATTGCCCATTTTCTTAAGCGCAACAACAGGATGCTCATTACCAACACGAACGGTCACCGGTTCATAGGACTTCAGCTGAGGCCCCAAGATCTCTTCAAAAACCAAACCCCAGTTCACCTTCTTTTTGGAAAGGCGAATGGATTTTCCTTTCGGACTCGCGCTGCCAGCGTCCGCATAAGCCATCATGCTTGCAGAACCACGATTACTGCCAAATCGATCCACCAACTGCTGAGCCGTCGGTTTGGCGTTACGCTTGCAGTACCTATCTTTAGGCGGGACCTGTTTGCCGCTCCCCCTGAAGACTCCAATGTTCGTTCCAACGGTCTTCTTAAAACCGGCATCAATCAGCTTCTTGGCAAAAGCAGACCGTTCCAGACTGGAAGCAGCCCCTAAAACAATCGCAATAACAGTCCTGCCATTCCGCGTGGCCGAGGTCGCAACATTGAAGCCGGAGTTACAGATATAGCCGGTTTTCATACCGTTCGCGCCAGCTGTACGCAGCAGAAAATCTCTGTTCCCAGACCGAAACGTTCTGCGACCAAAGCGAATTCCTGGATGGCTCATGTAAGAGCGATACTGCGGAAACTTGTTCCAAAGCTCTCGCGCAAGAATAGCCATATCTCGCGCAGTGGTAACCTGACGATTGTCCGGCAAGCCATGCGGATTCACAAAGTTGGTGTGCGACATGCCCATACGGCGCGCATTAGCATTCATCATGGTAATGAAGTTTTCTTCAGTCCCCCCAACCCGCTCAGCCACAGCGACGGCAATATCATTGGCAGACTTCACGAGGATCATCTTCAACGCATTATCAAGCGTGATTGTAGTCCCTACTTTAAAGCCCATCTTACTCGGCGGCTGATTGAGTGCATTTTGAGAGACCATCACCATATCGCTCATCGCCATATCCCCTCGGGAGATATGCTGAAAAGCCACATAAGCGGTCATCATTTTGGTGAGAGAAGCAGGATACCAGCGATCAAAAGCAGCATTATGATCAAGCACTTGACCATTATCAGCATCCATCAGCAACCAGGCAGCGATATCAGCACGAGCCGTTGAGAGCAATGAGCCCAGAGCTACCGCGAAAACAGCAAAAAATCGAACCTTCTGCGCAATCCAATAAACTGAAAAATTCACGATATTGTCGCTCCACGCCTACCATTATCTGCAGCAAGCACCCTTTGCATCGCTGACGCCAATAGCTTCGTTGTCAGTTTAATTCCATGAACAGCCCAAGCTATCGATGGGCAACACCGTAACGGTAAACAATAAAAACTATGTCACCAGACACCGGGAATAGAATTAGGTGTCTCTCCTGAAATATTGGGGGTGACATTATCAGCTAAAGACCGCCATTTCCAAACATTTCAGAGGAGTTTCTTCTGATGGTTATTTTATAAAATCAGGCTATCAAAGAGACACTGTAGCAATCACCCCTTCAGTTGTGAGGGGTAACTTATGCAGAGCGCAAGGAAAGCCATAACTTTCAGCCTAACTGTCAATCAACTATCCAGATTAACTGCTTCTCCGTTCAAATCATCCGCTCTTATCCTCAAGTCTCAAACAACAAGGCTTCCCTTTTCGTCAAAGCCCGCCGATGATCAGGGAAATGAGGAGGATTTCATGTACAAAGTTATCGGACACCCGCAATCAAGAACCATGCGGGTTTTGTGGCTCTTGGAGGAGCTGGATCTGCCTTACGAGGTCGTTCCAAGTAAACCGCACCATGAAAATGTTTATGCCGTAAATCCTTCAGGCAAAATTCCTGCCCTGATCGTCGGCGATGAAATCATTTACGATTCAACCGCCATTTGCACATATCTGGCAGACAAGCATGCAAACCTCTCCTTCCCAGCTGGAACTCTGGAACGCGCTCAGCAAGACAGTTTCACAAACTTTGCACTGGATGAGATGGATTCAATCCTCTGGATGGCTGCAAAACACTCATTCATTCACCCAGAAGATCAGCGTGTTCCCGACATCAAACCAGCCTGTCGTTTCGAATGGGCAAGGTCGATGAAATACCTGGAAGCACGCCTGAATGGAAACACATGGGCGATGAGAGATACCTTCACCATTGCCGACATCATCATTGGACATTGCGCATTCTGGGCCAAAGTTTCCAAATTCGAGTGGCCTGAAGGCGCAGTAAGCGACTATTTTTCAAGAGTTTTGGCCCGACCCGCTCTGGCAAAAGCCAACGAAAAGGCACTAGCTCAACTCTGATGATCGTAAAACAGAGGGTGGAGCTCACCACCCTCTCCCAAAGCATTCAAAGGCTAATTCATTTCACCTGCCCTTGATGCCTCCCAATATTTTCAATACATTTCCCAGATAAGAAATACTAAATCATGTGCACACCATATCTTATACAGGGTGTATTGATATGATTGAAGGAATTTACTTACCGGGTGTGCTTGCCGCTGGAATCGCCTCATATATTTTCGGTTCTATTTGGTACTATGTACTTTCATACTCATGGATGAAAGCTGTCGGCATCTCTGAAGAAGACGTTCAGATGTCGCCGTCTACCTACGTCGTCACATTTCTCTGCGAAATGATCATGGCCTTCGTACTGGCCGGAATTCTCGTTTATTCAGGATCTGTCACCATCATCAGCGGCATCACTGCAGCCATCGTGATTTGGGGCGGGTTTGTTCTGACTGGCCTTATCGTCAATCACAAGTTTCAACGCGCTTCATGGATGCTGACCTTTATTGACGCTGGCCATTGGCTTGGCGTTCTCATGGTTCAAGGCGCTGTTTACGCTCTGATTTCCGGATAAAACAACACTTCGACCAATCGCCTATTGCTGAATTTTCGTAGGTCAAACGAACCTAGAGAGAACGGGACCTACGAAAGTTCGAAGCATAAACGCTAGACGCCCCAACGGCAGCTGCCCATAATACGCCACAGGAGTTGGGTATGTGATTACCCGTGGAGGAAATGGGGAGATTGACCATGACTGGTGATGTGTATCCAGTACCGGCTGAGATTGCCGAAAACGCCCTGCTCAACAACGAGCAGTACTTGGAGATGTACAACAAGTCCGTTGAAGACCCCGACGGATTCTGGGGAGAACACGGAAAGCGGATTGATTGGATCAAGCCCTACAAAACCGTCAAAAACACCTCCTACGACTATCACAATGTTTCCATCAAATGGTTTGAAGACGGCACGCTGAACGTAGCAGCAAACTGTATTGACCGTCATCTGGCAGAACGCGGCGATCAGCCTGCAATCATCTGGGAGGGTGATGAGCCGGATCAAAGCAAAACCATCACCTATAAGCAGCTTTCTGAAGCCGTAAACCGCTTCGCAAACGTCTTGCTGGCCAATGGCGTCAAAAAAGGTGATCGCGTCACCGTCTACATGCCAATGATCCCTGAAGCAGCCTACGCAATGCTCGCCTGTGCCCGTATCGGCGCCGTGCATTCCGTTGTGTTTGGCGGCTTCTCACCAGACAGCCTCGCAGGCCGTATTGAAGACTGTTCCTCTCGCTTCGTGATCACCGCAGATGAAGGCGTTCGCGGTGGCAGAACCGTGCCGCTTAAAGAAAACACCGACCGCGCGATCGAGAAATGCGGCAACGTCGACAAAGTGTTCGTCGTGAAACGCACCGGTGGCAACATCAACATGACTGAAGGCCGTGACCTTTGGTACCACGATGAGATCGAGAAAGTCTCCGCAGACTGCCCACCAGCAGAAATGAATGCTGAAGACCCACTCTTCATCCTCTATACTTCTGGCTCCACAGGTCAGCCAAAAGGCGTCATGCATACCTCAGGCGGTTACCTTGTCTACGCATCCATGACACATCAGTACGTCTTCGACTATCATCCAGGCGAAGTCTACTGGTGTACAGCGGACGTCGGCTGGGTCACAGGCCACAGCTACATCCTCTACGGCCCACTCGCAAACGGCGCCACAACGCTGATGTTTGAAGGTGTGCCAACCTACCCAACCGCAGGACGCTTCTGGGAAGTTTGTGACAAGCATAACGTCAACATCTTCTACACTGCCCCAACTGCCATTCGCGCACTGATGGGTGCAGGCGATGAGCACGTCACCAATACATCCCGCAAATCACTCCGCATTCTTGGCTCCGTCGGTGAACCAATCAATCCGGAAGCATGGATGTGGTACCACAACGTGGTTGGCGAACAGCGCTGCCCAATCGTGGACACATGGTGGCAGACAGAAACCGGCGGCATCCTGATCACGCCACTGCCGGGCGCAACAGATCTCAAACCAGGCTCTGCAACCCGCCCATTCTTTGGCATCCAGCCTGCAATCGTTGATGCAGAAGGCAACTTCCAGGAAGGCGCCACTGAGGGCAACCTCGTCATCACAGACAGCTGGCCGGGCCAGATGCGCACGGTTTACGGAGACCACGAGCGCTTCGTGCAGACCTACTTCGCAACCTATAAAGGCCTGTACTTCACTGGTGATGGCTGCCGCCGTGACGAAGACGGTTATTACTGGATCACAGGCCGCGTGGATGACGTAATCAACGTTTCCGGCCACCGCATGGGCACAGCAGAAGTTGAAAGCGCTCTCGTCGCCCACCCAGACGTCTCAGAAGCAGCTGTAGTGGGTTACCCACACGACGTGAAGGGTCAGGGCATCTATGCTTATGTAACCCTCATGGAAGGCCTTGAACCTTCTGAAGAACTGAAGAAGAAACTGGTGAAGCATGTGCGCGCCGAGATCGGACCAATTGCATCCCCTGACCTCATTCAGTTCGCCCCTGGCCTGCCGAAGACCCGCAGCGGCAAAATCATGCGCCGCATCCTCCGCAAAATCGCAGAGGACAGCTTCGAAAACCTCGGCGACACCTCAACCCTCGCCGATCCAACCGTAGTAGGCGACCTAATCGACAACCGCCAAAACCGGGCTGAAACGGTATAGGTTAGATTAGTCAAATGATGAACTGAAGACACAAAACCCCGCCGATTTGGCGGGGTTTTTCGTTGCTGATGAGCATTAAATTTACTGAGACAAATAAATACTTTTAATATCGTTCGCGATACTGGAAAACGCCTGAATTAGAGCAGATTGATTGGTTGCATGGTAAAATGTCTCAGAATTAGATGCACATTCCTCCATGATTTTCTTACCTTTGTAATCGCTCCCAAAGAATACAGTATAAATCACGATATCTTCTTTTTTCATATTCTTACATAAGTTGGAAGCAGTCTTAAAAGGTACACCACTCAAACTTGAGCTGTAATCATACTCCCATTTAACTTTACTTGCTATTTTCTTATGATCATCGGCATCTAACTTGCCGCTATCCATAGGATCTTGCGAGTTCTGCACATCACTTTTGTTTTTGATTAACTTCTTATGTTCTGCATCTGCCTTGGAGTAATCAGCAGCATAGTATGCATTAAAAGAACCATCAGTCATCAAAACAGCATACTTTCTGACGCCGTTATTGTCATAAAAGTCCGGCTTGCTTTCAGTAGGCCAGAAACCTCTCCACTCGGGAGATAAAGTATACCATCCCCACGCAATGCCTATTTGACCGGCAGTTGCACTACTCGCTCTAAGCGCATTGATCGAACTCTCAATTTTCGTTCGGTCATTTGTCAAAGGAACCATTTGAGCATTAGGGCACCAGCTATAATTGGTCCCAATATAGTCGACACGCTCATCATCATCTTCGTCTTCGTAATCGTGGTTTTCACCGCTATAAGCTAGATCACGCACACGAGCATGAACACAACCGTACTGACTTTTTTCGAACGTTGCTTTTCTTGCCAAAGTTTTATCAAGCTTTACGCCCACATTGTAAGGCACATACGATATTCGAACCCGACTTTGTAATCGCGTATTGTCGTCTGGCAATAACGTATTCAGCATATCCTTGGAAGCAGTTTTAAGACTTCCTATAGAACCTGACATTGACCCAGTAACATCAACAACGACAGCTACTTCAACCTTTGTTTTTGGGAAGCGAGCCGTAGAACTACTGGTGACTGTTAACTCACCAAAATCGCCAGATTCAGAGTTCAATAGCTTTAGAACGGGCAAGAAGCTTGTTTTCACTGTTGCTGTTGCCGTTGCAGCTACTGTATCTCCTTTAGGATCATATGTAACAACCGGCTTGGTATGTACTACATCGCCACCAACTGAGTTTTTAAGGTTCTCTTCAAAGTACTGATCAATCAGACTATCAACTGTATTCGAACTCAGTTCTGTAGTTGAAAGTTTGTTTGCCACTGCAAGAACAGCTGCATCCAAAGCCTGGTTAACTGCCCTTCGGGTGTTGAACCCCAAACCAAAGTCAATTGCCATTCCAGCAAAAACGATAAGCAGCACCATGAGAAATGCTACAAGCACTGCAACCACTCCATCTTCGGAACGATTGAACTTCTTGAATAGATCGGAGAATTGCTTGAAGTAACCCATCGTGATGCCCACCATCGACGCCCATGTAATTATGCCTAGCATAATCTAAGGGAGGTATCGCGGGTATTAATCACTCAACTTTATCGAAAGTTTTGAGGCAGATGGCTAACAAAACATTAACCGCAATCACGGCTCCAGTTCGCTGTCCCAGTAAAGGAAATCCAGCCAGCTTTCGTGGAGGTAGTTTGGCGGGAAGAGGCGACCGTTGTTATGCAAGTCGTGAACGCGTGGGATGAACGGCATTTGCATGGGACGCATGTTCATTTCCTGCCAGGATTTATTTGCTTTTCGCAAGTTACAGGGCGAACAAGCTGTTATGACGTTACCCCATGTCGTCAGCCCCCCTTTACTACGCGGAATAAGGTGATCAAACGTCAGATCTCTCTCAGAACCGCAATACTGGCACTGAAACTTATCTCTCAGGAACACGTTAAACCGCGTAAAGGCCGGGTTTCTCTCAGTTTCAACAAATGACTTGAGTGCCACAACACTTGGAAGCTGGAACTCGAAGCTTGGGCTGCGGACAACCTGATCATACTCTGAAACGATATTCACCCGATCCAAAAACACAGCCTTCACCGCCTCCTGCCATCCCCAGAGTGACAGGGGATAGTAAGAGAGAGGTCGATAATCTGCATTCAATACAAGCGCCGGGAAAGCGCCTTCTGAAACGACTGCGTTCACAACATTCTCCGGAGTTTCGTCTGGCTTAGAGTACCAAACGGAAATCATCTTGAGATGCTGTGATATTGTAGGCCCCAAATGACAGCTATGTGAAGTCTGACACTGCCTCTTACCCTAAGGAAATCAAAACACGGCACCTAGCCGCTCAGACAGATCATAACCAAATCAGCGTCTTAGCTCGGCAAACTCCATCAGGCTGCAACCGATCCTGCAAATAAAAAAAGCGGGAATAGTCGCCTACTCCCGCTTCTCTTTGAATTCTTAGCAGTGATTACTTCCAGTCACGCACATCAACAAAGTGACCTGCGATCGCCGCTGCGGCAGCCATGCCTGGAGAAACGAGGTGCGTACGGCCCTTGAAGCCCTGACGGCCTTCGAAGTTACGGTTGGATGTAGAAGCACAACGCTCACCCGGCTTCAGCTTGTCAGCATTCATCGCCAGACACATGGAGCAGCCCGGCTCACGCCATTCAAAGCCTGCGTCCTTGAAGATCTCATCCAGACCTTCCGCTTCCGCCTGCGCTTTCACCAGACCGGAACCCGGAACAATCATTGCGCTCACGGTGTCAGCAACCTTCTTGCCCTTAACAACCGCTGCTGCTTCGCGCAGGTCTTCGATGCGGCCATTGGTACAGGAGCCAACAAACACACGATCAATCTTGATATCGGTGATCTTCTGACCCGCTTCAACGCCCATGTACTCAAGAGCACGCTCTTTGGAAGCACGACGGGTTTCGTCTTCAATGTCAGCTGGGTTAGGAACAACACCAGTCACTGAAGCAACGTCTTCAGGAGAAGAACCCCAAGTCACGATTGGAGGCAGGTTCGCTGCATCCAGAACGATTTCCTTATCGAACTCAGCATTCTCATCAGTGAACAGAGTTTCCCAGTAAGAAACAGCCTGCTCCCATGCAGCGCCTTTTGGAGACTTCGGACGCCCCTTCAGGTACTCGTAGGTCTTCTCGTCCGGAGCAATCAGACCAGCGCGTGCGCCAGCTTCGATAGACATGTTACAAACGGTCATACGACCTTCCATGGAAAGGCCACGGATTGCTTCACCAGCATATTCGATGACGTAGCCAGTACCACCAGCTGTGCCCAGTTCACCGATGATCGCCAGAACGATATCCTTCGCGGTAACACCTTCAGGCAGCTGACCATTTACGGTCACACGCAGGTTTTTCGCCTTCTTCTGGATCAGCGTCTGAGTTGCCAGAACGTGCTCCACCTCAGAAGTACCGATACCGTGTGCCAGAGAACCGAATGCACCGTGTGTAGACGTATGACTGTCACCACAAACGATGGTCATGCCTGGCAGTGTAAAGCCCTGCTCCGGGCCAACGATGTGCACAACGCCCTGACGTTGGTCGAGCTCGGAGTAGTACTCAACGCCAAACTCAGCAGCATTGTCTGCCAGCGTCTGAACCTGCAGCGCGCTCTCAGGATCATCAATGCCCTTGGAACGGTCAGTGGTTGGAACATTGTGGTCAACAACAGCCAGCGTACGCTTAGGGTGACGAACCTGACGGCCAGCCATGCGCAAGCCTTCAAACGCCTGCGGGCTTGTAACTTCGTGTACCAGGTGGCGGTCAATGTAAAGCAGGCAAGTTCCGTCTTCTTGCGTGCTGACCACGTGGTGGTCCCAGATCTTATCATAAAGAGTTTTGGCCTGCGACATTGCGCTTGTCTCCTGGAAACGACTAATCCTTGTTTTTCTCGCAGTTCTGATCGCACCTACCAAGCGCTCAAGATCCGAGAAAACAGGATCATTCACTTTTTACCTGCAGCTCTCTGCGGCCGCATAAATCTTGAAAATGCAAAGGCGTCACAACAGAAGCCCCCGCTATACTGGCTCTATTAATCCTCTCAGATCGCCAAAATATCAAGCTTCTTTGCCTTGAGATTCTCTCAAGACCAGGAGGTAATCATAGCAAATTGAAGGCCTTCAAAGGGTCCGCTACATCGCCGCAATACATTGCGATTTAAGCATATATTTCTATGAGCAAAAGTTCAGGTGGGCACATAAATCGAATGGGAAGTCCGGAACATCCCAAACCGCTACTCACAATGAGAGTGCTTCCATTTTCCTCAAAAGCGCCCTTCGCGTACTTCCGGTCCAGACGCGATGGTATTGTCAAAGCACCAATAAACGGCAAGCGAACCTGCCCCCCATGCGTATGGCCGCTCAATGTCAAATCTACGGATTTCTTAGCTTCAAGGAAGATATCCGGCTCATGAGCCAGCAAAAACCTCGGGGCCATGTCATCTTCAACCTGACTTAAGGCCACCTCAAGATCATCACGTCGGCCTTTGCCATGCAGCTGGCAGGCTTCTCCATACTGATCATCCAGTCCGATAATCCAGACATGGGAGTTCCCACGTGTCGACACGCGCTGTGCCTTATTCTCAAGAACAGTCACACCGGAGGCTTCCAGCGCCTCTCTGGCTTCTTCACCACCTTCCAGCCAATCATGATTGCCCAGCACACCAAACACGCCCAGAGGGGCCTTTAAATGCTCCATAGGCTGTGCCCAGTCAGTAGCTGCAGCCAACGGTTTTGCAAAAGGAGGGTGCATAGCGGTGTGAAAATCACCCAAAAGCGTAATGAGATCAGGCTCCAGACTGTTCGCACGCTCAACGATGCGCTTAATTCGCTCTGGCCGCATCCATGGCCAGCAGGCATGTAGGTCAGTCAGCACAACAACCCGCAGAGGTTTCTGGCCAAGAGCATCAGGAGAGACAACAACTTTATGCCGCGAGATTTTGGGAGGGAGCCAAGGTTCAACGAAAACGGCATAGATACCGAGTAACACGACGAAAAGGATGATGAGTGCAATCACCATTCTGTTTCAAATCCCCTGCTCAGCCATCAACCAAAACCAGCTTAACTCATGTAGATTAATTGTATTCTGACAGGCACCTCGCCTGCCTCCCCAAAAACTACGTGAAGTTCTCTGCAGGCAGTTGGTGGAAGACTATTAGAAACACCAATAGCACCACATGGCATCCCATGCAGTGGTGGAGCTGGAGTTCCCGAGTTAATCGGGATGAGCAAGGCGGCAGGCAATACCTGCGCTACTTATTGAAACTAATTCTTCGGCATTAGCTACTCGCCTTGCCCGGACGTTTTTGCAGGAGGCTAAAGCCAAGCTCCAAAAGACACTTGGAAGCGTTGCAGCTGTTGGAAAGCCTCAACGCTCAGTGTTGGCGCCCGTTGGTTTGGCCGGACATCCGCTATCCCTCAACACTGTTGGCGAAAGGGGAACCTCCACGGACCCGCCTGAAGATGCGTTAAGTCTTCAGATAGCCCCGCCCTGCCCACACCGTACCAACGGACGCTCCGGCAGCTGCCCGAATGTGCAGGCATGGCTTAAGTATGGGCATGGTTTCGAGCGACGGGGATAAGTTTTTTGCGACCCGCCACCATTGCCCTCTGTGTCATCCCGGCCATCGAGCCGGGATCCATACCCCCTAGCCTTGCTAATTAACTGAGGCCTCAGCCAATCACTGGTATTGGGGTTATGGATCCCGGGTCTACGCAGCGCTTCGCCCGGGATGACACCGCAAGCGACTGAACCCAAGACCAATCAAACAACAAAACCCAAGAGCAACAGAGCAAAAAGATCCAGCCCAAAACGCAAAAAACCCCGCCGATTTCTCAGCGGGGTTTTTGAAACCAGTAAGGTCCGAGAGTAAATCTTACTCTTCAGCACCTTTAGCTTCAGCAGCCTTTTCAGCAGCTTTTGCAGCTTTTGCTTCAGCAGCAGCAGCACGAGCTTCTTCGTTAAGGCGCTTTGCGCGTACGTTGGTTGCTTCAACGATACGTGCGGATTTACCGCGACGCTCACGCAGATAGTAAAGCTTCGCACGACGGACTTTACCGCGACGTACAACTTCCACACCTTCAACCATTGGGCTGTAGATTGGGAATACACGCTCTACACCTTCGCCGTAAGAGATCTTACGAACGGTGAAGCTTTCGTTGATGCCGCCGCCGGAGCGTGCGATGCAAACGCCTTCATAAGCCTGCACACGAGTACGAGTACCTTCAGTAACGCGTACGAGAACACGTACGGTGTCACCTGGAGAGAACTCAGGAAGCGTACGCTTCTCTTCGATGCGCGCCATTTCTTCGGCGTTGAGCTGCTCAATGATATTCATGGCAGTTTCTTCCATTATACAATTGGTCAGAGCGTCCCTAATGGTCCAGCCACCGGTACGTATTCACCAAACCTTGGCATTATGCCGGGAAGTGAAGTGGAACTAAGACCCTAACGGTAAACGTCAGACAGAATCCACTCCAGTCGGCGCGGGTTTAGCCGATTTTTCTATGTTTGTCATGAAAAAAGTGTAGAAAACAGCCTATCCACGGCTATTTTTTAAGTATTCCTGCCAGAGGTCTGGGCGACGTTCTTCAGTAATCTTTTCAGAGATCTCCAAACGCCACTGATCAATCAGTTTATGATTGCCGCTTTTAAGAACAGCAGGAATCTCTCGGCCCTCAAAATCTACCGGGCGCGTGTAATGCGGATGTTCCAATAAGCCATTCTCAAAGCTTTCGGTTTCACCGCTCTCTTTATTGCCCATCACACCTGGGATCAGGCGCACAATACTGTCCAGAACCACATGTGCAGCAACTTCACCGCCAGAAAGGATGTAGTCGCCAATGGAAACTTCTTCGAGCTGACGGCCTTCAATCACACGCTCGTCCACACCCTCAAAGCGACCGCAGACGATAATGACACCCGGTCCATCAGCCAACTCTCGCGCTTTTGCCTGAGTAAACGGCTTGCCACGTGGGCTCATGAGCAGACGTGGACGGGTATCACCCTCTTCCGTCACATCATCTATCGCTTTGCCAAGAATATCTGGACGCAGAACCATGCCGGCTCCGCCGCCTGCCGGTGTATCATCAACGGAGCGATGTTTATCGGTGGCATAGTCACGAATGTTCTTCGCATCCAGAGACCAATCCCCACGCTCCATCGCACGCCCGGACATGCTCATACCCAGATTTCCCGGAAACATCTCAGGGTACAACGTCAAAATGGATGCACGAAAGCTCATGGTGGTCCTGTTTTATTGGTTGTCTCGACACGTTTGCATTAACGCAAGTCTGCTCTGAAAAAAAGCTCGTCAATAAAAATGACTTCAAAAACAACCAATCCAACTCCGACCACAAATGAAATAACGGTCAATTTACGTAACCACTTAAGACGTAATCGAAATATATCATCAGATGGTGCTTTGATGAGGCGATAGATTGCAAACCCAAATAGTATAAACGCCGCCCAAATTGCAACGGATTTGAGAAACTCAAAGATAGCAATCAATACCCACCTCAGCACTCACAACCTAAGCTGCGTACTCCCCAATCAGAAATACTACACCTACCCCAGCTGCAATAATCGCTAATGCATAGACCCAAAAACGAAAGGCCGAGCGGAGAGAAAACATCAACTCTTCCCTGCTCTTAGCTGCAAAAAGGCGAATAAAAAACACGCCACTCATAAGTAAGAAAAAGGCCGCGACGAAGAACCCAAGCGTGATCAATAGATTAAGCATTACCTGACCTAAACTACATGAGTATACGGTCAATGATGCTAAGGCGCAGGCATTAGGTCAACTGGGTAAAAAAGAGACTTAGCTCTTTGCTTGCAGATCTTGTTCTGAACCGTCTTCCGGCTCTTTCTCACCTTCCTCGTAAAAGCCTTCTGGAGCATGAACTTCCACGAAGCCTTCTTCAAGGTTGATGACAGGAACAACTGCTTTGGTGAACGGGAACAGAAGAGATTTGCCACTCTTAGGTGCGATTTCGATGAGATCGCCAGCACCAAAGTCCAGAAGAGCCAGAACTGTACCAATCTGCTCTTTGTTCTCATCAAGTGCCTTCAGGCCGATAAGGTCAGAGTGGTAGAATTCATCCTCATCTTCCGTTTCAGGAAGACGCTCGCGAGGAATGTAAAGCTTCAACCCATTCAGAGCTTCAGCTTCGTTGCGGTCATTCACGCCTTCAAACTTGGTCACCACCACGTTTTTCTGCACGCGTGCCCGCTTCACTTTAAATTTGCGACTGCCGTCTTCGCTTTCCAGCTTGCCGTAATCGCCAAAAGAAAGCGGGTCATCACCAAATGGTTTGACCCGCACTTCTCCACGTATGCCGTGAGCAGCCCCGATCTGAGCCATTAGAATGCGGTCTTCAGGCTTGTTTGCCATAGCCGGCGTCTCCTTATCAGATCGGGTATGCTTATCTTATTCGGAAGCTTCTGCTGCTTCTGCCGCTGCTTCTTCAGCTGCTGCTTTTGCTTCAGCTTCTGCAGCAAGTTTCTCGTCAAGACGCTCCTGAGCTTTCTTGCCGAGTTTTGCTTTGTTAGGGTTGTTGCGTGGCTCACGCTTCAGCAGGCCAGCAGCGTCCAGGAAGCGGTGTACGCGGTCGGTTGGCTTCGCGCCGTGACCGAGCCAGTGCTTGATGCGCTCTTCGTTCAGCTCAACGCGGTTTTCAGCGTCTTTTGGCAGCATTGGGTTGTAGCGACCTACAACTTCAATGAAACGGCCGTCACGTGGGGAACGAACGTCTGCGATAACGATGCGGTAGAAAGGACGCTTTTTAGCACCACCGCGTGCCAGGCGAATTTTTGTAGCCATTGTTTAGTTACTCCTAGGTATTCAGTCTGTGCTGTGTTCAGCAGCAATAGCTTCATGATGCCGAATGACTTCCTTCACGATGAAGTTCAGGAACTTTTCAGCAAAGTCAGGATCAAGATTGGCTTCTGCCGCTAAGCGACGCAGACGCTCAATCTGAAGTTTTTCACGGGCCGGGTCAGCCGGTGGAAGACCATGGGTCGCTTTCAGCTCCCCAACAGCCTGTGTGCAGCGAAACCGTTCAGCCAACATGTGCACCAGAGCAGCGTCAATGTTGTCGATGCTGGAACGAAGTCCACCAAGGATCACCTTGGCTTCTTCTGTCTTATCGATCTCACTCAATTACTTTTTCCCCTTGCCAAGCCCTGGCAAACCAGGCGCTCCACCAAGACCGGGCAATTTAGGGCCGCCAGTACCTGGCAATCCCCCGGGAAGCCCACCACCCGGTAATCCTTTAGGCAATTCCATGCCACCTGGCAGCTGACCAGACTTAGCCATCTGCTCCAGCGCTTTAGGGTCAATGTTCGGCATTCCGCCGCCCATGCCTGGCATGCCGCCACCCATGGCGCCCATCATCTTGCCAAGCATACCCTTGCCTTTGCCCTTACCCATGGCCTTCATCATGTCGGCCATCTGGCGGTGCATTTTCAAAAGCTTATTAACTTCAGCAACCTGTACACCAGAACCTGCAGCAATACGCTTCTTGCGGCTTGCTTTCAGCAGATCCGGCTTCGCGCGTTCCTGCGCAGTCATGGAAGAGATGATCGCCATCTGGCGCTTGAACATGTTCTCATCAAGGTTGGCCGCAGCAAGCTGCTTCTTCATTTTGCCAACACCGGGAAGCATGCCCATCATGCCGGACATTCCGCCCATCTTTTCCATCTGCTTCAGCTGTTCAGAAAGATCGTTCAGGTCAAAGTGACCCTTCTGCATCTTCCGAGCCATCTCTGCGGCTTTTTCCGCATCAATCGCTTCAGCAGCCTTTTCAACGAGGGAGACAATGTCACCCATGCCGAGGATGCGATCAGCAATACGCTTTGGATGGAAGTCTTCAAGCGCGTCAGATTTTTCACCGGTACCAATCAGCTTGATCGGCTTGCCGGTCACAGCACGCATGGAAAGAGCCGCACCACCGCGACCATCACCATCCATACGGGTCAGCATGATACCTGTGATGGAGCAACGTTCATCAAAGCTCTTCGCCAGATTAACAGCGTCCTGACCAGTCAGAGCATCGGCAACAAGCAGAACTTCATGCGGGTTGGAAACAGCTTTAATCTGCTCCATCTCCACCATGAGAGGCTCATCAATGTGGCCGCGACCTGCGGTATCGAGCATGACAACGTCATAGCCGCCCAGCTTCGCTGCGTTCAGCGCGCGCTTGGCGATATCAACTGGCTGCTGCCCTTCAATGATAGGAAGTGTGTCGATTTCGTTCTGTTCACCCAGAACTTTCAGCTGCTCCTGCGCTGCCGGACGGCGCGTATCAAGAGAAGCCATCAAAACTTTGCGTTTGTCACGCTGTGTCAGACGACGTGCAATCTTGCCGGTTGCAGTGGTTTTACCTGCACCCTGCAGACCAACCATCATGATACAGACCGGAGCCGGGGCATTCAGGTCAATTGGATGAGATTCCTCACCCAGCATCTCCACCAGCTGGTCATGAACGATCTTGACGACCATCTGACCCGGCTTAATGGACTTAACAACCTCTGCACCAACAGCGCGATGCTTCACCTTATCGGTGAAAGAACGCACGATCGGCAACGCCACATCAGCCTCGATGAGCGCGCGGCGGACTTCGCGCAGCGCTTCACTAACATCGGATTCAGAAAGCGCACCACGTTTTGTGAGCTTATCTAGAATACCGCCTAGGCGATCTGACAGATTATCGAACATGTCGTTCCTTTAAAATCTCGTTTCGGCACAAGCACCTAAAGAAAACTCCTCGGTGCTGTACACTCGTTCCTCAATGAATTTGGTGTCACCGCAGTCAATTTGCCATGCCAAACCAAGTGCACATAGCAAAAAATCACCCGAGGGCGCATCGCGCTGTCGGGTGTTGACCTCTGGGATCTCTTTATACCTTTTCGGGTCCCAGTCAGTGGCTCCAGAATTCAAATCGAAGGAGTTAACTCGGGTATCTACGAGAAAGCAGGTGCCGAGTCAAGCAAAACTGCCATTTCCTAGAGATTGTATAAGCTTGGATAAAAAGGAAAACTGACAGACACACTCCGTTTCCGGTCAGGCTGGCACTCAATCAGCGAAAAAAGAGGCGATGTAACGATGCTGTTCCGAAATAAGTATCTGTTTTTGTTGTCTCTTATCATCCTGATCGCCGGGTTTCTGGTCTACTGGGCCAACACCTACATTTCTCCCTCCATAACCTTCAATCCAAGCGACATTGGTGAAGACCCGGAAGCCTACATCGCGCGGGTGGAAAGCCGGTTTAAAGATATTAAGCCGGGTCTGGAGAAGCAAATCATCTGGCAGAACCCGGATACCAAAGCAAAAACGGACTATGCCGTCGTCTACATTCACGGCTTCTCAGCCAGCAAAGACGAAATCAGACCTGTCCCGGATCTGGTCGCCAGCTCCATTCAGGCCAACCTTTACTACACACGCCTGCCCGGCCACGCTCGCACCCCGGCAGCAATGGGAGAGCCCGGAGTTGATGACTACTTCAATGCGCTGGCAGAAGCTCTGGCAATCGCAAAGGCCATTGGCAACAAAGTCATCATCATCAGCACCTCCTTTGGCGGCACATTATCCGCCTGGACAGATCTGACAGACCACGCTCTTAAGGAAGACATTGAAGCCATCGTGCTGGTCTCTCCGGTCTTTGAGCTGGCAGCGGCTGGAACCTCCCTGCTCACATATCCACTCGCAGAGTTCTATACGCCCATCATTGTGGGCAAGTACCGAGTTGCTGATCCCAATGCCAACTTTGAAGAAATCTACGCATGGACCAACGCCTACCCATCAACCGCCCTGCTTCCGCTGGCTGAAACAGTCAAACTGGTTGGCAGCCTGGATGCTGCAAACGCAACCATTCCCACTATGTTCATCTACGATATTCGCGATGAAACCTCATATGAGAAAGCCACAGCCAGATTCTTTGATAACTGGGGCGCCCCAAAGCATCGCCTTCTCATCACAGAATCTTCGGGCAACCATCATGTCATCGCAGGTGACATCACCAATCCCGAAAACAACCTGCTGGTTTCCAACGGTATCATCGAATGGCTGGGCTCTCTGGGCGTGCCAACCATCTACTCGCAGTAACACCTTCAAAGTGCTCTGATTTGATATTTCAACCCAAGCTGGAATATGCTGGTGCCGTTAAGGAACAAAGGCACCCCATATGCTATTTCGTTATTTTATTTTTGTAGTGCTGATTTTGCTTGTAGGTGGCACAATTGCCTTCATGGTAGGCCCAAGAGAACCACGCGATACAGAGATCACCTTCAAGCCCGAAATTATGGGTGACGATCTCGAACTGTATCTGTCAGACAACGAAGCCAAATTTCAGGATATCCGCGCTGACACCGCCAAAGAAATCATCTGGTTCAATGGCGAGAAGAACAGCAAAACGCCGCTTTCAATCATTTACATCCATGGCTTTTCCGCCAGCAAACACGAGATCCGCCCGGTTCCAGATCGTGTTGCCAATGAGATGGGTGCCAATCTCTTCTACACCCGCCTGACCGGACATGGACGCTCCGGCGATGCAATGGCAGAAGCCACATTGAACGACTGGATCAATGATCTGGCAGAGGCTATTGAGATTGGACGCCGCATTGGCGAAAAGACAATCATCATGTCCACCTCAACAGGTGGCTCACTGGCAGCATGGCTGGCTATGCAGGACCATCCGCTGAAAGAGGACATCGCCGCGATGGTGTTCGTCTCGCCAAACTTCGGCGTCAAAGCAGCCGGCGGCTTCCTGCTCGATATGCCCTATGCGCGGCACTATGTGCCTTTGATCATTGGTAAAACCCGTTCATCCTCCAAAGCGCCTTCCAAGGAAGAGCAGATGGGCTGGACCATCAGCTATCCAAGCGTAGCCCTGCTGCCAATGGCAACCGCAATCTCTGTTCTGCAAGAGCAAGACCCAGCAAAGGCCAGCGTCCCTGCTCTGTTCATCTACAGTGAGAAAGATGAGACCATCGACGCAGCGCTGACCAATGTCGCCTATGACAAATGGGGCGCCCCAAAACAGCGCCTCCTCATCGAAAGCTCAGGGGATGACAACAACCACGTCATCGCAGGCGATATCATCAGCCCGCAAAACAACGACCTCGTGGTCTCAACCACAGTCCAGTGGCTGAGCGACCAACTGCTCTAAGCCAAAAAGCAAAACGGGCGAGAAATCCCTCGCCCGTTCCAAAACTCAAAACTCTCAGAAAAACTTACTGCGAATAGTCGCGCGCACCAAACACGGCGGAGCCAACACGCACATGCGTTGCGCCATGCTGTACGGCGATTGGATAATCCGAGGACATGCCCATAGAGAGCTTCTCAAGGCCGTTTCGCTTTGCGATTTTCTCAAGCAACGCGAAATGCATGCCTGGCGCTTCATCAACAGGTGGAATGCACATCAGGCCTTCAATCTCCAGCCCATACTCATCACGGCATTTCGCGATAAACGCATCCGCTTCCTTTGGAGGAATGCCAGCCTTCTGGTCTTCTTCCCCGGTATTAACCTGAATGAACAGCTTTGGCGTCTTGCCTTGCTTATCCATCTCAGCTTTCAGCGCTTTAGCGATTTTATCGCGATCCACAGTATGGATCACGTCAAAGGTCTGAATAGCTTCTTTGGCCTTGTTGGATTGCAGCGGGCCAATCAGATGCAGCTCAACACCTTCAAACTCTTCACGAAGTCCTGGCCATTTGCCCATAGCTTCCTGCACACGGTTTTCACCAAACACGCGCTGTCCAGCTTCCAGAACCGGCTTAATCGCTGAAGCTTCAAAGGTTTTTGAAACTGCAATCAAAGTCACAGAACCATTCGGACGCTCAGCATCCTTCTCTGCTTTCCCGATGTTTTCCTTGACCTCTTTAAGGCGAAGTGTAGCAGCGTCGCTCATTCCTAACTCCAGCGAAAAATCCATATTCGAGACATGAAATGCGCTCCCTAAGGTCCAAAAGCAAGAGTAGTTGCACTTCATTGAGAAATTTCTGACAAATCTTCTCGGTTTTTCCTCTGTCTACCGCTTGACCAAACTGGCAATTTCTGGTGACAGTCCGAGCAAACCTAATTTGCTTGTTCAAGGCAAAAATCAAACACACGGCGGAATAAATGGCTACGGATAGGTATAATGCACGCGCTACGGAAGCGCGCTGGCAAAAAGTATGGGACGAAAAGAAGATCTTCGAGACGGACAACGATGATCCGCGCGAGAAGTACTACGTACTAGAGATGTTCCCTTACCCATCCGGTCGTCTACACATGGGGCACGTCCGCAACTATTCCATGGGTGACGTGGTTGCACGTTTCAAACGCGCACGCGGCTTCAACGTTCTGCACCCAATGGGCTGGGATGCATTCGGCATGCCTGCGGAAAACGCAGCGGCTGAAAAGAAGGTGCACCCAAAGGGCTGGACTTACGACAACATCGCAGCAATGCGCGGTCAGCTGAAGACAATTGGTCTGTCTTTTGACTGGAGCCGCGAATTCGCAACCTGCGATGAAAGTTACTACGCACAGCAGCAGGCACTGTTCCTGGACTTCCTGGAAGCTGGCTTGGTTTACCGCAAAAACGCGAAGGTAAACTGGGATCCGGTCGACATGACCGTTCTGGCAAACGAACAGGTGATCGACGGCAAAGGCTGGCGCTCTGGCGCAGTTGTTGAGCAGAAAGACCTGACCCAGTGGTTCTTCAAGATCTCTGATCATTCTGAAGAGCTGTTGGAAGCAATCGACACACTGACCGAATGGCCTGAAAAAGTTCGTCTTATGCAGAAGAACTGGATCGGCAAATCAGTCGGCCTGAAGGTCAACTTCGAGTTTACCGAAACCGCTCCAACCGGCGACGAAACTCTGGAGATCTTCACCACCCGTCCGGATACGCTGTATGGCGCGTCCTTCATGGGCCTGTCTCCAGATCATCCGATCACGCAGAAACTGGCTGAAGACAACGCAGAACTGCAGGAGTTCATTGCTGAATGTCGCCGTATCGGCACCACAGCTGAAGCAATTGAAACCGCAGAAAAGCTTGGCTTCGACACTGGCCTGCGCGTCAAGCACCCGCTGGACTCATCTTGGGAACTGCCAGTTTACGTGGCAAACTTCATCCTGATGGACTACGGCACAGGCGCGATCTTCGCATGTCCTGCACACGATCAGCGCGATCTGGACTTTGCTCATAAGTACAAGCTGCCAGTGAAAGCAGTTGTGCTGCCAACAGGCGAAGATGCAGCAACATTTGAAGTTGGTACCGAAGCTTACACCGGTGAAGGTTCCATCTTTAACTCCGACTTCATGAACGGCATGTCCATCGAAGATGCGAAGAATGCTGTTTCTGACAAGCTGGAAGCGCAGGAAGTTAAAGGCAAGCAACAAGCTCACCGCGAGACCAACTACCGTCTGCGCGACTGGGGTATTTCCCGTCAGCGTTACTGGGGTTGTCCGATCCCTGTCATCCACTGTGATGACTGTGGTGTTCAGCCTGCGCCAAAAGAAAGCCTGCCAATCGTTCTGCCGGAAGATGTCACCTTCGACCGTCCGGGCAACCCGCTGGATCGTCACCCAACATGGCGTGATGTGAAATGCCCATGTTGTGGCAAGGACGCTCAGCGTGAAACCGATACCATGGACACCTTCGTGGATTCCTCCTGGTACTTTGCACGCTTTACCGATCCGAAAAACAGCAACCCGACCGATCCAAAGGTAGCTTCCGAATGGCTGCCAGTAGATCAGTACATCGGTGGTATTGAGCACGCGATCCTGCACCTGCTCTACTCCCGCTTCTTTGCTCGTGCCATGCAGATCACCAAGCATCTGGACGTGAAAGAGCCATTCAAAGGCCTCTTCACACAGGGCATGGTGAACCACGAGACCTACAAAGACGCAGATGGCAAATGGGTCACTCCAGCTGAGATCAACATCATCAGCACCGAAGGCGACAGAAAAGCCGTTCACGCAGAAACCGGCGCTCCAGTCACCATCGGTTCCATCGAAAAGATGTCCAAGTCGAAGAAGAACGTTGTTGACCCAACCGACATCATCGACACCTACGGCGCTGACACCGCACGTCTCTTCGTGCTCTCCGACAGCCCGCCAGAGCGTGACATCATCTGGACTGAAGATGGCGTAATCGGTGCATGGCGTCACGTACAGCGCGTATGGCGTATCATCGGTGAAGTCGCTGAGAAGACTGACGCAAACACTGCCCGTCCTGCTGAGTTCAGCGACGAAGCAGTTGCTCTGCGCCGCGTCTCTCACAAAACTCTGGCTGCGATCACCAAGGACTTTGACGGCCTCGGCTTCAACCGCGCTGTTGCTCGTCTTTATGAGTTCACCAACGCCATCAGCAAGGCGCTTCAGGCAGACCTGTCCAAGCCGGACATGGCTTTTGCTCTGCGCGAAGCAGCTGGCTTCATTCTGCAGCTCATGGAACCAATTACACCTCACCTTTCTGAGGAATGCTGGTCCATGCTCGGCAACGAAGGACTGGTATCCACATCAAACTGGCCAGTTCTGGAAGAAGATCTGCTGGTAGAAAACACCATTACGCTTCCGATTCAAATCAACGGCAAGAAAAAAGGTGAGCTTTCTGTAGCAAGAGACTCTTCCAAAGAGCAGGTAGAAGAAGCTACTCTGGCTCATGAGGCTGTTCAGAAGGCTCTGGATGGCAAGGCCCCACGTAAAATCATCGTGGTACCTCAGAGGATTGTAAATGTCGTTGTTTGATCGCCCTGCTAAATCAGGTCGCCCTTCCCGCCGGGTTCTACTCGGCGGGGCAACAATTGTTGCAGGCGCCCTTCTCCTTTCTGGCTGCCAGTTCCGCCCGCTTTACGGGGTAAGCCCAACGCTGACAGGCGATGGCACGGAACAGACACAGACCGTCCAGGCGCAGATGGCGGCAGTTTCTCTGAACTTTCCTTCCTATGGAGATTCAGGATCCATCAAGCGCATCAACCAGGTTCTGCGTAATCAGCTGATTTTCGCATTCACCCGTGGTGGTGACGCATTGCCTCCCAAGTACCGCCTGGAAATCCTGACAGACAGACGCCGCGCTGAGGTGGGTGTTGAGCAGCTGGCTGACGTGCCAACCGCATACAACATCACCATCAACACCAGCTTCGTTCTCTCTGACATACAGAGCGATCGCACGCTCTACACTGGACGCTCTTTTGCCTCTGCATCCTTTGACTTCTCCAGTCAGCGCTTTGCAAACCTGAGAGCGGAAAGAGACGCTGAAGACCGCGCTGCAAAGGTTGTCGCTGCAGACATCAACACCCGCATCGCAAGCTTCTTCGCAACGCATCCAGTAGAGCCTGTAGAATAGGACCACTATGGTAGCCCTCAAAGCTGCTGAAATTGACCGGTACATCGCCAACCCGCCAGACTCTGTAAACCTCATCCTTGTTTATGGACCAGACACCGGGTTGGTGAACGAGCGGGCTCAAGCCCTCATCTCAAAAGCAGCAGCTGAGAATGATGATCCATTCTCGCAAGTTAAACTCGACGCTGCTGACATCGCTGCAGATCCCAGTCGCCTTGTAGACGAAGCCCTCACCATTCCTCTCTTTGGTGGCCGGCGGACAATCTGGGTGCGTGAAAACGGCACCAAGAGCGTGCTTCCTGCAGTCGAACCTCTTCTGAAAAACAACGACTTTACGGCCTTCATCGTCATCGAAGCCGGAGACCTGAAGAAGACCTCAGGCCTGCGCAAAAAGATCGAAGCCAGCAAAACCGCTGTAGCGATCCCCTGCTTCGCTGACACTGCGCGCGATGTAGATCGTCTGATTGATGAAGAAACCCTCTCTGCGGGCCTGCAAATCAGCAAGGAAGCGCGTATGGCGCTTCACACTTTGTTGGGTGCAGACCGCATTGCCAGCCGCGGTGAGCTCAAAAAGCTCTGCCTCTACGCGATGAATGACAATCGCATTGAGGTGCACCATGTCGAAGAGATCATCGGTGATGCCTCCGCATTCGCCATGGATGAGCTGATCGACGCGGCAGCTTTGGGTGACACCGTCACACTGGACCATGGCCTGGAGCGCCTGTCAGCCTCAGGAATGGACGTCGGCGTCATTGCCTCTCAAGCCCTCAGACATTTCCAAATGCTGCACCTGTGCCGCTTAAAAGCCAATCAACGCATTGCTGTAGAAGATGTTATCGGTGGCATCCGCCCACCAATCTTCTGGAAGCGCCGGTCAAAGATTGTCCGGCAGGTCGAAATCTGGAATGAGGATTTCCTTGAACGCGCGCTGATCCGTCTCAATGACGCGGTCAAAGAAGCACGCTTTAATGCCAACCTCTCAACTGCAATCGTCTCACACACGCTGCTGGCAATTGCTCAGGTTGCAAAGGCCTCAAACCGACGCCGCTAAACACCGGGAAGGTGGAAGGCCACCTTCCTCTCAAGAACAACAATATTCGCACCAAGCGAAATCGCAGGCTAAAACGTCATGCTCAAATCATACGTGCTATGGGTCGCCCTGAAGTTCACCCAGCATGAACTCTGGGCCATCAACTTCGCCCTTCTCCGCCCTCAGCTTTCCCTCTTTGGAGCAGCCTCTCTGTGGGTCTGGATCTTCCCGCCTCTGATCAGCCTCGGGCTTGTGCTCGGCTATATGATGGAGAACTTCCCGACCGCAGGTTCTGCCGTGAACCTTGTTATCGGCCTCCCAAGTCTCCTCATTCTCGCCTATTGGGTGTTCCGCTGGTACTTCATCTGCCTCGCTCTGATGTTCGGCCGCCGTACCATGGCAGAAAAGAAGAGAGCACAAGTCAGCGCACGGATCCAGAAACTGCTGTCAGCCTAAGTCAGGTTCCTGCTGTTTGTAGTTTGTTTCTCTTCCGAATCTAATTCAGTTTCATATCCGAATCCAAAAAGGCCGCGCCTCAGTTAAGAGACGCGGCCTTTTGTTAATTCTACAGCGTATTCCCGAAAAGTGGTTCCGGTTTTCGGACGAGAATACGCTATAAATGTTAGATCAGTTAGTTCTGAATGCCCAGCAAGCGACAGACTTCATCAAGCTGCTCAACGTTCTTGTACTTGATCTTAAGCTCACCAGTGCCCTTTTCGGTCTTGTGAGCGATAGCCACCTTAAGACCCAAACCGTCCGTCAGACGCTTCTCCAGAGCCCGTGTATCCGCATCCTTTTCAGGCTTCGGAGCAGCTTCCTTCTTCTGGAACAGATCCGGGTTCTGAGCCAGACGCTCTGCATCACGAACAGTGAGCCCCTTCTCCACGATAAGCTCAGCCAAAGCAGCTGGATCTTCTGCTGTGATCAACGCACGCGCATGACCAGCGGTGAGAAGGCCTTCCGCCAGATAATCCTTCACGGAGTTTGGCAACTTCAGCAGGCGTAGAGTATTCGCCACATGGCTACGGCTCTTGCCGATAACCTTGGAAAGCTCAACCTGACTATAAGAGAACTCTTCAATCAGCTGATCATAACCCAGCGCTTCTTCGATCGGGTTCAGGTCTGCACGCTGAACGTTTTCGATGATCGCGAGCTCAAGCGCTTCCTGATCAGTCACCTCACGGATAACAACAGGCGCCTCATGGAGACCAGCTTTCTGTGCTGCGCGCCAACGACGTTCACCAGCAATAATCTCAAAATGACCTGGCTTGTTCGGACGAGGACGCACCAGAATTGGCTGCACAATCCCCTTCTCACGAACGGATTCGGTCAGGTTATTGAGATCATCTTCTACAAATGATTTCCGAGGGTTACGTGGGTTTGGCTGCAGGTACTCAATCGGCACCTTGCGCACATCACGGTTACGTTCTGGTGTGGAGACAACTGGCTCTGAGTTTACGTCACCCAACAGCGTTGCAAGGCCGCGCCCTAGTCGCTTATTGGTTCGCCCTGCTTCCTCAGTTTTCGCCATTTCAATTCCACCTATTCACATTCTTGGAGCGTCGGAGTCGGCAGCCCCTTCCCGCACGGTTGCGGGTCAAATAACAAAACTCTTGTCTTTAAGAAGCGACAGCCAGATCAGGCAGCCGCCATCCGCATGTCACGCTCACGCTGAATAATTTCGGAAGCGAGTCGTAAATAAGCCTGCGAACCGGAACACTTCAAATCATAAAGCAAAGCTGGCTTACCATAAGATGGAGCCTCAGAAACGCGAACGTTCCGTGGGATCACAGTTTCATAAACCGCATCACCCATGGTTTCACGCACGTCCTGCACAACCTGACTGGAGAGGTTGTTACGGCTGTCATACATGGTCAGCACAATACCGTGGATGCTCAGCTCTGGGTTCAGCGACTGCTTCACCTGTTCAACGGTGCTCAGCAGCTGGCTGAGACCTTCCAGAGCAAAGAACTCGCACTGCAACGGCACCAAAATGCTGTGAGATGCAGCCAAGGCATTGATAGTTAACAGGTTTAGAGATGGCGGACAGTCCACCAACACGTAGGAATACCCCTGCGCTCTACCCATTTCAGCAGCCTGTGCCATTCCAGAAATCGCGTTGCGAAGACGGAATGTACGATCAGGTGCGGATGAAATCTCCAGCTCTACCCCAAGCAAATCCATCGTTGATGGAGCGATCCATAAGCGCGGAACAGCTGTTTCAAGAACAGTCTGCTCAAGCGTGGAATCTCCGCTCAAAACATCATAGGTGGAATACTCGCGATCGACACGATCAATACCAAGACCCGTCGAGGCATTGCCTTGCGGATCAAGGTCAATAATCAGGACACGCTCGCCAATAGCGGCAAGTGCGGTGCCAAGATTAATGGCTGTTGTCGTTTTGCCTACGCCACCCTTCTGGTTAGCGATAGTCAAGACGCGAGGAGATTGCGGCAGTAAGCTCATCCGACAGCACCCTAGTTAGCGGTTTTCGGGTCAATTTTCGTAAGGACCAAAACGCGACTTAGCGGATCTACTAGACTTACTTTTTCTACCAGATCAATTGACCAGTCGGCAGATGCTTCTTCAATTTCGCGGCGAAAATCTTGGCCTTTGTGGAAAACAGCCGTCGCTCCACGCTGCACAAATTGCGAAGAAAACCCGCAAAGAACCTGCAAAGAAGCCAAAGCACGAGCTGAAACGCCCTCAATTGGAGCCTCCCAGCCTTTCGTAACGGCTTCGATTCTACCCGCATGAACTTTGACGTTACAGCCTGCTTCACGCGCTACAGTGCGAAGGAACGCAGCCTTGCGCTGGTTACTCTCAACCATATGCACGATGCCATCATCCCCTTCCTGCTTCAGCAGCATAGCTGTCACAAGACCTGGGAAACCTGCACCACTTCCGAAGTCAATCCAGGAGCGTGCATCCGGCAAACTGCGCTGAATCTGAATAGAATCGGCCACATGACGCATCCAGATGTCGTTCATGGTGGAAGGCGCGATCAGATTCTGTGCTGGCTGCCACTTGCGAACAAGGTCTACATAGATACTTAGACGCTCAAACGTTTCACGTGAAACATCCTCATACATACGCATGACAGGTGTAATCTGGCTGTAATCAGCCCTTTTTTCGAATGACATACTAAACAGCACCAGCAATGTTTTTGCCTGAGCGGCGAATATACGCAAGCAGCAAAGTCAGCGCAGCCGGAGTAATTCCGTCCATGCGCGAAGCCTGCCCGATGGTTGAAGGACGCACAGCTTCAAGCTTCTGGCGTACTTCGTTGGAAAGTCCGGTCAAAGCCGCATAGTCAATCCATTCAGGAATAACCAGGTCCTCGTCCCGTTTCAGAGCCTCAATGTCAGCTGCCTGCCGTTCCAGATAAACCGCGTACATCGCGTCAATGGAAACCTGCTCGGCAACCTTGAGATCAAGATCCTTCAGCTCATCAAAGATCCCCATAAGGTCTTTGAGAGTGATGTTTGGATATGCCAGCAAATCAAAGGCAGAGCGCTTCACGCCATCCTGATTTATCGGCAAACCCTTCTTACGACCCTCGTTGGGTGTAATTTTGACGGACTGCATCAAATCCTTTGTTTTCCGCAGCTTTTCCATCTTCGTTTCGAAAGCGACTCGACGCGTATCGCCAATACATCCCCACTCAATACCAAGCGGTGTGAGGCGCTGGTCCGCATTGTCTGCACGTAGTGTGAGACGATACTCCGCGCGGGATGTGAACATGCGATACGGCTCAGAAACGCCCCGTGTAATGAGGTCATCCACCATCACACCGATGTACCCGTCAGCACGTCCAACAATTACCGGTGCGCCATCCTGAGCGGTTCTGGCAGCGTTAAGACCAGCAAGCAGACCTTGTGCGCCAGCCTCTTCATAACCCGTGGTACCGTTGATTTGACCCGCGAGGTAAAGGCCCTTCTGCTTCTTCACCTCAAGCGTGTTGGTCAGCTCAGTCGGATCAATGTGGTCATACTCAATTGCATAAGCCGGTTTGAAGTACTCAACCTTCTCCAGACCCGGAATGGTCCGCAGGAACTCGATCTGAACATCTTCCGGCAGAGAGGTCGAAATCCCGTTTGGATAGACCGTCGGATCATCCAGTCCTTCCGGCTCAAGGAAGACCTGGTGGCCATCACGATCACCAAAGCGAACGATCTTGTCTTCAATGGACGGACAATACCGAGGACCCCTGCCCTTGATCTCACCGGAGTACATCGCTGAGCGCTTGATGTTGTCGCGAATGATTTTGTGCGTCTCAGGTGTGGTCCGCGTGATGTAGCACGGCACCTGACGGATCTGAATTTCGTCAGTCAGTGTGGAGAATGGAATAGGCTCTTCATCACCTGGTTGCTCTTGCAGAATGTCCCAGTTGATCGTGCGACCATCCAGACGAGCTGGTGTACCGGTCTTCAAACGACCGAGGCGCAGACCAATCTCTTCCAGAGACACTGACAGTCCAAGCGCAGGAGCTTCCCCGTCACGACCTGCTGGAATCTGCTCGTCACCAATATGGATCAGACCACGTAGGAATGTGCCAGTCGTGATAACAACAGCCTTAGCAGAAACCTCACGGCCATCACCAAGCACAACACCTTTCAGGATGTCGCCCTCACGGATCAGCTTGTCAGCCTCACCTTCAACCACTTCCAGATTTGCAATTGCCTTGATCTCAGCCTGCATCGCTTCGCGGTAGAGCTTGCGGTCTGCCTGAGAACGAGGCCCCTGCACAGCTGGCCCTTTACGACGGTTGAGCATGCGGAACTGGATACCAGAGGCATCAGCAACGCGGCCCATCAGCCCGTCCAGCGCATCGATCTCACGCACCAGATGCCCCTTCCCCAAACCACCGATGGCCGGGTTACAAGACATCACACCAATGGTGTCGAAGCGATGCGTAATGAGCGCGGTATGAGCACCCATGCGCGCAGCCGCAGCTGCAGCTTCACAGCCTGCATGGCCGCCGCCAATTACGACAACGTCAAACTCAAGATCAAAATTATCAGACATTTCGGTCCTGCATTTCGCCCATCCAAATACAGAGAAAGCACAAGCTACACTCTCTGTGAGCCTCTGGACCATATGAAGGCCGCAGATAAAACTTGGGGGAATTAGAAGGGCAACTACCTATTTTCTTGGAGACTTGATACAACAGGTCACGCGCTGGGTCAAAGAAAACAGCGCAGTGAGTCGCCAATGCCGCAGCATTAGTTATCCACGGGACTCACGTATTTTTCCCCACTGACTCACGATTCCCAATAAATGTTTCACGTGAAACATGGGCATTCTACATCTTTTATTTACCTACGCAGAAGTCGCGGAAGATGACATCCAGCAAGTCCTCAACGTCGATTCGACCTGTGATACGGCCCAGCTGATCCGCCGCCCGGCGCAGGTCCTCTCCTCTCAGCTCAATCGGAAAACCTTCTGCCTGAATACCCCGATCCAGATCTTCCACGCACTGAGTGAGATGAGAACGATGACGTTCACGGGTGATAAGCGGGTTTTCGATCAGTCCGATATTTCGTTCCGCAAACGACTCGAGGCTTGATAACAGTGTGTTCATGCCACCCTCTTCACGAACAGAGACATTGATCTCTTCTGTCGTTTCGAAGTAGTCATGATCAGCAATCGGACCCAGATCACTCTTGGTGTTAAGACGCCAGATCTCTGCACCACTCTTAAGCAAGCTCTCCGGCAACTCCTCTGCCTCCACATTCGGAGCATGGGTCCAGAGAATGAGATCAGCCTTTTCAGCATGAACGAGAGCACGGCGAATACCCTCTTTCTCGATCATGCCGGCACTCTCACGAATACCCGCGGTATCAATCAGCGTGACCGGATAACCACCAAGATCCAGATGCACCTCCAGCACATCACGAGTGGTGCCAGCCTCAGGTGTAACGATCGCCACATCACGCTGAGCCAGCTTATTCATCAAACTGGACTTGCCAGCATTAGGTGGTCCAAGCAGAACAACCTGCAAACCAGAACGCAGACGCTCCCCTCTCCGCGCATCGGAAAGGTGGGCAACAATCTGGTCACGAAGCTTTGCCAGCTCCACCCAGATTTCATCAGCTACAGAATCTGGAATATCGTCTTCATCAGAAAAATCGAGTTCAGCCTCAATCATCGCACGGCTGCGGATCAGCGTTTCGCGCCACTGCGAGTAGAGGTCACCAAGCGCCCCATCCATCTGACGCTGAGCCTGCCGACGCTGCGCATCGGTCTCTGCATCAATCAGATCAGCGAGGCCTTCAACCTCAGTCAGGTCGAGTTTGTTATTATGAAATGCCCGGCGTGTGAACTCACCCTGCTCTGCTGGACGTGTCTTTTCAAAAGTAGAAAGAGCTCTCAGCACCGCCGCCACAACAGCACGGCCACCATGGCAATGCAGTTCAACAGTGTCCTCACCGGTGAAACTGCCCGGTCCTTCGAACCACAAAATCAACGCATGATCGAGAACAGAACCATCTACAGGGTCCCATAATTTCTTAAGGCATGATTCACGTGAAACAGGGAATTTGCCCTTAATTAGCTTTCTCAGGATTGGCCCGGACTGAGGACCTGATAAACGGATAACAGCAACACCTGAAGGAAGTGCGCCGCTAGAAACTGCATAGATGGTTTCCTGTTGTGTATTCATTCCACGTCCGGTTCTTAATTCGCTATGTTATCACGCAGAGACTGCGTTAAACCTACCCTATTCGCCAAGCAATACCTTGAACTCAGGATCACCTCTTTATGAGCAGAAATCGCTTAACGAACGCTTCAAGCCCTTACCTTCTTCAACACCAAAACAACCCTGTCCACTGGTGGGAATGGAGCAAGGAAGCACTGGAAGAAGCAAAAAAAACAAACAAGCCAATTCTGCTGTCTGTTGGCTACTCCGCTTGCCATTGGTGCCATGTGATGGCTCATGAAAGTTTTGAGGATGAAGCAACAGCCGCTCTCATGAATGAGCATTTCGTCAACATCAAGGTAGACCGCGAAGAACGCCCTGACATCGACCAAATCTATATGCAGGCTCTTCATATGCTTGGTCAACAGGGTGGTTGGCCGCTGACCATGTTCCTCACTCCGGAAGGTGATCCATTCTGGGGTGGCACCTATTTCCCGAAAGAAGCACGACACGGCTCTCCTGCTTTCAAGGATATTCTGACTGCCATCTCCCAAAGCTTCATCGCTGATCGGGACACCATTGAAGAGAACCGACAGGCCATCAGTCAGGCTCTCAACAAGCCACCATCTGAGGCCTCCCCTCTTTCAAGCTTCCTGATCACAGCTGCTGGCAAGCAACTCTTCAACATGCAGGACGATGTTGAAGGCGGCATGAAGGGTGCACCAAAGTTCCCTCAAGCGTCTGTTCAGGAGCTCATCTTCAGAACCTCCAAAGCGCAGAAGAACACCTTCATGCGTGACCAGTTTTTGAAAACCACAGCAGCCATTTCTCAAGGCGGCATCTACGATCATGTGGGAGGTGGCCTGGCTCGTTACGCAGTCGACTCTATTTGGCTGGTCCCGCATTTTGAAAAGATGCTCTACGACAACGCACAGTTCATCGAACACCTGAGCTGGGCTTATCAGGAAACAGGCGACGAACTGTTTCATATCCGAATCCAAGAAGTGGTCGATTGGCTTGAGCGCGACATGAAGCTACCTGAAGGTGGCTTTGCCTCTTCCATGGATGCAGACAGCGAAGGCGTCGAAGGCAAGTACTATGTCTGGAACTATGACGAACTGAAGAGCCTCCTCCCGGCAGAACACTTCGATCTGTTCATCACCACCTATGACGTCACACCCGATGGCAACTGGGAAGACAAGGTCATCCTCAACCGACGCCACTCCCCTGCTCTGCTCAACGCTGCTGAAGAGGAAGCTCTGGCAGTCTGCAGAACGATCCTGCTTGAACACAGAGCAACACGCGTTCCACCTCACAAAGACGACAAGGTGCTGGCCGACTGGAACGCCATGCTCATCTGTGCGCTGGTAAAAGCAAGTGCTCTTGTTTCACGTGAATCTATGCGCACTTGTGCCAAGGACGCTTTTGCCTTCATCACAGAGCACATGTTCGTGGATGGAAAGCTCAGCCACTCCTGGCGGCAAGGCCAGCGACTGGAAGTCGGCTTCGCCTCTGACTACGCATGGGCCGCAAGAGCAGCGCTCGCCTTGTACAGATCGGAACCGAATCCTTCCGAGAAGCAGAGCTATCTGAAGCAGGCCGAAGAACTCCTGAGCATCTTGAAGAAGCGCTTTGCTCACTCCAATGGCGGCTTCTACATGACAGACAAGGATGCTGACGATCTCATCCTTCGTCCGTACCACGCTTATGATGAGGCAACGCCAAACTACAATGCAGTGGCCGCGCTCGCCTTCTCAGAGCATTGGATCCTGACAGGTGATGCATCTTCCCGTGATGTTGCCGATGGAACTTTGAACGCATTTGCGGCGGATGTTCCAAACAACATCTTCGGTACTGCCTCTCTGCTCACAGCACTTGATGCGCGTACCCGCTTCAAGAAAGCACTTGTTGTTCTGGGAACCGGTTCGGACTCGAATCCAATGATGCAAGCCCTACACTCACAAGCTGACCCTGCCCTCTATGTGGATGTCATCCCAGCAGGTTCATCCAAGCCTGTCGAGTTGGAAAACTCGTCCTGGAACACTGATGAAACAACCGTCTTCATCTGCTCTGAAAAAGGATGCTCTCTTCCAGCAACAACACCTGAACAGGTGAAGGATCAGATTTAATCTGCAGATAAGTTAAACGCTGACTCACAGTTTCACGTGAGTCAGCGTTGCTATTTAGACTTCTGAAAGTATGGGTGATTCACGTGAAACATCACAGATTTCACAGGAAGCCTGTTCAAGCTTTCCCATCACTCCAGCTCTTGGATACGCTTTCAAAACGATCCTTGTTCAAACGATAGAGCACATGCCGTAGCAAAGGGTGTCCCTCCTCCAGCATCGGATGATCAAAATCGTCAGCTGGGTTCCTCTCCATACCCAGACGCTGCATCAGCTTTTGTGACCGCCAGTTTGTCTCTGTGGTGAAGGCAACAATCTCATCAGCCTCAAGAGTTTCGAACCCGAATCCAAGCCAGATCTTTGCAGCTTCCTGCGCAACGCCCTTTCCCCATGCATCAGGGATCAGTCGCCAGCCCATCTCAACACATGGATCAAACGGAAGCGGCTTTGGATAGGTTGGGATGTTCAACCCGCAAAAACCGAGAAACCGTCCTGATGCTCGGTCTTCGACAACCGGACACGCGAACCCCAACTCATCCTGCTTAGCCATCAACCGCTCATGCATATGGGCACTCTCATCGCGAGACATCACATCCGGGAAAAATTCCATCACACGTGGATCAGAGTTCATCTCGATCAATCCGTCCAGATCCTGCTCTTCCCACTTCCGTAACACAAGTCGCTCAGTCTCAATGCGTGGGCACTTATCAATTAATGTCTCAACCATTTTCACATTCCAAATACATCTTCTTTGAAAGCCGATACAAAACATGTCGGCATAACGGATGCTCAACAGGCACACCCGGAAAATCAAAATCCTCGGCTGGATCATAACCCATGCCAAGCTTCTCCATCACACGCCGTGACTTGTGATTTTGAACAACAGTGAATGCCACAACTTCATCTAGCTGAAGAGTTTCGAACCCGAATCCAAGCCAGAAGTTTGCCGCTTCAACTGCAATCCCCTTCCCCCATGTCTCCGGGATCAGCTGCCAGCCAATCTCGACACAAGGATCACATGGCAACGGTCCACCATAAGCAGGGATGGCTAAACCGCAGTAGCCGAGGAAGGCACCAGTCTGTTTATCCTCAACAACCGGAAAACAAAACCCATCTTCTTCCTGCCGTTGAAGGGCACGCTTTAAAGCACTCTCACTTTCTTCAGCACTAGGCCTTTTACGAAAGAACTCCATGACTCTCGGATCAGTGTTCAGCTTGATCAACCCATCCAGATCACTTATTTCCCATTTGCGAAGAACAAGGCGCTCTGTCTCAACACGCGGACATTTATTTATTAATGTCTCAACCATGTGCCTGCTCCCAGAATTGATCTTGTGAAAGGCGATACAACATATGCGGCTTTAATGGATGCCCGTCCTCAATCAGCGGGTGATCAAAGTCCCCTGAAGCATCACGCAACATGCCCAGCCTCTGCATAACTTTTTCAGAGCGCCAGTTGATGCGGGACGTGAAGCTTACAATTTCATTGAGCCGGAGAGTTTCGAATCCGAATCTAAGCCAGATCCTTGCCGCTTCCTGAGCAACTCCCCTCCCCCATGCATCAGGTATCAAACGCCACCCAATCTCCACACAGGGGTCAAATGGCAGCGGTTCTGGATAGGTTGGCACCCCAAGCCCACACAACCCCAGAAACCTCCCAGTGGCCTTCTCTTCAACCACAGGCGTGCCAAAGCCAAACTTTTCCTGCTTGAATAAGAGGCGCTCAAACATCCGCTCACTATCCTGCTTGGACATCACTGCAGGAAAGAACTCCATGACCTTAGGATCTGCGTTCATCTCCACGAGACCATCCAAATCTCGCGGCTCCCACTTCCGCAACACCAAACGCTCCGTCTCGATGCGAGGAGATTTATCAATGACATCTTCAATCATGCCCCTGCCCCAAGTACCGTTGCCCTGTCATTTTGTAGAGCACTTGCCTTTTGAGCCTATGCCCATCCTCAAGCATAGGATGTTCAAACTCTCCAACGCGCTCCATCCCAAGACGCTGCATTACCTTCTCAGAGCGATGGTTCTGTATGGGAGTGAAGCTGACAATCTCATTGAGCTGAAGAGTTTCGAGTCCGAATCCAAGCCACGTTTGTGCGGCTTCTGTCGCGATCCCTTTTCCCCACGCACTGTGCAGAAGCCGCCAACCAATTTCAACGCAAGGACCAAATGAGAGATGATCCTGGTACCCGGGGACCTTCAATCCGCAATATCCCAGAAAGCGTTCACTCCCCTTTTCAGAGATAACCGAAAAGCAAAACCCATCCCGTTGCTGCGCATCCATATAACGCGCCAGCATACTCTCACTCTCAGCATAAGACAGAACCGACGGGTAAAACTCCATCACCCGCGGATCAGCATTCATCTCAGCCAAACCATCCAGATCGCGCTCTTCCCACTTCCGCAAAACAAGTCGCTCTGTTGTAATGCGCGGAGAACAGTCAATCTCGCCCTCAACCATTGGCTTGCGTCAGAAACTGTTCTGCAGAAATCCGATAAAGCGCATGCCGGCACAAGGGATCATCAACGGGCACATTGGGAAAATCGAAGTCCTCAGCAGGATCATGCGTCATGCCAAGCTTCTCCATCACCCGCCGCGACTTATGATTTTGCACAACAACAATGGCGCCGATTTCATCAAGCTGAAGTGTTTCGAATCCGAATCCAAGCCAGAACCTAGCCGCTTCAACAGCAATGCCCTTTCCCCACGCCTCAGGGATAAGACGCCAGCCAATCTCAACACAAGGCTCACATGGAAGAGGATCACTGTAGCCTGGAACATTCAGACCACAGAACCCAAGGAAGGCACCGGTCTCTTTATCTTCCACCACGGGAAAGCAAAACCCATGCTTCTCTTGCTGCTGAATACTAATCTCAAGATACCGACGAGCTTCCTCTGGAGAATGCAGCGACGGGAAAAACTCCATCACCCTCGGATCCCCATTCATACGGATCACCCCATCCAGATCCCGCTCCTCCCACTTCCGCAGAACAAGCCTCTCAGTCTCAACCCGCGGGCATTTATCCAGCAGCACCTCTTCCATTATTCCCTCCCCTCATTTCGCAATCGAATCCAATCAATAAAAACGCAGCTTCAAAACAAAAAAGCCCCGCTCACCGAATTGGCGAGCGGGGCCGATAAATTCGGTTTCCAATAAACTTATGTGTTCATGGAGTCGAAGAAATCATCGTTGGACTTTGTCTGACGCAGCTTGTCGAGCAGGAACTCAACGGCATCAACAGTACCCATCTGGCTGAGAATACGACGCAGAACGAAAGTCTTCTTGAGCTTATCAGCAGGAACAAGAAGTTCTTCCTTACGAGTACCGGAGCGCTGAATATCAACTGCTGGGAACACGCGCTTATCAGAGATCTTACGATCCAGGATAATTTCGGAGTTACCAGTACCTTTAAATTCTTCGAAGATAACCTCATCCATACGGCTGCCGGTATCGATCAGAGCCGTTGCGATGATGGTCAGAGAGCCACCCTCTTCAATGTTACGGGCAGCACCGAAGAAGCGCTTAGGACGCTGCAGGGCGTTTGCATCAACACCACCAGTCAGAACCTTACCGGAGGAAGGCACAACAGTGTTGTAAGCGCGGCCAAGACGCGTAATGGAGTCCAGAAGGATCACAACATCACGACCATGTTCGGTCAGACGTTTTGCCTTCTCAATCACCATTTCAGCAACCTGAACGTGACGCGAAGCTGGCTCATCAAAGGTGGAAGACACAACTTCACCATTCACGGTGCGCTGCATATCCGTCACCTCTTCCGGGCGTTCGTCGATCAGAAGAACGATCAGGTAACACTCTGGGTGATTGGTAGTAATGGAGTTCGCGATATTCTGCAGGAATACTGTCTTACCGGTACGAGGCGGCGCAGTAATCAGTGCGCGCTGACCTTTACCAAGCGGCGCAACCAGATCAATGATGCGAGCAGAGATATCTTTTGATGTGTTGTTTTCAATCTCAAGATTGAAACGTTCATCAGGGTAAAGCGGTGTGAGGTTGTCAAAATGAACTTTGTGACGCGCCTTTTCAGGGTCTTCAAAGTTGATTTTGTTGACCTTCAGAAGGGCGAAGTAACGCTCACCTTCTTTAGGACTACGGATCTGACCTTCTACAGTATCACCGGTACGCAGAGAAAAGCGTCGGATCTGTGAAGGAGAAACGTAAATATCATCGGGACCCGGCAAGTAGTTTGCATCTGGTGAACGGAGGAATCCAAATCCATCTTGGAGGACCTCTACGACACCTTCGCCGATGATTTCAATATCTTGTTCTGCAAGTCTTTTAAGAATGGCAAACAGAAGCTCCTGTTTACGCATGGTGCTTGCATTTTCAACTTCATGCTCCTCAGCGAATGCAAGGAGTTCAGTTGGGGTTTTGGATTTAAGGTCTCTGAGTTTCATTTCCCGCATCAATAGGGATCGTCTTTACTAAGGGTTCTAGACTTGCTTTAGCTTATCAGGCTGAAGAACTTTCGAACTCTAAACGTTAGGGGGGAATTGCAGCTCACCTGGATTCGAATTTAATCGACCTTCGATAATCACCAGGAGATCAGTGATCACTCAAGCTGCATCGTGAAGTTGCGGGGACAATAACTAATCGAATTCAATTCGGCAAGTGCTTATTGCCCACTAATTCTCCTAATTTTTCAATATTAGTTTCCGAAAGTTCGGATCACCTAGGGTTTAAATATCACCAGGAACACAATTGCAACCATTAATAGTGTCGGAAATTCATTAATAATTCTAAAGTAGCGTTCACTATTCTTATTTTGATCCTGCGCAAACTTGGTGACATGACGCGAAAGCATCACGTGATATATCGTCATCAGTATTACGAGCGAAAACTTCAGCATAAACCAAAGATCAAAATACGCATCGAGCAGATAAACCAGCCACAATCCGAAAATCCATGTGGCCATCATGGAAGGGGCCATGATCGCTTTAAGCAACCGGCGCTCCATGATTTTGAAGGTCTCGCTCTTATCAGAACCGATTTCAGCGGTCGTGTGATAAACAAAAAGGCGCGGCAGGTAGAACAAACCCGCCATCCAGGCCACCACAGAAATAATGTGTAGGGACTTCGCCCAGGAATATGCATCTTCCATAATCCGCGCCTCTAATTCTTCAGTGCTGCTTACAGGCCTTTAACCCGCTTAACCATCTCAGCAACATGTTCTGGCGGAGTTTGCGGAACAACGCCATGACCAAGGTTAAAGATGTGCGGACCATTACCAAGAACTTCGAGAGCGTGATCTATTCCAGTTTCAAGCGCACGTCCACCGGCAACAAGACGCATTGGATCCATATTTCCCTGAACAGGCACAATTTTCTGGATCTCTTGAGCAACTTCAGCCGGAACAGTCCAGTCCAGACCAACCGCATCAACGCCAGTGCCTTCAACATAACGCTTCAAACGAGCAGCTGATGCTTTCGGGAAACCAATGATCTTTGCGTTCGGACGCTGAGCCTTCACGCCATCAACGATCTTGCGGGTCGGGCCAACAGACCACTGCTCAAATCCGATGTCATCCAGAACACCTGCCCAGGTGTCAAAGATCTGCAGCGCATCAGCACCGCCATCCAACTGAGCCACCAGATAAGTGATGGAAGCTTCAACGAGCTGATCAATGAAAGCAGTAAGCAGCGCAGGATCCTTATAGGAGCCGATACGAGCGGCAACTTGGTCCTGGGTGGTGTGACCTGCCACTGAGTAGCAAGCAACCGTCCACGGGGCTCCGCAGAAGCCCAGAAGGGTGGTTTCGGTCGGTAGCTCCGCTCTCAGGCGCTCGACTGTGGCGATAACAGGAGCCAAATGCTCCATCGTCCTAGCTTGATCAAGCTTTTCAACTTGTTCGATAGAAAGTGGTTCGAGAACTGGTCCTCGACCCTCCTCAAAATTTACAGGGTAGCCAAGCGCATCTGGAACAACGAAGATGTCAGAAAATAGGATGGCAGCATCAAAGCCATACCGGCGAATTGGTTGGAGAGTAACCTCTGTTGCAAGATCGGTGTTGTAACAGAAGTCCAGAAAGTTCGGAGCCTTTGCGCGCTCGGCTCTGTACTCAGGCAAATAGCGGCCTGCTTGACGCATCATCCAGATTGGTGGGCGTTCAAGTTTCTCGCCTGCCAAAACGCGCATTACCGCTCTTTCATGAGATTCCATAAATCGCCTCTTTTTCCCAAGCCTGCTTAAAAAGAATCCTCTTTAGAGGAAGTTTCTATTTCTATTAGTGAGTGAATAGCAGGGATCAATTTCGTTCCACAATTCCTAACTGAGAAAACCCAAATAGGAAAAGTCAAAGATCAAATTCAACCAAGACTCTCAACAGGAGTCGAAAACAAATTGTTTTTTCTAAAGATTCAATGGGTTACAATCTGGAAAATAACCACAGATCACAGTTTATCCCGTAAGCTGTGCTGTGAATCTTTTGCGTGGGCAATGTGCAATCCCGTTTATCCAAGTCGTTTCGAAATCAGTATTCTCAAAATATGGAATTGTTGACGGATTAGGGTCAACGGGCATTAATTTGGAAGCACAGTGAGATTTGGGCAGTTATCCCTGATCTCTCAGGAATGTTGAGGATGATACCTTGGGTAACCACTCTAACTATTTCCATTTACACATGGTTTCGGATTCAACGGGCGAAACTTTGATGACAATTGTGCGTGCTGCGACCGCGCAATATGAGAATATTCAGCCTATTGAGCACGTTTATCCGCTGATCCGACATGACAAACAGTTGAGTAGAGTCCTCGAAGAGATTGAATCTGCTCCCGGAATCGTACTCTACACACTTGTGGAACAATCCTATGCCCGCCGTTTGGAGCGCAAATGTCAGGATCTTGGCCTGCCATGTGTGAATGTTCTCAAACCCGTCTATCAGGTCTTCCATAGCTATCTGAACGTCACAGAAACGTGGCGCGTTGGCGGACAGCACGTGATGGATGAGGAATACTTCCAGCGTATGGAAGCTATGAACTACACCATGTTGCATGATGACGGCCAAATTGCTGGGGTTTTGGAAGAAGCAGACGTCATTCTCGTCGGTATCAGCCGAACCTCAAAGACACCCACATCCATCTATCTGGCAAACAGGGGCATCAAAGCGGCCAATATTCCGCTTATTCCCAACATGCGCCCTCCCCGCCAGCTTCTGAAAGCCAGAAAACCCCTTGTGGTTGGCCTGATGGCCACCGCAGAACGAATTCGGGATATCCGCCAGAACCGTATTCTTTCGCTCGATGCCAAAACAGATAACGACACCTACGTCGATCGCAAATCAATCGCCAAGGAGATTGCGATGTCGAAACGGTTGTGCGCTGAAAATGGCTGGCCTCTGATCGATGTAACCCGCCGTTCTATTGAAGAAACGGCCGCAGAGATCATGGATTTGCTCCGAAAGCATAAAAATGAGCAAAAAGAGACAGAAGAATATTGAGAAGCATCGCGCTTTATCCCAATAAACAGCACAAGAAATCCTCAGATTGAGAAAGCAGAGTATGACTCGACTGGTATTAGCGAGCGGAAGTAAAATTCGCGCGACTCTCTTGGAAAATGCAGGCCTGATCTTCGATCGTATCCCGGCTAACGTTGATGAGCGTCAGATTGAAGAGCCATTGCTTTCCACTGGTGTGGATCCAGAGATTATTGCAGCCAAATTGTCCGTTGCGAAAGCGAAAGAAGTTTCTGCACGAAATCACGGTGCTTACGTAGTCGGAGCAGATCAGATCCTGGCTTTTGAAGGGAAACGCCTTGTTAAGCCGGAAGATCTTAAAGCGGCTCGCAAACAATTGGAAAGCTTTTCCGGCAAAAGCCACGCCCTCCACTCTGCAGCCTGTGTGGTGAAAGACGGCGAAGTTGTCTGGGAAGGCATTTCAACAGCGATCCTGCATGTACGTGAGCTCTCCGCTGATTTTCTGGATTGGTACATCGAGCAGACCGGAACCGAAATCCTCTCCAGCGTTGGTGCTTATCAGCTGGAAGCAGAAGGCGTTCAGCTCTTTGAAAAGATTGAAGGCGACTACTTCACAGTGCTCGGCCTCCCTCTCCTCAGCCTCCTTTCCTTCCTTCGTGACATCGAGGTGCTGAAGAAATGAGGAACGCGGCAGTCACAGGCCACCCAATCGGTCACTCCAAATCTCCTTTGATCCATGGCTACTGGCTTAAACAGCATGGTATTGAGGGCAGCTATATCGCACAGGATGTTCCTCCTGAGACTGCCGAAGGCTTCTATGGCTCTTTGGCTGAGCACGGCTTTGTTGGCTGCAACGTGACTATTCCCAACAAGGAACATGCCTACAACTCCGCTGAAAAACTTGATGACGCAGCCAAAATGATTGGCGCGGTCAACACACTTTGGCTGGATGAAGCAGGCGTTCTCAACGGTTCAAACACCGATGGGCTTGGGTTCTTAGGCAATCTCGACCAGATGCTGCCAAACTGGGATAATAATGGGAACAAAGCCATTGTTTTAGGGGCTGGTGGTGCTTCCCGGGCGATTATTTGGGCGCTGCTCTCCAGAGGATACACAGAAGTGTATATTGCCAACAGAACTTTGGAAAAAGCTCAGAAACTAGCCGATCATTTTGGTCCAAATACCATCGCAATCGCGTGGGATACTCTGGGGGAAAAGCTTGGAGAAGCAGATCTTCTGGTGAACACGACCTCACTTGGTATGACTGGACAGCCAGAATTAAATGTTGATCTTGATAACCTGTCGAAATCAGCAGTTGTGACGGATATAGTTTACTCTCCGTTACAAACAAAACTGCTTCGGGACTCTGCGGAACGTGGAAACCCGACTGTAGATGGTCTGGGTATGTTGCTTCATCAGGCAGTACCGGGATTTGAAAAATGGTTCGGAGTTCGCCCGGAAGTCACCGATGAACTTCGTGAGATCATACTGAAAGAAATGGGACTTGCCTGAATGGTTATTCTCGGTCTGACCGGCTCAATTGGAATGGGGAAATCAACCACCTCAAAGCTCTTCGCAGAGGCAGGAGCAGCTGTTTACGATGCAGACGCCGCCGTCCATGCACTTTACGCCGGTAAAGCCGTAGAGCCTGTCGGCAAGGCTTTTCCAGGCACTGTGAAAGATGGCCGGATCGACCGGGAAGCCCTTGGCAAGATCGTTCTGAACGACAAAGCCAAAATGATGCTCCTCGAAAGCCTCATCCACCCGCTCGTTCAGGAAGTTGAAACCGCGTTTCTGGAGCAAGCCAAAAAAGATCGCCGTAAGGTCGTCGTTCTCGATGTCCCTCTGCTGTTCGAAGTCGGTAAGCACAAGACCGTTGATGCTGTTGTCGTGGTTTCTGCACCACATGATGTGCAGCGCAAGCGTGTTCTTGAAAGAGCAGGCATGACAGAAGAGAAATTTGAGGCTATCAACGCGAAACAACTTAACGACGCAGAAAAACGCAAAAGAGCGCACTTTATTGTCGACACTGGCCGAGGCATCGAACCAGCCCGTCGCGCGGTGGGTGCTATCATGCGAGCTGTGTCCTCCATCGCTTCTAGAACGGTGTAATTATGCGCGAAATCTCCTTCGATACGGAAACCACAGGCCTGAATCCGCTTGATGGTGACAGGCTGGTTGAAATCGGTGGAGTGGAGCTCATCAACTTTATCCCGACAGGCCGCACCTGCCACCTCTACGTCAATCCGCAGCGTGACATGCCGGAAGAAGCCTTCCGCATCCACGGTCTTTCCGCTGAGTTCCTCTCAGACAAGCCTGTTTTTGCTGATGTTGCGGATGAATTTCTTGATTTTGTTGGCGATGCCCGTCTCGTCATTCACAACGCACCGTTCGATATGGGCTTCATCAACATGGAGCTTGCTCGCTGTAATAAGCCAAAGATTTCAAACACTCAGGTGCTGGATACGCTCAAACTGGCACGGCGCAAGTTCCCAACCGGCTCCGTATCCCTCGATGCACTCTGTTCCCGATACGGCATAGATAACTCCAAGCGTGTCTACCACGGCGCGTTGCTCGATGCCGAACTGCTGGCTGAAGTTTATCTGGAGATGAACGGCGGTAAGCAGAAAAACCTCGGCTTGATGCCTGATGACGAGGCAATCGACCTCGACAACATCGGCGATGATCAGCCAAAACAGCGCATTGCCGCCAAACAGCGCCCTATTCCGCTCTCCCCTGCCCTGTCAGAGGAAGAGATCGAAGCCCACGCCAAGTTCATCGCAGGCATGAAAACCGACCCTGCATGGAACAAGTATCTGAAGTAAGGCACAAACAAAAAGCGCTCCAGAAATCTGAAGCGCTTCAATCTCTTATCAGAGCATAGATGGCAGAACGCGATCCGGTGGTCGGTGCCCGTCCATGAAGGCTTTGATATTGATGATAACCTTCTCACCCATATCGATACGCCCCTCAATGGTCGCAGACCCCATGTGAGGCAGTACGACCACTTTGTCGGAAGCAACCAGTTTCGGATTGATCGCTGGTTCATGCTCAAACACATCCAGCGCAGCACCTGCAAGCTCACCCGCTTCGATCTGACGGATCAACGCATTCTCATCAACAATCTCACCACGAGCAGTGTTCACGATATACGCATCCGGCTTCATCAGCTTCAGACGACGTGCAGAAAGCAGGTGGTAAGTGCCCGGTGTATGCGGACAATGGATGGAAACAACATCCATACGTGCAAGCATCTGATCGAGGCTCTCCCAGAAAGTGGCCTCCAGCTGCTCTTCAAGCTCCAGTGGCTCGCGAATTCGGTTGTGGTAATGGATAGACATACCAAACGCTTTCGCGCGTCTGGCGACCGCCTGACCGATCCTGCCCATACCAATGATACCGAGGCGCTTACCCCAGATCCGGCGACCAAGCATCCAGGTCGGAGACCAACCATCCCATTCTTTGTTCTCGATCTTCTTCATGCCTTCAGAAAGGCGACGAGGAACAGCAAGAATAAGCGCCATGGTCATGTCTGCGGTGTCTTCGGTCATCACACCAGCAGTGTTGGTCACAGCAATGCCGCGGTTATTTGCGGAGATCACGTCGATATTGTCGACGCCATTGCCGAAGTTAGCGATCATTTTCAGATTAGGGCCAGCCTGAGCCAAAACCGAAGCGTCAATGCGATCTGTAACGGTGGGGACGAGTACATCAGCAATTTTGACGGCTTCTACGAGCTCAGCTTGGGTAAATGGCTTGTCATGCTCATTTAGGCGTGTGTCGAAAAGCTCGCGCATGCGGGTTTCAACAACATCCGGCAGCTTCCGCGTCACAACCACAATAGGCTTCTTTTTTGGCATCGTCCCCGCCTTCTGTCAAAAATTTGAAGTTTTTTAACCCTGCCTTATTCACCATATGAGTCAATGACTCAAAGGTCTTAGAGGCTGTCAAAGTTTCATTACCAAATGTTCCGGTGAAAACAAGACTTGTCAAACACGTCTACATCTAATAGCAGCCACTATCGGAAATCGCGAGATCTAAGGTATGATACTTGTGTCTCGATTTTAGTGAAAATTACGGATTAGCCTACGGGAAGTTTTGGTATCGCTATGAAAAATAAAAGTTTTCGTGCTCTTGGTGCCCTTGCAGCTGCTTTTCTATTATTCCTCTTTGTTTCCCCATCCGTAATTACTGCTCAGGCGCAGTCTGCGGGTTCTGGCGTGTCTGGTCTTCCAGTTCCACGTTTCGTGAGCCTCAAATCAGACCGTGTAAACGTCCGCAACGGCCCAAGCAGAAAACACGACATTGGTTGGACTTTTGTTCGCAGCAGGCTGCCGGTTGAAGTCGTTCAGGAATACGACGACTGGCGCCGCATTCGCGATTGGGAAGGCAAAGAAGGCTGGGTGTTCAAAACCCTCCTCACCGGTTACCGCTCTGCGCTGGTAACACCATGGCTGGTAAATACCGTGGAAACTACCCCTCTTCGCAAGCGCCCTGGCCCAAATGAAGAGATCGTTGCGTTCCTTGAACCGCTTGTGCTGGCAGGTGTTGTTGAATGCACTGACGGCTACTGCCGCATCTCCGGTAAGGAATTCGAAGGTTGGGTTGATCAAAGCAGATTGTTCGGTGTCTACAAAAACGAAACGATCAATAATTGATCTCGCCAGCTAAGCTAATCAAAGAAAAAGCCTCTGAGTTTCCTCAGAGGTTTTTTTGATATCTATTTGACTAACCAGGAGATGCTTAGACCGTCTCTTTTTCCCGATTCATCTTTTCAGCTGTCTTCAGCTCTTCCAAACGTGGCATGGAAACGATGTTGTAACCGGAATCCACAAAGTGCACTTCACCAGTCACCCCACCAGACATCTCTGAAAGCAGATAAAGGGCGGAACCACCAAGCTGCTTGCTCGTGACTGTTTGCTTCAGCGGAGAGTTATTCTGCTGGAAGTTAAACATCAAACGAGCATCCGAAACGCCGGCACCAGCAAGCGTACGAACCGGCCCTGCAGAAATCGCGTTCACGCGAATGCCCTGATCACCAAAGTCCATCGCCAGATAGCGCACAGAAGCCTCCAGAGCCGCTTTAGCAACGCCCATGACGTTGTAATTCGGCATAACACTGGTTGCGCCACCATAGGTCAGCGTCAGCATGGAGCCACCGTTTGGCATCAACTCAGCTGCACGCTTTGCAATCTCTGTAAATGAGAAACAGGAGATCTGCATGGTGCGGGCAAAGTTATCGCGGGAAGTATCGGCATAACGTCCTCGCAGCTCAGATTTGTCTGAGAACGCGATTGCGTGCACAAGGAAATCAATGGTCCCCCATTTTTCCTTGAGCTGAGCGAAGACGTTATCCACGCTATCAATGTCTTCCACATCACATGGAACAAGCAGATCGCAACCAATACTGTCGGCCAGCGGCTTTACGCGTCGGGCAAAGGCATCACCTTGATAGGTGAAGGCCATTTCAGCACCTTGTTCTGCAAGAGCTTTGGCAATGCTCCAGGCAATGCTGTGGTCATTGGCAACGCCCATAATCAGACCACGCTTGCCTTGCATAAGCTTGCTCATAGAAAACTCCTGTAATCGAAATCAAAGGAGCTGAGCAAGCCCAGCACCTCAAACTTAGTCTTTGTAGCGCTTAAACACGACAGTTGCGTTGGTACCGCCAAAGCCAAAGCCGTTAGACAGAACGCAGTTTAGCTCTGCATTATCTACGCGCTCTCTTACGATTGGCATATCCTCAAAATCCGGATCCAATTCTTCAATATGCGCAGAAGCAGCAATGAAATTGCCTTCCATCATAAGTAGAGAATAGATCGCTTCATGGACGCCAGCAGCACCCAGTGAGTGACCAGAAAGCGCTTTAGTCGCAGAAATTGGCGGAACCTTGTCACCGAATACGGCGCGGATTGCTTCGATTTCTTTGATGTCACCAACAGGTGTGGAAGTTGCGTGTGGGTTGATGTAGTCAACGTCACAATCAACGTCCTTCAACGCAATCTTCATGCAGCGCGCTGCGCCTTCACCGCTTGGTGCAACCATGTCGTGACCGTCAGAGGTCTGGCCGTAACCTACGATTTCTGCATAGATTTTTGCGCCACGTGCTTTTGCATGCTCAAGTTCTTCAAGAACCAGAACACCGCCGCCACCAGCAATAACAAAGCCATCACGGTTCTTGTCGTATGGACGAGAAGCCGTAGAAGGAGTGTCGTTGTATTTGGAAGACATTGCGCCCATCGCGTCGAACAGGTTGGAGAGTGTCCAATCCAGTTCTTCACCACCGCCAGCAAAAACCACGTCCTGTTTACCCCATTGGATCAGCTCGAAAGCATTACCAATACAGATATTGGTCGTAGCACAAGCTGCGGAAATGGAGTAGTTGACGCCGTGAATCTTGAACGGAGTTGCAAGTGTCGCGGAGTTCGTGGAGCTCATAGCTTTCGGAACTGCGGTTGGCCCGATACGACGTGGACCTTTTTCACGAGTGATATCCGCAGCTTCAACGATCGCTTTGGTCGAAGGACCACCAGAGCCCATGATCAGGCCAGTGCGTTCATTGGTGACCAGATTTTCGGAAAGACCCGCATCCTCAATCGCCTGCTCCATGGCCATGTAGTTCCATGCAGCGCCTGCGCCCATAAAACGAGCAGTACGGCGACCAAGTGCTTCTAAAGGATCCAGGTTAGGGGCACCGTGAACCTGACAGCGGAAGCCGAGCTTCTCATAGTCTTCAGCAGCAACAATGCCTGATTTACCTTCGTAAAGGCTTTGCTTGACCTCTTCAGCATTGTTGCCAAGAGGAGAAACAATACCCATACCAGTAACAACCACACGCCTCATCTAAGGTCTCCCGTGGGCTAAGCGGTCCAAACGGACCAAATTCCAAAAAAGGGTTCGTCATTCCGCATGACAAACCCTCGCATAATTTGATTACTTATTTTGCTTCGTCTTGAAACAGACCAACGCGCAGGTCTTTCGCAACAAAGATAGTCTCACCGTCAGCTTTCACCCAGCCATCAGCGATTGCCAGTTTCAGGCGGGAGCGCATAACGCGCTTCATATCAACGCCAAATTCCAGCATTTTTACGTCAGGAGTAACCTGACCTGTGAACTTTACTTCACCGGTAGAAAGTGCACGACCACGACCAGGCTCGCCCAACCAGCCAAGGTAGAAGCCAGTCATCTGCCACAGAGCATCCAAGCCGAGACAGCCAGGCATTACAGGATCACCCTGGAAGTGACATTCAAAGAACCAGAGATCTGGATTAATGTCGAATTCTGAACGGATTACACCCTTGCCGTGCTCTCCACCTTCCTCGGAAATCTCAGTGATGCGATCAAACATCAGCATAGGAGGAAGTGGCAGCTGTGCATTGCCTTGGCCAAACAGCTCACCGCGACCACAGGCCAGCAGAGCTTCTTTATCGTAGCTTGAACGCTTCTCGTGCATTCTATTCCCGCATAATTTGTCGTTTGTGTTAGGCCAGAAAACGTAGGGTTCACCTTACCTAAACGTAACGATGGTTCTAAGTATTAACTGTTCGGGCCTTCCTAACACACGAACCCGAAGATCGAAAGAGCGATGTATGTGAGTTTGCGTGTGCTCAATGTACGCAGTTGTGTTAAACTTATACTATTCTTATTATTGTTATAAGCAGTCCGGTTATTCCTGCTTGTTTTTAGCTTGATGTATCAAGGGTTATGTTCCCTTATATTGAGAGTGCTTGGGTGCAGGTCAATAGGTTGCTTTTAATCTAATGCTGGTAGAATTGGTGCGTAGGTGTTAAAACATCAGCACCCTAAAGAACTAAAGTAGGAAAAAATGAGCTCGCAGATTGCTAACGATCATCAAGATGTAACAGGGATGCTAAGAGACGCAGGTCTGCGCCCTACACGTCAGCGCGTTGCTCTGGCTGAGCTTCTTTATTCTCAGGGTAATCGCCACATTTCGGCGGAAGTCCTTCACGAAGAAGCTATCCTCGCAAACGTGCCTGTTTCCCTGGCAACAGTTTACAACACGCTTCATCAGTTCACCGAAGTTGGTTTGCTGCGCGAAGTTGCTGTTGAAGGAACAAAGACTTACTTCGACACCAACACCTCTGAGCACCATCACTTCTTCCTGGAAGATGAAAACCGTGTGATTGATATTCCGGACAGTGGCCTGACATTGGACAACTTGCCAGTACCACCAGAAGGAATGGAAATTTCCCGCGTGGAAGTTGTTGTTCGCCTCCGTAAAAAGCAGACGCACTAAGCGCTTCTGCTTTTAATCAGGCAGCATTTTTCAAAATTTTCTCTTTGCTCTTGCAAAGATCATAGATGATGCAGCGGTCACAAGCCGGTTTGCGCGCCTTACAGATGTAACGGCCGTGCAAAATGAGCCAGTGATGCGCATGCTGCATGAAGTCCTGCGGTATCACCTTCTCGAGTTTTTTCTCGACATCCAGCGGTGTTTTGCCGGGGGCAAGACCGAGCCTGTTCGCAATTCTGAAAAGATGTGTATCAACCGCGATTGTTGGCTGCCCAAAAGCAATATTCAGCACAACATTTGCGGTTTTCCGGCCAACGCCCGGTAATGCTTCCAGCTCTTCGCGTGTCTGAGGAACCTGCCCACCATGCTGCTCAATCAGCATTTGTGAGAGCAGGAACGTGTTCTTCGCCTTGTTCTTATAAAGCCCAATAGTCCGGATTTCCTCGCGGATCTTGTCCTCACCAAGTGCAACCATCTTTTCAGGCGTATCTGCAATCTGGAACAGATGCTTTGTTGCCTTGTTCACGCCAGCATCAGTTGCCTGAGCCGATAGTACAACGGCCACCAACAGTGTGAACTCATTGGAATGGTTGAGCTCTCCTTCCGGTTCCGGGTTGTCTTTTTCGAATGTCGCAAAGATCTCGTAAATCTCGGCTTTAGAATACCTTGATCGGGAAATCGGCTTTTTGCGTGTACTGGAAGAAGATGCAACCTTCTTTGTTTTGGTGGCGTCAACCATAGGACTCTCGAAGGAAATAAGTGACTTTGCGTAGGCTCTGAAAGCTCTATACTCTGAAGAGATAAAGAGTAGCAATGAAACAGAGTGCGAAATAGCACCAATGCCCCATGATCTTCAAAAGCGGGAGCCTTATCCCCCTTTCTTTCAGGCTGTTCTAACCCCGCACCGCTCACTATCCCGCCGAGGCGTGAACATCGTTCTCTGGTGCGCAGGCTTGATTGCGGCCTTTTACTCGATTGTTCTGGTCCTCATGGGCCTCTGGCCCGCTCCAATTCTGCTATCCCTACCCATCTTATTCCTCTGGTTGGCCTTCCGACACAACTTCGCAACCGCTGAAACCTACGAAGAAATCAGCGTGTCTCCGCTGGAAGTCAGGCTTAAGCACGTCACTTACAAAGGCGAAGTGCAAGAGTACGTGCTCAACCCGTTTCACATGAAACTCCATATCGAGCGAGATGATGATGTTGGCGTAACGCGCATTTTGGTTCGCTCCGACCAGCTATTCCTCATCGTTGGCTCATTCCTGAATCCAGATGACAGAACCAGTTTCGCCGCCGCGTTCTCACAAGCTCTCCATTCCGCACGACACCGGGGCTTCGATAACGCTTAAAGCAAAGACATGCTCGCGTTTCGGGTGGCTCTTCCGCTAAGGATCATCTAGATTTCACGCAATCAGAATGAAATCTTTTGCGTATTGCCGAAAAGCGGACACTGGTTTTCGGATAAGATGCGCGAAGAAAAGCTTAAGAGCCGAGACCTAAGATGTTTAAAGCAGCAAATCTCGCAGATGGTGCGTTTGTAGAAGACAGTTCTGCTCTTGAAGACTACCGCGTCGTTCAAAAAACCCTTCAGGGCATCTCGGAAAACTGGAGAGAACAGCCATCTTTGGAAGAACTCGCACATAGTGTTGGCCTGCAACCAATCCAGCTCCAGCGTGTGTTCTCAAGATGGGCCGGCATCACTCCAAAACAGTTTCTGCAGGCAATCACCATCGACCATGCCCGTGGTCTCCTGCAAGATTCAGCAAGTATTCTCGAAGCCTCTCTTGAAGTTGGCCTTTCTGGCCCAGCACGCCTCCACGATCTATTCGTCACCCATGAAGCCATGACACCCGGTGATTATAAGCGCCGTGGAGCTGGGGTGAAGATCAGTTGGGGTTTTCACCCCTGCCCGTTTGGCCTCGTACTCCTGATGGTCACTGAGCGCGGTCTGGCAGGCCTTGCATTTGCAGATGCCGGTGAAGAGGCAAAAGCTCTTTCAGATATGTGTGAGCGTTGGCCCGCAGCTGAGTTTGAGGAAAACCAGCAGCTCACCGCACCTTATGTTTCGCGCATCTTTGAGCCGAATAAATGGAAGGAAGATCAACCACTTCGTGTTGTCTTCATCGGAACGGACTTTGAAATCCGTGTCTGGCAAACGCTCCTGAAAATCCCGATGGGCAAAGCCACCACCTACTCAGAGATTGCCAGCAACCTCGGCAATCCAAAGGCCTCTCGTGCAGTGGGCACTGCTGTCGGCAAGAACCCGCTGTCCTTCGTCGTCCCGTGCCACCGTGTACTCGGTGCGAAGGGGAATATGTGCGGCTATCACTGGGGCATCACCCGCAAGCGTGCCATTCTTGGCTGGGAAGCCGGTGTCTCTGGTGTTCTTGATGGACTAGCCGCAACTGGCTGATCGTTTCATATCCGATTCAAACGGCACAAACAAAAAAGGCGAGCACTTGGCTCGCCTTTTCTTATGAAATCATAAGAGCTTACAAGTCAAAGCCGAGGAGTTTACCGACGGTGAAGACGTCCTTATCACCGCGACCACAAAGGTTCATAACGATGATCTGGTCTTTGTCCATCTGCGGCGCCATCTTGATAACCTGAGCCAGCGCATGGCTTGGCTCCAGAGCCGGAATGATGCCTTCAACACGGGTCAGCATCTGGAATGCATCCAGAGCTTCTGTGTCAGTCGCAGGAACGTAGTTCACACGGCCAGTATCTTTCAGCCAGGAGTGCTCAGGGCCAATGCCCGGGTAGTCCAGACCAGCAGAAACAGAGTGCCCTTCAAGGATCTGACCGTCATCATCCTGCAACAGATAAGTGCGGTTGCCATGCAGAACGCCCGGCTTACCCGCGTTCAAAGAGGCGCAGTGCTCCTCACCTTCCAGACCTTTACCGCCTGCTTCAACGCCGTAAATTTCAACGGAAGGGTCATCAAGGAACGGATGGAACAGGCCAATCGCGTTGGAACCACCACCAACAGCCGCGACAAGTGCATCAGGAAGTTTGCCTTCGACTTCCATCAGCTGCTTTTTGGTCTCTTCACCAATCACAGACTGGAAGTCACGAACCATTTCTGGATATGGATGCGGGCCAGCAGCTGTGCCGATCAGATAATACGTGTCTTCCACGTTGGTTACCCAATCACGCAGCGCTTCGTTCATCGCATCTTTCAGTGTACCTGCACCTGCTGTGACGGGAACAATTTCAGCACCCAGAAGCTTCATGCGGAATACGTTTGGCTTCTGACGCTCAACGTCAGTTGCGCCCATGTAAACCACGCAAGGCAGACCAAAACGTGCGCAAACTGTTGCAGTTGCCACACCATGCTGACCGGCACCGGTCTCAGCAATAATGCGGGTTTTGCCCATGCGCTTAGCCAGCAGGATCTGACCGATACAGTTGTTGATCTTGTGCGACCCGGTGTGGTTCAGTTCATCACGCTTAAAGTAGATCTTCGCGCCGCCCAGCTCTTCAGTCAGGCGTTCAGCAAAATACAGCGCAGATGGGCGACCGGTATAATGGGTGTTCAGGTTCTTCAGCTCTGCCGCATATGCCGGATCAGCCTTAGCGTCGTTGTAAGCCTTTTCCAGATCCAGGATCAAAGGCATGAGCGTTTCAGCGACGAAACGCCCCCCAAAATCACCAAAGTGGCCGCGATCATCCGGACCGGAACGCAATGTGTTGGCTTGCTGGTTCATTAACTCTTCCCAAATTCACTCGGCAACGCTGCGCACTTCACGCACAAAAGCCTCAATCAACTCGATGTCTTTAACGCCCTTCTCGCGTTCTACGCCGGAAGACACATCGACATCACTTACACCGGAGACAGCCAAGGCTTCACGGACGTTTTCAGGGCTTAGGCCACCAGAAAGCATGATAGGCTTTCCAAGTTCTAGGCCTTGTAGCAGTTTCCAATCAAAGCTGACACCATTTCCTCCCGGAATTTCGGAATTTTTTGGTGGCTTTGCATCAAGCAGAAATCTGTCTACCTGCGAAATATAGGGCTTAAGTGCCTCAACGTCTTCTGCGGTGGAGATGCCGAAGGCCTTCATGACGGGAACGCCAAAGGTTTCACGCACTTCCGCGCAGCGTTCAGGGCTTTCACTGCCATGCAACTGCAGAATATCTGGTGCAATGTTGTCGACGATTTCCTTCAGTCCTGCATCATCCATATTTACGGTGAGCGCAACAATCTTCGTTTTGCCACGCACATGGTCTGCCAGCTCTTTCGCCTGCGCGATGGAAACATAACGCGGACTTTTCGGAAAAAAGACAAATCCGATCATATCGACTTGTTCTTTCGTAACCGCGTCCGCAGTTTCCTTTGTAGAGATGCCGCAGATTTTTATCGTAGCGGAAGAGACCATATTTGCACCGTGTTCAAGCAATACCAGAATGACCGTTAGACCAAAATAATCAGGGTTTGTCACCCTGTTCTGGTCATTATATGGAACCTGAAACGGACAGGACCAATGAGAAAATCTGGAGTTTATCGCGGTAGTCTAATGACTCTTGGTATATGTGGTGCGCTCGTTGCCTTTGCAAGCAGCCCCTCCGCGCAAACAGTTTACCAGCACCAACCGCAAGTGCCCATCGGGTTTAATCAGGGATGTGCAGGTACCTATGCCGTTAAGCCACTGAAATCAGGCGTGCTTAACCTTCGTACCGGTCCCGGAACCAATTACAACGTTGTCGGCCGCCTCATTTCCAACCAGGCAATCAACATCGTCGATTGCAAAGGCAACTGGCTCGGCATCCGCGACCCCCAAACCTCCGAACAAATCGGCTGGGTCTACAAAGGCTATATGCGCCGCGTTTAATCCACGCGCTCGCACCTCCCTTTCAAGCTTCTCAACTCATCTCCTAGGTTGAGAAGCTCCTCCAGCATTCACATCCCCATCAAAGTGCATAACCGTTATAGCTTCCTCTGTGTGTTGATTAGCTTTCAGTCTAAAATATTCTTCTAGCTCAACTTTTTTTGCTGCGTCGGATTTACTATCAACTTCAAACCACTCACCTTCAGTGTTCTTTCGCAGGGCTATGAAGTGGGCTCCTGCCCCGACAATCAATCGATCAACGGTGCCGTCTTCTGTAAGGTCTGTGATTTTTTTGATGTTAGCTTGAAGATCTGCTTCTGAGTTAGGCTTATCAAGATGGGTGTCCTTTAGGTTCGGCACTCCAAGTTGTTGTTGTTTTGATTTTATTATAGCCATCCCAGTATGAGGATCTGCCCCGTGTTCTCGAATATAGTCCTCAGGTGTCATTCCTTCGTAGAGCAACTCGAATTGTTTTTTTGCAGATTTAAGGAAAAATCCATCTGCGTCTTCTGAAATCTGACGGCGCATCTCTTCGATTGTTAAGCCAGGATAATACTCGCGTACTTCCCCAAAAGTTATGATATCGGACTGATTTTTGTAACCATCACAGGTGTTTTGTAAGAGCGCATCTTCCATATCTTGCGGAGATACTGCCCCAAAACCCAAACACGCATTCAGGGCATGCTTCAGACAGAATTTGCCATCTTGCTCCTCACAGTAGAGTTCGGGGTTAGGGCCGCTGGGTGTTTTGCGAGAGTCAACATTATTGCGAATGCCCGGAGCAGCATGTTTATAGGGCACAAGGATATACTTCTTTTCTGACATTATTGCGCGAACTTCACGCATTAGCCCTGCAACTTGCTCTAGGAGGTTTTCTGCTGCTGCCATATTGCCTGCCCTAATTGAGCGTTCAATCATCGGTATCAACTCTGAGCTCAGCAGCTGGCAGTTCTCAAAAACGGGGATTTTGTCTTCGTTGGGTATGTTTGCTTTCAATCCCTTCAAGGATTTAACCCATTTTTTTGCCTCTGCGATATTTGGGGTATTGATGGGTTCTGGCTCAGCTTGCTTTTCTTCGTGTGCCGGTTCTGGTGGTTGAGTTACGCAGGCCTGAAGATGTTTGCTGACATCTTGAAGTTGTTGCAGCGCATCTCGGGCAGCTTTGGTGTCATTGTTTTCAAGGTACATTTCAATCTGACTAACCATCTGATCAGACAGCATTTTATAGGTTGCAATTTCGTCCAGTATTTTAGGATCTGAAATCTTGGATTCATTCGCTATAGAGGCTGCAATCACGTTTTTTAACTGTTTTAGTTGATCAGCTATGGTTTGTTTTGTCCCATCATCACTAGCTTTTTGTGCAGCCTGCGTTTGGGGTTTTGGCTGAGGAGTACTATTCAAGTCCAGAATTTCTTGAGCATTTTGATACAATTGATCAATAAACGGTAAGCGTTGCTCTGAGTATTCGATACGACCGTCACGCCTCGAAGAAAGCATCACGCCTACATCCCGGATTGTTTTGTCTGCTTGCTCAATCATCGAGACAAATTGTGCCAGTAGCTGCTGGTCAGTAATTGTTGCCTGTTGCTGCTTCAGACGCTTTTCCCTCTTTCTCGCTTCTTTCAATGCGTTGCGAATAGAGGCCGCTCTTTGTCTTACTTCTTCTAAATGATGTTCTTCATTAAACTCAGCTTCTTGTTGTAAAGCTGTGGGGTCGGACTGATTGGGTGAAGTCGTCTGATCTTGAGATGGCGGTTGATGCTCTGATGCATGCAAATCGGGAGAACCTTGAGCAGATTCTAAGAAGAAGCGCATCGAGTTGATTGCATCCTCACAGGTGGCAAGTTTGCCCCGTGCTTCTTGCAGTTTTCTTTCCGTAACGTATTGCCGGCCTTCGGTAATGTAGGCTTGAGCTGCGCTGCCATATTGGGCAAAGCTGCTTGCAAGAGCAGGGTCTTTTATCTCGGCTCCTGCCTTCAAAACTTCATTGAGGTTTGCTTGAGCTTCATCCAAAGATCCCATGCAGCCAGCAAGGGCTTTGTTTAACGCATTCTGAGCTGCATTTTTTGTGGCTGAGTCTGGCCGCGATCGTTTTCCTTGAGTTGGATTAGCTGCTTGTTGCTCTGCTGCTTCTCTTGCGTTGACCACGCAGTCTATCAGCGTTTCGGTTAAGTTCTTGAGCGTAGCTAAGTTGGCTGTAATGGCCTCTTCAGAAGAACGTCCATGCCCTTCAATCAGATCCTCTGTCTCTGCAAGTAAGTTGATTGCAACTTGATAGTTCTTTTCAAAATCCCGTTTGAGGGCTTTGTCGGGAACTTCATTTACCTGCTGATAGCAAGACTGGATTTCAATCCGTGTTGTTTTCAGTTCCCTGCTGAGGCTCGGATCAACGGGAACAAATCTGACGTAACTTTCTGTTTTTTCAACTAGATTATTGAGAGTTTTCAACTCAGCCTGGCAGGTATCAAGTTCATGTCGTTTGAGCAAGCCCTCAACCTGCTTAACTTGCCCCTTTGCTTGCTTTGAAGAATCCGCGAATGCTTTTTGCTCTTGAGGGGATTTAATGGTCTTGCGAAGTCCATTGGCCTCTGAAAGACGGGTATTAGCGTCTTTAATCGCCGTTTTGATATTCTCAGTTTCGCGGACAGTCTGCTTCTGCATTTCGAGCACTTGCTGCACGCCTTGTAACTGTGCTTCTGCATCAAACAGCCGCTGGTCAGCACCTGCCGCATCGCCGTTTTTTACCAGACTGGTGACGTATGTCATTGTCGATGCAGCTTGCTTGAAGAGTTGATCAAACAGGGTCTTCTGGTCTTTTGAAACGAGTATCTTCCGCTCAGCCTTGTAACCTTTCAGCTTTGCAGAAAATTCCGTTGCTCGTTGTTGCAGAGCTTGAAGTGGATCAACATGCGGCACTGAGCTTTCAGAGTTTTGCTGACCATCAACACCGTTTTTCTGCTGCTCTGTAGCCCTACTCTTTCCTACCAAAATTCCAACACCATCAACGAGTGCTGCGATGTCATCAAGCGTGCTGTCCGCATCAAGAAAGTTGCCTGCCTGCAAAAGATCATCTGCGTTTTTCATGCGACTTTGAGTTTGATCACAAAGACTATCAAACGTCTGAATTTGAGCATCTGACTGGAGGGTGTGTTTTAGTGCTTTATAGCTTGCAAGTTCCGCTTTGTATTGAGCAGAACGATTTTTGCAGTGAGCCTCAATCGTAGCAGGTGTAGGGTCGCCGTCATACTCATCGAATGGCCATGAGTTGTGTTTGTAAAACTTCTGCGCCCATTGGTATTCAGCAACTTCGAGCGTACCCTTAGCCATAGATCGACTCCCAACTTCAGCCTTTTCCTGAGGCTATTCTTGTTGGGCCAACAATATCTATAAATGTGGAGCCAGCTCGCATGCATTTGGGGGCACGGTGAAGAGAGATTTGAAGTCTTCTGGCTAATTTTTAAAGAGATGTAACTTCTAAAATTGTGATCGACTGGAAGTGTAGAACATTCAATTGTTTAGGGAATAAAAAAGCGCCGCAGGAGCGACGCTTTTCTTGATCTCACAATTCTGTCAGACCTAGGTGATGTTATAGGCCGCAATGGCTGCCATGTTGAAGATCTCGCTGTCCTTTGCACCCATCGGCACAATCTGAACTGGCTTATCCATGCCCACCAGCAGCGGCCCGATGAGCGTTGAACCACCAAGCTCTTCCAGCAGCTTTGTTGCGATGGAAGCAGAGTGGAACGCTGGCATGATCAGAACGTTGGCAGGTCCATTTAGACGACAGAACGGATAAGCCGCCATCTTCTCCATGTTGAGTGCGATATCTGCACCCATTTCACCGTCATACTCAAAGTCCACCCGGCGGCGATCAAGGATCTTCACGGCTTCCTGAAGGCGCTCAGTCCGCTCACCCTTAGGATGGCCGAATGTGGAGTACGCCAGCATAGCCACACGTGGTTCAGAACCCAGACGGCGAGCAACGTGCGCTGCCTCTTCTGCAATATCCGCAAGTTCCTCAGAAGTCGGCATATCGTGAACAGCGGTATCAGCCACCAGAACGGTTTTACCCGGTGTAACAACAAGCGATACACCAATCACGCGGTGCCCAGGCTTGGTGTCGATACAGCGGCTGATGGTTTCCAGCGCAACAGAATAGTTTCGTGTCGTACCCGTTACAACACCATCTGCGTCCCCTCGTGCAACCATAATGGCTGCCCAGTAGTTACGGTCATTGTTGACGAGACGCTGACAGTCGCGCTGCAGATAGCCTTTGCGCTGCAGACGAGAGTACAGGTACTCGGCATAATCTGCGTTGCGGGTGGAGGAACGTGCACTGTCCAGACGAATACCCGGACGGTTCACATCAATACCGGCAGATGTCGCATTCGCGCGGATTTCATCTTCACGACCAACAAGGATCGCTTCACCCAGTCCCTGCGCAACAAAAGCAGAGGCTGCACGAATAACCGCTGGTTCTTCACCTTCCGCGAAAACAATCCGCTTCGGGTTCTGGCGAACCTTGGAGATAATCCGCTGCAACGTACCTGCAATCGGGTCACGACGGCCCTGAAGTTGAGCACCATAAGCATCCATGTCCACGATCGGGCGACGTGCCACACCGCTATCCATAGCTGCTTGCGCAACAGCCTGCGGAATGCGGGAGATCAGGCGCGGATCAAACGGCACCGGAATGATGTATTCGGGACCGAAACGAGGGCGACTGCCGCGATAAGCTGCTGCAACTTCATCAGGAACATCTTCACGAGCCAGCTCTGCGAGCGCCTGAGCACATGCGATCTTCATCTCATCATTGATGGTTGTCGCATGAACGTCCAGTGCACCACGGAAGATGTAAGGGAAGCCGAGAACGTTGTTTACCTGGTTCGGATAATCAGAACGTCCGGTCGCAACAATCGCATCAGGACGAACTTCCTTGGCTTCTTCCGGTGTAATCTCCGGGTCAGGGTTCGCCATCGCAAAGATGATTGGGTTCGGCGCCATGGATTTAACCATATCAGGCGTCAGGGCACCCTTAACGGACACACCAAAGAACACATCAGCTCCATCTAATGCGTCTTCAAGCGTGCGCTTATCGGTCTTCACAGCATGAGCGCTCTTCCACTGGTTCATGCCAGCTTCACGACCCTGATAAATCACGCCCTTTGTATCGCAAAGCAGCACGTTCTCATGTGGAACGCCCATCGCTTTCACCAGCTCAATACAGGCGATACCCGCCGCGCCCGCGCCATTACAGACAACTTTCACGTCTTTAATGTCGCGATCCGTCATGTGAACCGCGTTGATCAAGCCAGCTGCTGCAATAATAGCAGTACCGTGCTGATCATCGTGGAACACCGGAATATCCATGATCTCACGAAGACGCTGCTCGATAATAAAACAATCCGGCGCCTTGATGTCCTCAAGATTGATGCCGCCGAAAGAAGGGCCGAGGTGCTTTACGGAGTCGATGAACTCTTCAACGTTCTGGGTATCCACCTCAAGGTCGATGGAATCCACGTCCGCAAAGCGCTTGAAGAGGACAGACTTACCTTCCATCACTGGCTTTGAGGCCAATGCGCCAAGATTACCAAGGCCAAGAATTGCGGTACCGTTGGAGATAACGGCAACCATGTTGCCTTTGGTGGTGTAATCGTAAGCCCGGCTTGGGTCTTCTGCGATTGCCAGCACAGGAACAGCAACGCCCGGGGAGTAGGCCAGGCTCAGATCGCGCTGAGTAGCCATTGGCTTGGTTGGCGAAATTTCAAGCTTGCCCGGTTTTCCTTCATTATGGAAGGCTAACGCGTCTTGGTCAGTAAAGCTGACCTGCGAGCTTGCTGTTTTATCAGTGGTTGGCATGCGAAAAATTCCTCACCCTCAAGCGCAGTGTTCTTTTCAAATATCACTGGACGACATTATCCCCGTAAATTCGCGTTCTCAAGCTGTGAACTAAACGGACACGGGTGAAACACATAGAACCATTTGCTAGTGTCTGCGCCATGACTACAGCAGATATTGAAAAGCCTTCCCCAGCAAAAGGCCGCGTCACACCCATGATGGCGCAATATATTGAGATCAAGACAGCCAATCCGGACAGCCTCCTGTTCTACAGAATGGGCGACTTTTACGAGCTGTTCTTTGAGGATGCAGAGATAGCATCCCAGTCTCTCGGAATTACGCTCACCAAGCGCGGCAAGCACAATGGTGATGATATTCCGATGTGTGGCGTTCCTGTGCATGCTGCTGACGACTATCTGCAAAAGCTGATTGGCCTAGGCCACCGTGTTTCTGTCTGTGAGCAGACGGAAGACCCGGCAGAAGCCAAAAAACGCGGTTCTAAATCTGTTGTTCGCCGCGATGTAGTGCGTCTTGTAACCCCGGGTACTATCACCGAAGATCGCTTGCTGGATGCAAAGCGCAACAACTTCCTTGCTTCTCTTGCCCGCGTCAAAGGTGGCAGTGCAGCAGACGGCAATCTTTACGGCCTCGCCTGGATCGACATGTCCACGGGCATGTTCCGTGTGGCCGAGAGTGATGATGTGCGCCTTGCTGCTGATCTGGCGCGTATTGACCCTTCCGAACTGGTGCTGGCAGATGCACTGCTGCAAGAAACAGAGTTGCGAGCGACAGTCGAAGGACTTGGCGCCGCCCTTTCTCCTGTACCTCGCACCTTCTTTGATGGCGCAAACGCTCAGGATCGTCTCTCCACCTACTTCTCCGTGGGCACGCTGGACGGTTTCGCCAACTACACCCGTGCTGAGCTGATCGCCGCCAGTGGTATTCTGGCCTACATCGACAAGACCCAGCTGGGAGAGCGCCCTCCTCTGGATCCGCCAGTGAAGGAAGCTGCGGCTGGCCAGTTGCTGATCGATCCGGCAACCCGCGCCAATCTGGAGTTGACCCGCACCCTTTCCGGCGAGCGTCGTGGCAGCCTGCTGTCTGCTATCGATAAAACCGTGACCGGTGCGGGATCCCGCTTGTTGGCAAGCCGTCTGGCTGGTCCCCTTACGGATCCGGAACAAATCCGTCATCGTCAGGATACCATTGCATTCTTCGCATCGGACACTATGCAGCGCGAAGATATTCGCGGCCTACTGAAGTCCGCGCCGGATATGTCCCGCGCCCTGTCCCGCCTTGCTGTGGACCGTGGTGGCCCGCGTGATCTACAGTCCATCGCGTTTGCGATGAAATCAGCAAGTGAAATCGCTGGCTTGCTCGCATCCGGCGGTGCTTATCCGCAGGAAGTCGGCTTTGCCGTGCAAAAGCTGGAACAGGCGCCGCATGCACTCGGCGAAAAGCTTGGTATCGCTATCGCTGAAGAGCCGCCGCTCCTCAAGCGTGATGGTGGCTTCGTCGCGCCGGGTTACAATCCGGACCTCGATGAGCTAAAAGCCCTGCGTGATCAAAGCCGTAAGGTTATCGCTCAGATGCAGGCTGATCTGGCAGAAGAGCTTGGCATCCGCTCCCTGAAGATCAAGCACAACAACGTGCTTGGCTGGTTTATGGAAGCGCCGACAGCGCAGTGCGATCCGATGAAGGATAACCCTGCCCGCTTTATCCATCGTCAGACCATGGCCGGCGCTATGCGCTTCACCACCACCGAGCTGGCGGATCTGGAAAGCAAGATCGCCAGCGCTGGTGAACGCGCTCTGGCAATCGAGCTGGAAATCTTCAATGAGCTGACCAAAGCCGTCGTTGCTGCAGGTGGTCTCATCAAAGCCGCTGCAGAAGCACTGGCTATTCTGGATGTGTCCACGTCTTTGGCTGTTCTGGTAGAGGCGGAAAACTATTCCCGCCCAACCGTTGATGGCTCGCTGGCCTTCACCATCGAAGGTGGTCGTCACCCAGTTGTTGAGCAAGCTCTGCGCAAATCCGGCGAACCGTTTGTGGCCAACAATGCCAACCTCGGCCCGCAGGAAAACTATGAAAACGGCCAGATCTGGCTGATTACCGGTCCTAACATGGCCGGTAAATCCACCTTCCTGCGCCAGAACGCTCTGATTGCTGTGCTGGCGCAGATGGGTAGTTTCGTTCCTGCAACGAATGCCCACATTGGCGTCGTGGACCGCCTGTTTTCCCGTGTTGGTGCTGCAGATGACCTTGCAAGAGGCCGCTCAACCTTCATGGTTGAGATGGTGGAAACCGCTGCGATCCTCAATCAGGCAACCGACCGTTCGCTTGTTATTCTTGATGAAATTGGCCGCGGAACGGCAACGTTTGATGGCCTCTCCATCGCTTGGGCGGCCATTGAACATCTGCACGAAACCAATCGCTCCCGCTCGCTCTTCGCGACCCACTATCATGAAATCACAGCGCTTTCGCAGCGTTTGGAGCGTCTCAACAACGCAACCGTTCGTGTGAAGGAATGGAAGGGCGATGTTGTCTTCCTCCATGAGATCATCGAGGGCGCTGCAGACCGGTCCTACGGTATTCAGGTGGCAAAGCTTGCTGGCCTGCCGAAAACCGTTGTCAGCCGTGCGCAAAAGATCCTGAAACAGCTGGAAGAGCAAGACACCAACAAGCCTTCTGAGAAGCTGTTGGATGACCTCCCGCTCTTTGCCTCTTTCTCCCAACCGCTGGAAACCATTCCGGAGCCGGAAGAAGAAGAGAGCTTTGTGTCCAATGAGCTGGTGGAGCTGCTGGATAGCTTTGATCCGGATGATATGACACCACGTCAGGCGCAGGAGGCGCTCTACGCACTCAAGCAAAAGCAGAAAGAGCTGAGCGCAAGCTAAGCCCTCTTGAGGTGAACCTGCCTGCTATCGTCATCCCGGTCACCGAGCCGGGATCCATAAATGACAGCACTAAGAGCACCGCTGGAGATTTCCGGCGGTGTTTTCATGTGAAACCTGATAATCGGGATGAGCAAGGCGGCAGGCAATACCTGCGCTACTTATTGAAACTAATTCTTCGGCATTGGCTACGCGCCTTGCCCGGGCTTTCTTTGGATGAACAACGTCGCCTCTTTTGCCTATAAGGCACGATAGTCAGTTTCCTGAAAAGACAGTGGCTTATCCAGTCAAGTTTCCCTGCCCAAACAGTTCCTCCGTCTCTGACAAGCACATCAGCAAAAGCAGGTTGCCCTGCCGGTGCATCAACACCCGTCACCGCGTGATACCCTATATTCCTGGGCCCTTCCCCTCAAACCATGCGGCCACGTTTGAAGTTCGGTTCACCGGACCACCGAAAGCTGCGTTACCTCTTCCGATAGCCCCGCCCAGCCTACGACACACTGACGGTCGCTCCGCCAGCAGCCCGTTACGTAGGCATGCGATTAGTATGGGCATGGTTTCAAGCGAGGGGGATAAGTTTTTGAGACCCGGAACTAGCCTCATTGTGTCATCCCGGCCATCGAGCCGGGATCCATACTCCCTTGCCTTGCTATTTAACTAAGGCCTTAGCCGATCACTGATACCGGGGTTATGGGTCCCGGGTCTACGCTATGCTTCGCCCGGGATGACATCGAGAGATTTACTTTACGCAAACTCTGCGCAGCTACCTGTTACGAAACCGAAATGCACTCATGCTGATGGAGCGATAGGTGAAACTCTCATGCAGCTTTTCACCATAGGCATGCTCACCCGCAGCTCCATAGGCCACTAGAAGCGGAAGGAAGTGCTCATCGGTTGGCAGGGCCTTTTGATAGTACTTGTGAATGCCGGAGGAAAGCAGAGCACAGGTTTCCCCCTGTTCGACGAGTTCAGTGATCCAGTGGTCAAACTCCAGTGCCCAGTCCGGCGCGTCACCACTGCCGCTCACCTCAGAGAAGTTATGCGTCAGCGCGCCACTACCGATGACAAGGATGCCCTCTTCTGCCAACGGAGCCAAAGCCCGCCCAAGATTGAAGCTTTCTTCGCTGCCATAGGAGTACGGCAGGGAGACCTGAACTACGGGCACATCGACGTCAGGAAATGCCAGAGACAAAGGCACCCAGGCACCGTGATCCAATCCCCACGTGTCATCCTCCCGCACATTCAGGCCATAGCGCGTGATGGCCTCATGCACGCGGGAAACAAACCAACTTTCAGCGGTCGCTTCGTACTGCATCTCATAGAGTTGGCGTGAGAAACCGCGAAAATCGTGAATGGTCTTCAGCGGTCCGGCAGCATTGATGCTCAACCGTTCTGTTTGCCAATGGGGCGAAATAACAAGCAAAGCCTTTGGCTTACCTTCTGATTTCGCTAGGTTTTTGAGAAACTGATGAGCTTCCAGCTCAGGTCTTATTGCGAGATCTGGTGCTCCATGTGGTAAAAAGAGAGGTGATTGTTTCATGTGAAACGCTTTTTTGTTTCGGTTTGTTGATGAATTTCCTATCTCTTGCAGTGTATTGCATCAATGAAACCTAACCAATCTCAGTAAAGCTGATAGGACTGTTCACTAAAACAAGCATTATCCATTTACTCAGCCCAACGGAATTTCACGCGACCTCTGGAAGAAGCATGAAACACCTGCTAGATAGAGGAGCTTTTTATCAATGGGCCTCTTCATGACACGAACACTGAAAATTACGCGCCTTCCCCATAACGAAGGATTGGAGCTTCCTGCTTACCAAAGCGCAGAAGCTGCCGGGCTGGATCTGCAGGCTGCCAATGAAGAGGCAATTACGCTGCAACCGGGCCAGCGCGCCATGGTGCCAACAGGCCTTTCTATCGCGCTGCCATCTGGCCATGAAGGTCAGGTTCGCCCTCGTTCCGGTCTTGCTGCCAAGCATGGCGTGACCGTTTTGAATACGCCCGGCACCGTTGATGCGGACTATCGCGGCGAAGTGAAGGTCATTCTCATCAATCTGGGTGAGGAAGCTTTTGTGATTGAGCGCGGCATGCGCATCGCGCAGATGGTTGTTGCACCAGTGACTCAGGTGCAGATCGAAGAAGTGAAAGAGCTGGAAACCACGGAGCGTGGTGCTGGCGGATTTGGCTCCTCAGGTCTCTAAAGGAATACAGGGAAGTAATATGAAGCCGGAATTGGTGATTTTCGATTGTGATGGCGTTCTCGTCGACACCGAAACCATAGCGAATGAGGTCCTCTCCGGCTTCATGAAGGAAATCGGCCTCGATTTCTCGCCTTTGGACTGTCACCACCGCTTCACCGGCACCGCGATGGATACCATCAAGGAAGAAGCTGAGCGTTTGAGCGGTAAAAAACTTCCTGATGATTGGGCCGCACAGGTGCGCAAAGCCGATCTGGTTGCGTTCGAAGCTGGGATTGAGCCAATTCCGGGCATTCTGGATGTGGTGGCGCACTTGAAGGCAGAGGGCATTCCATTCTGCGTCGGCTCTTCCGGTCGCTACGAAAAGATGCAGATGACCCTTGGTTCCTCCGGTCTTTGGGAGACCTTCAAGGATGTCCTCTACTCCGCGCAGGACTGCAAGATGGGCAAACCAGCACCGGATATCTTCCTCTACGCCGCCAAAGGCATGGGCTACAAGCCAGAGCAATGCGTGGTGATTGAAGACAGTATTGCGGGCATCAAGGCTGCAAAAGCCGCAGGAATGCGCGTCTTCAACTACACCGGCGATGCAAATGCAGACATCGAACAAGCCAAAGCGCTTGGTGCGGTCACCTTCAGCCACATGTCTGAGCTGCCAGCGCTTCTGGGCCTCAAATCTCTGGATGAAACCGCAGTTTAAAGGCTGCGTGTTTCAAGCCACGTTCGATCCTTGCAAAAGACGATACTAATTCCGCAATCAACTAGAAACGAATTCTAAGAAATGCGGAATATTTATCTCTTGTTTCTACATCTGGCAGTTTTCGGGGTTTTTGAAACCTCGAAAACCCTCGATACACTTCCTACATTTCAGTGAGGATTTTGATGAGCCTGCCTTCGGGATTCTGACGTGGGGACAGGGCTCAATCTCACTGGATAATTGTATAAAGGGGATTTCGATGAGCACTTCCAAGCCGGGTCGTGGAAAAATTTACTCTTCCATCACTGAGACAATCGGAAACACACCAATCGTACGTCTGGATCGCTTGGCGAAAGCTCATGGCGTAAAAGGCAACCTGCTGGCCAAACTCGAGTTCTTCAACCCAATCTCCAGCGTAAAAGACCGCATCGGCGTTGCAATGGTTGAGGCGATGGAAGCGGCAGGCAAGATCATTCCTGGCAAAACCACTCTGATCGAGCCAACATCAGGCAACACCGGCATTGCGCTGGCATTCGTCGCAGCTGCGAAAGGCTACCGCCTGATCCTCGTGATGCCAGAGACCATGTCCATCGAACGCCGCAAGATGCTGAAGCTTCTCGGCGCTGAGATTGATCTGACTGAAGGTCCAAAGGGTATGAAGGGTGCTGTTGCACGTGCTGAAGAGCTCCGGCAGGAGATCCCGGATGCTGTGATCCCGCAGCAGTTTGAAAACCCGGCCAACCCTGAGATCCACCGCAACACCACTGCGGAAGAAATCTGGAACGACACCGACGGCAATGTTGACGTGTTTGTATCCGGCATCGGTACCGGCGGAACTATCACGGGTACTTCTCAGGTGCTGAAAGAGCGTAACCCAGCGCTTCACGTGGTTGCTGTTGAACCTGCTGACAGCCCGCTCCTGTCTGGTGGTCAGCCGGGTCCGCACAAAATTCAGGGCATCGGCGCTGGCTTCGTACCGGGTGTGCTCGACACGGCTGTTTATGATGAAGTCGTCACCGTTTCCAACGAAGACTCCTTCGCACTCTCTCGTGAAGTTGCGAAGACGGAAGGCGTTCCAGTCGGCATCTCTTCCGGTGCAGCGCTGAAAGCAGCGATCGAAGTTGGCAAGCGTGATGAGATGGCTGGCAAAAACATCGTCATCATCATCCCAAGCTTCGCAGAACGTTATCTCTCCACGGCTCTGTTCGAAGGTCTGGAAGCGTAAGTTCTGGCAAAACAGCCCGAAACAAATTAAGGGGGGCTTATGCCTCCCTTTTTCATGCGTAACGTTATTTCGAATGCGAATCCGAACTCATTTCGAGTCTGAATCGAATCAGCGTTACTCTGGCGGTGTGCCGTTTTTATCCAGCACTTCACCTGCAAGATACAGTGAGCCACCAAACAGAATGCGCGGTGCCTCTTCCTCATCCAATGACCGCCCGACAACCTCAGAGATAGCATCTTCCAGTGTCTCATGAGACGAGGCGGACAGACCTGCAGCCTGTGCAATCTCAGCAAGCTCCTCCGGAAAACGCCCCGCAGCCGTGGTCGTCAGCGGCACGCACATCACATGCTTTGCCAGCCCCTCAAACTGCTGGAAGAAGCCTTCAGGATCCTTCGTGTTCATCATGCCCATCACCAAAAAGGTTGGGCGCGAGGCCTTGTCAGTCAGGTCCGCAAGAAATGCCGAGATTACCTTTGCGGCGCCGGGGTTGTGTCCCCCATCCACCCAGATCTCTGTGTTCTCCGGCAGTCTCTCAAACAACTTGCCTTCATAAAGCGGCTGCATCCGTGCAGGCCAGTTGATCGACCGCAGCGCCTTGTCACAAGCCGCCCGTGCCTCTTCACTCTCCAGCAAGCCCGCAGCGCGCAGAGCAGCTAAAGCCAGGCCGGAGTTGGAAAGTTGATGGAAACCGGCAAGCTTTGGTGGTGAAAGGTCCATAAGGCCGAATTCATCCTGATAGACAAGCCGTCCCCCCTCTTCCCAGGCAGAAAACTCCTGTCCCTGGAACCAGATCGGTGCCCGCACCCTGCCCGCCTTGTTCTCAATCACATCCCGAATAGTATCCGCCTGAGGCCCAACCACAACCGGACAACCCGGTTTGATGATCCCCGCCTTTTCCATGGCAATGCCTTCAAGGCTGTCACCCAGGAAGTTCTCGTGATCCTTGGAAACCGGTGTGATGATGCTGACCAGCGGGTTTTCAATAACGTTGGTGGCATCCAGAACCCCACCAAGGCCAACCTCCAGAACCAGATAATCAGCTGGGTTGTCAGCAAACAGACAGAACGCAACAGCGGTTGTTGCTTCAAAGAATGTCAGCTCATGACCATCATTGGCCTTCTCAACACGCTTAATCGCCTCCAGCAGCGACTCATCTTCAACAAACCGCCCTGTCGCTCCCAACCGAACACGCTCGTTAAAGCGAACCAGATGCGGAGAGGAGTAAACATGAACCGTCTTGCCCTGTGCCTCCAGAAGTGCCCGAATGGACGCACCGGTAGAGCCTTTGCCGTTGGTGCCTGCTACATGGAAAGTCGGCGGAATGCGCTTCTCTGGGTTTCCCAGCGCCTTGAGAACCCGATGCATGCGATCAAGGGATAAATCAATCTCGTCCGGATGAAGTTTCATCAAGCGATTAAGGGCAATATCGATCTTGTTCATAGGCTCTGCACCTGCTGGGAATTCAATAAAGAAAAAGCCCGGCACAGTATGCCGGACTTTTAAAAACAAGTCGTAAGTCCATAACCCGTATGGATTTAGGAAGTCGCAGCAACCTCAGTGCCTGCTTCTGGTTCTGCCGGCTTTTCTTCAAGCACTGGCAGCTGAGCGTCACGCTTCATCAGCAGGTTACACAGGTTGGAAATGGTTTCTTTCAGGTCGTGACGGTGCACAACCATGTCGACCATGCCGTGATCACGCAGATACTCAGAACGCTGGAAGCCTTCTGGCAGCTTCTCACGAATGGTCTGTTCAATCACACGCTGTCCAGCAAAGCCGATCAGAGCATTTGGCTCAGCAATGTGCACGTCACCCAGCATCGCGTAGGAAGCTGTCACACCACCGGTCGTCGGGTTAGTCAGCACCACGATGTAAGGCAGACCTGCTTCACGAAGCATCTGCACAGTCACAGTTGTGCGTGGCAGCTGCATCAGGGAAAGGATGCCTTCCTGCATGCGTGCACCGCCAGATGCAGCGAACATGACGAAAGGTGTTTTGTGCTCAACAGCATATTCCATGCCGCGGATGATAGCTTCACCAGCTGCCATACCCAAAGAACCGCCCATGAAGGCGAAGTCCTGAACAGCAGTGGTCATGTCGTAGCCGTTCACCTTACCGTTTGCGACCACAACAGAGTCGGTCATGTCGGTCTTGGCTTTGGCGTCCTTCAGGCGGTCAACATACTTGCGCTGATCGCGGAACTTGAGCGGATCGACAGTAACTTCCGGAGTTTCGATCTTGGTGTACTCACCTTTGTCGAAGAAATACTCCAGGCGCTTCTTGCTGGAGATGCGCATGTGGAAGTTGGAGTTCGGCACGACCCACTGGTTTGCCTCAAGGTCGCGATGGAACACCATCTCGCCTGTTTCAGGGCACTTGATCCAAAGGTTTTCCGGTACTTCGCGCTTTTCGAGAAAGCTGCGGATTTTCGGCCGTACGACGTTGTTAATCCAGTTCACGGGCAGCCGCCTGTCTTTAATTTCGTTTTCGATTTTTAATGGCCATTAAACGGGCCATACGTAAAGCAATACTTATTTCCGAGCTTTTTCTACACCCACACGTAGTGAGCTCACAAGGTCGGTAACAGCAGCTTGTGTCTGATTTGTGGCTTTACCATTCTCATCAAGGCTCTTGCGAATTGCCTCAACAAGGATGGAGCCAACCACCACACCATCAGCGTGTTTGCCAATTTCCTCAGCCTGTTCAGCAGTTTTAATGCCAAAGCCAACAGCTACAGGAAGATCTGTGTGGGATTTAATTCGTGTAACCGCCTGTGCAACGGCGGTTGTGTCTGCAGCAGCAGATCCGGTAACACCGGTAACGGACACGTAATAAACGAATCCAGAGGTGTTCGCCAGAACAGTTGGCAGGCGTTTGTCGTCAGTTGTTGGCGTGGTCAGGCGAATGAAGTTTACACCGCCCTCAATTGCCGGAATGCAGAGTTCATCATCTGCCTCAGCAGGCACATCAACAACAATCAGGCCATCAACGCCAGCTTCGCGCGCTTCTTTCACAAACGCTGCGCTGCTGCGTACATAGATTGGGTTGTAATAACCCATCAGAACGATTGGGGTGTCATTGTCCTTTTTACGAAACTCACGCACCATCTGAAGGGTCTTGTCCATGGTGTGCCCATGCGCCAGAGAGCGCTGAGTCGCCAGCTGGATTGGAACACCTTCAGCCATCGGGTCGGAAAACGGCATGCCAAGCTCAATAACATCACTGCCAGCTTCCGGAAGAGCATCCAGAATAGCTTGTGAGGTGGCGAGGTCCGGGTCTCCAGCCGTAATAAAAGTTACGAGTGCAGGACGTCCTTCAGCCTTGAGCTTTGCGAAGCGTCGATCAATACGAGTTTCAATCATTCATCCGACCATCTGATGTATTGGGGCAAGCCCCACCAATCAATCAGCAAGGATGTAGGGGTGCAACTAGCCCCATGTCAATAAACACAGCGCAAATAGAATGCGTTTCTGGCGATTTTTATGAGAAATAGACAACAGCTCCAGAGAATATCCAGCGATATAGACTCGTGAAGGCGGCGATTAACCATTACGTCAATCAAACTATTGCCTTTTCTGATCTTGTGAATGCGCCAATGGAAGCCGACACAACACTCTAAAAAAACAAAAAAGCCGCAGATGATCAGCGGCTTTCTGACAGCGTATCTCCGAAAAGTGGAAACCGGTTTTCGGATAAAGATACGTGAGAGTAAAAAATGAAAGCAGTTCAAATGTGAACTGCTTTCATCTTGAAACTAAACGCAAATTAGTTGCGGCGGCTTTCAAGGAAGCCAACAATGCGGCGTACATCATGTAGCACTGGCTCAGCGATTTCCGCAGCGCGCTCTGCACCATCACGAAGAACAGCATCAACGCTTGCAGGATCGTCCATGATCCGGCGCATTTCATTGTTCATTGGAGCCAGTTTATCAACCGCCAGCTCAGAAAGGGCAGGCTTGAATGCTGAGAACTGCTGACCGCCGAACTCGCCCAGAACCTCTGCTTTGGACTTGCCAGCAAGAGCCGCGTAAATGCCAACGAGGTTGTCAGCTTCCGCACGACCTTCCAGACCATCCACTTCACTCGGAAGAGCCTCAGGATCTGTCTTTGCTTTTCTGATCTTCTTCGCAATGGTGTCCTGATCATCAGTCAGGTTGATGCGGGAAAGATCAGAAGGATCAGACTTGGACATCTTCTTATTGCCGTCACGCAGGCTCATGATACGGGTCGCAGGACCAGTGATCATTGGCTCGGTGATCGGGAAGTACAGCTCATCTGGTGCTTCGTGAGAAGGCTCAGGGTTAGGAACACCCAGACCCAGCTCTTTGATGCGCTCAGCAAAGTCATTGTTGAACTTCTGCGCAATATCGCGTGTCAGCTCAAGGTGCTGCTTCTGGTCATCGCCAACCGGAACGTGGGTTGCGCGGTAAGCCAGAATGTCTGCTGCCATCAGGTTTGGATAAGCAAACAGACCAACGGAAGCGTTTTCCGCGTTCTTCCCTGCTTTGTCCTTGAACTGAGTCATACGCTTCAGCCAGCCCATACGAGCAATACAGTTGAAGATCCATGCCAGCTCAGCATGTTCTTTCACCTGACTCTGGTTGAAGATGATCGACTTCTTCGGATCAACACCGGCTGCGAGGTAAGCAGCTGTTACTTCGCGGGTCTGCTGCGTCAGCTCGGCAGGATCCTGCCAGACTGTGATCGCATGCATGTCAACGATGGAGAAGATAGTCGGCATCTGGTCCTGAAGCGGAACAAAGCGGACAATCGCACCAAGGTAGTTACCGAGGTGGAGGTTTCCGGTTGGTTGTACACCGGAGAAAACGCGAGGCTGAAACGCCGTCATAACAAATATCCCTAGGCTTGGGCCTGTTGGAAGGGCCAGTGGGTTGCGCGAGCATAGATTGAATGGGTGACAAACAAACTAGGACAGCCCGCGCAGAGTAAGCCCGGTGGTTATGACTGCGCTTTTGCGTATGCGCAAGTGCTTTACAAAGCCGGAAAGCCGTTATCGCCGCAATTTCTGCAATTGTGCGCGAAAATCTACAGTGCCGGTCAGCTGTACCAGAATTCCAAAGGAAACCAGTCCGATAGCGACCAGAATGACAAGCTCACTGGCGCGCACCACAAACAGGTTGGAGGCTGATAGGGGCTCCAGAACAAGCGTGCCGCCATAAACCACAACGCCCATCAATGCGCTGGCAAAGCCCAATAGCGGAATTCTCTTCATCAATGCGCTGTCGATGACGAAATGACCACGTCGCCAAAGCACAAACGCCAGCAAGCTGGTGTTGACCCACCCTGCAGCTGTCGTGCCGATTGCAATGCCAACGTGCTTGAAGCCTGGGAACAGCAGGATCGACAGGGCAACGTTCACCACCATACCCACGGCAGCAAAGTACATCGGTGTTTTGGTATCTTCTCGCGCAAAGAAGCCCGGAGACAGCACCTTGTTCAGCACAAATGCTGGCAAACCAACGGCAAATGCCATCAACGCCAGCGCCGTTTGCTCAACAGCCGCATCAGTAAACTGACCACGCTGGAACAGCACCGCAATCACAGTGTCGGGAATAATCACGAGCGCAACAGCAGCCGGAAGCGTCAGAGCAAGTGCAAACTCCATGGACCGGTTCTGCGTATGATAAACCAGCTCTTCCTGTCCCGAGCGCAACTGCCGTGTCAGGCTCGGCAACAGCACAACGCCAATCGCAATGCCCACCACGCCAAGAGGCAGCTGATAGATGCGGTCCGCGTAGTAAAGGTATGAATTTGCACTGCTTTCCAGCGATGCGATGATCGTGCCGACCGTAATGTTAATCTGGGTAATCCCCCCGGCAATCACACCGGGAACCCCCAGCACCAACAGACGCTTAACACCGGGTGTCCAGCGCGGTCGCATAATTGGAATGCTGAACCCAAGCCGCTTCATGCCAATGGCAACAACAGCCAGTTGCACAACGCCAGCAACAGCAACACCAACCACCAGCAATACGCCAGTGGTCTGGTTCGGCTCCATGCCGTAAAAGCCGATGCCCGCCAGCACCGCCATCATCACCACATTGAGCATGACAGGCGCCATCGCAGCAGCCAGAAACCGCTGAAATGTATTGAGAATTCCGCTGATAAAAGCGAGCAATGACATAAACAGCAAATACGGAAAAGCAATCCGCGACATCAAGACGGTGAGGTCAAACTTTGCCGGATCAGAATAGTAGCCCGGTGCCAGCAGATGCACGAGCAAAGGCATAAACACCTCGGCCAGTGCGAGGATAACAACCAGCGTCCAGAAAAGAGCAGCTGCGATCTCACCCGCAAACTGCCGTGCGCCGTGCTCGCCATCCTCCTCAACAGAGCGGGCAAACAGCGGCACGAAGGCTGAATTGAATGCACCCTCTGCGAACAATCGGCGGAACAGGTTAGGCAACCGAAAAGCCACTACAAAAGCATCCGCAACGGGGCCGGTGCCCACAAAGGCAGCCAACATAACGTCTCGCCCGAAGCCGCAAAGGCGGCTCAGCATCGTCGCGCCACCAACCGTGGCGAAGCTCTTGAAAAGGCTCATATAAAATTACTTACCTGTAAGTTTTTGAGGTCTACGGCGTGAGCTCATAGGTGCTTTTTGTGGCTTTTTACCGTCAAATGCATTTTTAAGTCTATCGCGAATGGATTCCTGTCGGCCCACATTGTGAACTTTCTGGCCGGTCAGATCCGTCACATAAAATACGTCCACCGCCTTCTCCCCAAACGTTCCAACATGCGCGCTGGCAATGTTCAGGTTCAATGCAGAAATCTCGGTGGTCAGATCAGAAAGCAAACCAGGTCGATCAAGGCCAGTCACTTCAAGAACAGTATAGTTCTCAGACCATGAATTGCTAACCAAAACAGTGGTTTGCAGGGAAAATGCCTTGCTCCGTGCATTTGGTTTTTTCGCCAGTCCTTTCACTTCCGGCACTGGTGTAGTCCCACGCAATGCTTCTTTGATCAGACAACAAATCCGCTCACCACGACGATACTCATCATCATCTTCCGGTAGCTCACGACTGATATAGATCGTATCTAGCGCGAGGCCGTCCTTGGTGGTGTCGATGTGTGCGTCCACGATGTTCGCACCAGCCGCAAAACAAGCCTGCGCGATCGTGGAAAGAAGCCGCGGATGGTCCGGCGCCAGAACGGTGATTTCTGTAACACCTTCAAAGGCATGCGGTTTTACAGCGGTCGCCAGATGCTCTTCTTCCGCATCCGTCATTCGGATCAGGTTGGCATGGTTGATCTTGCTCTTCAGATCAACGCGCAGCCAATAGGCCGGATAATGACGGTTGAGGTAGTTGTCCAACTCCTCATCGGACCAGCCTTCGAGCTTCTCAGCCAGCTCCTGCTTAGCAAAATCAACACGTTGCTGCTGGCTCATGCGGCCATGGCCACCACTGAGAATGGTTTCGCTCTCATAATAAAGCGTGCGCAGCAGCTGGCCTTTCCAGCCATTGAACACATTGGGACCTACAGCCCGAATGTCTGCAACGGTCAAGATCAACAGCAGCTGTAAGCGCTCCAGACTCTGCACTTTGCGGCAGAAATCCTTGATGGTTTTGGGATCACTCAAGTCGCGAGACTGTGCGACGGTGCTCATCTCCAGATGCTGTTCAATAAGCCAGGCCACCGTATCGGTTTCTGCGGGAGAAAGCCCCAGACGCGGGCAAATCTTGCGTGCAATCTTCGCTCCAGCAATAGAATGATCCTCAGGCCGTCCCTTCGCCACATCATGCAAAAGCATTGCAACATAAAGAACTTTTCGGCTGTGAACCGACTTGATGAGGTCTGTCGCCAACGGATGGCTATCCCCACCCATCCCGCGCTCAATTTCAGAAAGCACACCGATGGACCGGATGAGATGCTCATCAACGGTGTAGTGGTGGTACATGTTGAACTGCATCATAGCCACGACCTTCCGGAACTCCGGCAGGAACTGTCCGAGAATGGAAGACTCGTTCATCGCGCGTAGAACGGTTTCCGGATCGCTGCGACTGGTCAGGATCTTCAGGAACAACCTGTTCGCCTGTTCATTCTTGCGGAAGTCAGCATTGATCAATCGGCGAGATCGACGAACCAATTTCAGCAATTCCGGATGCATATCCAGATTGGTTTTGTCGATCAGATAGAAAACTCGGATCAGATTGACCGGGTCTTTTTCAAAGATATCCTCCTTCGCCGCAACGATACGTCCATTCTCGACAAGGAAGTCCCTGGTACCCTTGATAGATCGCCGCTTATGCTTGCTGCCCGGAACAAAACTTCCCAAAAAACGCGAGATACTTGGAGCAGACTTTACATGCTGCTCTTCCAGTGCTGCTGCGAAAATACGGGTCAGATCACCAACGTCTTTCGCAACAAGGAAGTAGTGCTTCATGAACCGCTCAACAGCGCGCATGCCGGGGTGGTCCATATAGCCGAGCCGGTCAGCGATTTCTCGTTGCACATCAAAGCTTAAGCGCTCTTCTGGCCGGTTCGTCAGAAAATGCAGATGACAGCGCACAGCCCAGAGAAAGTCCTGACTTTTTCGGAACCGATTCAATACACGTCGGGAGAAGACACCCTTCTCAACCAATCCTAAGCCATTGGGAACACGATAGAAATACTTAGCGATCCAGAACAGCGTGTTCAGATCACGCATCCCGCCCTTGCCTTCTTTGACATTCGGCTCCACCAGATAGCGCGAAGCACCATGCCGCTCATGCCGATCATCCCTCTCTGCCAGCTTGGCTGCGATGAACTCCGGCCCGGAACCTGAAACGATTTCCTTATCGAAGCGCTTGGTAAGTTCTTGAAATAACTCAAGATCACCCCACACATACCGTGCTTCCAGAATGGCAGTTCGCACAGTCATATCTTCACGGCACTGCTTGATGGTCTCATCAAGGTTGCGGGTTGAGTGGCCGACTTTCAGGCCCATGTCCCAGAGCATGTAGAGGATGAACTCAACGACCTGATCACCCCAGGGCGTTTGCTTGTATGGCCAGAGGAAGAGCAGGTCCACATCCGAATGCGGTGCCAGTGTTCCGCGACCATAACCACCAACGGCGATCACACTGATGCGTTCAGATTTCGTTGGATTTTCAACGGGATAGACGTGTGTAACCGCAAAATCATAGATCACCTGAATGATCATATCCTGCACGCAGGACAGGCGCTCAGAACAACGGCGTCCCTGCCCGTCATCCATCAGGAGCTTTTCGATTTCCTTGCGGGCTTCTTTGTGAGTGGATTTCAGCTTGGTCAGAACTTCACTGCGCAGCTTAAAGCTGCTGCCGTCGCCATCGTACTTTTCAACCAGCTTGCTTAGTTCGTTGAGAAGCGATTTGGGATCAACCAGTTGATCCACTTTGAGTTCTTCAGGCGTCATATCAGCAGTCCACTTCAAAAGTCAGCACACTGACTTTACAGAGCTTTGATTGCTTAGACTACTGCGTATCTCCGAAAAGTGGGTGCCGGTTTTCGGACAAAGATACGCGGACAACAAAGCGTATCTCCGAAAAGTGGGCACCGGTTTTCGGATAAAGATACGCAAAAAACGAATCCTAAAGCAGTTCATTTTCTTCAGCTAAATACGAACTGCTTTAGATATTGTCGCGAGAGCTAACCACTCTTAGTTGGTGAATGAGGTGCTCAAGGGATTCTTCGGAAAGACCGTTGATCTTGGAAGCCAGCATGTTGGTTAGCTCCGTCGCCCGAGGTGTCAGGCCACCTGTATCGATGGTGATCTTCGGATTGGAAAGTTCCGCAAGCCGTTGAAGTTCCTCAGCTTCATCCCAGATCACGTTGAAGTAGGTGATGATGCGCTGAACCATGTACCAGGTCGGGGTACCACGCTTGCCGTGTTCAAGCGCGCTCAGGTAGGCTGAGGAAACCGAAAGGGCCTCCGCCATCTCCTTCAGGGTAATGTTCTGCTTTGCCCGCAGCTCCCTAACCTTGGCTCCAAAAGGTGTCATCCTGCTGAAATTCCTAAGCTATTTCTTGCGCTTGCGGATGCGAACGTAAAGCGCACCGCTGCCCCCATGCGAAACGTGAGCTTGATCGAAGCCTACCACACAGCTGCGCATATCAGGAAGAGAAAGCCACTGCGGCACCATTCTGCGCAGAACACCGCGATCGTCGCCGTATGGACTATGCGAGTTATCCAGCCCCTTACCGGTGATCACCAACACCAGTGAATAGCCCATGGCCTGCGATTGATAGATGAACGAGGTTAAGCGTTGGTGTGCCTGATACTGGGTCAGACCATGAAGGTCGATCCGCGCATCGATATAGCCCTTCCCACCGCGAACAACTTTCTTGCGCTCTTTCTTGTTCAGCGGCGAAAGTGGCGGAATTGGTGGCACAACCGGCGTCGGTGGAGTGTAGTCCGGAGCCGTCTTCCCTTTGTAACCACGCGACTTTTTCGCCTGTGGCTTTGGCGGAGAAACAAGTTGCGGCTTCAGCTCCGGCTGAGGGGCTTTAGCGGTCTGTGCGTTGATAAGTGGTTGATCAGGTTCGGAAAGCTGCGTTGTGTCTTCCAGCAGGTCAGAAAGGCGCTCTTGATGCCATGGTGTCAGAGTGGCTTTCACCCTGTTCCACAAGCGCTTGTCTGCTTCCGTCAGCTGCTTTGTCTTGGCTCGCTTTGTGCGATCACCATTCGTCATCTATCCGATCCGTCCACGATCAATTATTCTTTTGGAACAAGGAGATAGAATTCCGCACGGTGACGGATATTCCCGGCAATTGCACCTGCCTCTGCACCACTTCCAACATAGATATCGCCACGCGCCGGGCCTTTGATGGCTGACCCGGTGTCTTGGGCAACCATAAGCTTGGCGAAGCGATCACCTGATTTGTCGTAGGTCCTTAACTCACTAGAGACAAAAATTAAACTGCCATATGTGTGCAGATCATCATCAATTGCCAGTGATCTCAGGTCCGTAAGCGCTGTTCCTGCACCTCCAATGGCGGCAACCTCAGCGTTTTCCGGAGATTGTAACTCAAAGAAGATGTAGGATTTATTGTGCCGGAACACGTCTTTTTGCTGAGATGGATTCGCGGATAACCATGCCCGAAGCGCATCCATGCCCATGTTTTCACGGGTGATTTCGCCGCGCTCAATGAGGACACGGCCAATCGCAGTGTAGTCATGGCCGGATTTGCCTGCAAACGCCAGGCGGCGCAGTTCGCCATTGGTCAGGCGAACCCGCGCAGAACCCTGAACAGCTGTAAAAAATGCATCTATCGGGTCTTTCACCCAAAGCACTTCAAGGTCCATTCCATCCAGCGCGCCGTCCATAACATCCCCGCGTGTCGGCATCACTTTCAGGTTCTTCGGATAACCGTGAAGGGGGACAACATATTCGCCAGTGCGAACAAGCGAGCCTTTCAGCTCTGGCATGTAATAGCCGGTCACAAACCCGTCGTCCTCAACGCGGCGGAACGTAAAGTGTTGTTCCAGAAAGGCTTTTGCTTCCCGTCCGTCGTTTGCGTTGATTTTGCGCGATTTTGCGCAGATAGCGCGTAATTTTGCGTCGCTAATGCCAAACGCTTTGGTCGGCAGCGTTCGGCCCTCGCTTCCCTCGCAATGCGCTACAAATGCGGAAAGGGCCGCAGAGTGATCATCTGCAGCCCATCCTTCGATTTCGTTGGGATCAAGTGGCCCGGAGAGCTTCGCGCTTCGCATGGTCCTATGGTCATTTCCTAGGGTAGCTGTAGCAGCAGAACTTATCCCCGCCGCGACGGTGAGAGTCATAATGAACCTCACTACGCCGCGAGAGAAAGAAAACGTCATGCAGATTCAGTTGCAACCAGTTTCCAGTTTGGATCGTTCACACCAGTCACGCGAGCAAAGGTCCAGATGTCGGTCAGCTCGCTCACCGCTGTTGGGTCACCATCCACGATACGGTTTTCAGAATCCCGTGTCGCGGTGATCAGCTGGCTCTTGAAGCGAACGGTCACTTCAGCAAGGCTGTCTTTCTGGTTGAACACGGCTTCCACGATGTCAGCCTTGTCGATGCCCACGAAGGTGGACTCAACACGCTCATTGCGGCTTTCACGGTCATCAATCGCTGCGGAGAAACCGGTGAATACCTCAGGAGAAAGCAGGTCTTTGAGCGTACGGCGATCACCCTGAGCAAACGACATCAGAATGATTTCGTAAGCGCCACGGGCACCTTCTACGAACTCTTTAGGATTGAAAGACGGCTCAGCTTTCCAGATTTCGCGCAGGCCGTGGTTCAGATCAGTGCCCTTCTTGGCAACCTTGTCGATCTCGGCCTCAATCTGTTCGCGAGCTTCACGCTCAGCGCGCTCAGGGTCGTGGTGAACATGTTCACTGCCTGGAAGAGGAATAACATTGTCCTCATTCTCAGGTGCCTGAGTCTTTTGAGAGTCTTGTTTTTGTTGGGCAGAATACGGGTCAAAAGGTTGACGCTCGTTACCGGTGCGATTGCCCAAAACGGAGCGTAACCGCAGGAAAATAACAACTGCCGCAATAAGGAAGATGATGTTGTAGACGTCGAATATTTCGTTCATTCCGAGTACCGACCGGTCCTTTACTCGTTGGCTGCCAGGCGCCGATGATCAAATGCTTTAGATATCTAGATAAGGTGCTCTAACTCATTTTTACAGGCTCTGTCACTAATTTAAGGTTTCTATCAGCAACATCCAGCTATTTCGTGTTCATCCCAACGCCTTTTTAAGGTCTTAACACGCAAGTATAAGCTTAAATCAGTCATTGCAATTCTGCAGAAACAACCCACTATATGAAAGATCACTTCAAATTGAGGTGATCAACAAACACAATAGACCTGAACCAACGCGGACGCTATGCCACTCGGACTTATCATTCTTGCCTGTTTCATTCTGCTGCCAACTATTGAGATCTATCTCTTTATTGAAGTCGGAAGTGTCATCGGCGCAATCCCAACCATCCTGCTGACTGTAGCTTCCGCAGCTGCCGGCACATATATGCTGCGCCAGCAAGGCCTGTCTTTGCTCATGCGCATGCGCGCTGAAATGGATGCTGGCCGGGTTCCAAGTCACGAGATGATGCATGGCGCCATGATCGTCTTTGCAGGCCTGATGTTGTTGATCCCTGGCTTCTTTACGGATGCGATCGGTCTTCTGCTGTTTATCCCGCCAGTGCGCGAGGTCATCGGCAACTATCTGGCCCGTCATGTGAAGGTGCAGAACATTCACGTCAATCCGGGCTACCGTCGTCAGGATGGAACTGTAGACCTGAACGAAGACGAGTGGAGCTCTTCCCGTCACGGTGAAGAGGACACCCCGTCCCGCCCACGCTCCAATGATCCGGACCAGATCAGCCCATGGTCGGGCGACAACGACAAACGTCGCTAATCAGCAAAGCTTACTGGAGAGCCGCCTGAACAGAGGCCGGGCTCTCCAACAGTGTCGCGACCAGTGCCAGCAGATAAGTTATATTCAGCTCCTGCTCATCATTCCATGTGGTTGAAAAACACCAGCTGTTGCCATCACCATCTTCCAGCGCATACGTCATGTTGAGCACGCCGATCTCGCTGCCGCCCTTATAAGCGTAGGCCACCCAGTTATCCGGCTCCGCTACGCCCGGGTTCACAAAAATCCCTTTGATATCCTTCACTTTCCTCACGATCTTGCAAAGCTCGCGATTGGAAATGTACCATTCAATGCCTTCCGTCAAAGGCACGGAAACCTTGTCGATTGGGGGCAACTGAGCAGGCAACGCCGCAAGAATGCGCGCCCGTTCTTCTGGTCCGGCCTGACGATAAGCCTCGGCGGTTTTCTCATCGGCTTTCAAATGAAACAGCTGCTGCGTGGTAAGTGCTGGAGAGGTTTCTCCCGGCAGCATCACATTTTCCTGTCCCACCAGATCCATCAGCAAGTCCGTGGCGGTGTTATCGGAGATCTCGATCATGTTGCGGGCCACATCCAGCAAAACGAACTTCTTGCCCACTGGCTCGTTCTGCATCGTTCCACCTGGATACGAGATATGCCGTTGTTCAAGTGTGATTTTCTCCTGCCAGATCAGGTCTCCATCTCTCACCCGCTGTGCCAGCTGGTCCAGCACATACAGCTTGAAGGCAGACCCGACGGCGAGCCGATCATCACTGTTATGCTCCGCATGCACTGTGTCGTTCTGCATCAGCAAAAAGCTCTGTTTAGGCGCTTGCTTCTTCATGTGGTCCAGCAAGTCTTCATGCTTCACGTCCTTCACCAGCGCAAAACGAAACAGTAGACCCGTCAGCTGACCATCCTTGTTCTGCTTCAAAAGCGTTGGGATTGTGTAGGATTTCGTCTCTACGAGAAACTTATGCGGATCCTGTGTTGGCACCACATCAACCGCCGGACCATAAATCGAGCGCTGTTCTGAAAGGATGGAAACCAGCAGCTCTTTTGGGATCTTCTTGTAGACCTCTGGCGCAAAATCATCAGCATCAAACTCAGGCCCATTCCAGACTTTCTTGAGCACTTCCACCGGGCTCTTCGCCTCTTGCGCACCAGCAGAACCCGAGGCCACTACGAACACCAGTAGAACGCATAACGCCTTAAAATAACTAAGCAATTGCATCTCCAGAATATCTACTCGAAGTATATGCATCCTAGGCACATAAAAACTAACATTACCTTAGGTGACGGAGTGGCCAACCATGCCAAAGCAGCTCGTCGTACCCCCTCAGAGTCCCTGCCGGTAACCAACAAATAAAGTTGAAGAGAACCACGCTAGTATTCACGACCCTTAAAACTTATAATTGCACGAATTAATTAGTGTATTTGTGGGCGGGATTACATGGCGGCGCATCAAACCTCCAGTCGAGTGGATTGGGTCGACTACGCGAAAGGCTTCTGTATCTTTCTCGTGGTGATGATGCATTCAACCCTTGGGGTTGGCAGCGCCATCGGTGAAATGGGCTTCATGGGCGACATCGTTGCATTCGCTAAACCCTTCCGCATGCCGGACTTTTTTATGATCTCCGGCCTCTTTCTAGCCCTGACACTGGACCGGGACTGGCGCCTGTATCTGGACCGTAAAGTGGTCCATTTCTTCTACTTCTACATTCTCTGGCTCACCATCCAGTTTGGCATGAAGGCACCGTCCTTCGCTGCCGAGTTCGGCTGGGATGGCGTGTTGATGCACTACGCCCTCGCCTTCGTACAGCCCTTCGGAACCCTCTGGTTCATCTACGCTCTACCGGTCTTCTTCGTCATCACCAAACTGCTGCACTCGCTGAAAGTGCCATGGCAGGTGACCATGCTGGTCGCCGCAGGCCTTCAGATCAGCCAAGTGCACACCGGTTCCGTGCTGATTGACGAAACCGCCTCCCGCTTTGTGTTCTTCTTCGCAGGCTACGTGTTCGCGCAAAAAATCTTCGTGATTGCCGATTGGGTGCGCGAAAACACCATGAAAGGCCTGGCCTTTGTCTTCGTCTGGGCCGTAGTCAATGGCCTCTTCGTCGGCTACGGCTACGCAGACCTGCCCTTTGCATCTCTGGCGCTTGGCGGACTGGGCGCATTGGCAGTGATCACCGTCTCAGCGCTGCTGTCCAAGGTTAAAGCGCTGGACCTGCTCCGCTACATGGGCAAGAACTCCATCGTGATCTACCTGTCCTTCTTCTTCCCGATGGCCGTATCCCGCACCATCCTGCTGAAACTGGGGATCATTGAAGACGCAGGCCTGATCTCGCTGATCGTCACCTGCACGGCGACCATTGCACCAATGATCCTGTTCTGGCTGATCAGCAAACTCGGATACGGCCAGTTCCTGTTCAAACGACCAGCATGGGCTTACATCGCAGAAATGCCGCGTGCCAAAAGCCCTGCACCCTCACCAACCTGAGCGCAGTGCTAAATGCTGATTTTGTGAGCTCTCGAAGCGTCCGCTGTCGGGGGCTTTTTCTATCAAGCCACAGCACCGCCAATTTTAGTGGTTGGGTTCAGAAGGTCTTTCCGGTCTTTGCTTAGTGTTTCCCGTGAAACAGCTATTCGCGTGACAAGATCAGGGAAGACACATCCATGAAACTCGGGGCTCTCAGGGTTCTGCCGCTACTTCTCATTTTGATCGCCATCGGCTGGCTGGAGCTGCGCCCCTTCCCAGCTGTTGCGCAAAAAGAGGACAAAGCCCGGCAAATCCTTCACGAGACCATCGAGAAGTTCCAGGACATCAAGCAGATGACGTTCACGGTCTATGCCAGTGAAGAACGCATCTTCAAAGACATGGTGCCACTCAACTTCGTCTTCGAGTACACAGTCAACATCCTCGGTCAGGGTGATCTTAAGATCGATCTCCCGCGCCCGAATGGCGTCAGCGAAATCTACCTCGACGACGGCATCATCACCTACTTCGACAAAACGCGGAACATCTACACGCAGGGCGACTTCAACGGCACCGCCTCAGAGCTGATTGAAGTCCTGCGCAACGACTTCCAGCTCACTCTGCCCGGTATCGATCTAGTCAACCCGGAGCTGGACAAGATGGTCGATGAGCTGACAACCCGCTCCGTCTATGTGGGCCGCGAAGTCCTGCCCGAAGGCGTCGCCCATCATCTCGCCTTCTTTAATGACGAAGTAGATTGGCAGCTATGGGTCTACGAAGACACCGGCCTGCCCGGTTATCTCATTATCACCTATAAGGAAATCGGCGGACTGCCTCAAACGCACCTGTCATATCGGGGATGGAACCTTGATCCCCAGTTGCAGCCGAAAGACTTCAGGTTCCAGGCACCAGAAGGTGCGGAACGCTTCAGCCTGCCCGCCCTTTCAGCAGTAGAAAACGGAGGGAACTCAAGATGAGTTGCTCCACCACCCATATCCTCGGCCACACCGTCAGAACGCTGGCAATGCTGGCCCTCCTCTCCGGCTTCAGTCTCTCTGCAACTCAGGCTCAGGAAACCCCTCCACCACCCAAACAGGCCACGCCTGCTGAGGTCGTTGAGTGTGAGGAAGACTTCATGAAGCGCGAGGGCAAGACGGATCTGGGGACCTCCCAATACCGCGACAAGATCCGCGATCTTTGCAACAAATCCGTCCTTGGCGCGCAAAAATCTGAGAACGGAAACGAACCAGCCACCAACGATTACTACTTCAGCGGCGATAACAGCGGCTTCGTCTATGACCTCAGCGACGAATGCCAGCAGGTGCGCATTCAGGATGAGCTGATCTTCATCTGCCCGGAAGGCAAATACAAACCCACCATCCGCAACAACCGCACCGGCTTCATGCCTTACACCGAGCCCACAGAACCCATCCGCCCCGGCGAAAAGCCGTGAGGAAAATCGCGGGTTAGCGCCCTGTTTGCTCGCGGTACTTGTCAGTCTGACCCAATGCCCAACTGCGAGGTTGCCCTATCCTCTGGTTTGGACTTTTACGCCTGACAGAACGCTCTTCGTGTAGCCTTCAACATCATTCGTCGGGGCAAAATTGCTGATAAAATCAACAGCATACGCTCTGTTGGAGTCGTAATTGTAAGACGGTGTGGAGGCTTGTTTGACATGCAAGCACGAACGACTAAATTTGCAAATCGTTCTGGGTCATTTCCGCTTTCTTCGCTTTTCGCCATACTATTTATTGCACGTGTTGTGGAAGGCTCATAGGGGTCGTTGTCGGATGGACTTCGCCTTCTCGCTGCACCAAAGTCAGTTCGATGATCTCCCGGTTCCACCAGCATAACGTGGAGCCCGAAAGGGGCGACCTCCATTGATAAAGCCGCCGCATAGTTCGCAATCGCAGCTTTGGATGCGCTGTAAAGCGCTTGAAAGGGGATTGGGAGCCGTGATGCAATAGAGCCAATAATCACAATCGTTCCTGCTCTCCTTTTTCGCATATCAGGAAGAAAGGCGCGTACCATTCTATCAACGCCAAGTAGGTTGGTGTTGATCTGTCGAGCAGCTTCGGAAGCAGCTGTCATTTCGATAGGGCCAGCGATGCCAGAACCCGCATTCAATATCAAACAGTCGGGGACAAGGTTGATGCGGTTGCGAAGTGCAATCACAGAATCTTCGTCGCACACATCAAGTTCTTCTAAAGTGCCTCCATGGCGAGATGTACCAATCGCTTGCCATCCGTTTACTGTAAAAGCTTTTAGCATCGCGGCACCCAGCCCTTTGGAGGCACCGGAAATTAAAACAGAATTCATGAGCAATTCTCCAGATTTCAAATATGTTATCGATGGTAACATTGGTTGAGGCTATCTGGTCAAGTGGAAAGTTATCAATGGTAACATCGAGGCAAGAAAAACAAATTTCGGGCGCATCTGAGTATCATCACGGACGATTGCGTGAGGCGCTTCTGGACGCTGTCGAAGCCCAGTTGCCTGAAAAGGGGCCTGAGGGAGTGAGCTTACGGGCTGCCGCCAAGCATGCAGGTGTGTCCTCTGCTGCAGCGTTCAGGCACTTTAAAGACAAGCGGGCTGTGATGACGGCCGTTGCTGTCCGCGCACATCGCGGCATGGCAGAGCATATGGAAACTGCAGCAACTGAAGCGCGCAGTGCGGGGCTCTCGGTATTTTCCGCTAAAGGGCGAGCCTATCTGGACTTTGCTCTTTCTGAGCCAGCCAAGTTCAAAACAATGTTCCGCACGGCATTGTTGGATGAGGCCGATGTCGATTTAGTCGAAGCAGAGGCACGCATGACGCGCTTATTGCTGAACGATGCTGGTGAAGATGAAAATCACACTGAAATCCCAGCTAAATCCCTGCTTGCGTGGGGAGCCGTGCACGGCCTGGCAATGCTCTCGATTGAAGGTGGATTGCCCAACACAGCCATGAAGGATGATCGCTCAGCAATTCTGGAGGCATTAGAGCTGTTAGAACCGCAGGATGAGTGAGAGTAACTTCATTTTTGTGAGGTGGAAGTTGAGAGCCTGGTAGCCAGAGGCCGGTCCAACCCTACCATCCGCTAAAACATCATTGAAAAAGGGTTAATAGCCCTTTCTTTGTGCGCAATTGACGGGCATGATCCAGCCCATGTCGACACAATCCATTGCCCCAGCTCTCACAGAGAACGATCACCTCATCCTGATCGATGGCTCTACCTTCATTTTCCGCGCGTATCACGCGCTGCCGCCGCTTACTCGCAAGCCCGACGGATTGCCCGTTGGCGCGGTTTCCGGCTTCTGCAACATGCTCTGGAAAATGATGCAGGAAGGCCCGACCAAGGAAGAAGGCGACGAGCCAACACACTTCGCCGTGATTTTCGATAAGTCCGGCAAAACCTTCCGCAACGATTTCTACCCGGAATACAAAGCCCACCGCCCACCGCCGCCAGAAGATCTGCGCCCGCAGTTTGGCCTGATCCGTCAGGCAACGCGCGCATTCGGCGTGCCTGCCATTGAGCAGCAGGGCTACGAGGCCGACGATCTGATCGCCACCTACGCCCGTCAGGCAGAGGCCCAAGGCGCCCGCGTGACCATTGTTTCCGGCGATAAAGACCTGATGCAGCTTGTCACCGATAAGATCGGCATGGTCGATACCATGAAGAACAAGATCATCGGCAAGCCTGAGGTTTTCGAGAAGTTTGGCGTTGGTCCGGAAAAGGTCGTCGAAGTGCAGTCGCTGGCAGGCGATAGCGTCGATAACGTGCCGGGCGTTCCAGGCATTGGCCTGAAAACCGCCGCTCTGCTTATCAATGAGTTCGGTGATCTGGATACCCTTCTGGAACAAGCCGAAACCATCAAGCAGAAGAAGCGCCGCGAGAACCTTATCGAGTTCGCTGAACAGGCCCGCATCTCCAAGCGCCTTGTACAGCTGGAAGAAGCCGTGCCGGTAGAAACCCCAGTTGAAGACTTCTCCGTTTGTGACGTCGACGGTGCGCAGGCAGTTGGCTTCCTCAAAGCCATGGGCTTCACCAGCCTCACCAAGAAAGTGGCCGATAAAACCGGTGTCGTGCTGGAAAACATCGAAGCCGCTGACATTGTGATCGAAGGCTGGGAAAGCACTGCAAAACCGGCAGAACAAGCTGAGGATTCTGCGGGAGAACTTGAGGGTAAAGCATGGACTGCCGCCCCTCTGGCAGAGAAAGTTGCAGCTGAAATATCTGCACTTCCTATAGATAATTCCGCATACGAAACAGTTTCCACCGTTGAGCGCCTCAAAGAGTGGATAGCGGAAGCCTATGAAGTGGGCTATGTGGCTGTGGACACCGAGACGGATGCCCTCAACGCCATGGAAGCTGGCCTCGTCGGCGTCTCCCTCTCCTGCACACCGGGCAAGGCCTGCTACATCCCGCTGGCCCATGTGGACGGCGAAGGCGATCTCCTCGGTGGCGGCGCGCTGCTGGAAGGCCAGATCCCGCTTCAGGAAGCCATCTCGCTGCTCAAGCCAATGCTGGAAGATCCGGCTGTCCTCAAAATCGCGCAGAACATGAAGTACGATTGGCTCGTGCTCAAGCGCTACGGCGTGGAAATGGCGCCGTTTGATGACACCATGCTGCTCTCCTACGCGCTCGACGCGGGCATGGGCGGCAATGGCATGGACGAGCTCTCCCAGCGCTGGCTCAACCACACGCCAATCCCGTTCAAGGAAGTGTGCGGCTCCGGCAAATCCCAGATCTCCTTCGACAAGGTGCCGCTGGACAAAGCCACCGCCTATGCGGCCGAAGATGCAGACGTCACCCTGCGCCTTTGGAAAATCCTCAAACCACGCCTCGCCGCTGAGGAAATGACTGTGGTTTATGAGCGTCTGGAGCGCCCAATGGTGGCGACGCTGGCCAAAATGGAGCGCCGCGGCATCTCAATCGACCGTCAGATGCTCTCCCTGCTCTCCGGTGAGTTTGCCCAGGGCGCAGCGCGTCTGGAAAGCGAAATCCACGACGTCGCGGGTGAAATCTTCAACGTTGGCTCGCCAAAGCAGTTGGGTGAAATCCTGTTCGGCAAAATGGGTCTTCCTGGCGGCAAAAAAACCAAGACTGGCGCTTGGTCCACCTCCGCCTCCGTGCTGGATGATCTGGCCGCCCAGGGCCATGAGCTGCCAAGCAAAATCGTCGAGTGGCGCCAGCTGAGCAAGCTGAAATCCACCTACACCGACGCCCTGCCAAGCTTCATCAATCAGGAGACGGGCCGCGTCCACACCTCGTTCTCGCTGGCGTCCACCTCCACGGGCCGTTTGTCCTCGTCCGAGCCAAACATCCAGAACATCCCGATCAGAACCTCTGAGGGCCGCAAAATCCGTCAGGCATTTATCGCGGAAAAGGGCAAGAAGCTCATTTCTGCCGATTACAGCCAGATCGAACTTCGTGTGCTCGCGCACATGGCCGATATTCCGCAGCTCAAACAGGCGTTTGCTGATGGGCTCGACATTCACGCCATGACAGCCTCCGAGATGTTTGGTGTGCCGATTGAGGGCATGGACCCGATGGTCCGCCGCCGAGCCAAAGCGATCAACTTCGGCATCATCTACGGCATTTCCGCGTTCGGCCTCGCCAACCAACTGGGCATCGCACGCGGCGAAGCAGGCGACTACATCAAAACGTATTTTGAGCGTTTCCCAGGCATCAAAGACTACATGGAAGAAACCAAAAAGTTCGTCCATGCAAATGGTTACGTCGAAACCATCTTTGGCCGCCGCGCCCACTATCCGGATGTAAACACCAAAAACCCGAATATGCGTCAGTTCTACGAGCGCGCCGCCATCAACGCCCCAATTCAGGGCTCTGCAGCAGATATCATCCGCCGCGCCATGGTGCGTATGGACGAGGTTCTGGAAACAGCCAATCTGGACGCGCAAATGCTGCTGCAGGTGCACGACGAATTGATCTTTGAACTGCCTGAGGATCAGGTGGAAGAGACCAAAAAACTCGTCATCGCCACCATGGAAAAAGCAACAGAACCAGCCCTCCAGCTCTCTGTCCCCCTCAAGGTGGAAGCAGAAGCCGCAGACAACTGGGAAGAGGCGCACTAGCGCCTCTTTTTCCCTCAGGCGTGGCCTCAAGCTCCCATCGGTGTCATCCCGGCCCCCGAGCCGGGATCTATTGGGCATTCAGAGCCACGGGGAACACCAAAGCAAAAAGGCCAGCTTCGCAAATTAGAAGCCGGCCTTTCGATCATCCTCTGAGTGAAATGGCTAGTTGAACATCTCAACCTTTCCACATTTCTTATCTGAGAAGCTCTCTGGCTTCCATTGCTTGCCTGCCAGGTAGGTGTAGCAGACTTTGATTTTGTTGATAGCTTTCGGGCTATTGACGCCTTTGCTGGCATTCAGCGGGCTGCGATCCAGAATAACCAGATCAGCAACCTTGCCCTCTACCAAGCTGCCGACCTTGTCATCAATCAGCGTTTGCTCGGCGGCGGTGATGGTGATGCCCTTCAAGTTCTCATAGACAGAACGACCATTATCATCGCCTTGCCATTTGCTTTCAGGCATGTTTTTGACCTGATCACCTTTGATATTGGGATAAACCCAAGTACTGCGTGTGACCATCTGCTCAACATACCAAAGCGGGTTCACCGGTGCGATGGGGGCATCGCTGTGCAGTGTGAAGGGTATTTCGTAGTCCACATCCAGTGAGGTTGTATCCAGAAGAGGGGCGCGTCCGTCGCGGTCGCCTTGCTCGCTGATTTTATTCAGGTCTTTGCCATCCAGCAGGCTAACAAAACCGCCGCCCCAATACCCAACATGGCCCGTCAGGTGCGAGACAATGAAGCTTAAGGGATAACGCTGCTGAGGCTGGCATTTCACAGCCCGTGCACCGGAGATGAGCGTGGAGAGTTCCTGAACAACTGGGTCCGGCACTGGCCCTGTCGGGTCTCCCCCAACGGTCGCGTGAATTAGGGTGACCGGGTTAGAGTTGCATTTTGAAGTGGTCAGATCAAACGCAATCTGGGCAGCAGCTCTCATTGCTTTGTCGCCATTGGTGTGGATTTGAATAGCCCAGCCTTTATTCCAGAAAGGTTCCAGGGCTGCATAAAAGCTGCCTGCACCTTTATCCAGATTGGAAATGCTTGGATAAGCGCTATTGTCCGGCTTATAAAACTTATAGTTCGCCCCATGCCAACCTGTCACAGGCGTTTTTACGCCGGCGTCTTCATCCACGCATATTCCCTCTGCATTATAGTCCTGCGTAAGAAAGGCGGAGCAGCCCTGTGTTGAGCCATCGGCCCAGAACTTGATGCCAATCGCCCCATAACGCCCATCCGTATTGGTGATTTCCTTGCCGTTACTGATCACAGTATCCGGCCAAGTTCCGGTCATTTCCTCCTCGGCGATCTTAAGAGCCGTTCGGTCCGGGTGCGCTGGGTCATTCGCCGTGGCAGAAATAAGCGTGCGAATGCGGAACGGAGTTGTAAAATTCCCATCCTCGTCTTTTTGCAAGGCCAGATCCTTGTTGAACTGAAGAATCGGCGTGTTAAAGCCGCCTCCATTCACAACCGTGGTGACGCCAGTTGCGGCAACCTTCTCAATAACAGGGGGAGCAGCAAGCAGGCCCGCGTCATAATTGAAGAAGAAGAACGGGCTTTCATGAGAAATGCCTGCCGTAGTTTGCATGGCAAAAATAAATGCACCATAAGAAGCTTCTTCCTGAATAAGGCCGGAAAAATACTCTTTCCCATCCTTGAGATAGGTCTCCCATTTGCCAAGAGGCTCAGGAGAAGGCACATAATTCTCTCCAGCCTCTTGTTTTGTAATTCTGTTTATTTCAGGCCCACACGGCCAATCACTGCATATATTGGCTTTCATAAAAGCTTGCCCGTTCACATAGCCAACATGCCCGGACTGATCCAGAATGAAGACAGGATGATCATCCGCCCCATCAACATTTTGCTCTATCTCGTCAGCAGGAAGAGACCGGAACTTGGCAACCCGCTCGATTTCTTCCGGGGTTACCCCAAATCGGGAAGGGTCAATCCCGTTCCCCACAATCCACGCCTTTTCAATCGGGTCTCCCTTTTCTGGAAAAGGAACCCATCGGTTCTTTGCATTGTTTAAAGTGTTCCATGTCCAATCCAGCCCGGATTGAACTCGCCCGTCATACACGCACTCGACTTCGTCTTTGAAGCGCGGCGCTTCCTGATTACTATAGGTGCGGTAGTTATAGGGCTCCGGCAGGCAGGGAGACAGATCTGCCACACCGGCAAAACTCACCACATTGGGCAGGTGCATATGCGGGTCAATAAAGCCGGGCATTAAAGCGGCGCCTTGCAGGTTGACTTTGTTGACTTCTTTTCTTTCTAGATACTCCTGAACATCACTCTCTTTCGTTAAAATATTAGCGATCTTGCCATCTTCAACCAGCACCCCCTTCGCCTCTTTGCTGGTGTCCCCTTGTTCATCCGCCATGGTGATAATATCGCCACCATAGAAGAGCGTGGTTTGTTGAGCATGTGCATGGGATAGCAGAGCAAGTACTGTCATTGAGACACAAGATGACAAAAGCACTATACGTGTCCCTAATCTTGTGTTGCACGTATTCTTTGGGGAATTGGATTTTAGCATTGTAAGTAAATCTCCTGTAATCAACAGGCTTATGGTCGACATAGGAGGTTTGTTATTTCGTTATGAAGCTGGTTTATTTTGTTTTAATGACATTTTCACTGATAGAAGGCTCAAATAATTTAACTGAAGTGCTATTTTTAGTTTCATTAACTTTTGTAAGTATTTGGATTTTTTGAGCTTATACGCTTGTTGATGTAATTTTTGCTTTTGATTGGATTCTAATGCTGAGGAATTTTCTTTTGTTGCGAAAGGTATTCAGCAACACCTCCCCCACCTGCAGCATCTCCCCATTGACACCGCATGCATCTGGCGCCATTCTGTTTTTCGAGGCTTCACAACCTCTCCAAACAGCGGTTACCGCTCCCGATCGATTAGCGGATTTTTTGTGCCTGCTTTATAGGTAGTGCGCAAACCCTTTGCTATGAGCGGGAGGGCGGTGAATACAATACCTCCTTCGGGGGGGAATAAACTCGCCTGTCTGTTTGCAGGTTGTGAACCTCCCGCTCGCCAGCGGGCCGTCACAAGCTTGCTGTCGTCGCGGTCTTTCAACACCCTACAAACAGAGGGATTGAGAATGGACGACACCGCATGCGCATGTAGCGCCACAAACACGCTTCAAAACGAAATTGACGAAGTCATCATAGCCGTCTCGGATTTGGAAAATCTGGCTTATATGCAGCAATTAGTGCTGAATGAGCGGATGAAGGAATGCCGAGAACGCGATGCTTTGTTCACTCTGCAACAAGCCTTACGCGACCGACTGGAAGCATTAAGAAAAACCTGCGGAATACTGGAGCGGGTCGCCCATCCGCAGCCAATAAACTCCAAACTATCGCTTCTTGAATAAGTCACTGTGATCGGTGCCTGAAGTGTCTGCCATTACACCCCGCACGATCACCTCTTATAGGCGCCCTGCTGGTCTGCGGACCCACCACCCTTCCGCAGGCCAGCGCTTTGCTCCAAAAAGCCTCCAAACAAAACAAACCCCGCCATAAAAGACGGGGTTTGATAATATCCGGCGGACTTGTAGGGCATCAAGGCCGGCAGGATTACCTTGCTGGTCTACCAGCCGCAGGATTTGCCTTTGTTCTGCTCATCCAGATAGGCTTTGAGCGGAGCAAAATACTCAAGAATAGCGGTCGCATCGGCCTCACGGCTGCCAGTGAAAGCTTCCAGACTGTCCTGCCACGGCAGAGCGGAACCTGTTTCCAGCATCGCATTGAATTTCTTGCCAACTTCCTTGTTGCCATAGATGGAACACGCCGCCAGCGGTCCTTCCCAACCAGCAATGCGGCAGGCCTCACGGTAGAACTGGAACTGGAAGATATGCGCGAGGAAGTAGCGGGTGTACGGCACATTGTTTGGAATGTGGTACTTGGCACCTGGATCAAATGCATCTGCTGCCCGCTCAACCGGTGCTGCAACACCTTGATACTTCTCGCGAAGCTCCCACCAGCCGTCATTGTAGGTCTCTGGCGTCAGCTCACCATTGAACACCTTCCAGCGCCACTGATCCACCAGCAGGCCAAACGGAAGAAACGCGATCTTATCCAGAGCTTGCGCCATCAAAATGTTGGTATTCACCTCTTCTGAAGCATCCAGAGGCAGAAGGCCGATCTGTTTCAGATACTTAGGCGTAATGGAAAGGCTCACCATATCGCCAATTGCCTCATGGAACCCGTCATTCGGGTCATCCTGATACATGGGCGACTGGTGGTTATAGGCGCGTTGGTAAAAGTTGTGCCCCAGCTCATGGTGAACGGTGTTGAAGTCCTCCCCCGTCACCTCAGTGCACATCTTGATGCGCAGATCCTCTTTGCCATCCACGTTCCAGGCGGATGCATGACACTGCACATCTCGATCACGTGGCTCGGTGATCAAAGAGCGCTCGTAGAATGTCTCAGGCAGCGGATCAAAGCCAAGTGAGGTGAAGAACCCTTCCGCCGTCTGCACCATTTTCAGTGGCGTATAGTTCTGCTCCTCCAGAAGCTTGGTCAGGTCATAACCCTGCTCATCGCCTTCTGCCGCAACCAGCGGATAGATGTTGCCCCAGGATTGCGCCCACATATTACCCAGCAAATGCGCAGGGATTGGCCCATCCGCAGGCACTTTATCGGCACCGTAATGATCCACCAGCTTGCCGCGCACATAACAATGAAGGCTGTCGTAAAGTGGCTTCACCTCACCCCACAGGCGATCAACATCCTGCCGGAAATCATCTGGATCCATATCGTATTTGGAACGCCACATGGAGCCGGTGTCTTTAAAGCCAAGCTCCTGAGAACCTTGATTGGCGATACCAACCATCTCCGCGTACATGTCCTTCATGGGCGGAGAAACAGTGCGCCAGCCTCTCCAGACTTCCAGCAACTTGTCGTAATCACGGCTGGTCGCCATGATGCGGCTCAGCTTGGCAAGAGACAGTGCCTCACCATCAATCTCATACTTGCCGGTGCCATAGATGGTTTCCATCTCAGTGTTGAGCTGAGCAAGCTTCTTGATCTTGGCAGGGTCGTTTTCAGGTGCTGGCAGTGTCAGGTTCAGCTTCAAAAGCTTCATTTTGCGGGCAAGATCCGGCGGAAGATCAAGTCCATCAAACTGCTTTGTCTGGTTGGCGAGGGAAACGTAAAGCTTCGTGGTCCGCTCAGACATCAAAGCATTCAGCCAGTTGGTGTCATAAGTGATGAAGTTGGCATTCACCCACGCAATGCGGCCAGCTTCCTCTCCAATCTCCTGAATGGCTTTTTCTGAAGACTCGATGAATGCTTTCGCATCCTCAACCGTAATGGCCTTCTCCCCCTCAGCCTGTGCTGCACTCAGCGGAATGAGCGCAAGCGAAAGTGCAGGCAACACAGATAAAAAACGCTTCATGAGAGCCTCCCCCAACCATGGCGTACTTAAGAGATTTCAAATGTATTTCTTATGCATAATCTCTCTGTTATGCCGTTACGGTAAGGGTTTTATCCTGTAAGTCTAGCCCGTTTATCCGCGATATTTCTCCTATTTTGGCGATAAACTCGCAAAATTATTGCACGTGCATTAGCGGTAAATTGCAACCACTTAGTTCTCTTCAGCAGCTCTATGTCTATTCCTGAAGCTGGCTAACTATTGCGGTTCAGCACATCGTTTCTGGTGCGCAATGGTCACCATCGTGAATCACCAAAAGCAAGCGTTCTGTCACCCAGGTAAAAACGATCACGCAACGTTCACTTGCCTGCCTATATGTGCTGTGTTTAATCCCCTCAGGGTCACTATCCTCTTAATCTGAGTAGAACATGACAGAGATCTCCAGACGACAGCTCCTGCTCTCCGCCGCTGCCTTTTCCGCTGCTCCCCTCTTCATCGGGCGCGCTCAGGCAACGGATACGGATGTGGTGGTCGTCGGAGCTGGTGCCGCTGGCATCTCTACCGCTCGGGCACTGAAGAGCCGTGGCTACTCAGTCATCACCATCGAGGCATCAGGTCGTATCGGCGGAAGAATTCTGACTGATAATGAGAGCTTCGGCGTTCCATTCGATATGGGCGCCTCTCGCCTTCACAACCGGGAAAACAACCCTTTCGCAGATTATGGCCTCGCCAACGGCTTTGATATCTACCGCGCGCCTGATGAAACCCTCATGTACGTCGGCAATCGCCCGATAAATGACTCTGAACAAGCTGCGTTTTTTCAAGCACAGCGCAAAGCCCTCCGTGCCATGTGGCGTGCTGGCCGCGATGAATTGGACGTCTCTCCCGCTTCCGTCATTCCGGATCTGGGAGATTGGGGCCTGACCGTGGACTTCCTCATCGGTGCCTACGAAATCGCCAAGGATCTCGACAGCTTCTCCTGCGTGGATTGGTACACCGCAGCAGGCGGCAGCGACTTTTATTGCAGACAAGGCATCGGCACCCTGTTTCAGCATTCGGCCCGTGATGTTGCTGTACAAACTGATGTAACGGCAGAGAAAATTCGTTGGGGTGGGCAAGGTGTGACTGTCGAAACCAGTGAAGGCACTATCGCAGCAAAGGCGGTTGTCGTCACTGTCTCAACAGGTGTACTGGCCTCTGGAGATATTGAGTTCGATCCTCCGCTTCCGGTAAAAAAACAGGAAGCAATTCAAGAGCTTCCAATGGGTCACTATTTCCATGTCGGCCTACAGATGAGCAAAAACATCTTCGGCACCGGAGCTGATGCCTACTTCAACTACAAAGTGGATGAAGAAGTTAACGGCTCTCCTAAAGCCTTCGGCGCGCTCACCAACGCAGGCGGCACAGATCTTTGCTACTTCGATATGGGCGGAAACTTCGCCAAACACCTGCTCGAAGCAGGCAACAACGCAGCCTATGACTTTGTCGTTTCAGAACTGAAACGGATGTTTGGCAACCACATCGAAAAATACATCGTAGAGTCCAACAGCTACGACTGGCTGCATGATCCTTACACCTACGGCTCCTATGCCGCAGCCAAGCCTGGTGGGTTCTGGGCCAGAGATGAGATGCGCAAAAGCATTGCCGACCGCATTTGGTTCGCGGGTGAGGCCATGAGTGATGATGATTGGTCTACCATCGCTGGCGCCCACAAATCCGGCCTCATTGTTGCCGAGGAAATCTCAGAGGTTCTCTAGAGAGCTGACGGCCCAAGGCGATCTCATAGCCCCATAATTTCTGGATAGGATCAAACTACGGATTTTGTAGTGTTGCAGGACCTGATGACCAGCTACTCAGCCATCGTTTCCTGTAGGAGCACACATGACCAAAGTTCTGATCCTGTACTATTCCACCTACGGGCATATAGAAACGCTCGCCAATGCGATGGCTGAAGGCGTTGAAGCGGCAGGAGCGACACCAACAATCAAGCGTGTGCCAGAGCTGACGCCGGAAGATGTCGCTCGGGCACACAACTTCAAACTGGATCAACCAGCTCCAATCGCTGAACCAAATGAACTGGCCGATTATGATGCCATCATCTTTGGCACCCCAACCCGCTTCGGCAACATGGCTTCTCAAATGCGCAGCTTTCTGGATCAGACCGGTAGCCTATGGGTTCAGGGCAAACTGGCAGGCAAGGTCGGCAGTGTGTTCACATCCACCGGAACCGGCTCAGGCAATGAAACAACCATCAGCTCTTTCTGGACCACCCTCGCCCATCAGGGAATGGTCATCGTCGGACTGCCCTACACCTGCCCAGAAATCTCGGATATTTCGGAGGTACTGGGTGGTTCGCCTTATGGGGCAGGCACTATTGCAGGGGGTGATGGGTCGCTGAAGCCAAAGGAGAAAGAGCTGAACATGGCCCGCTATCAAGGAAAGCACGTCGCAGAAATCGCGAAAAAGCTCAGCGCCTGACACTCCCTCAAGGCCTCCGCCGAGATGGTAGATGAGTGTTGAAGTTGGCTCGTCCACGAGTTGTGCTAAATCCTGAGTGACCTGCATTTCTGCTTCAAAAGCTGATAAGATTTCTCGAAAATTGTCCTTGACCTCAACTTAACTTGAGGAGTTAGAACGCCCCAAAACGCCAGCGAAAAATATAAGAGTCCGCTGGTCAGATCGTTCTTGAAAGGAACTGAAATGCAGGAATCGGGCGCAAGCGCCAACAGCAGTTGGGCTGAACTGTTCACGGGCAAGCAAGCTATTGCTTCATTGGTCCTTTCTGGTGGGATCGCACTGCACGCCGTAAACACCTACATCTCCGCAACCATGCTCCCCTCCATCACCGCAGATATCGGCGGGCTGGACTATTATGCATGGAACACCAGTCTTTTCATTCTCGCAGCAATCCTCAGTGCCGCCGTGGCAGGCAAGGTGCTGCAACGCATTGGTGCCCGGCATTCATTCTTTCTGGCAGCTGTTGTGTTTATGACAGGCAGTGCACTGGCAGCTATTGCCCCCAACATGGGCGTGATGCTTCTGGGGCGGTCTGTTCAAGGCGCTGGCGGCGGCCTCATCTTCACCCTCTGCTATTCCATGATCGCATTCATGTATCCAGAGCGTCTCTGGTCCCGCGCCTTCGCGCTTCTTTCTGGCACATGGGGCATCACAACCCTGTTTGGCCCCGCCATTGGCGGCATTTTTGCTGAGCTTGGCGTCTGGCGTGCTGGTTTTGGTGTGCTGGTTCCGGTGACGATCCTTTACATCATGGCCACACTCGCCCTTTTGCCAAAGCATCAGGAAAACGGCGGCTCAGAGCACCCAATCCCGCTTGGTCAGCTGGCTCTTCTCGCAGGTTCCGTGCTCGTGCTTTCCATCACCAGCGTGTTTGAAGGCGCCATCTGGAGCATTCTCGGCTTCGCCCTTTCTATTGCAATGATCCTCACGCTGATGAAACGTGAGAAGAAGGCAGCCACCCGCCTTTTTCCAAAAGGAGCCTTGGAGTGGGGCTCGCCGTTGTTCTTTGTGTTTGCCAGTATGGCGCTCTTGATCCTCTGTGTGAATACGGAATTCTTCATGCCGTTCTATCTCCAGAAACTGTTCGCTGTTTCTCCGTTATGGGCTGGATACATTGCAGCAACGGTTTCAATTGGGTGGGCGTCCATGGAGGTCTATAGCGCCCGCTTTACTGACCAAGCTATGCGCCGCGTCGTGAACATCGGCCCTGTTCTCATGGCCATTGGCTTGATGACACTGGCCGTTATTTTGCCGATTGGCACTGCAGGAAACCTGATGGCGCTGATGGTAATCACCCTCGCTCTCATCTGCATCGGTGCCGGCATTGGTATCGGCTGGCCACATCTGGGCGTATTCGCGCTTCACTTGACGCCGGATGACGACAAGGAAAATGCAGCCTCCGCACTCGCAACCGTGCAGACTTTCGCAGTCGCATTCGGAACAGCGCTCGCTGGCCTCATTGCCAACTCAACCGGCTTTAACAGTACGGTTGGCACTGCAGGCATCGCCAATTCAGCCTTCTGGCTCTTCTCCAGCTTTGCTGTTTTCGGTGTTCTCGGATTTTTCAGTGCGCGCAAGATCACCAAGTGGCACGCCAGTCACGGTATGGAAGAGGCACAAGCTCAGACTTAAGGCCTTGACGAGAAATAGCTTTAGAGCGTCAGTGTAGTCCTTGTTTCTCCTAAAGATCTAGCAATGCTTGCTTAAGGCAATCATTAGATTGCAGATTGCCGTAAACGTAAGTTGGCAATCTCACTGTGATACCACCCTCAGAACAATATGAGGAGAAGTGTCATGTTGAGGAAACTTGGCGCAGAATTTGTAGGAACCTTTGCCCTGGTCTCCGCTGTGTGCGGCGGGGCATTGGTTTCTTACGCACCGGTTGAATGGTATGGCGGATCTGGCCTGCTGGGTGTGGCTTTCGCTGTTGGTCTTTCAGTTGTTTGTATGGCCTACGCTTTTGGCAATGTCTCAGGTGCTCATTTCAATCCATCGGTGACCATTGGCCTCTGGGCCGCCAAGCGGTTCCCAACCGCAGATGTAATCCCCTACATCATTGCTCAGGTCATTGGTGGTACAGCCGCCGCCTTCGTGTTCTGGACCATTCTCGCCCACGGCCCCGGTGATCCTCCAGGCTTCGCCTCCAACGGCTATGGAGAACACTCCAACGGTGGCTTCTCTGAAATCGCAGTGGCAATTACAGAAATAACCGTGACGGCCCTCTTCCTGATCGTGATCATCGGTGCAACCTCGAAAAAGGCTCCTGCGGCCCTTGCGCCACTCGCCATTGGCCTCATGCTGGCCTGCATGCACATCATCGCAATCCCGATTTCCGGTGCTTCTTTGAACCCAGCCCGCTCCACCGCAACAGCTATCGTCAACGGTGGTTGGGCTCTTGAGCAGCTCTGGATGTTCTGGTTTGCCCCAATCGTTGGCGCTTTAGTCGGAGCAGCTGTCTGCTGGATCATCGGCACCTGCGGGCGTGAAGAAACCGACTAACCGGCAGAATTTACAACGCAATTCAGCCCTGCTCACGTTTAAAAAGATGTGAGCAGGGCCTTTTACATCAGCTCATTCAATCCCCAGCTAGGGAAAACCCCTCAATTAAAACTTGACTATTATACTCATATTTATAAAACACAGCTAGAAACAACGTTTGCAAAATGCAGACTCAAGCTAGCTAAAGCAGCGTCTCAGCCAGCCACTCCCATACAAATTCAGACTGAGGCGATCATGTCTAATTCGCGCTACTCCCGTGCGGCCCTCCTGGCCAGCACGACCCTCTCGCTCGTCCTGATTTCTGCAGCTGTTTCAGCGCAGGAAGCCACACAACCTGCTGAAGTTGAGAGCCCAGCAACAATGCTGGATGAAATCATCGTTTCTGCAGGTAAAGAAAAAGTGGCGATTGATACGCCTCAGGCAGTCTCCTCCGTTTCACAAGAACAGATTGAAGCATCTCAGAGCAACACTCTGGGGGAGATTCTGAACACGGTGCCAGGCGTTACAACCATCAACGCCGATAATGCACTGGGCCAGTCTTTGAACATTCGCGGCATCGGTGGTGCGTTCGCCTCTGATGAAAACCGTATGATTATGCAGATTGATGGGGTTACATCATTCTTTGAGATGTACCGGGCAGGCTCATTCTTCTTCGACAGCGAGCTGTTAAAGGAGGTTGAAGTACTCCGCGGTCCAGCCTCCTCTACACTGTTCGGTTCAGGTGCAATAGGTGGTGTTGTTAGCGCACGGACGAAGGATGCAAGCGACTTCCTTGAAGGCGACGACAAACTGGCAGTTCGCACTAAAGCTCTTTGGGATTCAAATGGCAATGGCGCCCGCGGCACCGTCACCGTTGCTGCACGGCCTCTGGAAGATCTTGAGATGTTGCTGAATCTGAACTACGGACGTGACGGTGATTATGATGGTGCCGATGGTCAGGAACTTGGCAACTCTCGTATGACAGACCTCTCGGGTCTTGCTAAGCTCAAGTACAGCTTCGGAGCCAACAAAGACCAATCGCTTACTGCGAGCTATTTCAACGTCGAAAAATCTGGCAAAGGTCTCTATGACCAAATCACGTTCAGCCCGGGTTTTGGCTACGCTGATCAGGTCACAAATGAGCAACAGGCTGTACTGGCCTACGAAAATGCTTTTTCTAATAATGATTTGTTGGATCTCAAAGCACAGATTTCATGGAGTCAGACCCAGCGTGAGCTGGATGACATTACATTCCGGGCTGGGCCATCAGCACCATTGGGGACTGAGGCGGAGTATGTCTACAACACTTGGCAAGCAAAGCTGGAAAATACCTCAGAAGTGCAGTTCTCAGAAAGTTTGGATGCCTATTTCACTTATGGTGTTGAAGGCAAATACCATGAGCGTCTTAATCCACGCTTGAACCCAGATGGAAGCGTAACTCCTGGCTCGTCGTCCCATCCAGAGGGTGAGACACATTCAGTTGGTATTTTCGGGCAAGCTGAGTTTGTAATTAATGAGCGTCTTACACTCATTCCTGGGATGCGTGTTGACCACTCTCGCTTGAAACCAGGCAATGGAGTTGCTCTTCGGAAGGATTTGGATGAAACGGCGTATTCTCCAAAACTTGCAGCGATTTATGAGCTGACTGAATGGGTGAATGTGTTTGGTTCTGTATCGCACACAGAGCGCATGCCGGTGCTGGACGAAGTATTTTCCGGTGACGGTTTTACAGATCTTGGAAAAGAAAAATCCAACAACTTTGAAGCAGGTCTTGGGTTTAAGTTCAATGATGTGCTGCTAGCAAATGACAGCCTCCGCTTCAAAGTGACAGGCTTCTACAACAACATTGATAACTACCTTTACTCTTCTAGGGATCATGCGACGGGCAAAACAATCACGACAGCGATTGATGAAGCGCGGATCAAAGGTGTGGAGCTGGAAGCTGGATACTCTTCAGAGAGCTGGTATGGAAACCTGGGTGCATCTCTGACGCGCGGTGACAACCTCTCTGATGATGAGTACCTGGAAAGTGTTGCCGCCGATAACCTTTTTGTCTCAGTAGGTTATAAGTTCACTGACTACAATCTGGATGTTTCTTGGCGTTCTGATCTGTATGCTGAGCAAGATCGCGTGAATGAAGCTGCTGACGCATCCCCGGGATACGCACTGCATAGCGCACGTTTGGCATGGAAACCTGAAGATGGCTTCCTTGCGGGTTCTGAAGTTCGCGCAAGTGTAACCAACATTTTTGATCAAAAATACACAGCGCATCTAAGCGAAACAGAAGGCAAAGGTCGTTCCTTCAAGCTTAGCTTGGCGAAAACATTCTAAGCCTCTTTTCGGTGCGCTGTGAGTGCGGCGTGTCTGGCAATGCTGGTGAGACAGATTTGCCTGAATGAGGCTAGGCCCTTTGTGGCGGAGGGCTGGAGACGGCGGGGAAGCAATTCTCCGCCGCTTTCTTTTTACAGCGTATCGCTGAAAAGTGAGGGGCGCTTTAAGCCGTGATGAGAGCTATTTAGCCGTGCTCCGTTTCCAGCATCTCGGCCCAGGTCTTTGGAGTGTCGCCGTTAAGTGGGTTTTTCTTGGAGCGTTTGTATTTGATGGTCTCAAAATGCATGCTCAGGGTATCAGCCAGCAACATGCGCCCGATCAGGCCTTTTCCAAACCCAACAATCTCTTTAATCACCTCAAGAGCCTGAAGCGTACCGACAAGCCCGGTCAAGGCACCCAACACACCTGCTTCAGTACAGGTTGGGATGGAACCAGCTTCAGGGCGTTTCGGGAAAAGGCAGCGGTAGGTTGGGTTAATGTAGTTGCCATCCTCATCCTGCACGAAGGGCTTCAGCAGCGTAACAGATCCGTCAAACTGCCCCACAGCAGCGGTAACCAAAGGACGTCCGGCATAAAAACACGCATCCGAAACGAGATAGCGGGTAGCGAAGTTATCAGAGCCATCAACGACGATATGGTAGTCATTGATCAGCGCCATTGCGTTCTGCCCGTTGATGCGGGTCGGATGCGGAACGACGCGCACATTAGGGTTCAGGCGAGCAATCGCTTCCGCCGCGCTGGCGACCTTAGGCTCCCCCAGTTTCTCAGTATCATGGATGATCTGACGCTGAAGGTTGGAGAGAGACACAACATCATCATCAACAATGCCGATGGTGCCAACACCCGCCGCAGCAAGGTATTGCAGAACCGGAGCGCCAAGTCCTCCTGCTCCAATCACCAGAACACGCGCAGCTTTTAGTTTTTGTTGTCCTGGGCCGCCAACATCGCGCAGGACGATATGACGAGCGTAACGTTCCAGTTCAGAAGCTGTAAGGGAAAGCAAGTGGGACTCCAATAGTTTAGCCGAGCAGGCGGCTCACCAGTCGGGCTGTGTAATCCACCATGGGAATGACACGCGCATAGTTGAGACGAGTCGGCCCGATAACACCAAGAACGCCCACAACGCGCTGTTCACTATCGCGGTATGGGGAAACGATCAAGGAAGAACCGGAAAGCGAGAACAGCTTGTTTTCCGAGCCGATAAAAATACGTACGCCTTCACCGCCCTTGGCAAGATCCAGCAGCCGGATCAGCTCGCTCTTGTTTTCAAGATCATCAAACAACAGGCGAATGCGCTCCAAATCTTCCTTCGCGCCCACGTTTTCCAGCAGGTTGGAACGTCCACGCACGATCAGTGTGCCAGGATCATTCTTGTCCCCGCCCCAAACAGCAACACCGGCATCCACCACCTTAGAGGTGAGTGTATCCAGCTCCGCCTGAAACTCGTTTCGCTGCCGAACAAGCTCAGATTGCGCCTCGGCAAGGGTGCGATTGCGGATGATGGAGTTCAGGTAGTTAGAAGCTTCTGTCAGAGCGGAAGGCGGCAGGCCAGCAGGCAGATCAACAACACGGTTTTCGACCGAGCCATCCTCGCTCACCAGCACGACGAGCGCTTTCAGCGGCTCAATCTGCACAAACTCGATGTGGCGAAGTGTTGTGTCTGTCTTGTTGGAAAGGACAACTCCTGCCCCTCGACTCAAACCAGAGAGCATCTGGCTGGCTTCTGTGAGCACCTGTTCCGGTGTTTTATCTCCGCCCTTGGCTTTCACCTGAACAGCAATCTGCTGGCGCTCTTCCTTGGTCAAGTCTCCTACTTCAAGGAAACCATCCACGAATAGGCGCAATCCCGACTGTGTTGGCAGGCGGCCTGCGCTGGTATGCGGGGAATAGAGCAGCCCATGATGCTCCAGATCTGCCATCACATTGCGAATGGAGGCTGGAGAAAGAGGCTGGGAAAGACCGCGCGCAAGATTGCGGGAGCCAAGCGGTTCACCGGTATCAAGGTAGTTCTCGACGATACGCCTGAAGATCTCGCGGGAACGCTCATCAAGATCCTCAAGAGGGACAGAAGGAGGAACGCTCGTCACGGTATCGGTACTCCACATCAACAGCAGGTTTCGGGCAAAGGCCTCCTTCAATCCCTAGCACAGGACAATTGAACAGCCAAAACGCAATTTTAGCAGAAAATCAGCTCCCAAACCAAAACCAGCCTTTGCGCTTGCGGCAATCCGCAGCTAAAAGATCCGCAATACCATTTGTGAGATTATAGCTATTAAGCAACCCGAGGGAGCTTACCTTGAACCGTCCATCCAAACGTACACCTGAAGAAATGCGTCCAGTCAGCCTGGAGCGCGGTGTTGCAAAGCATGCCGAAGGCTCTTGCCTGATCAAATTCGGCGATACCCACGTTCTGTGTACAGCAAGTTTGGAAGAGCGCGTTCCGCCGTGGCTCCGTGGTCAGAACCGTGGCTGGGTAACCGCAGAATACGGAATGCTGCCACGCGCAACGCACGATCGTATGCGCCGTGAGTCCTCCGCAGGTAAGCAGTCTGGCCGTACTCAGGAAATCCAGCGTCTCATCGGCCGTTCTCTGCGCGCTGTTGTGGATCTGGGTGCGCTGGGTGAGCGTCAGATTACCGTTGACTGTGATGTCATTCAGGCAGACGGCGGCACCCGCACCGCGTCCATCACTGGCGCATGGGTTGCTCTGCATGATTGCCTGAAGTGGATGGAAGCGCGCGACATGGTCAAGACCGATAAGGTTCTGAAAGACCACATCGCAGCAATCTCCTGCGGTATCTACGAAGGCACTCCGGTTGCTGATCTGGACTACGCAGAAGACTCTTCTGCTGACACCGATGCAAACTTCGTTATGACTGGCAAAGGCGGCATCGTTGAAATTCAGGGCACTGCTGAAGGTGAGCCATTCTCTGAAGAAGAACTCGGCCAGCTCATGGGTCTTGCAAAACAGTCGATTTCCAAACTGGTTGAGCTGCAGAAGCTGACGGTGCTCTAATGCAGGCAGAAACAACAGAAAGTCGCCGCCTGGAACCTGGCAAGCTCGTGCTTGCCAGCCACAACAAAGGCAAACTGCGCGAAATTCAGGATATGCTTGCCCCGCACGGCTTCGAAGTTCTCTCCGCTGGTGATCTGGACCTGCCAGAACCGGTTGAAGATGGCGATACCTTCGAAGCAAATGCGGCAATCAAGGCTTTGGCTGCTGCAACGGCAACTGGCCTGCCAGCTCTTGCAGATGATAGCGGCTTTTGTGTAAACGGCCTGAACGGCGATCCGGGCATCTATTCCGCACGCTGGGCAGGGCCGGGCAAAGACTTCGGCGTTGCCATGCAGTCTGTACAGGACAAGCTGACAGAAACCGGCGCAACAGATCGCACTGCTTACTTCGTGGCTGTGCTGTGCATGGCTTGGCCGGATGGTCACACCCAGTTCTACCGTGGTGAAATCCACGGCGAGCTTGCCTGGCCTCCACGCGGTCTGGAAGGTTTCGGCTACGATCCAATGTTCGTACCAGAAGGGTTCGACAGAACCTTTGGCGAAATGGACAAACAAGAAAAACACACAACGAAGGAAGGCGAGGCCCTGTCTCATCGCGCCCGCGCCTTTGTTAAGTTTCAGAAAGAGTGCTTGCCGGCGTAATACGCGTTCCCGAAAAGTGGCTTCCGGTTTTCGGATAAGAACTCGTACAGAAAAATCTTTGGCAAGCGCAAAGGGAAAAGAATGACTGTGTCACCGGCTGGCGGCTTTGGGATTTACGTGCATTGGCCATTTTGTCTGGCAAAATGCCCGTATTGCGACTTCAACTCCCACGTACGCCATCAGCCGGTCTCACAGGAGCATTACGCCAAAGCTCTTGCAACAGAGCTGGCACGCTATGCGCAGATGGTGCCGGGCCGTACGGTCGACTCCATCTTCTTTGGCGGCGGTACCCCTTCCCTTATGGAGCCGAAAACCGTTGAGACAATCCTCAATGAAGTCGCCCGCCTCTGGCATCTGCCGGATACCGCCGAAATCTCCATGGAAGCCAATCCAACCAGCGTGGAAGCGACCCGCTTTGCAGGCTACAGATCCGCTGGCGTAAACCGCCTGTCCGTAGGTATTCAGGCGTTGGATGACAAGGAACTGAAGATCCTTGGACGTCAACATTCTGTTTCGGAGGCGATTCAAGCCGTTGAAATTGCGCGCAAGACATTCCCGCGCATTTCGTTTGATCTGATCTATGCCCGTCCAAACCAAACCTTGAAGGCATGGGAGCAGGAGCTCAACCGCGCCATCGATCTGGCTGCTGACCACCTGTCCATGTATCAGCTCACCATCGAAAGCGGCACCATGTTCCAGCGCCTCTACGCAGCTGGTAAGTTGGAGATGCTGGACCCTGATCTGGCCGCAGACATGTTTGACCTGACACAGGAAATCACTGCAGCTCGTGGTTTGCCAGCTTACGAGGTGTCCAACCACGCCGCGCCTGACGCTCAGTGCCTGCACAACCTTATTTACTGGCGTTACGGCGATTATGTCGGCGTTGGTCCCGGTGCTCATGGTCGTTTGACGTTGGAAGACGGTACCAAACTGGCCACGTCCACCGAAAAGCATCCGGAAACATGGTTGGGGCTGGTTGAAACCAAAGGTCACGGCGCTATTTCTGAAGATAGACTTGTTCGTGATGAGCAAGGTGATGAGCTGTTGCTGATGGGGATGCGGTTGCATGAAGGCATCGACGTACCCCGTTATGAACAGCTCTCTGGTCGTCAGTTCAATCCGCAACGCCTGCTGAATCTGCAGGAAAACGGAATGGTGGAATGGGTGAGCAACACCCGCCTGCGTGCAACGCAAACAGGCTTTCCTCTACTGAATGCCGTAATTGCTGAGCTGGCTTCCGATTAGCATTCCCAAATAAATTTCATTAGCAATTTCAACTTAGTGAAATAATTGCATTCGAATTACTCGATTCGATTGGGGTATTATTTTACATATTGTGCAATGCAACATGGTCGGTTACACTTACAATCACTTTGGCAGCGGTGAAGAACCTATTGATCTTCAATGCAAGTTAAGGTTGGTTTGTATTTCTCCATGAGTCTATGTTGCTGAAAAGGTATAGGGCTGCCTATACTTTTGCGGTGCAGCACTTCGGGCTAAAGTGTATTCGTGCTGCGGAAATCAAAAAACTACATGAACGAGAGTTGGCTGAAGCGAACGTCTGGGGAGGAAACATTCTGTGCTGTTCTACCATTTGTATGAAATGAACCATGCAGCGATGTCCCCTGTCCGGGCTGCAGCGGATATGACACGTTTGTATTTTCAAAACCCGCTGAACCCGATGGCGCACACGCAAGTTGGCCGCACAGTTGCTGCATCCTGTGAGATGCTGGAACGTGTGACCCGCCGCTATGGCAAGCCGGAGTTTGAGCTTTACACCACTGTTGTTGATGGCGAAGAAGTCGACATCACTGAGGAAGTCATCTGGTCCAAACCATTTTGCGACCTGCTGCACTTCAAGCGGGATCTGCCGAAGAGCAGAAAAGACGACCCGAAAATCCTGATCGTCTCCCCAATGTCTGGTCACTACGCGACACTGCTGCGCGGTACTGTTGAGGCTCTTCTGCCAAATCTGGATGTTTACATCACAGATTGGGAAGATGCCCGTCAGGTGCCTATTGCGGATGGCCGCTTCGATCTGGACGACTACATCGAATACATCATGCAAATGCTGCATTATCTGGGGCCAAACACGCACGTTCTTGCCGTGTGTCAGCCATCAGTCCCAGTATATGCTGCCGTCTCCCTGATGGAAGAAAATGGAGACAAATGCGCTCCGGCAACCATGACGCTGATGGGCGGTCCAATCGACACCCGCGAAGCGCCGACTGCCGTGAATGATCTGGCCGTCGAGAAAGGCATCGACTGGTTCAAGCGCAATGTCATCATGGAAGTGCCCTTCCCGCACAAAGGATTCACGCGCCAGGTTTATCCGGGCTTCCTGCAGCTCTCTGGCTTCATGAGCATGAATCTGGACCGCCACATGGTCGCTCACCGTGATTTCTTCCAGCACCTGATTGAAGGTGATGGTGACAGCGCTGAAAAGCACCGTGACTTTTACGACGAGTATCTCGCCGTCATGGACCTGACCTCCGAGTTCTACCTTCAAACGGTCGAGACGGTCTTTATTGAGCATTCTCTGCCAAAGGGCGAGATGATGCATTGTGGCAAGATGGTCGATCCGAAAAAGATCACCGGAACCGCGCTCTTCACCGTTGAAGGTGAAAACGACGATATTTCCGGCGTTGGCCAAACGCAGGCCGCGCAAAAACTGGCTGAAAACATTCCGTCCAGCCGCCGCTTACACTACATCCAGCCGGGTGTTGGCCACTACGGGGTCTTCAACGGTTCAAAGTACCGTTCCGAAATCGCTCCACGGATCGTAAAGTTCATTCAGGACAATCCGATCAACGTTCGCGCAGAGCAAGCCACCAAACGTGCTGCTAAAAAAGCGCTTCGTGACAACCCTTCTGAGAAATTTGCAGGCGATCCACTGCGTGAAATCCTGTTGGCTGAGCCCAAAGGCGCTGCTGATGATTTGCAACTGATCAGCGGTGTTGGGCCGAAACTGGAGCGTGCCCTGAACGGCGCTGGCATCTTCCATTACTGGCAGATTGCGAACCTGACAGAAGATCAGGCAGCCGCTCTGGATGACCGTCTGGACATCCGTGGCCGCATGGTTCGCGACAATTGGGTTGAGCAAGCGCGCCGCCTCAATGATTCAGTGCATTCTAATTGAATGTAAGTGAATATAACCAATCGTCTAATAAAATTTCATTCTATATCTTGAAAAGAAAATAGAACCACCCCATCTCAAGTCTGTTGATTTGAGAAGGGGTGATTTTAATGAATGTAAATGCAATAAAACCCTCCTGGAATCCTCTAAGTATTGCACTTATGGTTCTGGGATTCGTAGTTTTCTGGCCTCTTGGTCTTGCTATGCTTGCCTACATCTTGTGGGGCGACAACTTTAATGGCTGGAAGCGTGAAGCTAAATGCCAGTGGAATCGTAGCAATCTGAAAAATGCGATGGATAATATGCAAACTGCGACCCGTAGCGGTAACGCTGCTTTTGACGACTACCGTGAAAAAGAACTGAACCGCCTGGAAGAAGAGCGCAGAAAGCTCGACAGCATGCGTCAGGAATTCGATGATTACATGAACGACCTCCGTCGGGCTAAAGATCAGGAAGAGTTCGACCGGTTCATGAGAAACCGTCACAACCGCCCAAGCGAACCTTCAGCAGGTGAAGCAATCTAATGGGTCTTAAAGGTTCATAACAAGCATCCGGTGCTCTGTCTTGGCAGGGCACCCTTTTCTGCGTTTGAACTATGTTGCAAGACTTCAGCGCACTAAAGTAAATGGCACTGGTTGACTTTCAAATCACCCTTTTCTCTGTAATAACGAGAGCAATCAGTGCAATTTTTGAGGTGACATGGGGTTCTTTACGACAAAGGTTTTGCCGGAGTTTATTGAGGTGGATCTGGGCCATAAGCCCCTACAGATCCGGCTGAAACGAAACTCAAGAGCAAAGCGCTACATCCTCAGAATTCCACCGGGAGACCCAACCCCGGTTATCACCGTCCCAGCCCGAGGCAACCTGAAAACAGCTCAGGACTTCGCTAATCGGCAGGTGGGCTGGCTCAAGCAGCGATTAGGCTCCCGCCCAGATACAATCAAGTTTGAAGAACATGCCCGTATCCCGATCAGAGGCGTGCTGCATACCTTGCGCTCCTCAGGCAAACTGCGCGGTCTGGCTCAGCTTGATATGGAAGAGGAAACCGACGAGCCACTGCTGATGCTCCCCGGTGAAACGCAAAGCTTCCACCGCAAAACCAAAGACTTCCTGCGCAAACTCGCCAAGGATGATATCGAAGGCCATGTACGGCACTTCACCAAACAGCTCGGCCGCAACTATCACAGCATCACACTACGAGACACCAAAAGCCGCTGGGGCTCCTGCTCCCATGATGGCAAGCTATCCTTCTCATGGCGCCTTGTGATGGCCCCGCCGGATATTCTGGAATATGTAGCGGCTCATGAGGTCGCCCATCTTGTGAAGCTGGATCACTCACCGGAGTTCTGGCGCATATGTGAGGAGTTGGCTCCTCACACCAAGCAAGCCCAACGCTGGCTCAAAGAGCACGGCTCTCAGCTACACCTGTACGGGCAAGAGTAACCCTACCCACCTCCGAATAGCCTTCCAAGCAGATCCAAAGGGCTGGCGCTGTTGTTGTTTTGCCGTGGTGGTGGAGCGGTTGTTGCCTGCACAGCTGGCCGCGGAGGCTGTGGCTGCTGAGGAGCAGTCACAAAAGTTGGCTGGCGCCGTGCGGGTGCTGTACCCGGCTTTTGCAGAGGAGATGTCTCCGCAAGATTGATCGGTACGCCCGGCAAACGCGCAATCGGAATGTTCTGATGCTGCGTTTCCATTATCCAGGCCCAGATCTCAGCCGGTAGCGTCCCTCCACTCACCTTCTTCATCGGCTTGTTGTTGTCATTTCCAAGCCAGACAGCAGTGGTCAGTGAACTCGTGTAACCAATGAACCACGCGTCTTTGTAGCCCTGCGTAGTGCCGGTTTTGCCGCCTGCAGGACGCCCCGCCAACAATGCCCGCTTACCTGTGCCGCCATAAATGGTTTGCGCCATCATGCTATTGATTTCGCTGAGCTTATCGCCCCGAACAACGCGCCCTGTCCCATCACCAGAACGCCGGTAAAGCACTTCGCCCTTCTCATTGCGAATCTGCCGAACCACATGCGGAACCACACCATACCCACCATTGGAAAATGGCACATAAGCTGCTGCAATCTCTAAAGGCGTAACCTCAGAGGTTCCCAGTGCAATTGAAGGGTTGGACTTCAATGAGGAAGTAATGCCCAACCGCCGTGCAGTTCGCGCCACATTCGCAGGCCCGACCTCATGCGCCAGCTTGGCAGCGACGGTGTTGATGGAAAATGCCAGCGCTTGTGTCAGCGTCACGTCACCATAGTAGCGCTTGGTGTAGTTCTTTGGTGTCCAGCCTCGATATGTAACGCGCGCATCACGACGAATGGTGTTCGGTCCAAGCCCGCGTTCCAGCGCTGCCAGATAAACAAACGGCTTAAAGGCAGAACCGGGCTGCCGACGCGCATAAACCGCACGGTTGAACTGGCTCTTCCGATAATCAACTCCACCCACCAGAGCGCGGATCGCACCACTGCGATTGAGCGTAACCACAGCCCCTTGGGTCACGTTAAACTCTTGGCGAGACTCTGCAATGCGTGAGGTAAGCGCTGTTTCAGCCGCCTGCTGCATGTCCCAGTCGATCGTTGTGTCGACAATTATGTCTTCACCGATAGACCCCACATAACCCGGCAACAACTCCATCACATAATCAGCCACATAATTGCCACTGCTGCTATTGTGACTGGTGACTACATGCGCCGGGTTGAACAGAGCATTCTTGGCATCATCAGCCGTGATGAAACCCGCGCTATGCATAGCTGCAATCACCACCTGCGCACGCCCTTCCGCCAACTGCGCGTTACGCGTTGGAGCATACTTACTCGGTGCTTTCAGCAGCCCTGCAATGGTCGCAGCCTCAGCCAGATTAATCAGGCGGGCCGATTTGCCAAAGTAAACCCGGGCCGCTGCATCCACCCCATAAGCACCAGCGCCAAGATAGACCCGGTTCAGGTACATCTCCAGAATTTCTTCTTTGCTGTAGTTCCACTCCAGCCACAGCGCCATGACTACTTCCTGCATCTTTCGCTGCATGGTGCGTTCTGGCTTCAAAAACAGGTTTTTAGCCAGCTGCTGTGTGAGTGTAGACCCGCCCTGAACAGTACGCCCACTGGTGTAGTTCACAAACGCTGCACGCGCGAGACCAATTGGATCGATCCCAAAATGATACTTGAAACGCCGGTCTTCAATCGCCATCACGGCATCAGGCAAGTACTTTGGTAATTGCTCGAGCCGAACGGCCTCACCGCCAGTATCACCGCGGTTTGCGATCAAAGTACCATTTGCAGAAACAATGCGCACATTCGGTGGTCGCTGCGGCACAGCCCACTCTGAGGCTGGCGGCAAATGCGCAGCGTAATAAGCAAGAATGCCGCCGACAACAACGATGCCCCAGATGCCAAGCACCACGCTCCAGTACGTGCAGAAGCGCAGCGACTTCCACATAAACCGTCGGAATTTACTCTGGCCTTTGGGCTTTCCAGAAGATGTTGCGGCATCCAGCGCCGCCAATGTCTGCTGCTTTGCCTTTCGGCTCGGCTTCTTCGCAGGCCGCTTGGCGGCGGTGTTTTGTGTTTGTCGTGGCCTCTGCGTCGCAGGTTTTCTGCTCGACGCTGAGGGAGTTTGTGGTGCAGGGCGTGGTCGTGGGGACGCCTGCTTGTTCGTGGCCGCAACTCTGTTTGGACGGCGGATGTAATCCTCGTCGTCTTCAGGCCGCAGTGCAACGCCTTGCAGACGAGGACGTTGTGATTGTGGAGGGCGTTTGGGCTGACCGGCACCGGGCTGCTGAGGCGGTCTGCCGGAAGGGCGTTGCCCGGGGCGCACAGGCCTCCGTTTTCTGCCATTTCCATTTTGGCCAGTCGCCATAACTCCAAATCACCCCGATACTAATCACTTATCTCAGGCAATGGCGATCAGATAAGACCGAGCATGCCTGAACAAACACAGGCCACAGACTGCTTGGGAGAGAGACTGTAACCTGGATACAAAACACGAACGATTTTAGGGAAACAGGCTTAATTCTGCGTTAAACCATTCACGCGAATTGCGAAGATCAGCGATCAAAACTGGAGAGCGTTTATCGATATTCGCGCAAGCAAAAAGGGCGGAAACCCGCCCTTCATTGAATGAGATACTTCTGAGAATCTAGCTGGAATACCGGCTAGCATCCTCGCCATAGTAATTCACGTAGCGTGAGTTCAGCTTGGAGACCGGCATAATGATCAGCACATCAGTTGTTCCAAACTGGTGGTCAATTACAGCGCCATCACCAATAAAAGCACCAAGACGCAGATAACCCTTGATGAGCGGTGGCAATGAACGCAGTGCAGCTCGTTGATCGACCTGATCTTTTGGAATGCGGTTCATGTCAACATACTGGTCAGGAAGTGCTGAAACTCGCCATTCTTCGGGAGCTCCTGCAAAATGATGCAGGAAGGAAAGCTGTTCTGCAAGCAGATCAGGATCGGTGCCCTCAATCGAAGCACAACCAATCATCACATCTATATTATGCATCAACACATAAGACCAGATGCCATGCCACAGCAGTTCAACGGTCTTCTTGGTGCGATAAGGCTTCAGAACACAGGAGCGACCAAGCTCCATAAAGTTCAGATCACTGTGACGATCCAAGATGCCCTGAATATCAAACTCACCGGCCGTATAGAAACCACCGTTCAACTCAGCCAGTTCCTGACGGAGCAGGCGATATGTGCCAACAATCTGAGGCTTTAGTTTGGAGAACGGTTTATTGCGAACCTGACTGTTGTGATCCACTACCAGCAGATGATCGCAGATTTCGTCGTAGCTGTCGCGATCAAGGCGGCTCAGCTGCGTTTGAGCATCTGCAATCGCAGACATCTCTTCGTAAAACACTTCGTAGCGCAAACGCTGAGACATCTTGAGTTCTTTGGCGCCATTGGAAAGGCGAACTTCAAGCGGTCCAATCTTACCGAGGCTTTGTCCTGCCTCCGGCATTTTTCCCAGCATTGCCTGTGGGATCCACCGCGGCGCAGGTCGCCCTGCAAGCTTGTTCGGTGTGATTTTTCTTAGGACTTTCATCGGGGAAAGATGTCCAGATCCAGCCATACTATAAATATCTCATATTGCTTAGGTGTTTAAAAAACATTGCAATAATGAGAACGCCTTTCTGAATTTGCACCAATCGAGTAACCCATGTCAATTTTGGGTAGTCAATCTATGATATAAGCTCGTTTTAGGACAGTTGAGTGACATAACACCAACATTTATCCGCTTAAGCGTGCCCATATCTGCTAAACCATGCTGTCACCACAGTTAACCTGAGTATAACAACTGCCTCTTGATATTGAACAGGCTAAATATACCAAGTTACCCCTTAGCATACCGCTTTAGCACAGCTTCGAGATCCTGCTTTTTTAGGGGTTTGCTCAAAAATCCATCTGCACCAGCCTTCAGAGCCTCTTCTTTTGCCTCCGGCATAACATCCGCTGAAACAACATAAATCGGAACCTGAGCCGCAGAATTGCCTTCTCTGCCTCTAATTTGGGAAATCGCTTCCAGTCCATCAAGGCCTGGCATGTGAAGATCCATCAGAACCACATCAAATGTTCCGGTTGCGCTGAGAGTTACAGCCCTGTGCCCATCTTCGGCGAGCTCCGCGTGGTGCCCCAGTTTGCTTAGTAGCGCCTTGACCAGCATCCAATTGATTGGATTGTCTTCTGCCACAAGAACATTGAGATGAGGCTCGTGCTCTTGTGGTTCTGTCGTCTGCTTGATTTCCTCTGGAGCCGCACTGCTTTGCTCATCCGTTTCTTCAACTTCGGGACCAAGTGCAATGACGCGCAACAAAGATGCGCGGCGTACAGGACGTGTCAGATAGCCAGAAAACTCGCCAGTTTTGATATCGGCAATGCGAGCTCGTTCCTGAGGTTTGATGAGCACGATGATCTCAGGAGCATGAATAGAATGCTTTTGATAGAAGTCGCGAATACGTTCAACATACTCTTCGCCAACCAACAGGCGATCAAGCTGAGTTGTGAGTAGATTTGTTTCTAAATCTTCAGTATCAAGTACTCGGGTATGAGCAAAACCGTTGCTGATCAGAGTTCTCTGAACCAGATCAGCTTCAATATGATTACTGGTCAGGATTGCAATGTGCTCTGAATGTTCTTCAATAACCTTATCGACTACCTTATCGACCGGCATTTCAAGAAGGAACGTCGAACCACATCCGAGCTGGCTTTGAACAGTCAGTGAGCTGCCCATCAGTTCTGCAAGTCTCTTGGAAATCGCCAGTCCCAATCCGGCACCATCAAACTTGCGGTCACGTCCATATTCACCTTGTTCAAACTCCCGGAAGATGCGCGCTGCAGTGACGTCATCCATTCCAGGACCGGTGTCTTTTACTGCAAATTCCAAGAGATGATTACCAGCGGAATCCTGCGACACCTGCAAGACCAGTGAAACACCGCCTTGCTCCGTGAACTTGATCGCATTGCCGACTAGATTGTAGAGCACTTGCTGAAGCCGAGCTGGATCACTTTGGATTACCTCAGGGACTTCCGGTGCGATGTAAGAACCGATCTGAAGCCCTTTGGCATGTGCCTTGGGAGACAGTAACTCCACCACACGTTCGACCAACGGTGTCAGTTCTACCGCTCCGGTCTCCAGCTCCAGTTTTCCGGCTTCTATTTTTGAGTAGTCAAGGACCTCATCAATCAGCATGAGAAGCGTTGAGCCAGATGTTTTGATAGCGTTGATGTAGTTCTGTTGCTCGGCGGTTGTTGAGGTGTCGTCAAGCAAATCAGCCATGCCCAGAACGCCGTTGAGTGGTGTCCGTATTTCGTGACTGACCATTGCGAGAAACCGGGATTTGGCTTCACTGGCATTTGCTGCATGGTCCCGGTCTGCACGTAGCTTTTGCTCTGCGTGCCGCCGGTCTGTGACATCCGTGAGGATCCATTGGATGATCGGAGCGCTTCCGCTGCCGTCACGAATGCTTAAACGCAGCAGAGAATACCAACGGGTTCCGTGCTTTGTGCGCAAGGCAACATCTTCTGTTGTTCCTGCGGCACTTTCTTCAAGTTCTGGTGTGAAGTCTTCTGCATAAGGCAAGTGAATGGCTTTGCCCACTTCAATGCCAAATCCAGCAGGAAAGTTCCGCTTTCCAGCATCGTTGATGGAGAGCACGAGACCGCTGCTGTCACAGCGGATAACAATTGCGCCCAGCGCATCCAGAATGGAACGGTGCCGGTCATCGGCTTCACGCAGCTGCCAATCTGCATCACTTGCCAGTTCAGAAGGATCTTCCAGCTGCTCCACCTCACTTTGGATTTGGGCAGCTTTCCAGCTTTGTGCAATCACATCACTTGCAGGAAAACGGCGGAACAGAACAGCGCCGGCACCAAAGGCAAGCAGCACCACATAAAGGCTTTGCGCAGAGCGCCAATCCGTCAGAAGCAGCGCGATTGCAAGACAAACAACGCCAACGAAGATGGAAAGGCTCTTGAGAATAAACGAGGACTGCTCTGAGACTTCTGTTTGCTTGATAAGAGACACGCGAGCCTGAGTAACAACGTGGGTGCTCTCCTCGGTTTTTAGTCTCCGCTTCAACACTGCTTTTGCTCCAGCCGAACGATTTCGGAAATTCAGTAAAATTCAATTGGTAGGATATAACAGATTATGCTGCTGCCAAATAGGCCGAAGAGCGCTTGAAACTCAATGCTTCAGCTAGGTGAATCCTCTGCACCTTATCCGAACCATCCATATCTGCGATTGTGCGAGAGAGTTTTAAAACGCGATGATAGCCTCTTGCAGACAGTCCAAACTGAATGGAAGCCTGCTCAATTAACTCCTTGCTGCCCTTATCAAGCGCGACAATCTGTTCGATGATCCGCGCGCTTGCATGCGCGTTTACTGTGATGTCCAGTCCCAGTGATGCATAGCGTGCCTGCTGAACAGCTCGCGCCTTTGCCACGCGCTGGGCGACAGTCTCGGAGCTTTCCGAAGTGGTTGGGCTGATCAAGTCTTTTGCTGAAACTGCTGGCACGTGCAGCTGCAAATCCATGCGGTCAAGGAAAGGTCCAGATACGCGTGACTGATAGGAACTGGCGCATTTATCTCCTCGTCGGCAGGTATGCCCGGGCTCGCCAGCATAACCGCAACGACATGGATTCATTGCTGCAACCACCTGAACTTTAGATGGGTAGCTGACGCGGTAGTTAGCGCGCACTATCGTTGCCACTCCGTTCTCGATTGGTTGCCGAAGGCTATCCAGAACGGAGCTGTCAAACTCCGGCAGCTCATCCAAAAACAGAACGCCGTTGTGAGCCAACGAGACTTCACCGGGCTTGGCTTTTATCCCTCCACCCACCAGAGAAGCCATGGAAGCTGAATGATGTGGGGCTCTGAAAGGGCGTTGATTGCTTAAAGCGCCATCTTCCAGCTCTCCTGAAATCGAAGCGATCATAGAAACTTCCAGCAGCTCACGAGCAGAAAGCGGTGGGAGCAACGAAGGCAATCTACTGGCCAATAAGGTTTTCCCGGAACCTGGGGGCCCAACCATCAGCAGGTTATGAGAGCCTGCAGCAGCAATCTCCAAAGCGCGCTTTGCTGTCTCCTGCCCGCGAATATCTGCAAGATCCAATGAACTGGCGGCAAGTGGTGAACTGCGCGGTTTCGGATCGGATAGTGTTATCTCCCCTTTGAGAGCGCGATAAAGCTGTACCAGTGAACTGGCTGCGATGATCTTCAGGTTTTCATCAGCCCATGCAGCTTCTGATCCGCAGCTTGCCGGGCAAATCAATCCCTTCTCATTGGCAACAGCGGCAATTGCGGCTGGCAGAGCCCCGTTGACGTGAGAGATACTGCCATCCAGCGCAAGTTCGCCAATAACAACAAAGCCTTCTACCGCCTCAGCTGGCAGAGCGCCCATAGCCACCAAAAGTCCCAGAGCAATTGGTAGGTCGTAGTGGGAGCCTTCTTTGGGAAGGTCAGCAGGCGCGAGGTTCACCGTCACGCGTTTGGCTGGTAGCGCCAATCCAGAGGCAATGAGTGCAGAGCGTACCCGTTCCTTGCTTTCTGCTATTGCTTTGTCTGGCAGGCCAACGAGAGTGAAGTAGACAGAGCCGGGGCTGATCTGCACCTGCACATCAACATTGGCAGCATCGACGCCCTGAAAGGAAACGGTAGAGATGCGAGAAAACACCAGACACTCCTGCAGCCACAATTTATCAGAATTGCAGTAATTAAGCAGGAACGAATGGGAAACACGCAAGCCTTGAATACTCAGAAATACGAAAGCTTCCTTTAAAAGCTTCAGGTAATTTCTTGAGTAAAAGAAACGACTGATCCGAAAAAAATAAAAGGCCCTGTCGTTAAACAGAGCCTTGATCTTGTTTAGTTTTCTAACTTCTTTTCAAGCACATCCCAAACCCGGGCCGCTACATCAGGGCCGCCAAGTTTCTGAATGGCACGAATGCCCGTTGGCGCTGTCACGTTGATCTCGGTGAGGTTTCCGTCAATCACGTCGATACCGACGAGAATGAGGCCCTGCTCCTTCAGAGTTGGCCCAAGGCGTGCGCAGATTTCTCTTTCACGCTCAGTCAGATCGCTGTCCTTTGGAGAACCGCCACGAACCATATTGGAGCGCAGATCGCCTTCAGCAGGCACACGGTTCACTGCGCCAGCGAACTCACCATCCACCAGCAGAATGCGCTTATCACCGTGCTTTACATTCGGCAGAAACTTCTGAATGACCCATGGCTCGCGGAAAGTCACGGAGAAGAAGTCGTAGAGAGAGCCGTAGTTCAGGTCGTCTTGCGTTACGCGGAACACCGCCGCACCGCCGTGACCAAACAGCGGCTTCATGACGATATCGCCATGTTCCTCGCGGAAGGCATCGATTTCTTCGCGATCATGGGTGATCAGTGTTGGTGGCATCAGATCAGCGAACTGGGTCACAAATAGCTTTTCAGGCGCATTGCGCACGGAAATCGGATCGTTCACCACAAGCGTTGTCTTCGAGAGCTTCTCGAGAATGTGGGTTGCTGCAATGTAAGCCAGATCGAACGGAGGATCCTGACGCATCAGCACCACGTCCATCTCGGACATATCAACGCGCTGTGGCTCACCAAAGCTGAAGTGGTTGCCAGCTTCATCGCGCACCGTTACCGGCTCAACGCGGCACATAACCTTTTCACCCCAAAGCGCTAGACGCTCCGGTGTGTAGTGATACAGTTCGTAACCACGATCCTGCGCTTCCAGCATCAGGGCAAAAGCACTGTCGCCTGCAATGTTGATGGTGGAGATGTGGTCCATCTGAACCGCGACTTTAAGCGGCCGCTTGGCACCAGAAGTAGCTGCTTGGGGCATAGGCACTCCTAAAATAACGCAGGGGTAGAAATCCACGTAAATAATAATGGATGTTAGCCGCAGATATGTGGGTCAGAAAGCAATTTGTCTACATTTTTGCGATAAAATATTTGTTTCCTAAAAAATTTCAGCTTCGAAAAGATTAGGAAAATGCTGGGCTCCCCCGTGCTTTGGCAGAATAACCGCATCAAATCTCAAGGTTTTTCCCACCACTTCATGGTGGTGAGAAACCCATTCCCGCGCGGCATTGGCGATCCGTCGTTGAGAACGTTGCGTGATTGCATATAAGCCATCATCCACACCCCGCCGTGCCTTCACCTCCACAAACACGATTGTCTGGTCCTGTTCGGCAATCAGATCTATCTCGCCCTGCTTGGTTTTGTAGCGTCTTTCCAGAATCTGCCAGCCCGCCTGACGAAGCAGCATCTCGGCCTTCAGCTCCGCTTGAAGCCCTTTGTGGTAGGCCGCCTGCTTCTTGAGAAGGTTGCTCTTAGTCGCTCTCGGTGTCTTCTGCGGATCCTGCATTTTTCAGCTCCATCGCACGGGCATAAATCGTTTTCCGATCCACCCCGGTTGCTTTAGAGACTTTCTTCGCTGCTGCGCTCACTGGCATTTCTTTCAATGCCTCCAGCAACAGTGCGTCTGCATCAACCTCGGTCAGTTCCTGCTCTTCAGGTGGTGAGACAAGGATAACAATTTCTCCCTTGGGGCGATCCCCCGAGAAGAAATCACTCAGTTCTGCAAGGGTTCCACGCTGAAATGTCTCAAACCGCTTGGTCAGCTCTCGTGCCACAACGGCCTGTCGCTTTCCAAGAATTTCATTCATGTCAGCAAGCGAAGCCCCAACTCTGTGCGGGCTTTCATAAAACACCAGCGTTGCCGGAATTTCCTTCAGCTCCTCAAGACGTTTCTTCCTGCCGTGGGTCTTGTTTGGCAAAAAACCGGCGAACAAAATCGTATCAGACGGAAGACCAGCTCCAACCAGACCACTTAGCATGGCAGAGGCACCTGGGATGGGAATTACTTTGTGTCCCTGCTCAACCACGTCACCCACAAGACGGAAACCCGGATCGGAGATCAGCGGTGTCCCTGCATCTGAAACCAGAGCCACTGCACGACCTGCCTCAAGCGCTTCCATAATCTTCGGACGCTGCTTCTGGGCGTTGTGCTCGTGATACGTCATCATCTGCGTGCGGATGCCATAGCGTTGCAGCAAAACACCCGTCACGCGGGTATCTTCACAGGCAATAAGATCGCAGGCTGCAAGGGTTTCCAGCGCACGGATGGTGATGTCTTGCAGGTTGCCGATTGGCGTTGAGACGATGTGCAGGCCCGGTTCAATCCGTTTAGCGTTCAGCGAATGCTCGCCTATGTAGTATTTCCGCTCAGATGCAGCTTCGGAATGATCCATGGTCGCCTCGTGAAAGCTCCAGAATGGAGCAAGTTTTGCACAGTAGAGAGTGCACATCTAACCAACAAACCGCAAAATGACTAATTACAACGGGGAGTTTTTGACAGAATCCTTAAAAAAATCGCGGATTTCCTTGGGTTGAGGCTGTATTAACTGCGGTGGATCTGTAGAAATAAACCAAATGACAGCCTCTCCCCGAAAAGTGGGAACCGGTTTTCGGATAGGGACTGCGCAAAACAATCGATTAGAGCTGAGTGCATGCGGGCATGTCGCCAACTCTAAATGTAAATTGCCGGATTTCATTCCTTGTTAAACGAGGGATTGATCTGACGGCCTTCGGAATAGATGGGGCATCCATGAGCTTAGGATCAGCCACACTGCGTGGAATGAGCTTCCGCAAACTTGTGACAGGGGCTGCACTTGGCATCTCGGTCCTGTTGGCTGGCTGTGTTAATTCACCTAACTTCTCATCGGTGAACACTCCTCTTCAGCCTGATTTAAACCCGAACGGACAGCCGCAATTGGTCTCTGGCCGTGCTATCGGCAACGGTTCAGTACGTGTTGGCCTGCTTCTGCCGTACTCAGGCGAAGGCCAGTCCGCTGCTTCTGTGGCAACCCTCTTTGAAAATTCTGCCAAGCTGGCACTAGAAGATTTTCAGGGCGCTGACATTCAGCTCCTCGTAAAAGACACCGGCGGCACCGCTGAAGGCGCAAGCATCGCGGCACAGCAGGCAATCAGTGAAGGCGCTGAGCTGCTGATCGGCCCGGTCTTCGCGCCAGCCGTTCAGGGTGCATCCGCAGTTGCACGTCGCTCTGGTGTTCCAATCGTTGCATTCTCCTCTGATACCAACGCAGCCAAGCCGGGCACATATCTGCTCAGCTATCTGCCGGTTTCTGACGTAAATCGCATTGTTTCTTACGCAGCAGAGCAGGAACGTCGCTCCTACTCAGCCTTGCTTCCAAACAATGCCTACGGCGCAGTTGCTGAAGCAGCCTTCCGTCAGGCAGTTGGGCAAACGAATGGCCGCATCATCACCATTGAGCGCTACATTCCGGGCAATGCTGAAGATATTCGTGCCCGTGTTGCCAGCCTGAGCCGCTCCATTTCTCAGGTAGACACTCTGTTTGTGCCTGAAGGTGGCGGTGTTCCTCCGTTCGTTGTGCAGGTGATGACCGAAATGGGCGCTAACCTTGGCGAAGTGAAGATGATCGGCAGTGGTCAGTGGAACACGCCGGAAATCCTTCAGTCTCCAGTCATGGTCGGCAGCTGGTTCCCGGGGCCGGATAACCAGAGCTTCGAGCGTCTCGCAACCCGTTACCGCGAAACCTATGGTTCTCAGCCACCGCGCAATGCGTCGCTGGCATATGATGCAACCATTCTGGCCGCTGGGCTGGTGCGTTCCGCTGGGCCAGATCGCTTCTCTGACCGTGTGTTGACCAACCGTGATGGCTTCCTCGGCATTGATGGCATCTTCCGCTTCCAGCAAGATGGCTTGAACAACCGTGGTTTGGCTGTTTACGCCGTGACCGGTAAACGCGAAGCAGAGCCAATTGCTCCGGCACCGCGCAGCTTTGCAAGCCAGTTCTAAGCTCCGCAAATTCTGATGTTAAAGAGCCTCGCTCATCTGAGCGGGGCTTTTTTATTGGCATTTTCAGATCCTTCTAATTGTGCCGGTCCTGTTGGCCCTACGGTGATTACTCTGGCTTAGGCTGGTTTCGTCTCATGCCGAACAAAGGCACACAGCGATGCAGGAACTACGCTTTCATCATGTTGGCATCCCAACCAGCGAAAAGCTGCCGGAAGCGGACCACAATGAAAAACTGAAGCTGACAGCCACCGGCTATTTTGATGGCCCCTACGCCATCGAGTGGATGAACTTCGATGATGACAATCCCCTTCCTGAAGTGATCAAAACAACGCCGCACGTTGCCTATGTGGTTGATGACCTGCACGAAGCCCTGAAGGGCAAAAACGTTATCCTCCCTCCGCAAAGCCCGACAGAGGGTGTCTGGGTTGCCTTCATTCAGGACGGTCGCAACCTGATTGAACTGATGCAATTTGACAGGCCTGAACAGGAAATCTGGCCCCATCCGGATAAGTTCAGGCTTTGATCCCACATCTACGCCACCGCGATTTACCCAATGGGACGAATAGCCTTTAGGAAACTAATGAAATCCGTAGGGAAAACGGATAGAACTAGCTCAGGAAATGAGTTGGTGGGTCTACGCCCGCGCAAAAGGTGGTTTTAATAATGCTTTCAGACAAGCGTATTCTTCTCATCATCACAGGCGGAATTGCGGCCTATAAATCGCTGGATCTGATCCGCCGCCTTCAGGAGCGTGGTGCAAAGGTTCGTGCGATTCTCACCAATGGCGGCTCTCAGTTCATCACACCTCTCGCAGTTGGCGCCTTAACCGGCGACACCGTGTTCACCGAGCTGTTTGATCGCGAAGCGGAACATGATGTGGGCCACATTCGCCTTTCTCGCGAAGCGGATCTCGTCGTTGTTGCCCCTGCCACTGCAAACATCATGGCCAAGATGGCTCATGGGCTGGCAGATGATCTGGCCTCCTGCGTGCTGTTGGCAAACGACAAGCCGGTTCTCGTTGCCCCTGCCATGAACTCCAAAATGTGGAGCCACCCGGCAACCCAGCGCAATGTGGCGCAACTGAAAGCTGATGGCCTTCACTTCGTTGGACCGAACGCGGGCGAAATGGCGGAAAAAGGCGAGGCTGGCTATGGCCGCATGTCAGAGCCGCTGGAAATTGTAGCTGCGATTGAAGACCTCCTTTCTCCCAAAGACCTGCCTTTGAAGGGTAAGCGTATCGTCATCACCGCTGGCCCAACGCATGAGCCCATTGATCCGGTGCGTTACATTGCCAACCGCTCCTCCGGCAAACAAGGCTACGCCATTGCCGAAGCCGCTGCCGAAGCCGGGGCACAGGTGACACTGGTTTCCGGGCCTACAATTCTGGCGGACCCGAAGGGCGTGGAAACCATCCGCGTTGAATCCGCAAACGCCATGCTGGCCGCTGTAGAATGCGCCCTCCCTGCAGACATCGCGATTATGGCTGCTGCCGTTGCTGACTGGCGCGTGGCGCATGACAGCAACCAGAAAATCAAGAAGGACGGCAGCGGATTGCCGCCAGCGCTCAACCTGGTCGAAAATCCGGATATTCTGAAAACAGTAGGTCACCTACAAGATAAACGTCCGAAACTGGTTGTTGGTTTTGCTGCCGAAACAAACGATCTCATCGCCAACGCGCGCGGAAAGCTGGAGCGCAAAGGCGCTGATATGATTGTAGCAAACGATGTCAGCCCCGAGAATAACGTGATGGGCGGTGACAACAACACGGTGCGGCTGGTGACACATGGCGGCGTCGAGGATTGGCCGAAAATGGGTAAGGACGAAGTAGCTCGCCAGCTCGTCCAGAAAATCGCAGAGCTTTCCTGAGAGACTAGCGACTGAAATGAATTTTGGAAGGCCGGTGCAATCGTACCGGCCTTTTGTTGTTTAGGCGGACACTTGCTCGGTTTCGCGCTCAGCGCCAAGCGGTTGTTTGCCCAGGATCATGTCGGATGCTTTCTCGGCAATCATGATTGTTGGCGCGTTGGTGTTGCCGGAGATCAGCGATGGCATGACAGAAGCATCAATCACGCGAAGCCCTTCAACCCCATGCACCTTGAGGTCAGGCCCAACCACGGACATCTCATCCTGGCCCATCTTGCAGGTGCCAACAGGATGATAGATCGTCTCGGCTCGCTCTCTCACCGCCTGTTTGATGCTGTGCTCGTCGCGGCCAAAATCGTGGATCATATCCTCCCGGTATTCCGAGAGCTCTGGCCCTTCCAGAATATCCCGCGTCATACGAATGCCCTTCACCAGAACATCCAGATCTTCCTGATCTGTCAGATACTTCGGATCAATCCGTGGTGCATCCATAGGATCAGCGGAGTTCAGCCCCACTTCCCCCGTTGATTTCGGACGCAAAACGCAAACGTGGCAGCCAAATCCATAACCACCATAGAGCTTGCGGCCATGATCATCGATGATGGAGATGACGAAATGCAGCTGAACGTCCGGGCGATCCAGTTCTGGACTGGTCTTCAGGAATGCACCACCCTCTGCCGCAGGTGAGGCAATCATACCCGACCCATCTTTCCGCCAGCGCATAATCTCCTTGAACAGCTGAACCCCCGGCTTCAGGCCCAACCCCAGCATATCCGTTTTGTTGGAGCGATAGCTGATGGTGTAATCCAGATGGTCCTGCAGGTTCTTGCCAACACCCGGCAGATCATGCAGCACCGGAATGTTGTGTTTCGCCAGCTCATCCGCAGGCCCAATGCCGGAAAGCATGAGCAGCTGCGGTGATTGGAAAGCGCCAGCAGAAACAATCGTTTCCCGCTTTGCCTTCACCACCGCCAACTTACGTTTCTGCTTATACTCAACGCCAATGGCCTTCTTGCCCTCAAACAACACCCGCGTGCTGCGAGCATGAGTGATGACGGTCAGGTTTGGCCGATCCATGACAGGATGAAGATAGGCCGCTGCCGCTGAGCAGCGCTCGCCTTTCTTATCGTCCTGATGGAACTGCGTGACCTGATAAAGCCCAACGCCTTCCTGATCTCCGCTGTTAAAGTCGTTGTTCCGTTTGATTTGCCGCCCTTCAGCGGCAGCAAGAAAGGCGTGAGAGATTGGCAGAGGGGAGCGTTGCTCTGAGACCTGCAAAGGTCCGTCAGCCCCATGCATGGAGCTTTCACCGCGTTGATTGCTCTCCGATTTTTTGAAGTAAGGCAGCACTTCATCAAATGACCAGCCATCTGCACCTTGCTCAACCCAGCCGTCGTAGTCTTCTTTTTGGCCGCGAATATAAAGCTGCGCATTGATCGCGCTGGAACCGCCCAGCGCCTTACCGCGCGGATGGAATGTCGTGCGGTCATTCAGCTCGGTCTGCGGAACAGAGTCAAAAGCCCAGTTGTTGATCGCGAACGGCTTTGCAGAAACCATTGCCGCGATACCAAGCGGCGCGCGTACCAGAACGGACTTGCCCTCGCCACCAGCCTCCAGCAGGCAAACTGAAATTGAAGGGTCTTCAGAAAGGCGAGCTGCTAGCACGCATCCCGCCGAGCCACCTCCAACAATCACATAATCAAAATCCATTGTGCCCCTCCCCAGAAACAAAAGCACACTCCCGAAAGGCCTCTCCTCTTTCGAAAATGCAGCAGCAAGAATGGTCTTTGGCGTATTCCTGAGAAGTTCTCCCGGTTCTCAGTTGAGAACACGCCTCAAAACAAGAGCTTCGCACTCGCCTGAATACGGCGAGCTGTTTTATGGCCTGATGTTAGTGAGCCTTTCCCTAAACGGAAACCTGAACATTCTGGTGAGTATGTAAGGCCTGCAACTTCTCGTGGTGTATTCGCCGAAAAACTCATTGAAACGCAGGGGCTTGCTGAGTTTCTTCCCCAGCTTATCCCCGCCGCAGGTTTCTCTGGTTCGGGTCGGTCAAATCATGCAGTCGGTTCGCAGCAGCTTGCGCAAATCGCAAAATCACGGCTTTGCGGGTGGCCGCTGAAAGCTTGTGCTCGGGTGCTTCGCGGATAATCTCAGCCATATAATCATCCGCCAGAATGAACCCGGTCTCCTCCGGAAAAATCTCCTGCGGAACATCAGGGCTGGTCGCAAAAAACAGGCGATCACAGTAATCGCGATACTCATGCCATTTGTTGTCGGATTTGAAGTCCTCGATGGATGACTTGATCTCGATAATCCAGATCTCTGACTTCTTACCAAGCACCACCAGATCAGCCCGCCGTCCCGATGCAAGCGTGACCTCAGGAAGGCTCGTAAGACCCAGAACGCGCAAATATCGCTGCACTCCTCGCTGGATTTTCAATGCGCGGTCAGACTGACGACCATCGACAAGAGGATCATCAAGTTGAACGCGATTAGAGCCCTTCACAAATTCCATGAAATCGTTCCCACTTTGTTCTTTGTGATATTAGCAAGCTGTCAGACAAATTCAATCGGAGATTAGAGGGATCTTTAGTTAGGGGCTGGCACTGCGATATTCAACTGACCCGCTAATTCTCGCATGTTTTCGTCAAGCGGGAACAACCTGATGCAGTCTGCCAGAGCATCATGAGCTTGCGATGCTTGTCCGGCTTGCAGATACAGCTCCGCAGCCCGTATCAAAAACGTCTTCCGCCAGCGCTTGGGAGCAGTCCTCATCACCGCATCATTATGAAGGGTCGTATGCCATTCCCGAAGTAGCTCCGCTCCATCATAGTGCTTCCCAAGCAAAGCAAACCGCTCTGCCTGAAGCAACCCATAGCCCGGATTGCTCCGCAATGCCTCTGAAGCTTCTAAAGAAGGAACCTCACCACACGCCAATGCATACCCCAGATCAACTAATGCCTCGCAATCTGTAAGGCTTTGCGAATACAGTAGGTTCTTATCCGCAAGAAGCTCAGCCATGTCCCGCTGAAATGTTTTGATCAACTGGCGGATGGTGTTGAGCGAATAAAGCTGGTCGTGCAACGCATGCGGCCCGGCAATCCCATAACAGTTCAGGTTTTCGCTCACAGAAAGGCGCTGAACAGCAAGGTAACCGCAGGTATCAACCCAATCAAATAACCCGAACAGCAAATGCACCGGATGCCTCAGATCTCCTGCTAAGCGATCCAGCAACTCCAGCTTTTCCGGTGCAGGCCGAGCTAGATACTCAGCGCTTTGCGTGCCCGCTATGACCAGTTCCAGCTCAGGCGAAAAGGCATAGATCTCGCCGTCTTGCCTGCGCAGACCGGTGATTAGTGCTCCATATGCTCCCATGGAAGCGCCGTAATAGATGATCCGTTCAGGCTGCTCCTGAGCGATAGCAAGGTCGATGGCATGATCAATCTCTTGCTCCGCATCAAGGTACCACTGTGAGGCGGCATCATTCAGAAAAACACAGGCATGCTGTGTCTTGGCAAACAGTCGCTCCAGTCCGAACTTGCCGGAGGGAATGCGAACCTGCGAGAACACCACCACCAGCACACCGCTGCGGCCACCGGATTGGAGTTTCACCTCCAACCCGCGTGAAGATACATCTGGTCGCTCAGCTAAGTCCAGCATCAGCGGATGGGCTTAGGGCTTCTTGCGCTTCAGGTAACCACCGGTGTCACCAGCCGGAGCAGATGCGTAGTCGGAAGACTTGCTCGGTGAACGACGAGGAGGAGACTTTTTGCCAGCAGGTTTGCCCTTCGGCTTCTGCGCAAACTTGCCATTGCCCGGTCCTTTGCGTGGACCGCTACCCTTCGCTCGCTTACCAGCCACCTGCGCATTGCTGCGCGCGCTTTTCGGCTCACGATCAGACGGGAAGAAGGTGAAACCATCCATCTCCGCGATCTTCTTGCCAATAAGCTTCTGAATGGCACGCAGCATGCCGCGATCTTCCGGCAAACAGAAGGTGATCGCCGTTCCGCTCTTGCCCGCACGCGCTGTACGCCCAATACGGTGAACGTAGTTCTCCGTCGCGTTTGGCATGTCGAAGTTGATCACGTGAGAAATGTCGGACACATCAATACCGCGAGCTGCAACATCAGTCGCCACAAGGGTCTTCAGCTTACCGCGTTTGAATTTGTCTAGCGTCTTCTGGCGTTCTGCCTGAGACATGTCACCATGGATCGCCTCAGCAGGCACTCCATCTGCATTCAGGCGGGCGGCAAGACGGGCACTGCCCTTCTTGGTCAGAGTAAACACCAGTGCGCGCTCGCACTCATCCTTCTCCAACAGCTCTTTGAGCAGCGGGAACTTGGCGTCTTTTTCCAGATGCGCAATCTGCTGTGTCACAGTCTCAACCGTGGTCGCAGGCGGAGCGGTGCTCACCTCAACTGGGTTGGTCAGAAAGCGTTCTGACAGATCGCGGATCTCGCGCGGCATGGTCGCGGAGAAGAACAGGGTCTGACGCTTCTTCGGCAGCAGATAAGCGATCTCTTCCAGCTCTGCGATAAAGCCCAGATCCAGCATCTGGTCTGCTTCATCCAGAACGAAGATTTCCAGCTCATCAAAGCTCACACCGTTCTTGCGGTGCAGATCCAGCAAGCGGCCAGGCGTTGCCACCAACACATCCAGACCACGCTGCAATGCGCGGAACTGCGGAGGAAACGGCACACCGCCCACAACACAGCTGGTGTACATCTTGGTGCGGCCCGCATAGGCCTTGATGTTCTTGGTAATCTGGTCCGCCAGCTCGCGGGTTGGCGTCAAGATAAGGCTACGCACGCTTTTCGGCGCAGCGCGATACCGGCTCTCAAGCAAGCGCTGAAGAAGCGGCACTGCGAAAGCGGCGGTTTTACCCGTTCCGGTCTGCGCAAGGCCAAGCAGGTCCTTGCCATCCAGAATGTACGGAATTGCGTTTTCCTGAATAGGTGTTGGCTCGCTATAGCCTTTAGATTTCAGGGCGATCTGAAATGGTTTTGCAACACCAAGTTTGTCAAAGTCAGTCAACAGTGATCTCTCAGATAAGCAGAGTATCCGTTCCCGGTTCTGCTGATTTCGTCATGTGCTTCCCGCAGTCCTCTGAAACGTAAAGTGCGTTCCTCAATTAAGCAGATGCGTGAAACAATCTTGAAGAAGTTTGCCTTCGAGAAATCCAGCACAGCAGCACGCTGTATCAGTTAATTCTACTGGAATAGTCTCTGGGGCGTGGTTTGATCGGGCTATTAACATAGACCCGCCACATTATGCTAGAATTATTGCCGGGGAGCATAATATTCTGGTTGTCCTGACAAGAAAAGGGCGACAATTCTGGTTAGAGCAGTCCAGCTACTTGCATGTTTCATGTTCTTCTTTATGTATGGGTACCAAGAAAAATGATGCTGCTTTTATGGCCATTATCCTAAAACTGGCCTGCTGCTAATAACATTAAAGATTAGGGTTCGAGCTTTGATTGATGCAAATTTTGAAGACTTAGAAGAAAACGCTGAGGAAGCTGCCCGGCTTCTTGCTAACATGGCGCATCCCAAGCGCCTGATGGTGTTGTGTCGACTTGTTCAGAGCGAATGTACTGTAGGTGAACTTGCAGAAGCTGTGAATTTAAGCCAGTCCGCACTTTCACAACATCTTGCCAAGATGCGTGCCAGTAATCTGGTCTCCACCCGTCGCAGTGCTCAGACAATCTATTATTCACTGGCCAGCGCTGAAGTGGAATCCGTTCTGCAAACTCTTTACGGTCTTTACTGCGCTCCTCAGGAAGAAGCATAGCAGGGCCTGCCTTAAGGCCCCGCGATAACCACTGAGCTACCGTCCCACCTGCGTTTCTCTTCTGCATTTGGTAGCTGGTTGAACATATGAAGATCTACCGGAATTTCATCCTCGGACTTCAGACCTGAGAACTCACCAAACAGGCGGACGGTTTCTTCGTCCAGCGCGCCACCAATATACAGATGGGAAATGTCTCCGTTTACATCGGAGAGCTTGAAGCGTGTTTCCCAAAGCCAGAACACCTGCCGGTGGTCCTGATCGCTTTCGTAAACCATCGTCAGCGCAGGCAGGAAGCCCGCATTGGTGTGTGGCACTGGTGGCAGCTCGCCTGCTGGGGTTTCCCCTTTCAGGTATCCAGTCGCAGTCGGGAAGGACCATTCCGGTGCTTTCCGCCATCCAAGCTTGGTCAGCTCCTGCTCCAGCTGTTCCGGCGTGCCGGACCATTGCAGCGTAATTGGCTCTTCCAGTTCGCCCGTAATGGAAACGCGTTTTGCAGGCAGCAAGCGCCAATCCTGCATGCGCCAGCTGGATTTCTGGATCACAACGGACTCGCTGCGCGGCTCATAGGCTTCAGCAGCCGTCGAATAGTTTTGGCTGATGTGCCATGTGGATGCGATCGCCAATGCACATAGTGAGATGATCGTCAGAGCTGTTCTGCCCACCTTCTCATTATGAATGTGCCCGAAGACGAACGAGAAGAAGAAGACGGTACCAGAGCCAAACAGCAGGCCTGCCAGCACATCTGAAAGCCAGTGTGCCCCCAGATAAACCCGTGAAAACCCGATCAGGATCGCGAAGGTCGCAGCAACGGAATAGATAATTGTCTTGCTCAGGCGAGAGCGCTCATGGGCCACCAGAACCGCAATCACCCCAATCAGAACCGTATTGATAGTGGCGTGCCCGGATGGGAATGAGAATGCATCAGCGCCGGAATACAGCTCAATCGGACGATCACGCCCAATCAATGCCTTGGTGATGACCACGAAGATCGAGGAGCTGACAATTGCAATCACAAAGCCCGTTGCGCGGCGCCATGCCTTGCGGCCAAACAGATAGATACCCACGGCGAGCGTAACGGTCGCAGTCACCGTGCCATCGCCCATCATGGTGATCATGACCATGATCTTATCGATGATCGGCGTCCGCGCGATCTGGAAGAAGTTGCTGATCGCAAGGTCCGCTCGAGCCATCGGCATGCCCGGAGCCACGGCTCCAGTAAACCAGATGAAGCCCGGCAGCGTCACCAGCAGGAAGAATGCAGAGACCAGCATGCCCACGCTGCGTGGGTTTTCCGGGTCATATGTCCGCGCAATCCATTGGCTGAAGCGATCAGGACGACGACCAAACCAGTTGACGATTGCCTGATGCGAACCACCAACAATCGGCAGAATAAACATGATCAGCCAGCGGATAATCGCCACGGCGATCAGAAGAACCAGCAGCAGACCGCCAAGGATAATCGCAAGGCGGGTGTTGATCTCACCAATCGCAAACAGGGCAGAACCAGCCATCACGCCCGGCACCAGATGCAATGCAGCCCAGGCAAAAGCAGAGGTCACGTTGAAGAAGGTAAAGCGGCCAAAACTCATGTCGGCCATGCCGGCAATGCCCGGTACAACAGATTTCACACCCGGCACAAAACGGCCAATAAAGATGCTCTTACCGCCGTGTTTGGCAAAGTAATCTTCACCACGTTTTAGCCAGTCCGGATAGCGGCTCAAAGGCCAGATTGTCCGCACTTTGTCTTTGTAAAAGTAACCAAACCAGTAGGAAAACGCGTCGCCGGTTACAGCGCCTGCAGTCGTCCATAAAAAGATACTTAGAAACGGCAGTTCACCAAGGCCGATAAGCGTACCAGCTCCCACCAGAACAACCGTGCTTGGAAACACCAACCCGATCAGAAAGAGCGCTTCACCCATTGCGACGATAAAACAGATAAGGCCAGCAAAAGCCGGATTTGCTGCAATGAAATCAACAATGTGGTTGAGGAATGTGGTGACGAAATCGACGTTCACTGAAAAGTCTCTAGCTCTTTCTTAAATTACTTAGATCGCTGGGTGACCACTGAAAATGTATACATCGTGCCAAGGTGACCAAAATATGGTGCGCATTCTGTTACATTTATATGCAGGCATCTGGCCCTTTGAAAGGGAAATAACAAGCCCTATTCCCTGCAAAAAGCATAATAGTCCCACTAATCAGACCCATACGTTAATTCTGGTGACGAAAAACATCGTTTAGCTCTTTAAGCAATAATACAGAATGGCTATTCTTGGCCCAAAGCCGAATGAGCAAAAATAACATTTTACGCCATGCCCCAGATGCGAAGGTCACTTGCATGTTTCAGTCTGCAAACATTCCTCAGACAGTCAGTAAAGAGCTGCTTCAGAAAAGACTGCCTGAACTCCGTGAGGAATTGTTGGAAGTTCAGCATAAGCTGAGAGAGAACAAAGCTTTCGCAACAATCATTCTGCTCGCTGGCGTAGACGGCTCGGGTAAAGGCGCGGCAATCTCCCGTTTGTATGAGTGGATGGATACGCGTTACCTGTTCTGCAACGCTTATCATGAAGAGCGCAGCGAGTCTGAAAGCGCTCGGCCAAACTACTGGCGTTACTGGCGAGATCTGCCAGCACGTGGTGAAACCTCCATTGTGTTTGGCTCCTGGTATCAGGAACCACTGCGTGATGCGGTTATGGGCAAGATTGATGACGCCGAGCTGGAGCGCCAGCTGTCTGCCATCAACCGCTTCGAAAAAATGCTCGCCTACGAGAACATTCTCCTTCTCAAGTTCTGGTTCACCCTGCCCAAGGCAGAGCAGCAGGAACGCCTGCATGATATCGCAGCCAAAGGCAAAAAAGGCCGCAACTTCATTGAGGAATGGTCCGGTGCTGAACATTATCGCGCAGCTCAGACCGCAGGTGAAAAAGCTTCTCTGCAAACCAGCACCGGCTACGCGCCGTGGTTTGTGATCCCGTCACAGGATCCGGATGTGCGTGATCTTGCACTGGCAGAAACCATCGCCCAGTCCATGAAGAAGAAGCTGGAAAGCGGCAACGGCAAACCGGTTTCAGCCCCTGCCGTGGTCACCACCCTGTCTCAGGCCAATGCGGTGGATGCGATTGATCTGTCCGCGACCATCTCCAAAGAGGAGTACAAGGAAGAGCTTGAAGAGCTTCAGGACAAGATGGCGTACCTGACAGACCGCAAGCGCTTCAAAAAGTTCGGCTTTATCTCTGTCTTCCAGGGCAATGACGCAGCTGGCAAAGGGGGCTCCATTCGCCGCCTCACCCGCTCCATGGACCCGCGGAACTACAAGGTGCACCCAATCGCAGCACCTTCTGTGGAAGAAAAGCTGCATCCATACCTTTGGCGTTTCTGGCGTCGCCTGCCGAAGAAGGGCCACAGCGCCATCTTCGACCGTTCCTGGTATGAGCGTGTGCTGGTGGAACGCGTTGAGGGTTTCTGCTCTGAAGCTGACTGGATGCGCGCCTACAACGAAATCAACGCTTTCGAAAAAGAGCTGACGGATTCCGGCTTCATCCTCTGCAAGTTCTGGCTCGCGATCTCTGAAGAAGAGCAACTGCGCCGCTTCAAGGCTCGCGAAGAAACCGCCTACAAGAACTACAAGATCACCGAGGAAGACTGGCGCAATCGCCTCAAATGGAACGAATACGCCATTGCAGCCGGTGACATGGTGGACCGCACCTCAACCCGTTACGCCCCGTGGACGCTGATCTCCTCAGAAGACAAGCGCTACGCTCGCATTCAGGTGCTCAGAACCACCGTGAACGCCCTCGAAAAAGCGATGAAGAAGAAGGACAAGGACAAAGAGATCTAAGCCAGCTCTCTTTGCCCGCCTTTGTTAAATCACGTCCTGTCACACGCTGTTTTGTGACAGGACTTCAGCGGAAACCAGATCAACTTCTCGTCCGCCGCGCCAGACGTTGATCACCGCCTCAATCTTCAGCGACTTCTTCACGCCCTCATACTCCGTGACCTGCTGCTGCAACTGTTCGTAGTCGGCGCTTTCAACGTCCGTAGCAATGTCCTTTTCCATGTAGGCCTGAATCCGCAAATCATCCGGCCCCGGCTTGCTGATATCAAACCGCATCTCCTGATGATTTGACATGCACATCACAGGACCAGATAACAGCGGAAATAACCCTTGATGACACACCGCGAAGACGGTGGCACGCTCCTGCGGTGAAAAATGATCGAAGAAGCTCATGTCATCGATTGGTTTGGAATCGAAGGTAAACGTGCGCTCCTGACGGCGTTTAAAGTCCTCCAGAAACTGGCGGCCTTGCTGCTCAGGTATTCTGACACCTTCCATCATGATGTCGTTTTTCAGGGTGCCTTCCACATTGTCTGGATCCGGGCTGCGCACATCAAACTCCAGCTTGAAGTCCAGCACGCTGTAGCTCTGAAAACGCGGACCGTCATAGACCTTGAAGTTCTCCTGAAAGTTTGCACCAGCCATCTCGCGTAGTTGCTCAAAGGCTTTGACCTTGTTCTGATCCGTCACGGTGGGGGAGTACAGATCAAACACCAGCTTCTTCGCGTTGACGCGATCAGTACCGCAAAACCAATCGACAATCTTGTCCCAGAGCCGCGTCGCCGGATTGCCAATATGCTCCCGGTCAGATGCGCCTTTGATGCTCTGAAGATCGCCCGCAGAGATCTGCGGATGAATACGTGTCGTGTCCAAACCAACTGAAGATGACATGGTCCACCCTCCTTCACGTGGTCAACTGGTCATGCAGGGGCTTTGCCTCTGCCTGTCAGATTGAAGGAAAATGCAGTGTTTTGCTGTTCTGAATGGCACTGGAGCGGAAAAATAAACACCAATAGCACCGCATGGCATCCCATGCAGTGGTGTAGCTAGATTTCCCGAAGGTCGGGAGGAGCAAGGCGGCAGGCAACGCCTGCGCATTGAGTTAGTAATAGAGTCTTCGGCATTGGCTACGCGCCTTGCCCGGGCATTTTGGTATGGCCAACATCGCCTCTTATCCTGAAAGACACGATAGCCGGTTTCCCGGAAAGACAACGGCTTTGCTCAGATAAGTTTCCGTATCCGAACAGGTCCACTGCCTATGATATGGCCAGTCTGGCTGGTCCATATCACTGCGTGATGCCCTTCAGGCTTGGGCCCTTCCTCTCAGACCATGCAGTCACGTCTGAAAATCGGTGCCACCGGACCACCAGAAGATGCGTTACCTCTCCTGACAGCCCCACCCAGCCCACGATACGCTGACGGACGGTCCGCCAGCTGCCCGTCACGTGGGCATGGGATTAGTATGGGGCCATCTTTCGCTGGAGGGGATAAGTTTTTTCAGCTGTCAGGGAGCCAGCCTAAGCATTCAACCCTTTCATGCCTTCAGGTGTGTACCGTTCGCCGACAACTGAAATCAGAGCAAGCTTGTCTTCCAGCGCTTCAACCTCCTCAGAAGAAAGCACAATCTCAGTTGCTGCAATATTCTCTTCCAGATAGCGCAATCTCTTGGTTCCCGGAATAGGCACAATATCGTCTCCCTTCGCCAGCAACCAAGCCAGAGAGAGCTGTGCAGGCGTACATTGCTTCTGAGCGGCAGCCTCTACAATAACCTTCGTGATCCCCTCATTCACCTGCAGCGCTTCTTTGGAGAACCTCGGCAGGTTTGCGCGGAAGTCACCTTCTTCAAACTGTGTCTCAGAATTGAAACTGCCCGTCAGAAAGCCTCTGCCCAAGGGAGAGTAAGGCACAAAACCAATCCCAAGCTCGCGGCAAGTCGGCAGGATCACCTCTTCCACATCACGCGACCAAAGAGAATACTCTGTCTGCACCGCCGCAATAGGATGAACGGCATGGGCGCGGCGAAGCGTCTTTTCGCTGACCTCACAAAGCCCGATATTACCGATCTTGCCTTCCTCAACCAGCAACGAAAGCTCTCCCATCACATCCTCAACGGGCTGCTCCGGGTTCACGCGGTGAACGTAGTAAAGGTCAATATAGTCAACACCCAAACGCTTCAGAGAGGCTTCACAAGCCTGTCTTGCATATTGTCGGCTATTCTCGATCGTCCGCTTGTACTCACCGGGTTTACGATTGATGCCAAACTTTGTCGCGATTTTCAGCGGCGCCTTGGTTTCCTTCAAAAAGCGACCAATCAGCTCCTCATTGTGATGAGGGCCATACATGTCCGCTGTATCAAAAAAGTCGATGCCCAGCTCAACCGCTCGCGCCATCACGCGCAAGGATACGCTGTCATCATGTGAGCCATAGAACTCACTCATTCCCATGCAGCCTAGGCCGAGCATGGAAACATTGAGTTTGGAACCGAGTTGGTGAGTTTTCATCAGCATCTTCCTTGTGTTGCTGCTGATTACTTGCCATGTTTCAAAAATGGAAAATATGAGCAAAACTGGAAAGCAGATTTCCGAAAGTGGAAATGAAATCCTGCGCGATCTTGTTTGGGATGACACAAAAGCCTTTCTGGCTGTTGCAAGAACTGGGACGCTCAGCGCTGCCGCTCATCGCCTGAGCATCGGTGTCGCAACGCTCTCAAGAAAGATCGATCGCCTTGAAGAAACGCTGAAAATTCCGTTGTTCATCAGGCACCAGTCCGGCTACCAGCTCACCGAGGATGGTCGTGATCTACTAGCAAAAGCTGAAGCGCTGGAAGCCGCCGCCACAGCATTCGCCTCCGGCGCAAAAGCACAGGCGGGCATCTCCGGCAAACTCCGTCTTGCGACCGCTGAGAACCTCGCCACCCATCTGATCCTGCCCGCATTGCCAGAGTTTCGTGCAAATTACCCGGAGCTGCACATAGAGATCCTGACCGACGTAAGCTCAGTCAACCTGCACCGCCGCGACGCAGATCTGGCAATACGCATGGTGAAACCAGAGAGCGGCAACGTCACCCTCCGCCGCCTCGGAACACTTGGCTTTGGCCTCTATGCCAGTAAAGAGTATGCGCTCAAACGAACAGAGTGGGCTGATCAGGAGAATTATGAGCAGGACGACTTCATTTCCTGGTGCGAAGCGCTCTCGCATCTGGTGAATGCAAAATGGATTGAACGCGCTCTGAAAGGCCGCCAACCCGCTGTTCTGACATCATCACTGGCAACGCAAGTCGCAGCGACACAAGCCGGCCTCGGCCTCGCCGTCCTACCGCATTTCCTTGCATCGGATGCTGGTCTTGTCTGCGTGAATGCGGATATCGGTGTTGAACAACCAATCTATCTGGTCATGCACTCCGACCTCGCCCACTCCCCCCGAATGCGCGTCATGGCAGACTTCCTGGCCGACCTGATCATCCAAAACCGCAGCAAACTCAGCGGCCCGTCTAGGAAGAGTGCTGCATCTTAGTTTTGTGTGTTAGTTAGGTGAAAGGCACAATATTGGACGTTTCATCTTGTCTGCTGAAACGACTGAAACGATCAATCCAGCCTCCATCGCCATTGAACAGATCACCGTCTATTCCATGAGTGATTTCGGCGATGTTGTAGAGCTTTCCTCCTTTAATAAGAGAAAACTCCAGATTGCCAATAGAGCTTTGTGATTGCAGAAAATTGAATAAGTTAGACAGTGTTGTCTTGATAATGAGTTGTTGGATCGAAACCCGTGAATCCTGTTGCAGTTGAGTTAGAACTTCTGGGTCTAGCTTGTCCTGAAACAGAGGAGACGACGTATCTAGAGTTTGATCGTAGACCTCTTCAATAAGTGCCTTGCCAAGCTGGTCTAATATTGGAATGAAGGCTGATGTCGTGACTTTTGCTGGTGAAGCTTCGTGTATTGCAAAGCCAATACAGTTTTCAAGGTTGATGACATGGCTGAACTCTGCGATCCAACCAACATTTTCGTCAATTAGATCCCCCCCTAAACCATCGCTAATCTCTGTTAAACGATGGAATTTTTGACCATCGTAGATGCGAAGTTGCATGTCATTCATGCAGGAATTATATTCTAACATATTGAAAAAATTAAATAGTGTAAGCTCGACGACTTTCTTATTGAGAGCAAACACGGCATCACTCTTAATCTCATCCAAGCCACTTTTTTTAAGGAGCCCACCACACTGATCTAAAGAGTGATCGTACACTTCGTGTACAAGTGGCTTTCCAAATTGCTTCAGCAGGTCGTCAGAGGAAATTGTACTCGAGGTTGAGGCGATCTCTCTCTCATTTGCCATTTCGCTGTAAGATGAAATCCAGCCATCCTTGGATTTGTACGCAAGCGCCAAGCTATCTGTTAATGCAGAAATATTGAGAGCTCTTTGGCCGTCAATCTGCACAAGCTGATACTCGTCTTCCAAAAGTGAGAGAAATCTCTGCAAAGTAATTTCAAGGACTGCCTGAGTATGTTTATGCATCAGAGCTTTTGTTTCAGGAGGGAGACCATCGATCTCTTTTGTGAAACTCCACTCTGGATTATCCAGAGTGAAACTCTCCAAGAACTGCTCAGAAAACTTTAATCCTAGGTCATGCACTTCACGGATGAAGTGCAATCCAAACGCGTTTAGCAACTCAGCTTCAGAAGGCATTACAAGCTCGCAAAAATTGTATTCTTACGAAGATACAATATTAAATGACAAGCTTGCACAACCTCGAAACGCTTTTAAAGCTTTTGCCAGAGGCTGAGTTAAACCACGTTCCGTTCAATCAACGGCTTGTTGGCGGCCAGACGGTCAACGCCGAGTTCGGAAAGGTCCAGCGTTTCATAACCACCTGTTACGATATGCTCTGCGAGTGCGCGTCCAACGGCAGGGCTTTGTTGCAGGCCGTGGCCGGAGAAGCCCAGTGCGATGTAGAAGTCCTCAATGCCCGGCACCGGACCCATAAAGGCGTTGTGGTCGAACAGGTTCACATCATAATGCCCTGCCCACGCCGCACCGGGCTTGATGGCCTCAAACGCAGGAACACGGTTGGCCAGTGTCGGCCAAAGGTGCTCTTCGAAGAAGGAGTAGTCGACATCATAATCGTAACAATCCGGGTCCTGCTCTTCATCCGGTGAACTGCCGCAGATAAAGCCGGTGCCTTCGGGACGTACATAGGTTCCATTCGGATCAATCAGCAACGGCAAGCCCGGAACCTCATCGCGGCATTCAAAGGTGAAGATCATCCGCTTTTTGGAATGAACTGGTGCATCAAAACCAGCCTCTAGACAGATCTGCGTGCCACCGGAAGCCCCGGCAGCATTCACCACCACGCCAGCTTCCACCTGTTCGCCGTTGGAAAGCGTCAGAATCCAGCTGCCGCCCATGATCTTTTCAAGGTGAACCACCTGATACGGCTCATAAGGCACATTCAGGGAGCGCGCTTTGCGGCGAAACGCCTGCATCAACCCATACCCGTCAAACCAGCCTTCGCCGGACAGGCCATGGCAACCAGCGGAAAGATCGGAAACATTGAGCCAGGGAAACTTGGCTTTCAACGCATCAGCTTCCAGAAAACCGATGTCCGCGCCCATCTTCTGCTGAAGCGCGTGGTTTTCTTCCAGAATACTGCGCTTGTCAGATGTGGCGAGGAACAGATAACCGCCTTCAACCAGATCAATGCGCGGCTTATCGCCGTCCACTTCCAGAAGATCGCCAATATTGCGCAGGAAATCGATGCCGTAGAGCGAAATATCGATGTTCACGGCAGAGGAGAACTGTTGGCGAATAGAAGCGGCAGAAAGCGCCGAGGCGCAATGTTGGTAGGACGGATCTTTCTCAAAGACCGCAATGCTACCCTTGAAATCGTCGCGCTGTGCAAGATGGTACGCCACCGATGATCCGATGACAGCCCCCCCAATAATAGCAACATCAACTGAAGCTATCGCCATAGTTACACCTGAATACTGAGAAATTGAGAAAGTAAGAACCGACGCCCGAAACATTTTGGCGGGTATTTGCGAGCGCCGGTCTAAGAGGAAGACGAAACGCCTCCCAAGAGTTTAAGCGTATTCCTGAAAGATGCCTCCCAGCTTTTTCAGGAACGCGCTGTAGATCAGGGCTTAAAAGAAAGCCTGAAGGCCAGTCTGCGCACGACCCAGAATAAGGGCGTGAACGTCATGCGTACCTTCATAAGTGTTGACGGTCTCAAGGTTCTGAGCATGGCGCATCACCATGAACTCCTCAGAGATGCCGTTACCACCATGCATGTCACGTGCCTGACGAGCGATATCCAGCGCCTTGCCGCAGTTGTTGCGCTTCACGATGGAAATCATCTCTGGAGCAACGCGGCCTTCATCAAACAGACGACCAACGCGCAGGGAAGCCTGAAGGCCGAGTGAAATCTCGGTCTGCATGTCTGCCAGCTTCTTCTGGAACAGCTGTGTCTGTGCCAGAGGACGGTTGAACTGCTTGCGGTCCATGCCGTACTGGCGAGCGCGCATCCAGCAGTCTTCCGCAGCGCCCAGCGCACCCCAGGAGATGCCGTAGCGAGCGCGGTTCAGACAGCCGAACGGGCCTTTCAGACCAGAAACGTTAGGCAGAAGAGCGTCTTCACCCACTTCCACGTTGTCCATCACGATTTCACCAGTGATGGACGCACGCAGAGACAGCTTGCCCTCGATCTTGGGAGCGGAAAGACCTTCCATACCCTTTTCAAGAACGAAACCGCGGATCTGGTTGTCATGCGCTTCAGACTTCGCCCAAACCACAAATACGTCTGCGATTGGGGAGTTGGAGATCCACATCTTGGAACCCGTGATGCGGTAGCCGCTCTCGGTCTTCACAGCGCGGGTGCGCATGCCAGCCGGGTCAGACCCTGCATCAGGCTCGGTCAGGCCAAAACAGCCAACGTATTCGCCAGAAGCAAGCTTCGGCAGATACTTCATGCGCTGCTCTTCAGAGCCGTAAGCGTAAATTGGGTACATCACCAGCGAGGACTGCACACTCATCATGGAGCGGTAGCCGCTGTCGATGCGCTCAACTTCACGCGCAACCAAGCCGTAAGCCACATAGGAAGCAGCAGAGCCACCATATTGCTCAGGAAGTGTCACGCCGAGGAGACCCTGCTCGCCCATCTCGTTAAAGATGGAGCGATCAGTTTTTTCTTCGCGGTAAGCTTCCATTACGCGTGGCAGAAGCTTTTCCTGAGCGTACGCACGCGCGCTTTCCATGATGAGGACTTCGTCTTCATTCAGCTGGTCGCGCATCAGGAACGGGTCTTCCCAATTGAAGACGCCTCCGCCTGTTGGATCACTACTCATTCTCAAAATTCCTTATTCAACGTCAAACTTCACACCCTGCGCCAATGGGAGAGCGCCGGAGTAGTTGATGGTGTTGGTTGCGCGGCGCATGTATGCCTTCCAGGCATCAGAGCCAGCTTCACGGCCTCCACCAGTTTCCTTCTCACCGCCGAATGCGCCGCCAATTTCAGCGCCGGACGGACCGATGTTGACGTTTGCAATGCCGCAATCAGAGCCAACAACAGAAACGAAGGTTTCAGCTTCACCCATGTCTTTGGTGAAGACGGAAGAAGACAGACCAGCACCAACACCGTTCTGAATTTCAATCGCATCATCAAAGTCGGTGTAGCGAATGACGTAAAGGATCGGAGCAAAGGTCTCTTCCAGAACAGGACCAACCTGACCTGGCATCTCAACGATCGCTGGCTGAACGTAGTAAGCATCCGGATATTCGTCAGCCATCACGCGCTGACCACCGTGCACGGTGCCACCAGCCGCTTTCGCTGCTTCCAGAGACTTCTGCATGTTGTCGAATGCGTCTTTGTCGATGAGCGGACCAATCAGAGTACCGTCTTGGGTTGGGATGCCAATCTTGACGGAGGAGTATGCTTTGATCAGGCGAGGAATCAGCGCGTCATACACGCTGTCATGGGTGATCAGACGACGCAGTGTGGTGCAGCGCTGACCACAAGTACCCATAGCCGCAAACGCAACGCCGCGCAGGGTCAGATCCAGATCAGCAGATGGGGTCACGATCGCTGCGTTGTTGCCGCCCAGCTCAAGGATGGATTTGCCGAAGCGCTGTGCAACACGCGGGCCAACCTGGCGACCCATGCGGGTGGAACCAGTTGCGGAGATAACTGGGACGCGCTTGTCGTCGACCAGAGTTTCACCGATTTCACGGCCACCCTGAATGACCTCCAACAGGCCTTTTGGTGCGTCATCACCAAATTTGGCAGCTGCACGCTCATAAAGCGCCTGAACAGCCATTGCTGTCAGAGGAGATTTTTCAGATGGCTTCCAGACAACGGAGTCACCACAAACAAACGCCAGTGCTGCGTTCCAGGACCAGACTGCAACCGGGAAGTTGAACGCGGAGATTACGCCAACAACGCCGGATGGATGCCAGGTTTCCATCATACGGTGACCCGGACGCTCGGTCGCGATGGTCAGGCCGTAAAGCTGACGGGAAAGTCCAACTGCGAAGTCGCAGATGTCGATCATTTCCTGAACTTCACCCAGACCTTCAGAGGTGATCTTACCCGCTTCCAGGCTCACCAGCTTGCCAAGGTCGTCTTTGTAAGTGCGAAGTTCTTCACCCAGCAGGCGAACCAGCTCACCGCGGCGCGGTGCAGGCAGCTTGCGCCACTCTTTGAAAGCGTCATGCGCACGACCAATGGCAGCGGAGGTTTCCTCAACGCTGTCTTCCTTGATCATCGCCAGTGTTTCACCGGTGTTTGGAGAGGTTGCAGCCAGTGTGCCACCTTCCAAAGCAGAGCGGGCAACACCCATACGCTCCATGAGTTCAATTGTTTCTTCTGCGAATTTCACGGTATCCAGACCTACGGTCATTGAAGTCCCCAAACTGTGAGAGATGCTAAATTCGTTATTTGAACAGAGTGTCTCTTGTCCGGACCATCGGTAAAAGCTACGTCTTTTCCATTATTCATTCGCATATGGAATGACTGATAATTTCGTCTGGATCTTGCGTCAGGAAGAAAACTGCTTAAAATCAGTAAGATAATAATGGGTGCCGGCCTATTTGAGATTCTGTTTTATGAAGGAGATGATGCCAGATAGAACGAAATTTAATCGTGTTGGCTGTGCCTAACCTCGCGATTTCAGGAGTTTCGAGCTGTCCACGGCATCATGAGAGGTCAGGATGAAGCGTGGTTTTATCCCCCCGATTGATTGTTTGATTGCTTTTGAAAGCGCTGCGCGCCACGGCAGTTTCACCCGCGCCGCAGAAGAACTGTTCCTGACTCAAGGCGCAGTGAGCAAACAGGTGCGCTTGTTGGAAGGGCGTCTGGGCGTAGAGCTGTTCAAACGGATTCGCCAACGTATTGTTCTGACGGATGCCGGACGCATTTACCTGCACGACATCCGCGGCACGCTGGAAAAGATGACTAGCGCCACCCGTCAGGTGATGTCCTTTGCAGGCAGTGAGGATGTGCTGAACGTCGCCGTGCTCCCAACCTTCGGCACCCGCTGGCTCGCCCGCCGCCTCCCGCGCTTCCACGAGCGCTACCCGGAAGCCAGCTTCAACCTCTCCGTCCGCCTGCGTCCCTTTGATTTCTCGGTAGAACCATTCGACGGCGCCGTTCATTACGGTGAACCCGTCTGGGCCGGTGCCATTGCAGAGCCGCTATTTCAGGAAGAGGTCATTCCGGTCGCTTCCAGAGCCTTCCGCGACAGACACAGCCTGCGCACGCCGGAGGATCTGGTGGATGTCATGCGCCTGCACCAGTCAACGCGCCCGGATGCCTGGCAAAAGTGGTTCTCTCTGGCAGGTGTCGAAACAGATGGAGCCTTCCAGGGCCCGCGTTTCGATCAGTTCACTATGATCTCACAGGCCGCCGCATCAGGCTTAGGCGTTGCATTGGTGCCGAAGTTCTTTATCGAAGAAGAACTGGCCGCCGGCACACTGGTCCGCCTGTTCGATATCAGCCTGAAACTCTCCTCTGCCTACCACTTCGTCTACCCCGAAAACCGCACCCTCCGCCCAGTCGTGAAGTCCTTCAAAGCCTGGCTACAAGAAGAAGCCCGCGAACAACAAGTAGACCGAGAAACGCTGCTACCGCAGTAGCGGGGTGAGCAGGCGGCATACAATTTTGGAAAGCTGCAGTATTGAAAATTAAATCAGTTATTTTTGATTGGGATGGCACCTTAGCTAGAACTCTGGACGTTTGGCTCGACGGATATCAACGCTTTTTGGAGGTGCGAAACTTTACCTTCCAGCCTAAGGAAATTGTCGCTGAGTTCTTTCATGATCACCATAAAGTGCCGGACAAACATCCTCATCTAGGTTTCCCTGAGATCGCTGAGGAAACGCGGAAATATGTTTTGCAGGCCCTGCAAAAAGTTGAGCTCTATGAAGGGGCAACCAAGACACTTTCAAAGCTGAACGATGAAAACGTTCCTACAAGCCTCGTTAGCTCCAGTTCACGCCGTCTCCTGAATAGTGGAATGGAAGTACACAATCTCTCCAGGCACTTTAAGGCGATAGTCGCTGGGGATGATGGTTACGGACATAAGCCTGATACGCGTCCATTTGAAGAAGCACTTGATCGCATGGGAGCAGATGCCGAAACGACATTAGTCATCGGTGACTCTCATGTTGATGTTCAGGCAGGCAAAGCGCTTGGTTGTCAAACATGCCTGTTTGTGCCGAAACTCAATAGCCTCTTCCATAATTTTGAGTTTTTGAGGTCGATGGAAGCAAACCATGAGATCGATCACCTGCCAGACTTACTTGAATGCATCTGAAAACCAAAAGCACGGGGTGCATTTTTATTAATGTCCACGTCTTGGTGTGAATTATGTATTTATTTCAATACGATAGATTTCATCTATGGAAACTAAAACATAGTCTCTCTGTAGATGGAGTGATGCATGAACGTAATTGCAAAATCAGGAGTACTCTTGATGCTTGTTGCTGGCTTTATGGTGGGCCAGACTGCTTTGGCTAAACAAGCTCGTTGTTTTACATCTGATGATGGCGAGTATCTCTGTGAATTCAAAAACACCGACAATAAAGGTAGTTTTGAAGTGTCAGCACCGGGCAAACCTACAATGATCTTGGTAATAGATGCGCCCGGAGTTGCTTATGGTTGGGCCGATTTTGGTACTGGGCGCAACGTGTCGCTGCCGGGTAAGTACCTCCGACAAGATGCAGATAAAGCATGCTGGTTGAATGATGAAACAAATGCCAAAATTTGTGTCTGGTAGCTTGTTCAGATACTAGAGGAGTTGCTTCGCTTGTAGCTCCCTACCCCAACTCATAACTCGCAAAGCTATAGATTTTGTCTAGGGGCAGGTTGGGGTCCTGTCCCTTATACATTCTGGCGGTAGCGAACACGGGTGATAGTTCGTAGCGTTCTGCCAGTTCTACGGCTTGTTCGTTGGGTAAAGGCAGGTCAATGTTGATCATCTGGCCTTTTGCACTGCCAGCCAATGCGCGGAAGATGAGGTCTGCACCTTCAGGCGTTTCAGCTGCCATTGGGCCAATGCGGAAGCCATCTCGCGCCGCGCGGATAACGCCGTAACCCTGCACACTTCCGTTCTCAACCAGATAAACACCGCGCCGCATCGGGTTCATGGGCTCCAGCCACCGTTCCAGAAAGGCAGCGCGCTCTGCGGGGAAGTAGTTGCGGTCATACTCGATGATGCTGGGCAGAATGCCCTTGCCGATAATGGAGATGCGCTGATCCATCGGCATGGTGATGTTGGAAAGGCCACAATACCGCATGTTCTGGTGAACGAGCTTGAAGCCGGACTTGGCATAGTTGTCCTGTTCTTCAACCACCCCATCAAGACCAATAGTCCGCCCCTCCAGACGCCGCATGGCTGCATTCCATATCAATGCACCCAAACCTTGCCTGCGAAACTCCGGGTGGCAAATGTAAAAGCCGAGAAAGCCAAAGGCCTCGCCGTACTTCACCGCAGAGACCATCGAGACCAGCTGATTGTTTAGATAACAGCCCAGATACCCTTCAGGATCCGCCGCATAATAGGAAGGAGCATCATCCTCACCCGGATTCCAGCCTTCAGATGCGGCCCAATCCAACATGGTCAGAATGCCATCCTCGTCCATAATGCGAATATCAGTATCTTGCGGAGCCATTGAGAGCCTCTTTCATCAACCCGGCATAGTTGAAGTGTAAACAGACACGGAAGATCAGCGTAGCGCATTATGGTTAAAGAGGAGATGAAGGGCTTTCATCTAAATCGACGAAGCGGAACCGGTCACCTGAAGAACTTTATGAGGAAAAGAAACCGGACGCGATAAATTGCAGATGGAGCCTTCGAAAAATCCGATAATCTGACGCACATATCGCTCACATGGGTAGGAGACGTCGCGATGAAGGTTCATGGTAAGGCATACCGGTCTATTTGGCCGCTGGAAGCTGGTAAAACAGTCGGGATCATCGACCAGACGCGCCTCCCCCATCGTTTTGTTGAGGTCGAGCTGCGCACTCTGGAAGACGCAGCTGTGTCCATCAAAGACATGTGGGTCCGCGGCGCGCCGCTGATTGGCGCAACTGCTGCCTTTGGCGTGGCGCTGGAAATGGCAAGAGACCCAAGCGATGCGTCGTTGGACAATGCTTGGGAGGTGCTGCACGCCACCCGCCCGACAGCAATCAACTTGCGCTGGGCGCTGAATGACATGCGCAGCCGCCTTTCTCAGTTGCCTCTGGAACAACGCGCTGATGCCGCATGGCAGCGTGCCGTTGAGATCTCCGATGAAGATGTGGCCTGCAACGAGTCCATCGGCAAACACGGCCTCAAGCTCATCGAAGAGATTGCCGCGCAGAAGAACCCGGGTGAAACCATCAACATCCTGACCCACTGCAACGCTGGTTGGCTGGCCACCGTAGATTGGGGCACCGCGACCTCTCCGATTTATCACGCCCATAACAAAGGCCTGAAGGTCCACGTCTGGGTCGACGAAACCCGCCCACGCAATCAGGGCGCTGGCCTCACTGCTTGGGAGCTGGGCGAACACGGCGTTCCGCACACACTGTTGGTCGACAACGCTGGCGGCCATCTCATGCAGCACGGCATGGTGGACCTTTGCATTGTCGGCACTGACAGAACAACCGCACACGGAGACGTCTGCAATAAGATCGGCACTTACCTCAAAGCGCTTGCAGCTCACGACAACGGCGTACCGTTCTACGTGGCGCTCCCGTCCTCCACCATCGACTGGACTGTCGCAGACGGCCTGAAGGAAATCCCGATCGAAGAACGTGGCGGAGAGGAAGTTGCATGGATCAGTGGCGAAACAGCTGCTGGTGATGTCGAGAAGGTGCGCATCTGCCCGCCGGAAACCCCACTCTCCAACTTTGCTTTCGACGTAACACCATCCAAATACGTCACCGCTCTGATCACCGAACGCGGTGTCTGCGCGGCAAGCAAAGAAGGGCTTGCAGGGCTGTTCCCGGAGCGGGCGAACGCCACCGCCTGATAGAACTAAGACAAACGGCTACCTTGCCGCTAAGCGATCACTCTTCAATGTTAGGGCAGAAATCCAAGTTGAATTTATTGGGAGGGACATATGTCCTACGAGAATATTCTGGTTGAGACACGCGGCAAGGTTGGCTTGATTACGCTAAACCGCCCGAAAGTATTGAACGCGCTGAACAGCGATCTGATCGCTGAGCTCGATGAAGCGCTGAATGTGTTTGATCGCGACCCTGAAATTGGCGCGACCGTTATCACTGGCTCCGAAAAGGCATTTGCTGCAGGCGCTGACATTAAAGTGATGGCCGAGTACGATTATCCGCAGACCTATCTGATGGACTTCATCACCAGCTGGGACCAGATCGCACAGAAGCGTAAGCCGATCATCGCAGCTGTCGCAGGCTTCGCGCTGGGCGGTGGCTGTGAGCTTGCTATGATGTGTGATTTCATTCTGGCAGCGGAATCTGCTCAGTTTGGCCAGCCAGAGATCAAACTTGGCGTTATGCCAGGTGCAGGTGGTACACAGAGATTAACAAGGCTTGTTGGCAAGTCCAAAGCAATGGAAATGTGCTTGACAGGCCGTATGATGGATGCAGCTGAAGCTGAGCGGTCCGGCCTTGTCTCCCGCGTTGTTGCAAATGACGATCTGGTCGAAGAAGCACTCAAAGCTGCTGAAAAGATTGCAAGTTTCTCGACTCCAATTGTTATGATGACGAAGGAAAGTGTAAACCGTTCTTACGAAGTAACCCTTGCAGAAGGTATTCGTTTTGAGCGTCGCTTGTTCCATTCAATGTTTGCAACCAGCGATCAAAAAGAAGGTATGAAGGCCTTCATCGAAAAGAGAAAACCTGAATTCGAAGACGGATAAGCCGATTTTGGGCAGGTCTACACCTTTTTTCATTGACGAGGCTAAGACTCCCAACTATAAGCGCTCCACAACCGGTGGCGGATTTTGTTCGTCACTGAATTCGTTTGACCGGGGCGGCTCTGGGCGGCCTCGTTCGCGATTTGAAAACAGTTCTTACTGACAGATCAGGACAGAGCCCATGGCCAACACTCCTTCGGCCAAGAAGGCGGCACGTAAAATTGCCCGCCAGACGGCCACTAATAAGGCTCGCCGTAGCCGCGTACGTACTTTCGTACGTAAAGTGGAAGAAGCAATTGTCGCGGGTGACCAGACAGCTGCTAACGAAGCATTCAAAGTTGCACAGCCTGAAATCATGCGTGCATCTACTAAAGGCGTTATCCATGCGAACACTGCGTCTCGCAAGGTATCCCGTCTGAATGCTCGTATTAAGGCACTCGGCGCCTAATCCAAGTTTTTTGGACTAAAAAAGCCCGGTCGTATGGCCGGGCTTTTTTGTTAGCTGGATAAGCTTACCCTAGGATAAAACTGGGGCATTTTCGCGGCGAATAGCCTGTGGAATAGTCTCGGAGCCTGTCAAGGAAAATCCTTAAAAAACAATAGGTTAGCTCTAGGTTAAAATTGTCGCAGCTGAAAAGAGCAGATTCTTGGCGAGTCAAGTGACGGCCGGATAATTTTTTTTTATTCGCCTTAGCCGCCCGCCATTAACCAAGTGCATATGAAGAAAGTTGTTGAGTTCACTGCTTTTTGCCGAACTTAGCCGTTGACGACATATGGGCTTGACCTTGCGTCACAGAAAGGGCATTTGCGTTTTGTAAACTTTCCGCTATTGCGGGACCAAAATCGGCTGTGTATGGTCAAGAAGAAGTCGGGTTGCTACCCGATCCCAGCATACAAGTTAGAAGAATCGAACCAGGGTCGGGCAAAGCTGGTCAGAAGGCGTAAAGTCTAGGCGTTGCATTTTATAGTAATTGCAATCTAGGCTACTGGAGTTGTTGCGTCATTTTGCTGCTTTTATTGCTTCCCCCTTTTGATTTTTCTTGAAATTCGATTTTGAGTCTTTTTATAGTGGCCCACTCATTTGGGTGAGTTAACGGAATGCGTCTAGGTTAGTAAATGGAAGTATCTATGCATGAGGCCTATGCAGGCGATCGAAACGTAACGGATGTTTTCGAGAGCTTGAAAGCTGATAGTTCTGCAACTCTTGTAGATGTGAGAACCAACGCTGAATGGACCTTTGTAGGCATACCTGATCTTTCCATGTTGGGTAAGGAAGTCATCCTCGCTGAATGGCAGGGATTCCCGTCCAACGGCCCTCATGAGGGCTTTGCGAGTCAACTTTCTGACCTTCTGGCGCAAAAAGGACTTGACCAAAACGCTGCAATCTACTTTTTGTGCCGCTCTGGAGTACGAAGTAAGGCAGCAGCGATTGCAATGACAGCCCTTGGCTATACAAACTGCTACAACGTGGCAGATGGCTTTGAAGGCGGTCATGATGCTGAAGGTCATCGAGGCTCGGTTTCTGGGTGGAAGGCGCAAGGCCTTCCGTGGAGCCAAGGATAGCTCCCAAGAAATATTAGAATTCAGCAACGGTGCGTTGGCGTCGCACCGATGTGATGTTTTTGTCTAATGACAACGAAATAAAAAGCGTCTGGTACAACAAAGCTCAAAATGAGCAAATTTGATTTAAAGGTTGGGTATCTGTGGCGGAATACCCAACGGCTGCAAGGAGGCGAGCATGCACGTTCAGGAAGCTCCAGGGCCGGAGCAATGGGATCGCGTTAAGAAGCGTCTACGTGCGGAACTTGGTGAAGACGTATTCACCAGCTGGTTTGCACGCGTTGATATGGAAGGGCACAACAACGGCACCGTCCGTCTGTCCGTTCCTACTCGGTTTCTAAAGCAATGGATCCAGTCTCATTATTCAGAGCGTCTGATGGGACTTTGGAAAAATGAATGCGACGACATTCATAAGATCGAACTCACCGTACGTGGTGCTGTTCGTCCACGTCCAGCAGCGGCTAAGCCAGCTGCACGCCCAGCACTGGGTGGCAAGGCAGCTGATATGCGCCCAATTCAGGTAAATGATCCTGTTGGTCTGCGCGCCGCATCTCCAGCACCTGCTATGATGGGTGGTCGGGCTGGTCGTTCCGACCTCTCCTCCAAAGACGTGCTCGAAGGTGCTTCCCTCGATCCGAAATACGTCTTCGATAGTTTTGTTGAAGGTGAATCCAACGTTCTCGCTCTTGCTGCAGCAAAGCAGGTAGCAGGCGGCGGTGTTGTAACCTTTAACCCACTCTACCTCCATGCTTCTGTAGGTCTTGGTAAGACCCACCTGATGCAGGCGATTGCAAATCAGGCCCGTATGGCTGGTCGCCGCGTTTTGTATCTCACTGCAGAGCATTTCATGTACCGCTTTGTTGCAGCGCTTCAGGCACAGTCTGCAATGTCCTTTAAGGAAACTTTGCGTTCTATCGATCTTCTTCTGATCGATGACATGCAGTTCCTTCACGGCAAGCAGGTGCAGCAGGAGTTCTGCCACACTCTTAATGCATTGATTGATGGTGCTCGTCAGGTTGTTGTTGCAGCTGACCGCGCTCCGGCTGAACTGGAAAGCCTGGATGATCGCGTTCGCTCCCGCCTGGCAGGTGGTCTGGTCGTAAATATCTCCGAGCCAGATTTCCAGCTTCGTCGCGCCATCATCGAAGACCGTATGCGCGCGCAGCAGCGCTCATACCCGAACTTCACCGTGCCGGACGCTGTTCTGGACTACGTAGCGCGCAACGTCACCTCCTCCGGTCGTGACCTTGAAGGCGCTCTGAACCGTCTCGTTGCACACAATCAGCTGACTAATTCTCCGGTAACTCTGGAAATGGCTGAAATCACTCTGCGTGATCTCATCCGTGCAGCTGAGCCACGCCGCGTCAAAATCGAAGACATTCAGCGCGTCGTTTCCAAACATTATAACGTCACAAAAGCAGATCTGCTTTCTGCACGCCGTACCCGCACCATCGTGCGTCCGCGTCAGATCGCAATGTATCTCGCCAAGATGATGACCCCACGGTCTCTGCCAGAGATCGGTCGTCGCTTCGGTAACCGTGACCACACAACAGTGCTTCACGCAGTTCGTAAAATCGAAGAGCTCTCCAAGGCAGACAATGGTCTGGCACAGGAGCTGGAGCTGCTGAAACGCATGCTGGACGCGTAATTCGCGTTCCCTATATAGGAGTATATGGACTCCGTGCAGGATTTTGGTGATTATTGGGGCGCTGCTTGCAGCGCCCCTCTTGCATTTTGAGAGCTAAACGTGCAGTTTGAACGACCCCGCAGGAAGTCAAACTCGACGTAATGGGGCAGTGCAGACACAGCGGGGTTTGCATGGGCGCTGGAGCGCATTCTGTTTGATTGAATGCGGCAAGCTCTGAGCATTTTGTATTAGTAATTCGCGGAGTGCGCTGCACCGGCACGCAGCTCCGCCCAGAAGAATGGACGTTTCGCATGAAAGTGACACTTGAGCGGACCGAGCTTTTGAAGTCTCTGACCCACGTACACCGTGTGGTTGAACGGCGGAACACCATTCCGATCCTCTCCAACGTTATGCTGCAGGCTGAAGGTGGCAACCTGAAACTGAAAGCAACAGACTTGGATCTTGAGGTCGTGGAAAGCATCGCAGCAATGGTGGAAACACCTGGCGCGACCACTGTTCCGGCACACATGATCTACGAGATTGTGCGCAAACTGCCAGATGGCTCTCAGGTTGTTCTGGAAACTTCCGGTGATGACAGCACCATGGAAATCCGCGCAGGCCGTTCCCGCTTTGCGCTGCAGATCCTGCCAGTCACTGACTTCCCTGATCTGACCGCAGGTGAGTTCTCTCACAGCTTCACCATGACTGCTGGTGGCATCCGCAAGTTGATCGACAGCACCCAGTTCGCGATCTCTACGGAAGAAACCCGTTACTACCTCAACGGTATCTACATGCATTCTCTGGACATCGGTGAAGGCCTGCGTTTCCGCGCAGTTGCAACCGATGGTCACCGCCTCGCTCAGGCTGAGCTTGAGGCGCCAGAAGGTTCTGACGGCATGCCGGGCATCATCGTACCGCGCAAAACCGTTGGCGAAATTCAGAAGCTGCTGGACGATCCTGAAGTTGAAATCAAGGTCGAGATTTCCGAGACCAAGATCCGCTTCACCATTGGTGACATCATCCTCACCTCCAAGCTGATCGACGGCACCTTCCCGGATTATGAGCGCGTTATTCCGAAAGGAAACGACAAGGAACTGCGCGTTGACCGTGACGTCTTCAAAGAAGCTGTCGACCGCGTGTCCACCATCGCATCCGACCGTGGCCGTGCCGTGAAGATGGCGCTCAGCGAAGGCAAGATCGTCCTGACCGTGACCAACCCGGATTCCGGTACCGCGACTGAAGAAGTTGCAGTTGAGTACGACAACGAAGAATTCGAGATCGGCTTTAACTCCAAGTACCTACTGGATATTGCAGCGCAGCTGGAAGCAGACACCGCGCTCTTCACTCTCGCAGACTCCGGTTCTCCGACCCTGATCCGCGATGAAGGCAGCGACGAAGCGATCTACGTTCTGATGCCAATGCGCGTATAAATCTTTCGCCCTCGGCTACCACAGCCGGGGGCATTTCTTTTCTTGGTATGCTTTTCCGAAAATGCCTTTCGAATTTCGGAAAACAGCATCTGCGAAACTTATTGAACCAAAGAGAGCCTGAATGTCGGATCCAGTGCCTGTGGCGCTTTCTCGCCTCGCGCTAACGGATTTTCGAAACTACAGCGCAGCAAGCGTTGAGTTGAACAGCCGAATGATCGCTTTCGTAGGCGACAACGGCGCAGGCAAAACCAACATCCTCGAAGCAATCTCCTTTCTGTCCGCAGGTCGTGGCCTCCGCCGCGCAACGCTTGGCGATATCGCACGCGCTGATGGGGCCGGTGGCTGGGCAGTAAGCGCCGTCTTAGATGGCGAGTATGGCGAAACGCGCATCGGCACCGGCCTGACGGCAGGTGAACCGGGGCGCCGCGTTCGCATTGACGGTGAAGAAGCTCGCTCTTCGGAAGCTCTGCTGGAATACCTGCGCGTGCTGTGGCTGGTGCCATCCATGGATGGACTGTTCACCGGTTCCGCCTCTGATCGCCGCAAGTTTCTTGATCGCTTGGTGCTCTCCCTCAATCCATCTCATGGCCGAATGGTCGCCAGCTTTGAAAAAGCTCTGCGCCAGCGAAACCGCCTGCTTTCTGAAGGGGGAACACCTGAGTTCCTCGATGCCATCGAAGCACAGGTTGCCGAACTGGGCACCGCCGTAGCTCTGGCACGTAGTGAAACCGTGAGTTTGCTAGCCAAAACACTGGAAACTCAAAAACAGCTCGGCCTCCCCTTCCCGTCTGCGGAAATTCATCTGCAAGGTGCTTTTGAAACAGCCACCATTGGCACGAGCGCATCGGATCGCGAAGATTGTTACCGCGAACTTCTGGTTGAAGGCCGCTTCCGTGATCGCGCTGCAGGCCGCACTTTGGACGGTCCGCACCGCTCAGATCTCTATGTGGTTCACAGCGAAAAGCAAATGCCAGCCGCTCAAGCCTCAACTGGCGAGCAAAAAGCCCTGCTAATCGGCCTGGTTCTGGCACATGCAGACCTCACCTCGTCCATCTCGGGTATGACCCCAATCCTGCTGCTGGATGAAGTTGCTGCTCACCTTGATCCGGGACGCCGCGAAGCTCTTTTTACGCGTCTGGAAGTACTCGGCGGACAGGTGTTCATGACCGGCACCGACCAAAACCTCTTCAAAGACCTGCCAAGCGCAGCGCAGATTTTTGAAGTCGAAGGCGGTGGCATTAAGCTGAGCTGATGGGTTTGGTTGAGCTCACTTAAAGGCAATGCTCTTTTATCTCGCTTGTCAGCCCAATTTCCCTGTGTTTATTCTGAAGCGGTGTTCTCGGAAGGTGGAGACTGCTTTTCGGGCAAGAAACACAAAGTGCTTCAAACCTTCTGTTTTAGAGCAATGTGATCCCCATGGACTTGCAAATTCTTCTCGTTTTCGGGGCAACCCTGTTTGTTGTTGCCATCACTCCGGGCCCTGCCATCACCGCACTGGTGTCGCGCACGCTCGGGTTTGGTCTGCAAGGCACGCTCACGTTTGTCTCTGGCATGCTAATTGGCAGTATGTGCCTGTTTATTCTGGCAATCCTCGGTCTGGCGAAACTCGCAAGCACCTACGTTCTGGCGTTCACCGTGGTCAAATACGCAGGCGCTGCTTATCTGCTCTTTCTGGCCTGGAAACTTTGGCGCGCGAGCGGCTTGCAAGCGCAGCCGATGGATGATCAAGCAGCAGCATCGCATAACACCAAGGGCAGCGCGAAAACGCTGGTCTCTGGCATGCTGATCACACTCTCCAATCCAAAAGGCTTGCTGTTTTATGCAGCGCTGATGCCGAGCGTGGTGCCAATGGAAACCATCACGACCATCGGACTGGTGGAACTGATGTTCGTCACGCTTACCGTATTGTCAGTGGTCTTCGCGATCTATATTGGAGTGACCGTACGGGCACGAAGCCTCCTGACCTCAGAAAAAGCCGTTGGCAGATTGAATAAGAGCGCGAGTGTTGCAATGTTTGGCGCCGCTGCTGCAATCGTCGCGCGATAAGAAGAGCAATAAGATGGAACTGGCAGTTCTTTTGTTTTTTGCAGGAACCCTGTTCGCTGCAGCCATTACTCCCGGCCCCGGCATCGCGGCTCTGCTGGCCCGTATCTTCGGTCAGGGTATGCGCGGTACGCCGATGTTTGTGGTCGGCATGATCTGCGGCGATCTCTTCTGGTTCACGCTGGCGATCATGGGCCTTGCCGCCATCGCAACCAACTACGCCATTGTGTTCGTTGTCCTCAAATGGCTTGGTGCGGCTTATCTGCTTTATGTCGCTTGGGGCATGTGGAACTCCAAGGGTGTCACGCCAACGCAAGAAGGCGATGCGGCAGTAAAAGCAACATCCCGTCTGGCTGCTTTGCTGGCCGGCCTGTCCATGAACCTCTCCAATCCCAAGGTGGTGATCTTCTACATGGCGCTGATGCCGAACATCGTGCCGATGGATAAGATCGGCTTGCTTGCTTATTGGGAACTCGCCGCGACCATGGCCTGTGTGCTGTTCATCGTCTTTGGCATCTATGCGTATCTGGCTGTTTCTGCGAAGAAACTCATGTCCTCGCAGCGTGCATTCAAGCGCCTCAACAGAGGGTCCAGCATGGTGATGGTTGGCGTAGCAGCGACCATGGTAACCCGCTAACGCAACTGCTCAGGAACGGCGCTTGCGAAAGCGCACGGCGCCGTATACTGAAGATGTTCGTCTTCAGGAAAGAACTGCTGCACTTCTATGGATGTAACGAGCCTTGCCCTGTTTGCCGGCACGCTTTTCACGCTTGCTGTCATCCCCGGCCCCGCCGTCTTTGCGATCATCGCTCGCGCTATGAGCTTTGGCAGCAGCGGAGCCATGCTGTTCTGCTTCGGGTTGCTGAGCGGTGATTTGCTGTGGTTCTCCATGGCCGCATTGGGCTTGGCCGCTATCGCAAGCAGCTTCTCCGGTGCTTTCGTTGTCCTGCAATGGCTCGGAGCAGCCTATCTCACCTATATCGCCTGGGGCATCTGGAAAAGCTCATGCGAAACTTCCTCTGAAGAAGCTCGATCTCCCGTACCGCCTCAATCCTCTGCTAAGACATCATTGTTTGCGGGCCTATTGTTCAACCTCTCCAACCCCAAAGCGATCATGTTCTATCTCGCGCTCATGCCTAATTTGGTGAGTGTTGAAGAGATGAATCTGCTGGGTTTTGTTGAGCTGGCCTTGGTGCTGTCCGTCGTGCTGCTCACCATCAATGGCGTCTACTCGTTTCTAGCTGTGAAATTCAGAGAACTGCTCAGCTCTGAAAAGACCATGTACCTGATTAACCGACTGGCTGCACTGGGTCTTCTGTGCATCGCAGCGCTGATGATTGCGCGCTAGAAAAAGCACCAGAAACTAGCTTCAATTTTCTGAAAATCAGAGGCGCTCCACCCAAAACTTGGGGCGTAGTTCGCGCATGCAAAACGCAGTGATGCACGCTAAGGAAATTATCCCCCCATAAAAACAGTGATTATGCAATATTTCCCTTGGTTTACGAGCGCTTAAACTCCCTGATTGCTTGAACCATTTGCCCAACCAATTATAACATGAACTTCAATGAAAACCGTTGTGTGAAGTGATTCGAATGAGCGAAACGTCGACCCCTGAAAATGGCGGACCTGAGCAGGCAAATGGCGCAGGTGAATACGGTGCAGATTCCATTAAAGTGCTGAAAGGCTTGGATGCTGTACGTAAGCGTCCTGGCATGTATATCGGTGACACCGATGATGGATCCGGCCTGCACCATATGGTCTATGAGGTTGTCGACAACTCCATCGATGAGGCGCTGGCTGGTCATGCCGACTATGTGACCGTAACGCTGAATGCTGATGGCTCTGTCACGGTGACCGATAACGGACGCGGTATCCCGGTTGATATTCACCCGGAAGAAGGCATTTCCGCAGCCGAAGTTATTATGACCCAGCTCCACGCTGGTGGTAAGTTTGACAGCAACTCCTACAAGGTATCCGGCGGTCTGCACGGTGTGGGTGTTTCTGTGGTGAACGCGCTGTCCACCACTCTGGACCTGCGCATCTATCGCAATGACAAAGAGCACTTCATTCGCTTCCATCACGGTGAGTCTGCTGGTCCTCTGGAAGTTGTTGGCGACGCACCGGGCAAGTCCGGTACTGAGGTGACCTTCACCCCATCTCCGGAAACCTTTACCAAAACCGAATTTGACTACGACACTCTGGAGCACCGCCTGCGCGAGCTGGCGTTCCTGAACTCCGGTGCTCGTATCATCCTGACCGACAACCGTGGTGTCGAGCCTCACGTTGAAGAGCTCTACTACGAGGGCGGTCTGGAAGCATTCGTCCGTTATCTGGACCGTGCAAAGCATCCGCTCATCGAAGAACCAGTCACCATGATGGCCGAAAAAGACGGCATCACTGTTGAAGTGGCGATGTGGTGGAACTCCAGCTACCACGAAAACGTTCTTTGCTTCACAAACAACATCCCGCAGCGCGATGGTGGTACCCACCTCGCAGGTTTCCGCGCCGCACTGACCCGTCAGTTGACCGGTTACGCAGACACCTCCGGCCTGTTGAAGCGTGAAAAGGTGAGCCCAACCGGCGAAGACTGTCGCGAAGGCCTGTCCTGCGTGCTGTCCGTGAAAGTTCCGGATCCAAAGTTCTCCTCCCAGACCAAAGACAAGCTGGTTTCCTCAGAAGTCCGTCCGGTGGTTGAGAACCTCGTTGGTGAAGCGCTCTCCACGTGGTTGGAAGAAAACCCGGCTCCGGCAAAGTCCATCGTTTCCAAAGTGGTGGAAGCTGCGAGTGCCCGTGAAGCAGCGCGTAAAGCGCGCGAGCTGACCCGCCGCAAAGGCGCGCTGGATATCGCCTCCCTACCGGGTAAGTTGGCCGACTGTCAGGAGCGCGACGCTTCTAAAGCTGAACTCTTCATAGTGGAGGGTGATTCCGCGGGTGGCTCTGCCAAACAGGGCCGTGACAGATCCAACCAGGCTGTGCTGCCGCTGAAGGGTAAGATCCTGAACGTCGAACGCGCACGTTTCGACAAGATGATCTCCTCGCAGGAAATCGGCACGCTGATCACTGCGCTGGGAACCGGTATCGGCAACGAGGAATTCAACCTCGAAAAGCTCCGCTACCACAAGATCATCATCATGACCGATGCGGACGTCGACGGTGCGCACATTCGTACGCTGCTGTTGACCTTCCTGTTCCGTCAGATGCCAGACCTGATCGAAAACGGTTACGTCTACATTGCGCAGCCACCACTCTACAAGGTAACGCGCGGCAAGTCCGAGCAGTACCTGAAAGATGAGGCAGCCTTTGAAGAATACCTGATTGGCAGCGGTCTGGACGAAACCTCCCTTGCACTCGCAAACGGCGAAGTTCGTCTGGGTGAAGATCTGCGTTCAGTTGTTGAAGAAGCCCGTGAGGTTTCCGATATCCTCAATGGCCTGCATTCCCGCTACGACAAAGCAGTTGTTGAGCAGGCAGCCATCGCTGGTGCGCTGAACTCCGACAACCTGCATAACCACGAAAAAGCGCAGGAAGCTGCTGCTTACATCGCACGTCGTCTGGACATTCTGGCTGACGAGTTTGAGCGTGGCTGGGAAGGTGAAGCAACTGAAGAGGGTGATCTCATCTTCAGCCGTGTCGTTCGCGGCGTGAAAGAAGTCACTACCATCGACGCAGCTCTGCTCGGTTCCGCTGATGCGCGCCGTCTCGACAGCCACTTCAAGCATCTGGATGAGGTCTACCACAAGGCAGCTTCTCTGGTTCGCAAAGATAAGTCTGTCGAAATCCGCGGCCCTCAGGCACTTCTGGAAGCTGTATATGCGCAGGGCCGCAAAGGCATCTCCATGCAGCGCTATAAGGGTCTGGGCGAGATGAATCCAGAGCAGCTTTGGGAAACCACTCTGGACCCGAATGTCCGCTCCCTGCTGCAGGTTAAGATCAAGGAAGCTGATGCGGCGGACGACATCTTCACCAAGCTGATGGGTGATGAAGTTGAGCCACGCCGTGACTTCATTCAGACCAACGCATTGTCTGTTGCGAACCTCGACGTTTAAGCAACACGCGACAGCGTAAGAAATCAGAAAAGCCGGATGCATCTGCACTCCGGCTTTTTTTATGCACTCAGGGCAAGCGCGCCAAATCTCTGTTGCTATGGAGAGCCTTAAACGGAAAGGCTAAGGAAGGTGTGCTCGGACATCCAACGATCGAACAAGAAGCTCACATGCCCGCGAGCAGCGTTGGCAGCCTCTTCCGGGGTGCCGTTGCAGTGGGTTTCAATGATTGTGATGTGCTTCTCATGAATATCCGTGCCGCACAGCGGGATGTCCCGATGAGAGAGCGTTACACGATGCATATGAAGTGCACACCGTTCCAGAATTGGCTCCAGCCCACGCAGGTTTGCCTGACTGAATAACGTGGCATGGAACAGCCGGTCATAGGCACTGCAGAGAAACACCTCGTTGGCATCTGCGGCCTGACACATGGCATCCAGAATTTCAAAGAGCCGATCCCGCGTCTCTCCAGAAATGTTGGAGGCGATCATTCGGCCTGCCTGCTCTTCCAGTTGCATGCGGATCTTGACGATCTCGACAGCTTCCGCGCGGCTGATACCGGCAACCCGCGTACCTTTATAATCGTGGCGCACCACAAGGCCGGATTGCTGCAGCTTCAACATAGCCTCACGTACAGTTCCCTGCGCGCAGTCACAGGCATCTGCTACCTGCTGCTCGGCGATTGCTTCACCGGGCTTCAGGGCACCAACGATGATCTGTTCTTCCAGGTAATGATAGACAGCGTCACTTTTACGATTGCTGGAAGATGACCAAGGAGAAATTCCAAAACGAGAAATGAGGGAACGGTCCGAGATCGTGTGCAGCATGACAGAAGCGCTTTTTTTTGGATGAGGACGACTCCGAGAGCTCAATTCGGGCAAATAGCTTCGGATTTCTCATCACAGGAACACCATAAGCACGTATAGCGTGTAAACTATGTTATGTGCAATTGTTAAATATAGTTCCTTAGGGGTAGGGCGTATTGTTGCGCGCTTTGATGTGGCCCGAATTTAATCGAATAAAAAATTGTAGATACAGAGCTATATGTTCCAATTTATTGGCAGTTTTGAAGAGTTTCAACCAGCGGAACACTAAAAGAAGCTACCGGAAATAAATTAATTTAGCCAGCTAATTTGTCCACAAAGGAAGGAGCACATAGAGGCGATTATGTGCTCCTAACCAGAACTGTTTGATCAGGATTCCGGTTTGATCATCACAGTTCCAGATGCGTAAGCGTAGATTTTGCCGTCTTCATCGAGGATTTCGCCAGCAGAGATACCGGTCTGCCGCGTCATGCTGACAACACGGCCTTCCGCGTAAAGAACCTGCCCTACCTTAATGGGACGTATGAACTTGACGTTGAGTTCTGACGTGCCGCGAAAACTAAAGGCGTCTTTAAGTTTGGTCTGCACAGCCAGTGAAAGCACAGAGTCCAGCGCTGTCGCAGCATAACCGCCATGCACAGTGCCACCAGGGTTCAGGTGATCATTGGTCGGCATGCATTTGAAGCGAACAAGGCCGTCCTCAATGCAGTCAATGTCTACATTCATGGTTTCTGCCATGGGCGGACGATTGCCCGCTTTCTGCATGGCTTTCAGGAACTCCAGTCCTGACATCACTTTTACGTCCATCTTTCCAATCCGTCCTATTGAAAATTTCTGAAATCAAAGCCGCGCCAGCAGCGCCTTGAGGTCGTCCCTCTCACGATCACTCAGCTCCGCAAGGAACCTGGCGTTTGCCTCTTCGGTTAAAGTATCGAGAACTTCGGCAATCTCCTGCCCGCGCTCAGTGAGGAAAATGTGCTGAGTACGCCGGTCGTCCGGGCTGGCTTTCCGCTCCAGATATCCGGCAGGGCAAAGTCGATCCAAAACACCGGTCAGCGTGGCACTATCCAGCTCAGCTGCTTTGCCAAGCTGAGACGTGGTGCAACCGTTCTGAACTGACAGTGCTTGCAAAACTATGGATTGAACCGGCGTAAGGCCGAGCTCTTCCAGTTGTTTCTTATAAAAACGCGCGCCGCTTCTGGCGCTTCGGGAAAGTAGATAAAAGATGCAGTTATCAAGGCGCATCGCCAGCACTCCATATACTTTGCATACAAATAGTTTGCACACAAAATATATAAGCACAATTGATCCTTAGGAGGGGGTGAAAGGAAGCTACAGCAGGTTGTAGCTCCCAATCAGGAAGGCTTTAAGCGACTTCGCGGGTCTCGGTCAGGATGACTTCAAAGCCTTCAAAGTGTGGGCCGCCCAGATAGAAATTCATGCGGGTGCCAGCGCCTTTATGAGCAGACGCGAAGGCCTCGGACTTGGTCCAGGCCTGAAAATTCTCATAGGAATCCCAAAGGGTGTGGGAGGCATAAAGCGTATGGTCTTCCACGGTTTCACCCTTGAGCATCCGAAACTCAATGTAACCAGGAACAGAGCTCAGATGACGCTCACGGTTTTTCCAAACGGTTTCAAACTCTTCTTCTTTGCCCCGCACCACGCGGAAACGGTTCATTGCGATGTACACGCCGGAACTCCTTAGCCAATTAGTACTTGAGCCTTTCCTGTTAAAGGCCCAGCAAAGTTTCAGGTCTTCAGAGCCACACTCTAAACACATACCACTACAGGATTAAGAAGGGCATGCGGAGGCTGGCTAGCGAATTAAACCGCTTGGCTGGCAAAATGGTCTTAACGACACGCCCATGGAGGCTGTCAATCCGGGTATGTATGAAAATATGAATTTAATAGTCAAGTATTATTTCGTATATTCACCTGACTTCCTGATCACTTTCATTTTTGACATTGACCCCTATTATAAATATGAGTATTCCACTCATGTTATTCTAAAAGATAGCGCTTTACTAGACGGGCGAATTTGGGAAGCCAAAAGCCACTCATGCCCGCAGGAATGAAATACCTCCTCGCAAATGGGTGCAGCTATGTGTCTTCTAACCAGAGCTCTCAAATCGTTTTCTCTTATGCTTCCTTATGCAGCCGCAGCGCTTCTCAGCCTGTTTTTCGGCATGTTCATTGGTCAGGTCCAGGCTGAAGATCTCCAAAAAGATCAGCGCATCATCTCGATTGGCTCGTCTGTGACAGAAATCGTCTACGCTCTGGAAGCGCAGGACAGGATCGTCGCGGTCGACACAACCAGTCTTTACCCACCTGAAGCGCAAAAACTTCCAAACGTTGGCTACATGCGGGCCCTGAGTGCAGAAGGCGTGCTGGCCTCCAATCCGACCCACATTCTGATGATGGAAGGCTCAGGACCGCAAACCGCGGTGGATGTCTTGAAAGCGGCCTCTATCAATCTGACAGAAGTGAAAGAGGTCTATTCTCCAGAAGGCATCCTCGAAAAGATTGATGTCGTAGGCAATGCATTGCAGCTTCCAGAGGAAACCAAAGCACTCAAAGCCAAAGTCAAAGCGGATCTGGATAGTGCTCTGGCGTATGCGCAGGAGCAGGCAAAGCCGCTCAAAGTCGTCTTTGTCATCTCTGAAGGAGGCGGCAAGCCACTTGTAGCCGGGCGAGAAACCGGTGCTCACGCTGTCATTGGCCTTGCAGGCGCAACCAACGTGTTTGCCAACCTGCGTGGTTACAAACCAGTGTCCAAGGAAGCGCTCATCGCAGCTGCTCCAGATGTCATCATGATGATGTCCCGTCCAGGCTCCAGCGGTCAGTCAGAAATCCTGAAAGAGCCGGGTTTCAATCTCACACCAGCAGGTCTGAACGGAAATCTCATCGTAATGGATGGCGTCTACCTGCTTGGCTTTGGCCCACGCACAGCAGAAGCGATCCGTGATCTGAGTGACCGCTTCGTAAAAATCGCAGCAAAGACCACCCCTAAATCCTAAGGTGAGGCGGCTATGAGTGAGATGACACTGTCTGAGGCGTTCAAGTCACCAATAACCCACGCAAGAACAAGCAGAGAAATCTGCCAGCACTATGCCCTCCGCGCTTTGACGGCTCTGTTGCTGGTGGTTTGCTTTGTCTCGCTGGCTGTTGGCCCAACAGAGGTGTCAGTCTCACATATCTTCGGCGCGATTGATTATTGGCTTCTGGGCGATGAAACCGCGCTCACTCTAAGAGATAAAGTGGTGCTGATGGACATCCGCATGCCAAGAACGCTGCTTGGCTGTCTTGTCGGTGCCTCTCTCGCGGCCTCTGGGGCTATGATGCAGGGGCTGTTCCGAAACCCCCTCGCCGATCCCGGCCTGGTTGGCGTATCATCCGGTGCAGGCCTCGCTGCAGTTTGCGTGATCACCCTCTCTTCCGGTCTGCCTGCTTGGTTTCTGGACGACTACTCTGTCTATCTCCTGCCATGGGGTGCCTTCATCGGCGGGGCGGCAACAACCGCCCTGATCTACAAGGTTGCCACCCGACGCGGCCAAACCTCCATCGCCACCATGCTGCTCGCAGGCATTGCCCTTGGCGCATTGGCTGGCGCAGTCACCGGTTTCCTTGTTTTCGGTAGTACAGACGAAGAGCTGCGTGACCTGACCTTCTGGGGCATGGGCGGACTGGGCAGCTCTACGTGGCCTCGAGTGTGGTCCACGCTGCCATTCGCGCTTGCTGTCCTGATCTCGCTTCCGTTTATCGCAAAAGGCTTGAATGCGTTTCTGCTGGGTGAAGCTGAAGCCTTTCATCTGGGCTTCAACACGCAGCACCTCAAGCGCTTGATCATCATTTTGGTTGCCGGAGCAACCGGAGCTTCAGTTGCGGCGGCTGGTGCAATTGGCTTTGTTGGGATCGTTGTGCCCCACGTCTTGAGATTGGTAATTGGACCAGACCACCGCTTCCTTCTTCCATCCTGTGCCTTGCTCGGAGCATCCCTGCTTGTTGCTGCGGATGTTGTCGCAAGAACCGTCGTTGCGCCCGCAGAGCTGCCAATCGGCATTATCACTGCGGTGATCGGGGCGCCTGTGTTCCTCTCCATCCTGCTTGGTCGCAAGAACCAGGTCCAACTCTAAGGAACGCGGATGCTTGAAGCGATCAACATCACCGTCCATGCAGGCCCAAAGAAACTTCTGCGAGATGTCTACTTCCGCAGCTGTCCGGGGGAGCTGACCGTCATTATCGGCCCCAACGGCGCAGGCAAATCGACACTTCTGAAGTGCTTGACGGGCGATCTGACGCCAACCACTGGCACTGTGATGCTGGACGGCACCTCGATCCTGTCTGTTCCGGCGGTCGAGCTGGCAAGCCGCAGAGCTGTCCTGCCACAAAGCTCGCAGCTCGCTTTTCCGTTTTCAGTTGAAGAAGTGGTGATGCTGGGGCTCGTCTCTGGCACACATGGCCTCTCTGCCAAGCAATTGCGCCCGCGCGTGCTGGAAGCGCTCGACCGTGTCGGCCTCAGCTCTTACCTGCACAGGTACTATCAGGAGCTTTCAGGCGGCGAAAAGCAACGTGTTCATCTGGCACGCGTGCTTTGTCAGGTATGGGAGCCTCGACAGGAAGGCCGGGCCAATTACCTGTTTCTCGATGAGCCGACCGCTAGCCTCGATCTGAAGCACCAGATTGATGTGCTGGAAACAGGCCGCAAGTATGCCAATGAAGGCGGCGGTGTTGTCGCCGTTCTGCATGACATCGATCTGGCCTGCGTTTACGCAGACAAGATCTTCGTGCTCAACCACGGCAATCTGGTCGCTCATGGCACACCGCAGGATGTGGTGACAACCGACCTACTTCGCTCAGTCTACCAGCTCGACGATCGCATGCTGGAAACCAAGTGGGGCCATCTGGCGAAAGGCCAGAACCTCGGCAAAGCATGGTCAGAGTTGCGCCCATCCTGAGCAACGACAGCTTGGCCTGCACGTCTACAGCAGTGATGCAGGCCGTCCTCAGCCCTACTAGCAGCGAACCCACGCTGTTCCTTTAGAGATCATCCCGTCGCTTCAGGCGTTCGCCCTCTATCTTCTCTTCTTCCTCTTTAATGAGATTGAGAGGATGGAGTGCAAACTCGCCTTTGATTGGCGCTTTGCGCTTCAGCACCCTGGAGCGTGCGGTCCACCTGTTCCTTACAGCCAGAAACAGCAGTGCAGCAGATAAAAAGCACAGAGCCAAAGCCATGCTTAGAGCGATCGTGGCCATAGCTTCCTCCCAGAATAAGCTAGTCGCCACTCTTATTTTGGGAGCAAATCAACATTGCTAAAATCATCAATGTATGCGGGTAGAATTTTAGGGATTGCTCAGACAGTTTGAGTCGGTCCCCAGATCGCATGTGGAGTACATGTGATATCCGCATAATACACAAGAATGTGTAGGTACATATCCTAAAGTAATACAAGCCAAATAAGGCAAATAAGGCAGCCCAAACGCCAATAAAATACCAAAGCTCTTTCTAAATCTCCAGAATCGTTAAACCACGGAAATACTGTACGAAAACAGAATCGTGAGAATCTAAAAGCGGTATTCTGTGATGTAAAACATTGAATCGAGGCGATTTTTTTAAATTCGTCCGTAATAAATACTCCATTTTTCTTTCGAAATTTGGCCCCAATTTCCAGAAAAATCACCCTCGTCGAACGCGGAAGCGATCACCGGTACTGCAAACTATGCGGCTGTTGGAAACGCAAAGAACAAAAATTGCAGTCAGATCGCATCAGCGTTCGTTTTTAACGAGAGAGGCTCAATGAGCCATCTGGACCTTAGCAATTCGGCTAGCTCCTCTTATTTCGGAGTCGTCTGGAATCTCTCAATAAAAACTGAGGGAATACAATGGACTATCGTGGCACATATGACGAATTCCGTGACGCATTGCGGGCTTTCGAATCCGGTTGGGATCGCGAAAGATACAACGACGGCAGAATTCAGGATTGGCAGCTCAACGAATGGGCAGGCGGTCCGGTGCAAGACTTCTTTCCAGAGTATGACAGTTGGGGGGATCTGAACGACGACCAGTGGAGCGCAATGTCTTATCGCTCCATGAACTCACTTGGGTTCGTCGGATACCAGTTTGGTGAAGCCCTGCTTATTGACCTGGGCTATTATGATGATGACGTCTTCTACGGCAACGGCGCGGCCACCAACACATGGGATGGCCAGTGGACCGGCAAGAACGGCGTAACCTCACTTGAAGATTTCATGACTGCTGAAAAGCAGGAAGTCGCCATTCAGGAAGCGTTTGGCTACAATCTTCAGATTATCGAAAATGGACTGTCCAACAGTGGTCAGACACTGGATGACTTTATTGGACAGGAATTCACATACGAGCAGAACGGCCAAGAGGTTAGCGTAACCCTCACACTAACCGGTATTCTGGCAGCCGCTCACCTGCGTGGTGCGTACGGCACCCTCGCTCTCCTACAGGGTGGCAACGTTTCTCAGGATGAGTACGGCACATCCATTCTTCAGTATGTTGAACAGTTTGGTGGCTTCGAGAGCCCATCTGTTGACGAAGCGATCGATTACTTCCAGGACCGCCTGACTGGTGACGAAGGCCTGAACGGCTCTCTGCCAGGCGTTGGCGTGCCAAAGGAAGATGCAGACGTGGTGGTCACATGGTCCTACGGTGAACAGGAAGTCGTGAACGACTTTGACACCGAAGACGGCGTGATCTTCGTGGACTGGATCAGCTCCGATCAGCTCAACGTGACTGAGACTGCCGATGGCGTTCTCTTCTCTATCCCTTCCAATGGTGGTCAGACCTTACTCTTGGCCGGAGTTTCCCTCGCCGACCTGACAATGGCTAACTTCTCCATTCAGGATGCATCTGCAGCAGAGCTCATCAGAGACCTTGTTGGCGGCAACTCCCAGCCAGTGGATCCAACTGATCCAGTTGATCCGGTGGACCCTGTTGACCCGGTAGATCCGGTTGATCCTGTCGACCCAGTGGATCCTGTCGATCCGGGTGACGGAGATGACGGTCATGGTGGTCATCCAGGCGATGGCGATGATGGTCACGGCGGTCATACCGGCGATATGTACATGCTCGGTCTGGACAGTGAATCTCAGGTTGTTCCGGACTTCGATCCATCAACCGACATGATCCACATCCTGCAGGGTGTAACTGGTGAGCAGTTCGAGATCTTCGAAGAAAGTGGTGATGCACTTGGACAGACAGTCCGCATCGTGATTACCGATGAACTCGGCAACATCCTCTCCACCACCATCTTCCAGGGTGTAACACTCTCCGATCTATCACTGGCAAACTTCTCCGTCGCAGAACAGTCTGCGTTCAACGAAGTTGTCTCTGCAATCGGTGAAACAGTAGAACAGCCAAATCCGGGTCAGGGCGGCGGCTACGAGCTTGTCTATGACAATGATGGCTCCAACCCTCCAACCGTAACTGGCACAACAGACGAAGGCGGCTCCAAGTTCCGCGCAGATACCAACGCAGACGATATTGTTGGTTTCAATCCGGCCACGGATGAGCTGGACTTCGGCGGCACATCTGTGCACGGCCTTATCGTAACCAAGGCACCTTCTGGTGAAATCGTCATCGATAGCCCATGGAGCTCCGCGGCACAGATCGTTCAGGGAGTGACCTATCAGGATGTCGACATCTCAGACTTCGGAATCGTCGGGAACGAACACCTGCGTCAGGATCTGGGCGGTGTGGTCTCTTGGGAACAAGGCGTGGGTCCACGCGAAGACGACACAGTCTACATCCGGTCCCACGAGTACGGCGTACACGAAGTTATCTCTGACTTTGACCCAGCCACTATGAAAATCAGCTTCCTGTACTACGGTACACGTGAGCGTCTGAGTGTTGAAGAAACCGACGACGGTCTGCTGATTTCTACTCTGCCAAGTGGTCAGAGCTTCCTCTTCGAAGGCATCTCTCTTGACGATCTGGTTCCAGGTCAACTTGAGTTCCACTTCGACCAGGTCATGGAAGATAACCTCGAAGTTCCATTCGGTTTCGACCAGAATGACGTGACCCTTGTAAGCCGTGAAGGCCTTCTGACCCCAGAAGCGCCAGCAGGCGACACTACAGACGGTCACCAGACAAGACCAGGTGACTTCGGCCCAACTGACCCAGTCGATCCGGTTGATCCAACTGACCCAGATCCGGACCCAGTTGATCCTGTTGATCCGGTCGACCCAGTTGACCCAGGTACAGGTACTCCAGGTCAGGTTCCTGGCGATGGTGTGGTTGTGTTCACATGGGCTTGGGGTGAGAACAGCGTTATCACCGACTTCAACCCGGCAGAACATAAGATCAGCATTGGCTGGATCAGTTCAGATCAGATCAGCTTCACTGAAAGCGAAGACGGTCTGGTGATCTCCCTGCCATCCAATGGCGGTCAGACCCTCCTGTTGGAAGGTGTGTTCCTTGAAGATCTGAATGCCGATAACTTCGACATCAAAGATCCTTCTACTCTGCAGGAAATCCGTGATCTGCTTGCGGGTGGCAGCACTCAGCCGCCGGTTGATCCAACTCCGGATCCAGATCCAACCCCAGACCCAGATCCGACCCCGGATCCAGATCCAACTCCAGATCCGGACCCAGTGGATCCAGTCGATCCTGTTGACCCAGTTGATCCGGGTGATGGCTCTCCTCGCGAGTTCACACTGGATTGGCAGTGGGGCAAGCAGGAAGAAGTACAGGACTTCAACCCAGCCCAGGATACCGTGAACATCGGTTGGATTGGCGGCGGTCAGTTTGAAGTTGAACAGACTGACGATGGCGTCCTCTTCACCCTGCCAGGTAACGGCGGACGGTCCCTGCTTCTGGTTGGTATTGTCGTCGCAGACCTGACAGCAAACAGCATCCTCGCAAACGATGCAGCCGCTCAGGCCAAGATTGAGGACTTCCTCGCAAATGCTGAAAATCTGGCAGATGTGGGAACTCAGTCTGAAGCTGAAAATGTAGACACAACCTACATTCCAGAAGCACCTGAAGCTCCATCCGCTCCTGAAGAAGCAGCCGCTTCCAGCAGCAGAGATGATGATGCAGTTGCAGCACCAGCTGAAGAAGCTGAACAGGAAGAAGGTCCTCGCGAAACACAGGATGCTCCGGAACCAGCTCTCGCAGCTGCAGCCAACAACGGCAACGGCGCAATCGGTGGTGATACTGTAGAAATCAATTGGGATTGGGCAGCAGAAGAAGTCATTACGAACTTCGACCCTGCAACTGACACCATTGATTTCGGCAACCTGAACGCATCTCAGGTTCAGATCACTGAAGAGAACAACAGTGTTGTGATCGAAGTTCTGGACAATGGTGGTCACACCTACACCCTGAACGGCATCAGCGCTGATGATCTGACAGAGGCAAACTTTGAGGCAGATGACTTCAATACCATCGTAACTGAAGACGGCGGTGTTGTGGATCAGATCCATTCGATCAACCAGGACGACAACCTGATCTGATCAACAAAGTAACCTAGCGAACTGCTCCCTCCCGGCGAATACCGGGAGGGGTTTCTTGCTTTAATCCCCGAAGACAATTGGGAGAAAGCTTATGCCCGGCAGCCAACGACAAAAAGAATCTGTAATCACCCATGCATTCAGATCTCTAAGGTCCGCACTGCTTGGAATCGGCGGCGTCAGCATGCTGTTGAATATTTTGATGCTGACTGGCCCCCTTTTTATGCTGCAGGTCTATGACCGCGTCCTCGCAAGTGGATCAGTGCCAACACTGCTCGTTCTGGCAACACTTGTAGGCGTCCTCTTTCTTTTCTATGGCATTTTGGAAACGCTCCGCAGTCGTGTTCTTTCACGCCTCGGACAGCGTGTTGACGCTCAGCTCTCTGGCGTCTCCTACGAAATCTCAACGAGCTTGCCACTTATCCTTGGTCCGAAAGGCTCCAAGATGCGCCCGGTTCAGGATCTGGATCAGGTGCGCAGCTTCCTCTCCGGCCCCGGTCCTTCTGCCATCTTCGATTTGCCCTGGATGCCGCTCTACTTCGCGATCGTGTATCTGTTCCACCCATATCTGGGCATGATGGCAATCGGTGGTGCGCTGGTGATCTGCGCGCTGGTAGGACTGAACGAGTTCTCCTCCCGCCGGCCATCCAGTGAAGCCGCTGCTGAAACCAACCGCCGCTCCGCAATCGTGGAAGCCAGCCGTGCCAACGCCGAAGTCATTCAGGCCATGGGCATGATGGAAACCATGAAGAACAGATGGCATCAGGGAAATGATGCCTATCTGATCAAGCAGCGCAAAGCAGGCGATAGAGCAGCTTTCTTTGCAACGGCAGTTAAAACCTTCCGCTTCGTGCTCCAGTCCGCCATGCTCGGCATGGGTGCCTGGCTGGTAATTCAGCAGGAAGTCACCTCCGGTGTGATGATTGCCTCTTCAATCATGTCATCCCGTGCGCTGGCTCCGGTGGAGCAGGCCGTTTCCCAATGGAAAGGCTTCCTCGCAGCCCGTCAGGGTCTGGCGCGTCTGCGCCGTGTGATTGAAAACAAGACTGACGCCAACAACGTGATGGAACTGCCCCTCCCTCACCAGAAGATCGATCTGGATGGCGTAGCATGCGGTCCTGTTGGTATCCGTCAACCAATCGTGCAAGGCATCTCATTCAGCCTTGCAGCAGGTGAAGGTCTGGGTGTGATCGGTAAATCCGGTTCTGGCAAATCCACCCTGTCCCGCTCAATCGTTGGCATCACCAACGCCCTCACCGGCTCCATTCGCTTTGACGGTTCTGAGCTGGACCAATGGTCGTCCGACCGTATCGGCCAGTTCATCGGCTTCCTACCTCAGGATATTCAGTTGTTTGATGGAACGGTTGCGGAAAACATCTCCCGCTTCAAGGAAGATGCGAACCCGGATGATGTTATCGAAGCAGCGAAAATCGCCAGCGTGCACGAGTTCATCACCGGCCTGCCTGATGGCTACAACACCGTCATCGGCACCGGCGGCTATGCCCTCTCCGGCGGACAACGCCAGCGTATCGCCCTTGCTCGTGCCATGTACGGCGAGCCATTCTTGATCGTGCTGGATGAGCCAAACTCTAACCTCGATTCCGAAGGTGAAGCGTGCCTAACCCATGCGATCAAGCTCATGCGCGGTCGCGGCAAGATCGTCATCGTGATCGCTCACCGCCCAAGCGCAATTGCAGCCGTCGATAAGGTACTCGTGCTCAACGAAGGCCGTCAGGCTGCGTTTGGGCCGCGCGATGAGGTGATGAAACAACTCGTCACTCCGGTACAGACCCCGCAGGTGAAACCGAAGCAACCAGCTAAGGCTCCGCAGAAACAGGGAGCAGCGTGATGCATAACCATTCTGAAAGCGACAAACAGCTGAAAGGCAGCATCCGGTTCCACCTGATCTGCGCTGGTCTTCTGGTCGTCATCCTCGTTGGAGGCGTCGGCCTCTGGGGAGGCCTGATGGAAATCCGTGGTGCGATCATCGCTCCCGGCACCATCGTTGTTGAAACCAACACCAAGAACGTTCAGCACATGGAAGGCGGCATTGTTCGCTCCATCATGGTGACGGACGGTGACACCGTAGATGCTGGCGACACTCTGCTTCGTCTTGATGATACGGTCACCAGAGCAAACCTTGCTGTCGTCACCAAACAGCTGGATAACCTCTACTCTCAGGAAGCTCGCTTGATTGCAGAGCGGGACGGCGAAGAGGAAATCCTGTTCCCGTCACGGGCTGCTGACGATGCGCATTCACAGGTTCTGAACACCATCCAGGAAGGTCAGCGCCGCATGATGGTCGCAAAGACCAAGAACCTGCGTGGCCGTCAGGACCAGATGCGGGCGCAGATTGAGCAGTACAAAAAGCAGATTGATGGCCTGTCTCAGCAGCGAGATGCCAAGGAAATCGAAATTGGCTTGATCGATGGTGAGTTGGAAGACTTGCACAAACTGCTCGCCAAGAAACTAGTCACCGAGTCTCGTGTGACAGCTCTGAAGCGTGAGAAAACCAAGCTTCAGGGTGAATACGGCGACTTCATTGCTCAGATTGCAAAGACCGAAGAAGCCATCGCAGAACGCAACATCCAGATCATGCAGATCGAAGAAGACGTCATGACCAAGACGTTGGAACAGCTTCAGCAGGTGCGGGCGGAAATCGCTCAGCTTGAAGAGAAAAAGATCGCAGCTCAGGACCAGCTGATGCGCATGGAAATCAAGTCTCCGCAATCTGGCACAGTGCACGACCTCACCATTCACACCATCGGTGGTGTTATCGCCCCCGGTGAAGTGGTGATGCAAATCGTGCCACGAGAAGATGTGCTCGTGATTGAAGCGCAGGTGCAGCCGATTGATGTGGACCAGCTAACTCCAAATCAGGAGGCAACTGTCCGCCTGCCAAGCTTTGACCAGCGCACAACGCCGGAGCTGACGGCAGCTGTGAAAACCATCTCACCTGACTTGCTGGAAGATCCGAAAACCGGTCTCAGCTTCTATATGGCCGAGCTGACCATCTCTGAGGATGAAATGGATAAGTTGGGCGGCAAGAACCTGGTGCCAGGTATGCCGGTTGAGGCATTCATTCAGACAGAGAACCGTACGGTGATCTCGTACATCATGAAGCCAATGGTCGATCAGATCGCCCACGCCATGAGAGAATAGGGGGAAGCTCCCCTATTCCTTCTTTATTGCGCAAATGTTGAGGCTGCTTACCAGCCAGCCTCAACATCACCCATCTCAACATAGATGCTCTTGACCTGAGAGTATTGATCCAGCGCCCACTGACCGTTCTCACGACCAATACCGGAATGCTTGAAGCCACCAAATGGCATCTCAACCGGGGTCAGATTGTAGTTGTTGATCCAGCAAGTACCTGCTTCCAACTGATCAATCACACGGTAAGCACGCTGAATGTCCTTGGTGAACACAGCGGCAGCCAGACCAAACTCGGTATTGTTAGCGCGGCGGATCACATCAGCTTCGTCGTCAAAGTCCAGCACGCACATCACAGGGCCAAAGATCTCTTCACACGCAATGCGCATGTCGTCTTTGACTTCGGTGAAGATGGTTGGCTCCACAAACAGGCCGCGGCCCAGACCATCCACCTGCGGACGGCCACCACCAGCGTACAGCACAGCACCTTCGCTCTGGCCGATAGCGATATAATCCATCACTTTTTCCAGCTGAGCTTTGGAAACAAGCGGACCAAGCTGCGTGTCTTCGTTGAGCGGATCACCGATCAGGATCTTCTCAGTACGCTCTTTCAGGCGCTTCAGGAACTCTTCCTTGATGGAAGAATGCACGAACACGCGTGTGCCGTTGGAGCAGATCTGGCCGGTGGAGTAGAAGTTAGCATTCATCGCCGCAGCAACTGCATTGTCGATGTCGCTATCTTCAAAAATCACGATCGGAGATTTGCCGCCAAGTTCAAGGCTCATATGCTTCAGCTGAGAAGCTGCTTTTTCAGCAACCTTCATACCTGTTGGCACGGAACCGGTCAGGGAAACCTTTGCGATTTCAGGATGCGCCACGAGAGCAGCCGCTGCGTCGCGGTCCGCCTGCACCACGTTAAACACACCATCTGGCAAACCAGCTTCACGGAAGATCTCAGCAAGCTTCAACGCAGATAGGCAGGTCACTTCAGATGGCTTGAAGATCATCGCGTTACCAGCAGCCAAAGCAGGTGCTGCTTTCCATGCTGCAATCTGGATTGGATAGTTCCACGCGCCAATGCCAAGGCAGATGCCCAGTGGCTCGCGCTTTGTCAGCGCATAGGAACCGCCTAGATCAATGTGCTCGCCGTTGGAAGTCGCAGCAACGCTCGCAAAGTATTCCAGAGCTTCAGCACCAGAAGCAGCGTCGGCCACCAGTGTTTCTTGCAGTGGCTTGCCGGTATCAAGGGTTTCCAGCTCGGAAAGCTCGCGGTTCCGCTCGCGCATCAAATCCGCAGCCTTGCGCAGAACACGGGAGCGCTCAGCTGGAGCCATAGAGCGCCAGATAGCAAAACCGGTGCGGGCAGAAGCGACCGCTTTGGTGATGATCGCCGGTGTTGCGGAATGAACGCGCGCAATCACCTCCTGCGTTGCCGGGTAAAGGCTCAGGATCTCTTCACCCATCGTATCTTCAACGTAAGTGCCGCCGATGAAGTGAGACCCACTAGGCTGCGCACGCAGGGATGCATTTGTCAGAGTATCTGTTTTCGTCATTTCTTAATCCAACACTTAACGTTGTTCGTTCTGCCAGTTCGGGTGTACCCACGCCTGCTTGTCACTGGCAGGAAGCATACCTTTTCCAAGAATATGGTCAGCTGCCTTCTCACCAACCATGATGGAAGGCGCGTTGAGGTTTCCGTTCGTAATCTGCGGGAAGATGGAGCTATCCGCAACGCGCAAACCGTCAACGCCAATCACACGACATTCGCTGTCAACCACAGCGGTTTCGTCATTTGCGTCACCCATTTTACAGGTGCCGCACGGATGGAACGCGCTTTCAACGTGTTCCTTGATGAACCCGTTCAGCTGTTCGTCTGTTTCAACGTCGCTGCCCGGCTGAATTTCTTTGCCGCGGAACGGATCAAACGCATGCTGCGCAAAGAGCTCACGGGTCAGGCGGATACAAGCGCGGAAGTCTTCCCAATCCTCTTCGTGGCTCATGTAGTTGAACAGCACGTTTGGCTTTTCCATCGGATCAGCAGACTGCAAAGTCACTGCACCGCGAGACTTGGAGCGCATTGGGCCAACATGAACCTGATAGCCATGCCCTTCAGCAGCTGCCTGTCCGTCATAGCGAACGGCAAACGGGAGGAAGTGGAACTGAATGTCAGGATACTTCACACCCGCCTTGGAGCGAATAAAGCCGCAGGTTTCAAAGTGGTTTGAAGTGCCCAGACCAGACTTGATCAGCTGCCACTGTGCACCGATGACTCCTTTGGAGAGCAGGTTCCAGTGCTTGTAAAGCGTGATCGGCTGCGTACAGGCCTGCTGGATGTAAAGCTCCAGATGGTCCTGCAAGTTCGCGCCAACACCCTTGCGGTCAGCAACCGCATCAATACCCAGCGCAGAGAGAGCCACCGCATCACCAATGCCGGAATGCATCAGCAACTTCGGAGAGTTGATGGAAGAGGCAGAAACAATCACTTCGCGGGTGCATTTCAGCTGATGCAGCTGTCCACCACGCATGTACTCAACACCAACAGCACGCTTACCTTCCATAAGGACACGGTTCACATGTGCGCCGGAGATGATCTCAAGGTTTTCACGCCCTTTGATCGGCCAGAGATAGGCGTTGGAAGCGGACCAGCGACGGCCATCATGCACCGTCATTTCCATCTCGCCAAAGCCTTCCTGGCGATAACCGTTGTAGTCCTCAGTACGCGCATAACCAGCTTCTTCACCAGCCTTCACAAAGGCTTCGTAAAGCGGGCTCCACAGCGATCCGCGAGAAACGTGCAACGGACCAGACCGGCCACGCCAGCCTTCATCTCCAGAGGTCGCATTTTCAAGGCGTTCGAAGTAAGGCAGGACATCTTGATAGCCCCATCCTTTCGCGCCCATCTCTTCCCAGGTATCAAAGTCGCAGGCATTGCCGCGCACATACACCATGCCGTTGATGGAGGAAGAGCCGCCAATCACCTTGCCACGTGGCAGCGCAAGCCGGCGTCCGTCCAGATGCGGCTCAGGCGCACTCTCATAGCCCCAGTCGTAACGGGACATGTTCATCGGATAGGACAAAGCAGCAGGCATCTGGATGAACGGACCGATGTCCGTGCCGCCAAACTCCAGCAAAACCACCTTGTTTTGGGGATTATCAGAAAGACGGTTTGCCAGGGCGCAACCAGCAGAGCCAGCGCCTACAATAATGAAATCTGCAGTCATTGTATTCTCTTGGGCTTTAAGCCGTATTCCAGTTTTTATTGTGGGGTATCTGTCGTTTCAAAGCTGTCGAAACATTTCTTCACGTAGTCCTGAACCAGCATCGTTGCTGGTGAACCGTCAGGTCGGCTAGTCGTCAACACGCATTGCAGCCAAAGCCCGTCAATCATCGCAGCAGTGCCCTCAGCCGCAGTAATTGCCGTCTGACGATCCGTAACGCGATGGTACTCGGCGGTGAGGTTCGAAATCAGCCGCCGATGATAAACTTGCAGCAAGCGACGCGTTGCAGGCTCGGTGCGCGCCACCACGTAAAACGCAAACCAGGCCGAGATGACTGAAGGCTGAAACTGCTCATCGCTGAAGTTGGTATGGATGATCGCATCGATCCGCTCCACAGGTGTCTTGGCTTTCAGCAGGCGGCTTCGTGATTGCTTGCTCAGATCCTTCAGCAGGAAGCTCATGGTCGCGTTGAACACAGCTGCTTTCGAGCCGAAATAGTGATGCGGCAGTCCTGTTGAGACACCAGCATTCTTGGCGATATCCGCCATTGTGGTCGCAGCATACCCCTTCTCATGGATCGCTTTGATCGTCCCCATGATGATCGAGGTTTTGCGTTCCTCTTCCATTCCGACTTTAGGCATGCGCGCCGCACTCACTCCAAGATTATTTTTATTGAACGTTCAATCAATAAAAATAGTTCTTAGAACATTTTGGAGCTTTTGAAAAGTATTGCACTCCGATTTATCGTAATTAATATCTGGTGGAGAGGTTGCCTTTAGTCCATCGGGTCTTTATTAGCTTAGGTGAACGAAGGAATTTGAAAATTTAATTATCGGCTGAAGAGTGTTTGGGACATGTTTTCTACACAATTCTACGGCTCTATTAAATAAATACCGAAATTGGGGAGATTTACATGAGTGTTGCTAGTAGCCTGGTAAAGAAACTTTCTACTTCTGCTTCAGTACTATTACTGATCACTGGGTCAGCTCTCGCCGCAGAAGCGGAAGCCTGTAAAACCGTACGCTTCTCCGACGTGGGCTGGACAGACATCACCGCAACCACCGCAACAGCAACTTCTGTTCTGGATGCAATCGGTTACGAAACAGACGTAAAAGTACTTTCCGTGCCAGTAACTTACGCGTCTCTCGCAAACAATGATATCGATGTATTCCTTGGCAACTGGATGCCAACAATGGAAGCTGATATCGCGAAATATCGTGAAGCTGGCACCGTTGATACTGTTCAAACCAACCTGACTGGCGCCAAGTATACTTTGGCTGTTCCTAAGTATACCTACGACAAGGGTCTGAAGGACTTTGCTGACATCGCAAAATTCTCTGGTGACCTTGATGGCGAGATTTACGGCATCGAAGCAGGCAACGACGGCAACCGTCTTATCCTTGATATGATCGAGAAAAACGCATTCGGCCTGAAGGGATTCGAACTCGTCGAATCATCTGAAGCTGGCATGCTGTCTCAGGTCGCTCGTAAGACCCGTAAGGATCAGGACATCGTCTTCCTAGGTTGGGCTCCGCACCCAATGAACTCCAACTTTGAACTGAAGTACCTCACCGGTGGTGATGAGTTCTTCGGTCCAAACTTCGGTGGTGCAGACGTTCTCACCAACACCCGCGCTGGCTACTCTGCAGAGTGCGCGAACATGGGCAAGTTCCTTCAGAACCTCACCTTCTCTCTTGAGATGGAAAATGAGATCATGAATGCGATCCTGAACGACGGTGAAGAGCCAACTGATGCTGCAAAGGCATGGATCAAGAAGAACCCAGAGTCTCTTGATAAATGGCTGAATGGCGTAACCACCTTCGACGGTAAAGACGGCTTGGCTGCTGCAAAGGCTGCGTTCGGCCTCTAAGCGTCATTACCGAGCATAATTTGAGAGGCGGATGCGATAAACTCGCACTCCGCCTCTTAGCGCGTTTTTCCGGAGCCTTCCGACAACCGGAATAGTCAATGCGCAACTGGGGCAAGCTGTGTGTCGGTATCAAGCTTTTTGCATCTCGCCCGATTGATTTGAATTACGTTAACGCGTTGATATACAATAACAAAATCTGAGGTTTCCCGTGGAGTGGCTAACAGAGCATAAACTACCCATTGGCAAATGGGCCAAGTGGTACGTTGACTGGCTCACTGACAACGCAAGTGGCTTTTTCGATGCAATTTCCGTTGCAATCGAATGGCTGATCGACAGTGTACTATGGCTTTTACAAGCCCCTCACCCGCTCGGCATTGTCGTTATTGCCACCGGTCTGGCCTTTGTGGTCAGAAGGTCTGTCATGTTCTCCGTGTTTGTTGCTCTGAGCCTGCTGCTCATCATCAATCAGGGCTACTGGGATGAAACCACAGAAACGCTGGCGCTGATCCTCAGCTCCACATTCATTTGTATGTTGATCGGCATTCCTGTCGGCGTTTACTCCGCACACCACCCAAAATTCTTCTCCTGGGTGCGTCCTGTGCTGGACTTGATGCAGACAATCCCGACATTCGTGTACCTGATCCCTGCCCTCATCTTGTTTGGTCTGGGTGTGGTCCCGGGTCTGATCTCAACAGTCGTTTTCGCTTTGCCAGCGTCAATCCGCCTGACCCAGATCGGCGTTGCTTCCACTCCAAAGCACCTGCTGGAAGCCGGTGAAGCCTTTGGTGCCACCTACTGGCAAAAGCTCTTCAAGATTGAACTGCCATACGCCCTGCCAAACATCATGGCAGGCCTGACACAAACCATCATGTTGTCCTTGTCCATGGTCGTGATCGCAGCTCTTGTTGGCGCGGATGGCCTCGGCGTACCAACACTGCGCGCACTGAATACAGTGAACATCGCAAAAGGGTTTGAAGTCGGCATTGCAATCGTTCTGGTCGCTATCGTGCTGGACCGCTTCTTCAAAAGCTCAGAAGATAAGGGCGGCAAGTAATGACCAATCCTGTTGTTTCCTTCAAAAACCTGTCCATCGTCTTCGGTGACAAACCAGACGCGGCCCTGCCCCTGATTGACGCTGGCAAAACCCGTGCAGAAATTCAGGAAGAAACTGGCCAGTTGGTGGGTGTTGCCAACGCGACCTTTGATATCCAGCAGGGCGAACTGCTCGTTCTGATGGGCCTGTCCGGTTCCGGCAAATCCACCCTGCTCCGCGCTATCAATGGCCTCAATAAGGTTTGCCGCGGTGAAATTTTGGTGGCGGATGATGGCGAACAGGTCAACCCAACCACCTGCTCTGCTGCACGTCTGCGCAAACTGCGCCGCGAGCGCGTTGCTATGGTGTTCCAGCAGTTCGGCTTGTTGCCATGGCGCACCGTGCGCGACAACGTTGGCTTTGGTCTGGAGCTCTCCGGTATCCCGAAATCTCAACGTCTCGAACGCGTTGAAGAGCAGTTGGAGCTCGTCGGTCTTGGCGGTTGGGGCGACAAATACGTGCATGAGCTTTCCGGCGGTATGCAGCAGCGTGTTGGTCTGGCCCGAGCCTTTGCCACCGATGCGCCAATCCTGCTGATGGACGAACCATTCTCCGCACTGGATCCCCTCATCCGCAGTCACTTGCAGGATGAGCTGCTGGACCTCCAGGAAAAGCTGCACAGAACCATCGTGTTCGTGAGCCACGACCTCGACGAAGCCGCCAAAATCGGCAATCGCATCGCCATCATGGAAGGCGGTCATGTGGTGCAGATCGGCACGCCGCAGGAGATCGTAAAGAACCCGGTTGATGAGTACGTTGAGTCATTTGTAGCGCACATGAACCCGCTCAACGTTCTGCACGCAGAAGACATCATGACCAATTTGTCAGATGCAAGCGCAGACATCATCGTAAGCGTTGACGATATGCCGAGGTGCACTGCCAAACAGATGATCCGTGATGTGATTGAAATGAAGCGCAAACACGCTGGCCCAATCGCAGTCTTCCGCGGCGACCGCCCCGTCGGCATCATCCGCGAACAAGAAATCATGGACTGCTTCGTCTAAACAAACCCAAATCATCGATTCCAAACAGGCGCACCCACAAAGGTGCGCCTGTTTTGTTAGATCAAAATTTCTCATGTATTTCAGGCCTTGTGCCCAATTAGAAAAATGCCGCTCACTCAACTTTCACGTGTTTGCATAATTTGACGAGTGGAACTACAGAGAAAGACGTTTTTCTTAATTCATTTTGGATCGCGTGATGACAATTGATATTGCAGCAGCAACTCCGCCTGAAACCAAGCGCAGTTATGTCCTTTTCTCTGGGGGCTCATTCTTTGGCCGTGTCATCAAATGGGTGGCTCTGACGGTCGTCACCTTGGGCATCTACCGTTTCTGGGCCATGACAGGCCTGCGTCGCTCTTTGTGGTCGGCAACCCATGTGGAAGGTGACCATCTTCGCTACCATGGCACAGGGAAAGAACTGTTTATCGGCTTCCTGATTGCATTGGCGATCCTGATTCCGTTCTATGCACTCGGCTTTGGCCTGCAATTCATGGGTCCAATCGCTACGCTTGTTGGTTTCGCCATCATGTTCGTCGTTGGCTTCCTTCTCACGCCATACGCCCTCTTCCGTCGCCGCAGATATCTTCTGACCCGCACCAGCTGGCGCGGCATCCGCTTCCACATGCAAGGCTCCGCATGGCGCTACGTGGGTGCCTGGCTGTTCTGGACGATCCTTTCTGTCATTACTCTGGGTATTGCTCTGCCATGGCGGATGGCGAAGCTGGATCGTATGCTCACTGAAGTAAGTTACTTTGGAAATCAACGCTTTAGCTACACGGCAACACCAAAGGAATACTTCACCGCTCTGCTGCCCGCGTATGCGATCGCATTTATCCTGTTCATTCCGATCGCGCTCGTTGGTCCTTCCGTCATTATAGCTGCCCTCGTCGCGCCGTTTCTGACATTTTTCACGTGGCCATACATTGCGGCAGATATCTTCCGACTTCAGGTCCGTTCAACAAAGATCGGCGATTCCAGTTTTGAGAGTAACATTGGCGCTTCCAAGTTTTACGGCGCTTACATCATCCACGGTGTGATCGTCGGTGTGGGTGTCTCAATTGTTGGTGCAATAGCAAGCGCACTGGCAATCGGCTTTGCGACAATGAATGCAGGACAAGGGCTGGAAAACATCCAGAGCTCCATGTTTAGCATCACGTTCCTGCCAGTTTTTGCTCTCTACTACGGTGTTCTCCTCTTCGCGAACATGATGGTGTTGCAGGTCATGATGTTTGAGTGGAAGATGAGCAGCATTGTTGTGTTTAATGCCCACAGCGTTAAAGATGCCATCGCCTCTGGTGATCTGGAGAACGCAGTTGGTATGGGGCTCGCTGATACGCTCGATGCTGGGTTTGAAGTGGTTTGACCATGAAGCAATTGCTTGGAACTGCAGAGTTTTTCGACGGTACATCCGCAGCTGTCCGCAGTTGCCAGATCTGGTTCGACTATGATGAAATGGTCCTCACAGATTTAGCTGGTGATCAGGAGTACGTGCGCTGGTCTGCAGCGAAACTGCTCTGCGACTGGACCTCTCCAAAGGTTATGCTGGTAGAGCAAAACTCTCCCCGTAGCACCGCTTACATCAAGATCACTGAAGACGAACTCGCTAAAACCGTTGAGCGCAAAATCCGCCTGGTGGCAGGTCTTCCAAAGCGAGAGAACACCAAGAAAATAGTCTTCGGCAGTCTGGCCTCTATAGCTTTGATTGCGGTGGCGTTGATCTACTTCTTGCCTGCCTTCTCCAAGTACGCCGTCCATAACGTCCCCAAATCCTGGGAAGAAAAGCTCGGCAAGAACGTGGAAGAGACACTGATCCCCGCGTTCAGTGAAGAGAAGATCTGTAAAGCTTCCTCAGGACAAGCCGCGCTGGAGCAAATGGCAAAGCGTCTCACAAACGGCATGGACCTGCCATTTGATCCGGTAATGACTGTTGTTGAGAGCAAGATACCCAACGCCTTCGCGCTGCCCGGAGGCCGGATCACCATCCTCTCCAAGACGCTTGAAGTGGTTGATAGTCCAGACGAACTTGCTGCAGTGCTGGCGCACGAGCTAGGCCACGTCAAATACCGTCATTCCATGCAGCAGCTCATCAACGTGGCTGGAACCGGTATTGTCTTCTCCATGTTCATCGGAGACTTCACCGGCGGCAGTATTGTCGCCAGTGTGGGTGAAGCGATGCTCGACAGTTCTTACTCCAGAGATATGGAACGTGAGGCAGACTTATTCGCGGTTCAGATGCTGGAAAATGCAGGCGTTGATCCGACAGGATTGGCGAGCTTCCTGGAAAAAATCTCGAAAGAGCATGAACACGACAATGCCCTGACAGAAGCTTTAGGTTTCCTCTCCAGCCACCCGCCAACGAAAGAGCGTGTCGACACGCTCAATCAGGCCGTCAATCCGGATGCCAAGAAAGACCCAGTGCTGCCTGAATGGCAATGGAAAAGCTTGAAGAACATTTGCTCAGAAACTGCAGAACTGAACGCTTAAGTCAAATAAGCTGGGGCGGTGCCCCAGTCCAAACCTGTTCTAATCCAAAAGCTTACCCAAACGTACCGCCGTTTTCCCAACTTGTAGGCGTCGGCTTGGCATAATCAGAACGCAGTTGTCGTGTGGTGTTACAACAGGTGTGTCTCCATCCATCGCAAGCACCGTGCCTTGCTTTGCGATGACTTCCATTCCGCGGTAATCTTCGTTGAAGCGGAAGTTTTCATTCTGAACCGTAACAGGCGCGACGATTTCTATGGTTTTTTGCGGCACCAATGGCGGCTGTCCTTCTAAAAATGCCTCACCAAAGTCAGTTGGTACGCACTCTGTTGCTCGCAGAAAACGGATGCTTGCTGCAATCGCGCGAGGGCCTGCTGCTGCTTCCCAATGTTGTCCAGCTTCCAGCAGCAATGCAGCTTTTGGGCTGGAGGCCTCAGAGAACCCGTTATAATCACGCAACCGCTTGCCTTCTGCATGACCGGAGTCGCAAATAATCCATTCAGGATCAGCAACTTGTTTGGCGAGCGATCGTCCTTTTTCCTGATCTCCCGCCAGCATCAAAGGTGGGTTTTTATGCTGCATGCTGTGCAGATCCAGCAGATAATCAACACTCTCAACAACAGGGCGAACCTCGCGCGCCCGTTCCAGTTCGCGTGTTACCTCCGGGCCATCCAGTGAGGCTGATTGCCAGACGCGGTTGAAATCCTGATCCAGATAGCGCGATGCGGTTGGGTTATTGCGGTCAAAGGCGTTATAGGCTGCCACGTTCATGAAAGCGAAGCTCAGTTTGCCGCGCACAGGGCGAACTTCCTGCTTAAACAGCCAGTCTAGAGCAACGGCGCCACATGGCTCGTTGCCATGCACCAGTGCAGAAATCATCACATGTGGCCCGGCGGCGCCGGAGTCGAATGTAGTGATCCAGTCCACGCCGGTATTACCGACTTTGTAGGGCAGGATATCGGGAAAATCGATTTCGATAGGGTAAGCTGTACTTTCAATAATCATGGCAATGGTCCTTGAAAAGTATAGGTCACACCAGCCCCAAAACGCATTTAGGCCGGTGTTGAATATGGGTCCTCAATCTCGAAGGCGCGCGTGAACTCAATGAATTTTCTGGCGATTGGAGTGCTGGGTGTCGTTGCAGGCAATATGAAGGCGTTGAGGTAGGAAATACGCGGCTTAAACGGTAGAAAAACCAGCGTTTCTGGATGGTTTCGCGCCACAGGAAACGGGTTGAGGACGCTGACACCAACACCTGCATGCACCAGCTCACTCACGGAGACGGCGGTAGAAGATTCGGCAACAATATTAGGCCGAATTCCCCGTTCCGCAAACATGCGCTCCAAAATAGCGCGCACCGGGAACCGGCGGGTGAGGGCGACGAAATCCTGTCCGTCGAAATCTTCGGGCTCAATGAACGCTTTGCTGGCAAGGGGATGGTCGCGATGCAAAACCGCATGCGCAATGGCTGATCGCAGTGGCTCCAACGTTAGTCCTGCATGCTTGGAAAGCCCATCCGTAATCCCTAGGTCTGCATGCCCTTCAGCCACATGATTGCGCACATCAGAGGATGTCCCAATTTCCAGCTCTACCTTCTGCCCCGGATAAGCCTTGATGAACTCCGCAATCACACCAAGCAGGAAGCGATGTGAGATTGTCGGGGGAGCTGCAAGACGCAGCGGCTTGCTGCTGTGTTGAGAAACAAAGGTCTCGTTCTCAATCCCTGCCAGCATCTCAAACACCGGCTCAAGCTTCTCATTCAGCGCCAGCGCATCAGAGGTCGGCACCAGTCGTCCGCTGTCACGATTAAACAGTGTTTTGCCCAGTCGCTCTTCCAGATGCTTGATCGCACGGCTTACGGCTGGCTGCGAAATACCAAGGCGGGCAGCGGCTGCAGTTGTTTTCCGAACACTGATAACAGCGCGTAAAACTTCAAACTCTCGAAGGCTCAAGCGTGGACGGGTAGGGGTATCGGACATAGTTCTATGCGTTTTGATTATAAATTTTTGAATGACAATGTTGAAAACACATACTACGGTTTAAGTCAACCGCGAAGCTCTACCGGTGATTTGCCCTTGTGGTGAAGACACATCCAATAAAGAAGCAGCGGCATTGTTACTGGGCGAATGAATTTTAATCGCCAGAGGGAACGATAATTTCGAGGGGAGAGCAGCAATGATTAAGCTGCAGAAATGGCTCGCTGGAACAGCAAGTGCCATGTTGCTTATGGGTGGAGTGGCTTCGGCTGAAGATCTGACCATCGGCTTGTCTTCAGAGCCAAGCGCGATTGACCCGCACTACCACAATCTGGGCCCGAACAATATGATCGCCTATCATATGTTTGACCGCCTTATTCACCAAAACGAGAAACAGCAGCTACAGCCCGGTTTGGCAACCAGCTGGAAGCCAATTAACGCCACCACATGGGAGTTGAAACTGCGTGAAGGCGTGGTGTTCCATGATGGCAATCCGTTCAATGCGGATGATGTGGTGTTCTCGTTTGAGCGCGCACCAAATGTGCCAAACTCACCATCCAGTTTCGCCACATACACCAAAGGCAAAACGGTCAAAAAGATTGATGATTACACAATCCATATCACGACCGAAAAGCCTTATCCGCTTGTTCCAAATGATATCTCTACGGTCAGCATCATCTCTGTAGAAGCAGGAACCGATGCAACAACCGAGATGTACAACGCGGGTACAGCGACAGTCGGTTCAGGCCCATATAAGTTTGCTGAGTATGTGCCGGGCGACCGCATTGTGCTGGAAGCAAATGCTGACTACTGGGGCGCAAAGCCGAAGTGGGACAAGGTAACCTTCAAGCCAATCAAGTCCGGCCCATCTCGCGTGGCCGCTTTGCTGGCGGGTGATGTTGACCTGATCAACGGTGTCCCAACAACAGACATTGAAGTGCTGAGCGGCAACGATAAGGTCTCCTTGTGGCAAGGTCCATCCAACCGCGTCATCTACCTGCATCTGGATCATGATCGTGATGACAGCCCATTCGTAAAAGGCATGGGCGGCGGAGCCATCAAAAATCCGCTGAAAGATCAGCGTGTTCGCGAAGCGATCTCTAAGGCCATCAGCCGTGATCTGATTGTTGAGCGTGTGATGGAAGGTGTTGCTGTCAAAGCAGGCCAGCTTCTGCCAGATGGCTTCTTTGGCGTCAGCGAAAACCTGAAGCCGGTTGAGTACGATGCAAAGGGTGCGAAGGAGCTTCTGGCCGCTGCAGGTGTTGGGGATGGCTTTGAGCTGCGCATTCATGGCCCGAATGACCGCTACATCAACGATGCCAAGATCGTGGAAGCCATCGCACAGATGCTCAACCGCGTCGGCATCAAAACCGATGTAGAAACCATGCCGCGTTCTGTTTACTTCAAACGCGCATCTCGTGGCGGTCCAAACAACACGCCAGAATTCTCAATGGTTCTCGTAGGATGGGGCGCTGGCTCCGGTGAAGCATCATCTCCGCTGCGCTCTCTCATCCATACCTACGACAAGGACAAGGGCTTCGGCTCTTCCAACCGTGGCCGCTATTCCAATGCTGAAGTAGACGCCATGATTGAGGAAGCTTTGGCAACCGTTGATGATGAAAAGCGTCAGGATCTGTTGGCCAAAGCAACCGAGATTGCCATCAACGATCAGGCGATCATTCCGCTGCACTATCAGGTGAACACTTGGGCGACCCGCAAGGGCCTCCAGTATCTGCCGCGCACGGATGAATACACCCTGTCCTGGGGCGTATCCGCTGAGTAATCGCACGCAATCAAAAGGCCGGCGTAGGTTCCATGCCGGCCTTTTTCTTATCTGAAGCCAGATCGACACCCCTGTAATTTCAATGGGTTGGCTTTACCTGCGAAAGATTTAGAGACATGTCTGTCTTCATTCTCAGACGCCTGATGCAAAGTGGCATAGTCATGATTGCTATGTCCGTCATTGTGTTCTTTGGCGTGAATGTGGTGGGTGATCCCATCGATATGCTGGTCGCACCGGATGCGGATCAAGCCGAGATTGAGCGCGTTATCCGCGACTTCGGCCTCGATAAGCCTGTGTGGCAGCAATACATGGTTTTTGTCAGCAACGCGTTTAAGGGAGACTTAGGCACCTCCTTTGTTTTTGGTGAGTCAGCCCTGAAACTCATCATAGAACGTATGCCTGCCACGCTGGAGCTCGCCTTCATGGCACTCCTCATGGCGATTGTCATCGGCATCCCGCTGGGCCTTTACGCAGGCCTACGCCCCAACGCCATTTCTTCACGCCTCATCATGAGCGGCTCAATTCTGGGCTTTTCGCTGCCTACATTCTGGGTCGGTATCATGATGATCATGCTCTTCGCTGTGATGCTCGACTGGGTGCCCGCCACAGGACGCGGAGAGACTATCTCAGTTCTCGGTTTGCAGGTGTCGTTCCTTACAGCCGATGGCTTCTCACACATCGTCCTTCCCGCAATAAACCTCGCGCTCCTGAAGATCTCTCTGGTCATCCGCCTGACGCGGGCAGGGGTGAGGGAAGTCATGCACATGGACTTCATCAAGTTCGCCCGTGCAAAAGGTCTGTCCGCCAACCGTATTGTCATGGTGCACCTGTTCAAGAACATCATGATCCCGGTGGTCACCGTCCTCGGCCTTGAGTTTGGTTCCCTCATCGCTTTCTCAGTGGTGACAGAAACCATCTTCGCGTGGCCCGGCATGGGCAAGCTGCTCATCGATGCCATTCAGCAGCTCGATCGGCCAATCATCGTGGCTTATCTGATGATCATCGTGGTGCTCTTCGTCGTCATCAACCTGATTGTTGACATCCTCTATTCCATTTTGGACCCGCGCGTGCGGCTTCAGGATGCGACAAGCTAAGGGGCGACCATGACCATAGAAACAAGCCTCAAACCACCGCGAAAGAAGCTTTTTTCAGGCGAAACGCCTATGGGCCGCTTTCTTTCAGAGTTTGTTGAAAGCAAAGTCGCTGTCGTCGCAGCGCTTCTCCTCTTCATAATCATCGCTGCAGCCCTCTTCGCGCCATGGATCACCCCGCAAAACCCATACGATCTGGCGCAAGTCAGTGTGCTGGATGCGCGCATGGAACCCGGTGCTGAAAGCTTTGACGGCTACACCTTCTGGCTGGGCACAGACGGGGCAGGGCGCGATCTCTTCTCCGCCATCCTCTACGGCCTGCGCATCTCGCTCTCTGTAGGTGTCACCAGCGGCATCATTGCACTCATCATCGGCATGTCCGTCGGCTTGATTGCAGCCTATGCCGGAGGTCGCACCGAAACCTTCATCATGCGCATTGTGGACCTGCAGCTTTCTTTTCCGGCCTCACTGGTTGCTCTGATGTTGCTGGCTTTGCTGGGCAAGGGCGTCGACAAAATCATCCTCGCTCTGGTCGTCGCGCAATGGGCCTATTACGCCCGAACGGTGAGGGGAACAGCTCTGGTCGAGCGCGGCAAGGAATACGTGGAGGCAGTCACCTGTCTTGGCCTCAGTCATGCCCGCGTGCTCTTCCTACACATCATGCCCAACTGCCTGCCACCACTCATCGTAGTGGGAACCGTACAGACCGCCCACGCCATTGCGCTGGAAGCCACTCTGTCATTCCTCGGCGTTGGCCTGCCGCAGACAGAACCATCCCTCGGCCTGCTCATCGCCAATGGATTTGAGTATGTGATCAGCGGCAAATACTGGATCTCATTCTTCCCCGGCATAGCCCTGCTCGTCACCGTGGTTTCCATCAATCTGGTGGGAGATCAGCTGCGCGATGTCCTCAACCCGCGACTGAGGAAGTGAGGACAACAATGAACACGCCAAACACACTCACAGTCAAAAACCTCAAAACCCACTTCTTCACCAAAGCAGGTGTGGTCAAAGCCGTTGATGACGTCAGCTTTTCAGTCAACTCCGGCGAAATCCTTGGCCTCGTCGGCGAAAGTGGCTCCGGCAAAACTGTCACCGGCTTCTCGTTGATCGGTCTGGTGGATGAACCGGGCAGGGTGGTCGGCGGCTCGATCCTCCTCAATGGGGATGATCTTGCCAGAAAAGACGAAAAGCAGTGGCGCGAGCTGCGGGGCAAGAAGATCGCGATGATCTTTCAGGACCCCATGATGACCCTCAACCCAGTCCTGCGCATCGACACGCAGATGATTGAAGCCATTCAGGCCCATGAGGACATCTCCAAACAAGCAGCCAGAGAACGCTGCCGCGAAGCGCTCGTCCGCGTCGGCATCGCCTCACCTGATGAACGCCTCACATCTTACCCGCACCAGTTCTCCGGTGGCATGCGCCAGCGCGTTGCTATCGCCATTGCACTGTTGCACGAGCCGGATTTGATCATCGCCGATGAACCGACAACCGCGCTCGATGTCACCATTCAGGCGCAAATCCTCTACGAAGTCCGCAAGCTGTGTTCCGAAACCGGCATGTCCCTCATCTGGGTCACGCATGATCTGGCGGTCATCAGTGGTTTGGCGGATAGGATCGCAGTTATGTACGCTGGGCGGATTGTAGAGCAGGGCAGCATTGATGAAGTGCTGGATGCCCCACTGCACCCTTACACCAAGGGCCTGATTGAATCCGTTCCGAGCCGCAATAAACGCGGAGCAAAGCTCTACCAGATCCCCGGTATGACGCCGTCTCTGCTCAATCTGCCCGCAGGCTGCGCCTTCGCCAGCCGCTGTCCGGCAAAGCAGAGCGATTGTCTGGTCGCAGCACCGGAGATCACGCAATTGGGAGAGGAAAGGCACGTGCGTTGCTTCCATCCTGTAAAGCAGGAGGAAATGGCATGACGCTTCTGGAAACACCAGTTATCGAGCTGCAAGGTGTCTCAAAACGCTTCACCAAAAAGCTGGACCTTGCCGAAAAAACACTCCGCTTCTTCGGCTCCAACCTCAAGGAGCAAGTGGTTCACGCAGTCGATGATGTCTCGCTCAGCATCGCACCGGGTGAAGTGGTTGGCCTTGTGGGCGAAAGCGGTTGCGGAAAATCCACGCTGGGCCGTGTCGTGGCAGGCATTCATGAAGCCAGTGATGGCACCGTTCATTTTCACGGAGACAACGTCAAACAACTCTCTGGAGCCGATGCCAAAAATGCTCAGCTCAAGGTGCAGATGATCTTTCAGGACCCCATGTCCTCCCTCAATCCACGCAAACGGGTGAGTGACATCATTGGCGAAGCGCCTCGTGTCCATGGCCTTGTCTCAAAAACAGAGCTGTCTGACTATGTAGACCAGATGCTCCTACGTGTAGGGCTCGATCCGGACTTCAAAACCCGCTACCCGCACCAGTTCTCCGGCGGACAGCGCCAACGCATCGGCATCGCCCGTGCCTTGGCGGTAAACCCGGAGTTCCTTGTATGTGACGAGTCCATCGCAGCGCTGGATGTATCCATTCAGGCGCAAGTCATCAATCTTTTCATGGACTTGCGCGCGCAGCTTGGCCTCACCTACCTGTTCATCAGTCATGATCTCGGCGTTGTGGAGCACCTCTCGGATCGTGTTGTGATCATGTATCTGGGCCGTGTGGTTGAGATCGCGAAAACAGATGAACTCTTCGCCAAACCCAACCACCCGTACACGCAGGCCCTGCTGCACGAAGTCCCGCGCATTGATGCCCGCAAGCAGGTGTATGAACCAATAAAAGGCGAGATCCCATCGCCCTTGGCACCACCAAGCGGATGTCATTTTCATCCACGCTGCCCATTTGCCACCAAACGCTGCGCTGAGAGACAACCGGCCCTGAGGGAAATTGCTCCCGGCCATGTCTCTGCCTGTCACCTGAACGACGGCTGACGCGCATCCCCAAGCTATTTGAGAGAGATACATTGCCCCAATCCATTGAAAATGTGCTGAAAATCCATCGCCCTACGGAGCTGACAAATCCTCTGGTGGTGGATTCTCCTCATTCCGGAGAGATCTATCCAGCTGACTTCCGCCCATGCGTCCCAGCCAGCCGCTACAAATGCGCAGAAGACAGATACGTCCACGAACTCTTCGAAAAAGCCGCTGAAACCGGCGGTGTTTACCTCGAGGCTCTGTTTCCACGCATCTACATCGACCCCAACCGTCGTGCGGACAACATTGATCCAGCCATCATCAAAGGCTGGACCCGGGAAGCAAAGCCGGATTTCCGCAGTGATCTGGGCAAAGGCCTCATCTGGACAGAAGCGCCTCCCAGCAGTGGCCCTCTTTACGACCGAGACCTAACGGCAGCAGAGATCGAAAACCGCATTGACGCCTATTACACGCCCTACTATGACGCCCTAACCCGCCTCATGGAACAAGCCCACGCTCGTTTCGGCGTGGCCTATCATCTGGATTGCCACAGCATGCAGGCAGTCTCTACGGTGATGCATGAAACCGGAGCAGGCGAGAAGCGACCCGATATCACCTTGAGCGATCGCGAAGGCGCAACATGTGATCCTGAGTACATCAACACGGCGAAAGATATTCTGCTCAGCCTCGGCTATGAAGTGAAGATCAACGATCCATACAAAGGTGCAGAGCTGGTCATTCACACAGGCCGCCCCCAACAGGGCTGGCACTCACTCCAGATCGAAGTCAGCCGCGGCCTCTACATGAGCGAAGTGACGCTTGAAAAATACCCAAACTTCGACAATCTCCAGCGCGATCTAGGCACCTTCGTGAATCACCTCTCCGACTACACAAAACAAAAAATCACCGAACCCGCCTAACCACTCCGAGGCTGATCAGCTCTGGTTTGGCTTTCAGTTAGACTCTCTGCACCTCCTCAGCTTGAGGTGCAGAGGCACAAACCTCACCTCAAAATTGTGCATCTGTACGGCGCTCTTTATCTCCGAGCTCTACGTGATATTACAGATAAAATTCCTTATTCATTTCAATAAGTAACGTGCACTACGCATCAAGATAAAATCATTCTCAATGCATAGTTGTCTCTAATAATAGATGAGCAGTATTCTTCTAATAAATTATCGACGATTAGATAAGAAATATATTTCACTGCTGGAAATATGTTGACCCTCTTGATTGTCTTCGCCATTTTTTCTTCACGAACTGATTTTTGTTCGCGTTCCGCTGGAGGAACTGGTCCTGATTATTCTGGTCTGGTGCGGAATACTAATCATTTAGACGGCTATGCATTTAGCTTTCTACCTTTTGGGAGGGGAATATGAAAAAGTTTATTGCCGGACTTGGTCTGGCTGCTGTTCTTGGGGCAACAGCACCAGCAACCGCAGGACAGGACAATCCATTCCAGTGTGAAGAAGGCGAAACCTACGTCATGAACGTGATGGTTTCCGGTGTTGAATACTGGTTCCCGGTTTATGAAATGTTCAAGCAGGCGGCACAGCAGATGGGCTGTAAAACCGTCTACACCGGCACACCGGAATATGACGTCAACAAACAGCTCGCCAGCTTTGAGCAGGCCTTGGCAAAGCAGCCAGCAGGCATTCTGCTGCACCCAATGAACTCTGACCCATTCATCGAGCCAATCAACCGCGCAACGGAAATGGGAATTCCGGTTGTGACGTTTGCTGCGGACTCTCCAAACTCAAAGCGTGTTTCCTACATCACCTCAAACAACGTCAGCGAAGGCAAGTACGCTGCTGATGCAGTTGCTGAGGCAATGGGCGGTAAAGGCAAATACGCTGTTTTGGAAAATCCGGGCCAGGACAATCATGACATCCGCGTAAAAAGCTTCATCGCTCGCATGGACGAAAAGTGGCCTGACATGAAGCTCGCCTCTCGCGCAGCTTCCAATCAGGACCCAACCAAGGCCTACAACGCCGTGCAGTCCATGGCGCAGGCCCACCCTGACCTTGGCGCGATCTTTATGCCAGAAGCAAACTCTGCTCTGGGTGCTGCTCAGGCGGCCAAAGAGCTCGGCGGCAAGATCAAGATCATGCATGCTGATGTGAACGCGAAGATGCTGGACCTGATCAAAGCAGGTGAAGTGTTTGGTGCAGTGAACCCGAACCAGGGCGTTCAGGGTTACATGGGCTTCATGATGCTGTGGCTCGCAAACCATAGTGACCTCATCGATCCGATGAATGATTACAAGTCCGCAGGCTTCAACCCAATGGGTGTGCCTTACCTCGACAACGGCTTCTCCATTGTGACAGCCGCTAATGCTGATGACTTCTACTGGGACAAGTACCTGAAGCGTCGCGGCACCAAAGGCATCAACGAGTAAGCCTGAATATGAAGCCTCACGCTCATTGCGATACCGGAGTGTGAGGCTTCACACCAGTTCAACAACAGAGCTGGATCGGGGAGGGGAATATGAGCGAGCAGCCAATTCTGGAACTGCGCAACATCAGCAAATCATTCGGAGCGGTCAAAGCGTTGCAAGGCGTCTCGTTTGAACTGCGTAAGGGTGAAATCCACGCCCTTGCAGGTGAAAACGGAGCAGGCAAGTCCACCATGATGAACATCATTGATGGCATCCTGCAGCCCAGCGACGGCGAGATCATCCTGCGCGGAGAAACTGTCACCATTGATGGTCCCGCTGATGCGCAAAAGCGCGGCATTGGGCTGGTCCATCAGGAAATTGCGTTGTGTCCAGATGTGTCCGTTGCCGAAAACATCTTCATGGCAGCCACAAACGCCCGCCGCTCGCTCTTTATGGATTACGCTGGTTTGAAGAAGAAAGCCGCTGAAATCCTCGCGCGCTTGTCCCCGATTGATCCAGCTGTAAACGTGGAGAAGATCTCCATTTCCAACCAGCAGATCGTGGAGATTGCCAAGGCGCTGACTTTGGACTGCGAAATTCTCATCCTCGACGAGCCGACTGCAGCGCTGACGGAAACGGAAGCCGTCGCTCTCTTCAAAATCATGCAGAAGCTGAAAGAAGATGGCATCAGCATCATCTACATCAGCCACCGCATGGCAGAAATCTTCGAGCAGTGCGATCGGGTAACCGTCCTGCGCGATGGCAAGTATATCTGCACCGACAATGTGGCTGATATCACCCCGGATGATCTGATCGGCAAACTGGTAGGCCGTGATCTGGGTGATCTTTACCCACCCAAGGCCGAAAATATCGATATCACCGCAACGCCTTTGCTACGAGTGAAAGACCTGACCGACCCAGAGCGCTTCCGAAACATCAGTTTTGACCTGCGCCCCGGCGAAATCCTCGGCATCGGCGGTCTGATTGGCTCCGGTAGAAGCGAAATCCTGCAAGGCATCTGCGGCCTTTATCATCACGACTCTGGAGTGGTGGAGCTGGGCGGTGAAACCTTCCGCATTAACTCCTATCAGGAGAGCATCAAAAAAGGCATTGTCTACCTCTCCGAAGACCGCAAAGGAGAGGGGGTCTTCCTCGATCTTTCGATCGCACAGAACGTTTCGGCTCTGGACGTAGATCAGGTCTCAACTGCAATAGGCGTTTTGGACCGCAAGGCAGAGCTGGAGCAGGCGAAGACACTGGGCGAACGCCTCAATCTCAAACATGGCGGATTAGACCTGCCGGTTTCCTCCCTCAGTGGCGGAAACCAGCAGAAAGTGGCCATTGCCAAGATGCTCTCGGTAAACCCGAAAATCATCCTCATGGATGAACCCACACGAGGCATTGATGTGGGCGCAAAAGTAGAGATCCACGCCCTGCTCCGCAGACTGGCAGTGGAAGGCATCGGCCTCGTGGTCGTCTCCTCCGAACTTCCCGAGCTGATTGGCCTGTGTGACCGCATTCTTGCGATCTGCGAAGGCGAGCTCAGCGGTGAAGTTGGCCCAGATGAAATGACCGAAGAACGCATCATGGAACTGGCGTCTGGCCTGCACGCTAGCAAAACCGCCGCCTGATCCCCATTCGCCAGTTAATTGAAAGATTTAAGTATGACAGAGACAGCAACAACAGCAGGTGAGCAGCAGGTACTCAAAAGCCCAGCGCTCCGGCTCGGACACTTCAAGAACATGCGTGAAGCGGGTCTTCTCGCTATCATCATCACACTTTGTATCGTGATGAGCTTCGCCTCGCCCTACTTCCTCACCTGGACCAACATCAAAGCCATGCTGCTCTCCTTCTCCGTAGAAGGCATTGTGGTTGTCGGTATGACAATCCTACTCATTGTCGGCGGCATTGACCTTTCTGTCGGTTCGGTCGTCTGCTTTGCAATGGTTGTTGGTGGCAAGCTGTTTCTGATGGGGATGGATCCATGGCTGGCAAGCGGTGTTGCCGTTGTCCTCTGCGCAGGCATCGGCATGCTCATGGGCCTGTGTGTGACCAAGATAGGCCTCCATCACTTCATAGCCTCACTGGCCTTCATGGTGATCGTGCGCGGTATCTGTCTGGTCATCACTCAGGGCACCCCGCTGTCACTTTACACACTCCCAGCGGAATTTAAGTTCCTCGGGCAGGGCACGGTTTCAGGCATCCCGGTGGTGATCCTCATCTTCTTCGCCATCGTGCTGGCCTTCGACATCCTGCTCCGTAAGGCCACTCTGTTCCGCAAGGTGTTCTACACCGGCTCCAATGAGAAAGCCGCCGCTTACTCCGGCATCTGTACGGACAAGGTGAAGTTCTGGGTCACCGTCCTGTGTGCCACTCTCGCAGGCGTTGCCGGTGTCATCTACATGGCGCGTTTTGGAGCCGCCACCCCAAACTTCGGCGTCGGCATGGAGCTCAACATCATCGCAGCAGCCGTCATTGGCGGTGCCAGCCTCAATGGTGGCTCCGGCACCATCCTCGGCGCAATCCTTGGCGTGGTCCTGCTCTCCGTGGTCTCAAGCTCCCTCATCTTGCTGGACGTATCTGTCTATTGGCAGGACTTGATCCGTGGCTGCATTCTGCTGGTGGCAGTCGCGCTTGATCATATCCTTCACAAGAAGCGCGCGTGAGGTAGCTATGCTGACAAAGATAGATCAGAGCGAACTGGACGCCACACGGCAAATCTACAAAGTCCTCGTCATGCACTTCATCGAGGGCAAGAGCCAGGCCGAGATTGCCAAGCTGATTGGTGTCTCGCACCCCAAGGTCAACCGTATGATCAAACAGGGCCGCACAATGGGCATGGTGGACATTCAGATCCGCTCTCCCTTTCGCTCCCTGTTCGATCTGGAGCACGAAATCGCAAGCCTCGGCGGGCTGGACAACGCCGTTGTCGCGGCAACAATCTCAGAGCAGGACGACGTCAACCTTGCATCCGTTGCCGAAGCCGCAGCCAAGCTGTTCCTTTCAAAACTCAAGGACGGCGATATCGTCACAGTCTCCGGCGGCAAGAGCATGTCTGCCTTTGTTGCCGCGCTGAAGCCAGAGAAAACCTACAATGTGGTCGTGGTTCCAGCCACCGGCTGCTTACAGGGCAATCACTTTATCGATGTGAACCACGTCACCGCCCAAATGGCAGAGGCGCTGGGCGGGCGTAGCTACCAGCTGCATGCTCCAATCTTCGCCGAAAGCACGCAGCAGCGCGATATGCTTAAGGAAATGCGTCAAAACGAGTTCGTTCTGGAAATGGCGCGTAGAGCAACAATCGCAGTCGTTGGCATCGGCTCAATTCTGACCAAAGACTCCAGCTACTACAGCCTGCACCCGACCAGTCAGGCAGATCGCAAAGCCATTTTGCAAAGCGGTGCCACTGGCGAGTTGCTCGCTCACCTTATTGAAGAAGGCGGTCAGGCCTGCGGTTATGCCCTGAATGACCAGCTGGTGAGCCTGACACTGGATGAACTCAGAAAAATACCTTTCACCATTGGCGTTGCAGCAGGAAAGCAAAAGGTGCTGCCGATCCGCACAATCCTGAAAGGCGACTACATCAACGCTCTGGTGACAGACGAAAACACCTGTCGCACAGTTTTGCAGACAATGAACGAGGCCGAGAAATGACCACTTTAGCAACAAAGAGCAAAATGGAACTGCGCGCGATGGGCAAGTCCGGCATCGATGCCTCCGTCATCGGCCTTGGCACCTGGGCCATGGGCGGCTGGATGTGGGGAGGTGGTGATGACAAAGCCTCCATCGATGCAGTGCGCGCCTCACTGGATGCAGGTGTCAGCCTGATCGATACTGCACCGGCTTACGGTCTGGGGCGTTCTGAAAAGCTCGTCGGCGAAGCCATCAAAGGCCGCCGGGATGAAGTGGTGCTGGCGACCAAATGCGGCCTCGTCTGGCATACAGACAAAGGCACTCATTTCTTTGATGAGGAAGGCAAGCCCGTTTACCGCTATCTGGGCAAGGATTCCATCATCTACGAAGCAGAACAAAGCCTGCGCCGCTTGCAGACAGACTATATCGACCTGTTCATCACCCACTGGCAGGACAGCACAACGCCAATTGCCGAGACAATGGACGCTCTGCTCACCCTTAAACAGCAAGGCAAGATCCGTGCAATCGGCATCTCCAACGCGTCGCCTGAGGATCTGCAGGAGTATGTTGCCGCTGGGCAGCTGGACGCCATTCAGGAATGCTATTCCATGCTCGACAGAGGTATAGAGCAAACCCTGCTGCCACTCTGCAAACAGCATGACGTGGCAACGCTCAGCTACTCCTCGCTCGCACTCGGCTTGCTCTCAGGCAAAGTCGGACCGGATCGTGTGTTCGAGGGGGATGACCAGCGCCTTAAGAACCCGCGCTTCAGTGTCGAGAACCGCATCAAAATCCAGAACTTCACCAAAGAGATCGAGCCAGTCGCTAAAGCCCATGACATCTCAATCGCACAGACAGTGATTGCATGGACACTCGCCCAACCGGGCATCACCTACGCTCTATGCGGCGCGCGCAATGTGAAGCAGGCAACCGAGAACGCCCATGCTGGGACTTTGCAGCTGGCAGGAGATGAAATTGCCATGATTTCTCAGGCAATCGATCGCCATCTCTCCGGGTTTGACGACAACTAAAACCCGCTCGGATTTCAAGGAATAACAGCGACCTCGGGGCAGTGAGGTCAGGCTGGACCGTCGACGAGATGGTCCGGCAACGGGAGTGCTTTGGCTATGGCCCATAATTTGCGGCATATGGAACGGGACGATATCTGGGGGCGTTTAAAACAAAACACCACGCCAGATGTGCTTGTAATTGGCGCAGGCATCAATGGCATTAGCGTGTTTCGCGAACTCGGGCTGGCTGGTGCAAACGTCATCCTCGTTGATGCGGCAGACTATTGCAGCGGCGCCAGTGCGGCCCTTTCCCGCATGGTTCATGGTGGCCTGCGATATCTGGAAAATGGAGAGTTCCGTCTGGTGCAGGAGTCCCTCATGGAGCGCAACGCGTTGCTCGCCAACGCTCCGCACTACGTGAAGCCTTTGCCGACATCGATCCCGATTTCCAGCTACTTCGACGGCATCATCGGCAGCACTCTGCGCTTTTTCCGCTTGAGCCAATCTCAACCACGCCGCGGTGCCCTGATGATCAAGGTTGGTTTGACGTTCTATGATCTTTTCACCCGCAAGAACAAAGTCATGCCCAGTCACCAGTTCTTCGGCAAAGTGGCCACTAGGCAGAAGTTCCCGCAATACCGTTCGGAAACCCTCTGCAGCGCAACCTATTACGATGCATCGGTCACCCAGCCAGAGCGACTTGGCTTTGAAATCATTGAACAAACCCTTGCTGAAAACCCAGCAACTCTGGCCCTCAACTACACCCGCGCAACAGGCAGAGGCGACGGTGAGGTCATCCTCAACGATGAACTGAGTGGCCAGCAAGTTATCGTGAAGCCCAAAACAATCATCAACGCCACAGGCGCCTGGATCGACTTTACCAATGATGCACTCACAGATGAGGCTTCGTCACCCAGGAAACGCCTGATTGGCGGCACCAAAGGCTCGCACCTTATGATCGACAATGAGGAACTGCGCAACGCCATTAGTGATCACATGGTCTACTTCGAAAATGAAGAGGGACGCGTCTGTATCCTCTTTACCTATCAGGGCCTTGTGCTTGTCGGATCGACAGACATCCGCGTCGAAAACCCAACCGGCATGATCTGCACGCAGGAAGAACAGGACTACATCCTCAAATCGCTGGAAGGCATCTTCCCAAACATCAAGATAGCCCCGGAGCAAATCCGCTTCACCTTCGCCGGTGTCCGCCCTCTGCCCCACAGCAATTCTGCTATCAACGGCCAGATCTCCCGGGATCACTCCTGCGTAGACCTCGGCCCACTGGCCGGAGGTTCAGCCCCGTTACGCTGCATGGTCGGCGGCAAATGGACCACCTTCCGCGCATTCGGTGAGCAAGTGGCAGATGCAGTGCTGGCAGACCTCGGCATGAAACGCACCCACTCTACACTAGAGGCACGCATCGGCGGAGGTGCCGCCTACCCGCAAACAGAAGCGCAAAGAGAGCGCTGGTATCAGGCTGTTATGTCCGAAACAGGCGCCTCACAGCAGCGTCTCGAAACCTTGCTGGAGAGATACGGCACCAAAGCCCGCGATGTTGCCCTCGCCTGCGCCAACCAGCCAGACCAGCCGCTGGCAGATGCTGAGACCTACACCCACGCGGAGATCGCGCATCTTATTAATGCCGAACATGTCGCCAACATGCTCGATCTGGTCCTGCGCAGAACCACCCTCGCCATCTCAGGCACGCTAACCACCAATACGTTGGAAGACATCTCCCGGATCTTCGCCAGTCAGCGTGGATGGGATGAGAATTTGCAGCAAGACCACACCACCGAAACCCGAAATTACCTCAGTGCCTATCATGGCATGAAGCAACTCATTGAAGATCATATTGAAATGGAGACTTCCAATGTATCTTAGCAAAAAAGTGCGAATGAACCGCCTGTTCTCCGGCGGCAAATGTCTGGACGTCGCCATTGACCATGGTGTTTGTAACGAACCAACTTTCATGGACGGCTTGGAAGACATGTGCGGGGTTGTAAAAGCGCTGGTGGATGCCGGCCCGGACGCCATTCAGATGAACTACGGACAGTCCGATCTGCTGCAAACAATCGACGGCAAGAACAAGCCAGCATTGGTGATGCGCGTCGACATGGGCAACCCTTACAATGCAGAACGCCACCGCCACATGTGGGCGCTGATGCAGAACGAGGAAGAACCAATCCTCACAGCCCTGCGCATGGATGCTGCCTGTGTGGTCGTGAACCTGTTCATGCTGCCGGATGAGCCGGACCTGTTTAAACAATGCGTCCAAAACATCTCCCGCCTCACCAACGCCTGCGAAAAGTATGGCATGCCGCTGATGATCGAACCGCTCGTCATGCAGCCAAACAGCGAGCGCGGCGGCTATCTGGTGGACGGCAACGCCGATAAGATCGTCACGCTGGTCCGTCTGGCGCGTGAGATGGGCGCAGATATCGTCAAAGCCGATCCAACCGATGATCCTGATGACTTCCACCGCGTGGTGGAAGCCGCCCGCTGCCCTGTTCTGGTGCGAGGTGGCGGCAAGGAAGACCTGCTGAAAGTCTTTGAAAAATCATCCCGTTTGATGCGTCAAGGGGCGCATGGCATGGTGTACGGTCGCAATATTTATCAGCATGACAATCCACGCGGCGTGGTTCAGGCTCTCATGGCGATGATCCATCAGGACGTCGATGCAGCAGAAGCCTGGGCGATCTATCAGTCAGCCTTCGAAGCTGCATAATCGGGAATTGGGGGAAACCATGGGCTCTTATCTACTCGGGCTTGATGCCGGTAACACGGTTATTAAGGCAGTCCTGTTTGATTTATCGGGCAGGATTGTATCCATGGCCGGGCGGGATGGCGTATCCTCTAGCCCAGCGCCCGGTCATGTTCTCCGAGATCTGGGAGAGCTCTGGTCCAACGCTGCCTCGGTCATCTCAAAGGTGATTGCTGAGGCAGGTATTTCTGCCAGTGAGATCATTGGTGTCGGTTGTGCAGGCCACGGCAATGGCCTCTATCTGCTGGATAAACAAGAACAGCCACTGCTGGCCGTCCAGTCTCTGGACACCCGCGCCATTGAAACGGTGGAGCGCTATACGGCAGAAGGCAAAGACGATCCGCTCTACAACATCTGCCTGCAAAAGCCATGGGTATCTCAAACCCCAACCCTGCTGCGCTGGGTGAAGGATCATAATCCTGAAACCTATGCCCAAATCGGCACGGTGTTTCTCTGCAAGGACTTCATCCTCCATCAACTCTCCGGCAAGCGTGTCAGCGATATCTCCGACATGAGCGGCTGCGGCCTGCTCAACATGCAAACCAATGCCTATGATGCCGAGCTAATGAGCCTCTACGGCCTTTCAGATGCCATGGAGCACTTGCCAGAACTGCTGGCACCTGAAGAATGCGCTGGCAAAGTCTCAGCCCAAGCCGCGAAAGCAACCGGACTTGCTGAAGGAACCCCCGTTGTCGCTGGCCTATTCGACGTCATCGCCAGCGCGTTGGGCTCTGGCGTGGTGAAGCAGGGGGAAGCCTCCATCGTCGCAGGCACCTGGAGCATCAACCAGATCATCACCGAAAAGCCGTTGCACGATCCGCGTGTCTTCATGGCCTCTAGCTTTGGGCAAAGCAAGGTTATGGAGATCGAAGCCAGTGCCACTTCCGCAGCTAATCTGGAATGGTATGTCCGCGAGTTCATTGAACACGTAAACCCAGCTCTGGAAGGCGCAGACGCGTTTGCGCTGTGCAACGAGATGGTCCAGAGCGTGACGCCATCTGAGGACCTGCCATTCGTCTTGCCGTTTCTTTATGGCTCTGGCCCGGAACCGAGAGCCCGCGCCAGCTTCATCGGCGTTGCTGGCTGGCATTCTCACGCTGATATGCTCTACGCGCTTTATGAAGGCGTTGCCTTCGAACATCGCCGCCATATCGAACAGCTTAAAGCCGCTGGCGCAAGCTTTGAAACCGCAGTGCTTTCCGGAGGCGGTTCCAGAAGCCAGATCTGGCCGCAGATTTTTGCCGATACGCTCAACATTCCTCTGTCGATCTCCGAATGTCAGGAAACCGGAGCGCTGGGCGCGGCCATCGCAGCAGGTGTTGGGGCAGGGGTGTTCTATGAGTTTGAGGCTGGTGTCGAGGCCATGACCCGCCAAACCCGCCATTACACGCCACGAGAAGAACTTCGCGACCTCATGGATCGTCGCTACGCTAAGTTCTGCAAGTTAAGCCAGCGCTTTAGCCTGCCATTGGAAGAAGAGGAGCTGGCGTGATGCCCATCCGTCCGTCTCTTGGAACCTACGATTACATCGTCATTGGTGCAGGTTCAGCTGGTTGCGTGCTGGCCAATCGCCTCAGTGCCAACCCGGTCAACAAGGTACTGCTGTTGGAAGCGGGAGGCTCGGACCTCTATCACTGGATCCACATACCCGTTGGCTACCTCTATTGCATCGGCAACCCAAGAACGGACTGGTGCTTCAGCACCGCCGCAGAAAAGGGCCTCAACGGCAGATCTCTCGCCTACCCACGTGGCAAAGTCCTAGGCGGCTGTTCATCCATCAATGGCATGATCTACATGCGCGGCCAGTCCGCTGATTATGACCACTGGGCCCAGCTCGGCAATGCCGGTTGGGGCTGGGATGATGTGCTGCCGTATTTCAAAAAGTCAGAGGACCACGCCTTCCGCAACAACGCTCTTCACCATCAGGGCGGTGAACTGCGCGTCGAAAAACAACGCCTCAACTGGGACATCCTCAACGCAGTGCAGGATGCGGCAGCAGAACTTGGAATTCCCGCTGCGGATGATCTCAATGACGGCAAAAATGAAGGAACGTCCTACTTCGAGGTCAACCAGAAAAGTGGCCTCCGCTGGAGCGCCGCCCGTGCCTTCCTCAGTCCAGTCAAAAACCGCAGCAATCTCACCATCGTCACCCACGCGCAGGCAGAAAATCTGCTGCTGGAGGGAACGCGTGTTACTGGGTTGAACCTGACCGTCAAAGGAAAACCGATGACTGTTCAGGCAGGCAAAGAGGTCATCCTCTCTGCGGGCGCCATTGGCTCTCCGCAACTGCTCCAGCTTTCAGGCATCGGCCCGGCTGACCTGCTCAAATCCCATGGCATAGAGGTGCTGCACGAGCTGCAAGGTGTCGGCGCAAACCTGCAAGACCATCTGCAACTGCGCACAATCTTCAAGATACAGGGAGCGAAAACCCTCAACGAGTTGCAACGCACGTTCTGGGGCAAGGCCAAAATCGCGGCCGAGTATGCGCTCACGCGCTCCGGTCCAATGGCCATGGCTCCAAGCCAGCTCGGCATCTTCACCAAGTCTTCAGAGCGCTACGCAACGCCAAACATCGAGTACCACGTCCAGCCACTCAGCCTTGAAAAGTTCGGTGATCCCCTGCATCCATTCCCGGCCATCACAGTATCAGTCTGCAATCTCCGCCCGGAAAGCCGCGGAACAGTCTCCATCCAATCCGCAGACTACCGCGATGCCCCCGTTATCGCACCAAACTACCTGAGCGCACAGGAAGACAAACAAGTCGCCATAGATTCAATCCGCCATGCCAGAAAACTCATGGCCACCAAAACTATGCAACATTATAAAGCCACCGAAATCAAACCCGGTCTGGCCTATGAAAGTGATGAAGAACTGATTGAAGCTGCAGGCGATGTCGGCACAACTATCTTCCACCCGGTCGGCACCGCCAAAATGGGCTCAGACGACAATGCGGTGGTTAGCTCAGATCTAAAAGTCCACGGCCTCCAAGGCCTCCGCATAGCCGACGCCTCCATCATGCCAACCCTCCCCTCCGGCAACACCCACGCCCCAGTCGTCATGATAGCCGAAAAAGCCACAGACATGATTTTGGCGGATTGAGGCTATACGTAGAAACAATCATTCCTAAGCCTAGCGAAACCGGTAGTCTTGCAATTAGCGCTGGCAGCTCTTCTCTCTTTCTTTACTCGGAAAAATCTTGCAAGTTTGTGTTGTTTGGTATACATCCGCATACAACAAACTTGCCCCGGTTTGACAGAAGATTCTGTGACCCGGCGTTCAAGCTACATCTAACACTAAATCGCCAGGATAATCATGAGCTTGTACACAGACTACCTGAATGAGATTGAAACGCGTAAAGGTGAGGGACTGAACCCGAAGCCGATTGAAGATGGTGCCCTTGTTGGTGAAATCATCGCGCAGATTAAAGATCTTGAGAACGAACACAGAGCAGAGTCGCTCAAGTTCTTCATTTACAACACGCTGCCAGGCACCACGAGCGCTGCTGGTGTGAAGGCTGCGTTCTTGAAAGAGATCATTCTCGGTGGCTCTGTTGTAGAAGAGATTACGCCTGCATTTGCTTTTGAGCTGCTCTCTCACATGAAGGGTGGTCCTTCTGTTGAGGTTCTGCTTGATCTGGCGCTGGGTGATGACGCTGCAATCGCCGCTCAGGCTGCAGACGTTCTGAAAACTCAGGTGTTCCTGTATGACGCTGACACGGATCGTCTTGCTGCTGCGTTTAAAGCAGGCAACGCTGTTGCAAAAGACATTCTGGAAAGCTACGCGAAGGCTGAGTTCTTCACCAAGCTTCCTGAAGTAGAAGAAGAGATCAAGGTTGTTACCTTCATCGCTGGTGAAGGCGATATCTCCACAGACCTTCTTTCTCCAGGCAACCAGGCGCACTCCCGTTCTGACCGTGAACTACACGGCAAGTGCATGATTTCACCTGAAGCACAGGCTGAAATTCAGGAATTGCAGAAAGCAAACCCTGATGCCCGCGTGATGCTGATTGCTGAAAAAGGCACCATGGGTGTTGGCTCTTCCCGTATGTCCGGCGTGAACAACGTTGCGCTTTGGGCGGGCAAGCAGGCGAGCCCATATGTTCCTTTCGTGAACATCGCACCAGTTGTTGCAGGCACCAACGGCATTTCTCCAATCTTCCTGACCACTGTTGGCGTGACCGGCGGTATCGGTCTTGATCTGAAAAACTGGGTCAAGAAGCTGGATGCAGACGGCAATGCTGTTCTGGATGAAAATGGCGATCCGGTTCTTGAGCAGGCTTACTCTGTTGAGACTGGTAAGGTTCTGACCATCAACACCAAGACCAAGAAGCTGTATGACGGTGACAAAGAGCTGGTCGATATTTCTTCTGCTTTCACACCTCAAAAAGTTGAGTTTATGAAAGCAGGCGGTTCCTACGCTGTTGTGTTCGGTAAAAAGTTGCAGACATTTGCATCTGAAACACTGGGCATTGAGCTGAAGTCCGCTTTCGCACCGTCCAAAGAGATCTCCGTTGAAGGTCAGGGCCTGACCGCTGTTGAGAAGATCTTCAACCGCAACGCAGTTGGCACCACTCCAGGCGCAACTCTGCACGCTGGTTCCGACGTTCGCGTGAAGGTGAACATCGTTGGTTCTCAGGATACCACTGGTCTGATGACCTCACAGGAACTGGAGTCCATGGCGGCAACCGTCATCTCTCCAACTGTTGATGGCGCGTACCAGTCTGGCTGTCACACTGCTTCTGTTTGGGATCTGAAGGCGCAGGCCAACATTCCTAAACTCATGAAGTTTATGAACAAGTTCGGCTTGATCACCGCGCGTGATCCTAAGGGCGTCTATCACTCCATGACAGACGTGATCCATAAGGTGCTCAACGACATCACCGTGGACGACTGGGACATCATCATCGGCGGCGACAGCCACACCCGTATGTCCAAAGGCGTGGCGTTCGGTGCGGACTCCGGTACTGTTGCTCTGGCACTGGCAACCGGTGAAGCAACCATGCCGATCCCAGAGAGCGTGAAAGTGACCTTCAAAGGCACCATGAAGGATCACATGGACTTCCGTGATGTTGTGCACGCAACACAGGCGCAGATGCTCAAGCAGCACGGCGACAACGTGTTCCAGGGCCGCATCATCGAAGTGCACATTGGCACTCTGCTGGCTGACCAGGCCTTCACATTTACCGACTGGACTGCAGAAATGAAGGCAAAAGCCTCCATCTGTATCTCCAACGATGAAACTCTGATCGGTTCTCTTGAGCTGGCCAAGCACCGCATCCAGATCATGATCGACAAAGGCATGGACAACGATGCGAAGGTTCTGGCTGGCCTGATCGCGAAAGCGGACAAGCGCATTGCTGAGATCAAGTCTGGTGAGAAATCTGCTCTGACCCCGGATGACAACGCGAAATACTTCGCTGAAGTTGTTGTTGATCTGGACCAGATCGATGAGCCGATGATCGCTGACCCGGACGTGAACAACGACGACGTTTCCAAGCGTTACACCCACGACACCATCCGTCCTGTTTCCTACTATGGCGGCGACAAGAAGGTTGATCTGGGCTTCGTTGGTTCCTGTATGGTTCACAAGGGCGACATGAAGATCGTTGCTCAGATGCTCAAGAACCTTGAGAAGAGCGGTGGTAAAGTCGAATTCAAGGCTCCACTCGTTGTTGCAGCTCCTACCTACAACATCATTGATGAGTTGAAGGAAGAGGGCGACTGGGAGATCCTGCAGAAGTACTCCGGTTTCGAGTTCGACGATCTGATGCCAAAAGCAAAAGCTCGTACCGAATACGAAAACATCATGTACCTGGAGCGCCCTGGCTGTAACCTTTGCATGGGTAACCAGGAAAAGGCTGCTAAGGGTGATACCGTTCTGGCAACCTCTACCCGCCTGTTCCAGGGCCGTGTGGTAGAAGATACGGCAGAGAAGAAGGGTGAATCCTTGCTGGCCTCCACGCCTGTTGTTGTTCTTTCCGCAATTCTGGGCAGAACACCAAGCATGGACGAGTACAAGGCAGCGGTAGAAGGTATCAACCTCACCAAGTTCGCCCCACCACTCCAGAAGCCACTGGACTCCAAATCAGTCCACTTCTAAGAGCTGATTTCAGCGACAAAGTTCATAAAGCGGGCGGTCCCCAACACCGTCCGTTTTTCTTTTGAGCAGCGTTTGTTCTATATTATTCATCGCAGATTTAAGTTGTTGAAGCAAAAACGCTTATCTTATCAATCTCATTCTAGGGATTGCGGGGCATCTACTTATCTGATTTTTGAAGACAAAACCGTGGTGTTTCTATTAGGTTGATAAACTCAGAGTAAAGTCGTAAAGCTCTCGTAACAGCATTGAAAAAAGAGCTAACGATAGGAGCTTTAGACGGGGCTCTCAGACCTGTCCGGCCTTTATCGTGAGATGCACACATAATTAGGAATGAAAGTTTGGTTCAACAAATAAAAAATTATTGGAAGCATTTGCGGATCAAAGCAGGACTTAGGAAAGAAAAAGAAGCTGGATTTGAGTACGAACGAGTACTTGTTCGGACAAAAAAGAACGGTTTACCTGTTGTACGCTTATTGGGTAGTCATTCCAACTTTCATTGCGGGTGTGCTGCAGTAATGAAGTCCTTGAGAAGGGCTGCAGAAGATAGAGGCTGGAGATTAGCAACTTTTATTGAGCCATATGATGCTGTAGTTGTGAACGGAGAAGGGTCTATGCACCATTCCCGAGAGCATTTTCATAAAAAGATGGGTATTTTGCAGAGAGCTGTCGAAGCTGGTGTTCCTGCATATCTAATTAACACCGTCTGGCAGGATAATAGTAGCGAGTATAACGCTGTGCTAAAACAGCTTGCTGGGATCCAGGTACGAGAAAAGTTAAGTCAACGAGAACTTCTTGAGAAGCACGGTGTTGACTCTAATGTTTGTATTGATGCCTCGTTTTTCTATGGCCCAACTGTTGGCCCACAGGATGAGTTTCAACGATCTGGAGTAGCATACACAGATTTTCGTTGTCCTGATACCGATGTGTTTCTTCGTAATGATGAATTACTACCCCATGCTGATTATGTGTCGCTAAAGGCGCAAAATTGGGAAGAGACTATTCGAAAACTGTCTGAATATGAATACGTGGTAACAGGCCAACACCACGCAGTTTATGCTGCTTGTAAAGCTAGAACGCCATTTATTGCGAGTGAAGGAAACTCCCACAAGATCAAAGGGCTGATTGAAAGTGCTGATGCTGAAATACCAACAGCAACGTCTTTCAGGGAGTTCAAGGATTTATTAGAGAATATTGAAAAGTATCGTAGCGAATATGAGAAATTATTTGATTGGATGGCAAGGCAATCTTCCGACAACCTCTTTCCCGAAGCGAAAAAAACTATGAGCTCAAATTAAGTATCCTGCTTAATATACATAATAATTATTGGTTGTTACTTATTGGATTCTACTCGAGTGTGGTGGGGAATTTTGAATATTTTTCGTAAATTTGTGGCGCGGCTGAAACAGCGTGAAGCTAATAGATATGCTTCAAAATTTCTGAAAGATAATGAAAAACGCCGACTAGCAAATCCATTAATTATCGACGATGTATTTTTAGATAACGTGTCGACCGGTCGATTGATTTTACTGACTTCTTCGAAAGAACTGCACGGCAGGGCATTTTTTGTAGAAAGTTTAGGGGTTCAAGTTTTACATGGAATTCCTGATGACTTAAGCAAGGATGATTTTGTACTTTGTTTTGGTTATAATGATTTTTTAAAAAACGCAAAAATGCTCTATAAACTCAATGTGGAGAAAGTTTTTTTTATAGAAGCTGGCTTTTTACGTAGTATTTTAATGGATAAAAGCTCGTCGGTCTTTAATCGAGCCTTATGCTTTTTTGTTGATGATTTGGGTTTTCATTACGATCCTGAACAGCTCTCACGGATCGAGGTCATGCTTAATGATCCTGAGTTAACTTTGACGGATCAAGATATTCTGCGGGCTCGAAAAATTCGTGAAACTATCATCTGCAATTGTTTGACAAAATACAATGATCAAGCCTTATCTCCGCTAAAGTGGGAAACAACGAGACGTAAGCGTGTACTCGTTGTTGAGCAAGCACGTAATGATTGGGCTATTTTGAAAAGTGGTGGAGCAGCTAAGTCTTTTCGAGGCATGTTAGAAGTTGCGATTGCTCAGAATCCAGATGCCGAAATTCTCGTTAAGGTTCACCCAGATACATTGAATGGGAAGCGTGGCGGAATTGAAAAGTCCTATTATGGTGATTTACAGGATACGGGACAGATTAAGCTGATTACGGAGAAGATAAATCCGATTACACTGATGGAAACGGTTGAGCGGGTTTATGTTTTTACTTCAATGCTTGGCTTTGAGGCCGCTATGATGGGTAAAGAGGTTCACGTTTTCGGAAAGCCATGTTATGCTGGCTGGGGTTTTACGGTGGATTATCAAGTCTTTGAACGACGTACGCGGCATCGTTCTGTTGATGAGGCTGTATTCATTATTTATGTGTTATACCAAAAATATAAAAACTTGGATGGGATGTGGTGCTCAGCTGAGAGCACCATCGAAACACTTCTGAATTTGAGAAATGTTTACTTGAAAGAATGTAAAAGTATTTCAAGGACTGCATAAATTCTAAATATATTTAATATTTCTTATTTGTATGTTAGTTATTCTGAATTTTATTGGAAGAATGTAGCAAAGTCTCGATTTTCTACATCTTGTATGCCCTTCATAGGAGAAGCGTTTACAATTTTTACGCCTTGCTCTTTTGCGAGCTCTGCAAAAATCTTAAAACCGGAAAGCATCTTCTCGCGGCGCTGAATGGAAATGGTTCGCGCCCAATCCCTCTCCCTGCTACTACTTTGATAAAAATGTGGTTGTTCTGGAGAGAAGCTAAGATCGATGCCGATCAAGACGATTTCTTTGAAGCCCATGGCGACAGCAATTTGGCACGCAAATAATGCAACAGTATGAGCTTGATATAGAGGTTTTGTAAGATCGAATTGGCAAAAGCCATCGTAAATTGCCGGAAACTGAAAGTAGGAGTATCTATGAATATTGTCACCAGTCCAATCAGCAGGAATATTTGAGCTTAAAAATACATCACGGAACGTAGATGGGTCATAGTGCTTCGCATAGTCATTGTAAGCAGCTGGATCACCTAAAACCCAAGCATCTGGAATTTTTCCGAACCGATCCTTAATCAGATAAGTATTGTTTAAAAGAAAAATATAATCCTCAGAAATTCGCTCTAAAGGTAAGTCGTTAATTGATGGAGCTGAGCCGACAATAACACATCGATTACCACGATGCAGATTGTGAAGTATAGAATTGTCCGTTTCTGTGTAATTCTCTACTGGTCTAATTTGCTTTCTTTTCAGTTCATACAAATAATTCCATATAAATTTTCTCTCATGCCGCCATTCGCGTTTTTCAAGAAGTCTCGTGCGATAAGCTTCAAGAAAGTAGTGATAGATTTTTGTAGGAAGGCTCGGCATTTTGAGATCGTCTTATATTTTCTATAGAGCAAATTCTTTTTGGATTAATTTATGGCCATTTTGGCCGAAATGTAGCCATAGTTCAGGATCCTGAGCTAGTTCGCACATGTATTTGGCCATTCCATCAATGTCGTTTTCTTCTACCAAGTACCCATTTATACCATGTCGAACAACTTCTGGAATACCACTATGGCGTGTAGAGATTATCGGAAGGCCTGAGGCGGCTGCTTCAGTTAGAGAAACAGGGAGTCCTTCCATATCGCCGTCTTTGGTTGTAACGCTATGCTGGACTAAAATATGGGCTTGAGTCATGTATTCACGAACCTGACGATGACTACAACTCCCGACTAGTTTAACTTGCTGTTCCAATTTTAAGGCCTTGACAAATTCGGCAACCTTCTTTTCCAAAGGGCCAGAGCCACAAATCGTCAAATGCGCGTAAAGTGAGTCAGGTAAACACGATATGCATTTCTGAAAAGCTTTAAGGAGCTGAATTGGTCCCTTTTTCTCAACAAGCCGACCAACAAAAAGAAAGCGAACGGTTTGGCCATCAAAGCGTTGAGTTGGATCTGAGTATGTCCATTTTGAGGTGTCAATGCTATTATGTGTAACGCGAACTAACTGTTCCGGAGCTCCAAGTTCGATAACTTTCTGGCGCATGAACTCTGATGGAGTATGAATGACTTCAGCAATGTCAAACATGGTTTTGTATGCTTGAGACCAGCGTGTGTCCTTGTAGGGCAACTCGGTGATGTCAAAGGCATGCATAAAGACGCTAAGCGGAATTTTATGTTGATGGCATAGAGGAGCTATCAAGGCTCCCATGTTGCCAAACTCTGCGTGAATTCTTTCAGGCTTAAATTCTTTAATCTTTGCTTCAAGTTGTTTTTGGTAAACAGCGGCATACTTAATAACATTTGCTGTTCCAAGGCGACGAGCTATCTTTTCTTGTAAACGCTCAAGAAGATTGGGCCGAGATAATTCTGCAACGTGATCAAACGGAAATAGATCTGGTTGTTGTCGTTTGAGAGTGACAACTTGAAGTTTATGACCTTGTTTTACCCACGAAAGCACACGATTATAAATAAACGTTTCCGAGGTTACCCCAAAGCCCCCTGTTAGAAACAAAATCCGCATGAGCCCTGCCTTATATCGTCTCTTCAAATCCATTTAAGCATGCTAGTTATATGAACGGTTAATGTTGTACAATAAGAATTCAATTTGGAACTTAGCTGCTTAACAAAATTGGCTTCTCTGTTGGGCAGTATTTCGTACTTTTCCTACTATAACACCCGCGTTCAACATCAAGCCAGTCTACGAAGTTCTAACGAACGGATGGTCCTCTGAAATGGTTTGACGCTTTTGCTAGGATTGCTTGCAACGAGTTGAGATGTAGGCCAAGCTTCTTCTGCGTATCTCAGAAACTGTGTTGATTTGAGGTATAAAGCGATAAGTCCTGTGTTGCCAAATTATTGAAAAATATGGCGCACCCGAGAGGATTCGAACCTCTGGCCTCTGCCTTCGGAGGGCAGCGCTCTATCCAACTGAGCTACGGGTGCCTGTATTGGGCGTAGGTGCCCTTGAGGTGCTGTAGTCTTTACCCGATCCTAGGCCGCGCTGCAATGCGCCAATTACAACAACCCTCGAAAATGTGGAAAGGCGCGGGAGAACCTATCCCTCCCGCAAGATACCCAGTGGTGTCAGGTGGTTATCCCAGCTGATGCCTGCGCTTTGGCTGATAATCTGGGCCACGTCATCGTCGGTTCCACCAAAGCTGATGGCGCCGTTTCCGTCAGTAATCGCAAAGCTTTCCTCATCCAGCGGAGCCACACCGCAGCCATCGGCAACCTGGTGGAAGCCAATGAACGAACGCTCCGCCACATCCCAGTAGAGGATCTTGCCACCGCGCGGGCAGGAGGCGGCAATCACGTCGCCCGTTCGGTTCATCTCCACGCTGCCAACGTAGTTTTGCAAGCCCTGCGTGACCTCCAGAGGCATCTCCAGCGCAGTAGCGGCCTTATCGAGCCCCAGATGCACCATCAGCGGAGGTGTTGCATCCTTGGCGCCCTGAAACTGGCCGCCCACCCACACGTCCCCATTGCCGTCAAAACTCATGTGGCGCAGGGAAAGCTGATGCAGGTCAGAACCCAACGCTTGCTTGACAAGCAGGTCACCGGTCGCGGTGTCAATGAAAGCCACGTTCGGCTGCATGCTGTCCAGATTGAGCTTCTCACGCCCCTTATCAGGGTGGGTTTCAATCCCGCCATTGGCAACAACAAGCTGGGAGCCATCAGGCGACATCAGCAAGTCATGCGGCCCAACACCGTAACTCTCAAACTCGCCAATCCGCTTTGGCTGGTCCCCGGAAAGATCATAGACGCCGATTACACCGCGCACTTTCTCAAAGTCGTTCTCCGGCGCATAAGCCAGGCGACCGTCAGGTGAGAACACGCCGTGACCGTAAAAGTGCCGGCCCTCGGGAGATGTGAACACGAGAGGCTCCCGCGCACCTGTCAGATCCGCAAGCACCGCAAAGTTCTCAGGACGACGCGCAAAGGAGAGCAGCCGCATGCTGTTGCGGTCAAAGGAAATGGCATGACCACGATCTGGCAGCGCTGTCTGATAGAGGATTTCACCGTCTTCACTGAACACGGCCAGCGCGTAGCTGCCGGTTGGCGTGCGCAGAGCACTGGCAAACAGCTGCAGGTCTTCCGCTTCCGCAAATGGCAGACCACTGGCAAAGGCCAGAGAGCTGCTGGCGCTGAGTGCAACGCCAGAGGCCGCCAGACCTGTCAGAAACTGCCGTCGGCTCAGAGCAAGAGGTTTAGTCGCCATCAAGCGCATTGAAGCCTCCGGCAAGGCCAAGGTAGCCAGCAAGATCTTCTGCCATCACCACCTTGATGCCATCGATGATGGTGATCAGATAGCGCAGCTGCTCACGAACCTCAGGCTCTTTGCCTGTGTCCTGAAGCGGCTTTGGCAAGTTGGCAAGCACGCGCTGAGCATTGGAGAATTCAAAATTGAGTGAGCTGTCCACCCAGTCCTGCTCGTCTTCCAGAACCTTGGCATAACCACCCGCATTCAGAGCGCCTTGCAGGCCAGCAAGGCTTGCAGAAAGGTAGGTCACCGCATTGCCGCTGCGTGCAAAAGGAGCCTTCTTCGGGTTGGCTTTCTTCTCGGTCTTGCCAAGCACAACAAGCAGGTACTGGTCTTTGTCGACGATTAGGTCCGTGGTGATGGAGTTGAACACCATCTCCGCAGCTTCTTTGTGAGTGTGCACCACGCCGCCGTCTTTGCTTGGGTTCAGCAGAACCTCAGAGAACCCATCGGGAGACGCCCATTCTGCTTCCAGCTCCAGTCCGGCGCCCACCAGATTGATGCTGATGCTCTCGGCATAATCACAAAGAAACTCTGCGTCTTTGCCGGTGCCGAGGGTCAGAGAACCATCGCTCGCGTAAGAGATCCGCTCCAGAGCTGTCAGGCCCTGCAAGGCAACACTTTTCACGGAGAGCGCGGCAGGCTCACGAACCGTCGGATCCTGCTTGGCGACCACTTTATTGATCTGCCGACGCACAACACCGCGGCTGTCCGGCAAAAAGGCAAGGCGCTGAGCAAGGTTGTCCTGCGCCATCGGGCCAAATCTCAGAAAGTCGACACCTGCCAGCGCAGCAACAGATTTGCGAAAGGCTTCATTGAAGACCGCAGAGTTGTCTGCAGTGGGGGTGGTGCAAAGATCGCCTGTGCTTTTCTCAAGATCAGTAAGCGCACTGACAAGCTGCTGGGCTGCTGGCCGGATGTACTGCTCAACACTGGAGCGTGTGAATTGAGCATAGTCCGGAGTATCTGCCGCAAAAGAGGGGGTAGATACCGCGGTAACTGCGGTCAGGGCCAGGCTGAAAGTGACAGCGCGCTTAAACTGCATCAAAGAGACTCCAGGAACCGGATCAGATTGGCTCGATCCTTAGCAGGCATTTCAACCACACGGGTTTTGGCAGCTTCCGCTTCACCACCGTGCCACAGCACTGCTTCCAGCAAGCCGCGTGCACGTCCATCGTGCAGGAAGAACCTGTGATTATTGACAGTTTCAGTCAGTCCAATACCCCAAAGCGGCGGTGTTTTCCATTCATTTCCGCTGGCGGAACCTGTTGGACGACCATCAGACAAACCTTCGCCCATATCGTGCAACAGCAGGTCTGTATAAGGCCAGATCAGCTGGAACTGATGCTCTGGATTCTCTGCTGTGCGGCTGGTGACGTATTTTGGCGTGTGGCAGCTTGCACAGCCTGCCTCATAAAATACCTTCTTACCAGCAAGCACTTGCGCATCACTCACATCACGGCGCGCTGGCACCGCAAGGTTCTGGGAGTAGAACGTGACCAGATCGAGCACCGGGTCCGGAGCCTCTGAAACACCCAGGTGCTCTTGCTCACCATGCGCCTGCTCAAAACAAGCGGTCTGCGCTTCAGTGCAGTCGCCATAGTTGCGCAGGTCATAAGGTGTCGAGATACCAATATCACCGGCAAACGCGCCAGCAGACTGGGACAGAACAGTTGCGTTCAGGGCCTTCCAGCCAAAGCGGCCAATCATCTTACTGTCAGGATCTGCAGGGTTCACCCAGCTGACACGACCGGAAATGCCGTCATTGTCTGCATCATCCGGATCAGCCTGAGAAGTGATGTCGGTCTCTGCGATTGCTTCCAAAAGGCCAAGGCCAATCATCGGCGGTGCAACACGAGCGGAAATCAACGCGTGCTCAGACATCGGACCGTAAGCAAGGTTCTCGATGGTATAGGTTGGCTTGCGCAGGTAAGCGACTTCGCCTTCGGAGAGGTCTACTTTGATCTCTTCGTAGGTAATCTTCATCTCTCCTTCACCAGGCACACCCGGCACGCCAAAGTTCTGCAACTGGCCGCCATAGGTTGGTTCTGGAAGAAGAGGAACTTCACCGCTCTCAATCAGAGCCCGCTCTTCTGGTGTGGAAGGGGCAACAGAAAGGCGCATGAAGATAGAAACCGGGCGCTCGTCATCAATCGGTGGGCGGCCACGACCAGCTTTCGGGTGGCAGCTCTCACAGGCACGCGCGTTAAACAGCGGGCCAAGACCGTCAGAGGCACGGGTGGAACTTGGGGTAGAGACCCAAAGCTTCTGGAAGAGGCTTTCCCCCAGACGGAAGTCCTGATGCTTCTCAAACGGAAGGTTGGCACTTGGGAAAGTAAAGACAGCACGATTGAGCGGCTTCTGGGTCGTCGACTTCCCAGCCTGCATCAATTCAAAATTTTCAGCTTTGGTGAAATCTGTCGGCGCTTTCAGAACCCGGCTGACCTTCGCTTTGTCTTCAGCGCTCAGGTCGGTTCGCTGGTCCAGATCAACAGCAGAAGCGGAGGGAATAAGTATGCTGGTAAAAGCGGCGGCGGTAGTGGCTATCACTCCGGCACGGCGGCGAAGTGTGGCTGGAACCATTCCTGGCATAACGGGTGCCTGTATTACATAGGCCTTCGCAAAAACGCTAATTCACGCAAACCAACGCACATTTCAACGCAAAAGAAGGCTCAAAGGGAATAAGTCCCGCATGAGATGCCTCATGCGGGACCGGATTTCTTATTCGAATACTGCAGAAGGATTGTCGAGGCTGTCGGAGCCTTCGAATGCAATCTGTTCCAGCTTCAGAACCTTAACTGCGCGCTCGATAGAAGAGGTCTGGTCAACCAGGCTGTCAACTGCTGCCTGAACAACAGCGTTACCTTCGGTGTTACCTTCACCGATCATCTGGTCGTACGCTTCAGTGGTTTCTGCGCGGGTTTTCAGAGCAGTGAATGCACCCAGAGATGCGTTCAGTTTGCCTTCCAGCTCAGCGGAAACTGCGGAATCTGCCTTTGCCAGCAGGTCCTTAAGGGAAGCACCTTCAACAACAGTGCCATCAACGCGGGTGTACTTACCCTGGAATACGTTGTTGATGCCAACCACGTCGTTGTAGTGAGACATGTGGGTGTTGTCAGAGAAGCAGTCATGCTCTTCTTCAGGGTCGTTCAGCATCAGGCCGAGCTTCATGCGCTCACCAGCCAGTTCGCCGTAAGACAGGGAACCCATGCCGGTCAGGATGGTTGCGATGCCTGCAGCTTCGCCTTTGTCAGCCAGATCTTTACGTGCTGCGCCGTCAGCCTGCCATGCTGCCACCATCTCTTCCAGATCGGTGATAAGTAGCGTGGTTGCTGCCTGAAGATACTGTACGCGGCGCTCACAGTTGCCGCCGGTGCAGTTTGCAGTGTCGAAGTCAGAAGCAGGGCGGTTGCCAGCACCTTTCCCCGTTCCGTTCAAATCTTGTCCCCACAGCAGGAACTCAATTGCGTGGTAACCGGTTGCAACGTTTGCTTCCACTTCACCAGCTTCCTGAAGCTGATCAGCAAGCAGAGCAGGAGTGATTTCGGTTGCGTCGATTTCTTCGCCAGCAACAGTCACTTTCGCGTTCGCGATGATGTTTGCAGCGTAGTATGGGTTCTCTTCGGACTCATTGCCGTAAGCGCCATCAACGTAGTCGATCAGGCCTTCGTCCAGCGGCCATGCGTTGACCTTGCCTTCCCAGTCATCAACGATCGCGTTACCAAAACGGTAAACTTCGGTCTGCTGGTATGGGTTACGAGCTGCAATCCATGCGCGGCGTGCTGCCTTCAGATTGTCTTCGGTTGGCTCTGCGACAAGCTTGTCGATAGCGACCTGCAGAGTTTTTGCAGTTGTCAGAGAGTCTTCGAACGCTGCCTGGGCGATGTCGCCGTAGGTTGCAAGAACGTCAGAAGGAGTTGCAGCGACAGCAACGGTGGAAAGGCTGCCGAGTGCTACAGTGCCGAGCAAAGCGCCACGGATAAAGCTCATTGTAATCCCCTTAAATGTGCAGTGAACTCGCCTCACGCTAAGCATGGAAAATCCAGGCTGCACGAATTCAGTTAGCAAACGTATTCACGCTCTAAAGCGCGAGAAACTGCGGCTATTTCATATTCTTGACTTTTGTTGTCAAGTTTAAAAACGAGCACTTTCAGTAGTTTAGACTTTTTCTAAATATGAGTTTTAGTTGCAACTTATTGTCATTAAAAGCTTTTCCGCACTTTTGCAGTTGCAAATCATTCGCATAAATAAATGGGATAATATCGGGAAAATACGCGAATCCCCTGCTCAGTTGTTACCGTTTGTTTGGCATATCTTGACTTCGCTTCAGCCATACGCTCTTACGGAACCTTCTTCAGGTACATTTCAGGAAATTGGCATTAATCAGTCAGTCTGTCTGCACCAACAACGATAAGAACAGGCTATGGCGGCGCGATTACACACGCTTGCACAATTGATAATCCATGGTTGGAAAGCAAACGCGTTCCGTTTGCTGCTGGTCCACTACGCCTTTGTTTTCATCGGCGCAGTTGCAATCACACCCATCGTTGCTGGTCTTGGTAACTTCGTTATCGGCCTGTCAGGCAATGCGGTTCTGGCTGATTTTGAAATCGCTTCCTTCTTCCTGTCTCCCATAGGTCTGTTCGGTGCCTTCGTCTTTGTCGTGGTCTTCATTGCCATGGCTTTGCTGGAGCAGGTGGCCATGCTTGCAGTGCTGGACAGGCAGGAAAGCGCTTTCCCAGCAGCACGATATGCTCTGTTCTCAACACTCAGCATGTTCCCGCGTCTTGGCATGTTTACATGGCGGCTGACACAACGATTGGTGATGGCCATGGTTCCGGGTCTGGCCATTATCGCCTTGAGCGTGCTGATCTTTCTACAAGAGCACGACATCAACTATTACCTCCAGTTTCAACCTGTTGAGTTCTGGATGGCTGCGTTCTTCATAGGAATTGGTGTCGCGCTGGTCATTGTAATGCCGCTCTATGCGATCCTCGTTTGGGGGCTGTCGTTGCCACTGGTGGTCTTGCGGGATCATCCAGTCGGTTCAGCATTTGCCCGCGCAAGGTTCCTCTCTCGCGGTCTGCGTCCTGTCTTTGCTGGCGCAGTATCGCTTTGGTTGCTTTTAGACATCCTTATCCATGCCTTCTTCCTGATCTCCCTAGAACTTGTCGGCTCCTACGCCATTTCTTTTGGTGAGAGCTCCCCTGAGACATTAGCCGCAATCTTAGGTAGCCTCGTCGTGCTCCTGTTCGTCGGGAATACGTTGATCAGCGGCGTGATGTCCGGCACTATGGCGTTGCTTTTCAAGGCAGCTTTGTTTGTGGCTGATGGAAAAGGGCACACATTCTCTGAGGTCCCGCACACACCAAAGCTGGAGAGCAAATGGGCTAACCCACTGACGCCTCTACGCCTTGCTGCGCTTATTGGCGTGGTCGGAACCATTGTAGTGCTGACGGGAACCTACTGGGTCTCAGCCGACCTGCCTCAAAAGGACGTCCTGATCATCGCCCACCGCGGCGCTTCCTCTCACGCGCCGGAAAACACCATTGCGGCCATTGAGCGAGCGCTGGAAGACAAAGCAGACTGGGTCGAGGTCGACGTTCAGGAGACTGCAGACGGTTCTGTGGTCATTGCCCACGACAGTGACTTCATGCGCCTGATCAGTAACCCAGCCAGCCCTTGGGATCTGACACTGGAGGAAATCCAGTCTCTCGATGTGGGCGCTTGGTTCGATATGGAGTTCCAGGGCGAGCGCGTTCCAACGCTCCGTGAGGCTCTTGAGCTAGTGAAGGGAAAGGCAACTCTCCTCATTGAACTCAAATATTATCCCCGCAGCCGCAACGAAAACCTCGAAAACGAGGTCGCGCGCATCGTCACAGAAACGAACATGGAAAACGACATAGCAATCATGTCGTTAGACCGCCCAGCCCTCACCAGAATGCGAAAAATTGAGCCAAACTGGAACATCGGCCTTCTTACCGCCACATCTATCGGCAATTTCTCCGAACTCAAAGGAAACTTCGTAGCCGTCTCCTCCGCTTCCGCCTCTCTGAACTTCATCAGAAGAACACAAGAGACCGATAAGCAGGTTTTTGTTTGGACGGTTAACAATCCGTCTACCATGTTACGCTACATCTCCATGGGCGTAGATGGAATTATCACGGATGATCCTGCACTAGCGCGTAAGACATTGGAAGAATATAAAGAAATGAACCAGTTCGAGCGGTTATTACTTCATACTTCTGTCTTGTATAATCTGAGCTTGAACTAACGTTTCGACCGTAAGAATCTAGTATATGCCGTATTTTCTAGTAGTGCTTTTGGGCGCGTTGCTCACTGCCCTGTCCATGACCAATTCTGCGACGTCCAAGCCGCCAGTCTTGCTGCTGGGAGACCGCGATATAGTCAACGCGATTGTTGCTGAGGTTAATCTTCCCGATGACCGCCGTGGCCTTGTGCACGTCATTCTAGAAGATGCTCGTGTCAAAGCTGAGCGTCTGGATGGTGCAATTCTGCCAGTTTCAGCAAGTGCAGAGCCTTTGGTCGAGCTTCCGGCTGAGCAGTTTACTCTCGAACAACTGGATGCAGAAACGCGCGATGAACTCGTTGAAGTTCTGGATGAAGACCAGATGAACGAGCTGCACCGCGCGATTGGTGTGGTTTTGGCGAGTAATCAGACCGTTACCGTAGAATAATCTTCAATAACAATCTATCCTATTGAAGTAATAGGATTATTCATCGTCATCTTCGTTATCGTCGGGAATAGCAAGATCAACCGCTCCTCCTACGACACTTGTCCCAACCTTTGCAGTTGTTGTGACTGCTGTCGATGCAACAGACACGGCAGCGCCACCTACTGAAACCACGGCGCATCCGGATACTCCGAGTAATACTGCAAGAATACTGGCTGTAATCGCGACAAGTCTCATCTATTCCCCTCAAAAAACTGTCGTGAACCTCCTCAAAGGTCACCTATTTCAATCAAATTTGAAGGGTAGGAATTACTAATTCCCTACTTAATCCCCGCACGCATGAAGCTCTGCACAAATTGTCTTTGAAACAGCAGGAAAGCGATGAGCAGCGGGCCAGACGTCATCAGTGTCGCCGCATTGATCACGCTCCATTCCACACCACCATCTACTGCCGCAAAAATTGAGAGCCCAACAGTCACTGGCCGCGTCTCAACGGAGTTCGTGATGATGAGCGGCCACAGGAAATTGTTCCAGTGGTGACTAACGGAAACAAGCCCATAAGCGAGGTAGGTCGGGATTGCCAGCGGCACATATACCTTCCAGAGAACCAGTAGTGGACCAGCACCTTCCACCCGTGCCGCTTCATCCAGCTCGCGAGGAATGGTCTTAAACGTCTGCCGCAGAAGGAAAATCCCAAACCCGGATGCCATGTACGGCAGGCCAATCGCCACAATGGTGTCTATCAGGCCAAGGTTCCGGATCATCTTGTAGTTCTCGACGATCAGGATGTCCGGCATCACCAGCAGCTGCAAAAGCACAAGTGTGAACAGGATGTTGGATCCTGGAAACTCAAAGCGAGCAAAGGCGTAGGCTGCCAAAGTACAGAGTACGAACTGTGCAATTAGAATGAGCGTCACCAGCATGGTCGTGTTCAGGAAGTACTGAGCAAACGGTGCTGCTGACCACGCCTTGGTGAAGTTCTCCAGAGTAAGCGGAGCAAACAGCTCAAAGTTGGCCTCATAAGCCGCTGGGTGAAACGCCGTCCATATCGCGTAAAGCAAAGGCAAGGCCCACAGGATCGCGAGCGTCCAGGCGCCGAACGTGTTGAGCGCACGGTCAAAATCGAACTGGCGCGGAGGAGCAGCTTCAACTGTTTTGGAAAGAGATAAGTCACTCATCTGTAATGCACCCGACGATCCATGAAGAAGAATTGGCCGATCGCGATGATCGAGAGAAGAGCCAGCATCACGACGGTCAGCGTGGCGGCGTAAGAGGTTTGCCAGTATTTGAAGGCCACCTCGTAGATGTAAAAGAGCAGCAAAGACGAGGCGTTATCTGGCCCGCCGCCCGTCATGGTGAAGATGTGATCCACCAATCTGAAGGAGTTAATAACAGCGTTGATAGATACGAACAAAGTTGTTGGCATAAGCAGTGGCCATGTGATCTTCCAGAAGAACGTCCAGCGACTTGCCCCTTCAATATCAGCGGCTTCTTTGTAAGAAGGAGGAATGGCCTGTAGTGCTGCCAGATAGAAGATCATGAAGAACCCGGCCTCCTTCCAGATGGTCACCACCATCATGCAGATCAGCACGGTTTCCTGCTGGCCCAGCCACGAGTTTTCCGGAAGCCCAAAGACACCCATTCGGATCTGATCGATCAGGCCAAAGCCCGGCGTGTAGAAAAATAGCCAGATGTTCGCCACTGCAATCAACGGCAACACTGTTGGTGCAAAGAATGACATGCGTACAAGGCTGCGCCCTTTGAGCTTGTCATTCACCCAGATAGCCATAAGCAGGGAGATACCAATGGATGCGGGAATGGTTGCCATCGCATACCAAAGGTTGTTGACCAGCACTTTCCAGAAGATTGGATCCGCTATCAACTCTTCATAGTTCCGCAAGCCGACGAATTTGGCTGGCCTGCGCCCACGTGGAGTGGAGAAGAAGCTATTGATGATGGTGGTGATGGCCGGGAAGTGGGTAAACGCGAACAACATAACCATTGCTGGAGTGAGCAATAGCCACGCGTAAATCCACTGCATACGTCTGGTCATCTGGCAACCTCTTGGAAAATGCTGGAGCGAGGCACAAAACAGCTGCGCCTCGCTGGGTCACGTGAAATCAAAAGAACTTAGCGGTATTCAGAAAGAATACGGTCCGCTTCAGCCTGTGCACCCTTCAGAGCTTCTTCCGGTGTTTTCTTACCGGTGATTGCAGCATGCAGAGCATCGTTGAACACGCGGGTTACGCGCTGGTTCTGGTAGGTGGAAAGCTCAGCAACCGCATGTTTCAGCTGCTCGCGAGCAACCAGTGCTGGTGGGAAGTCAGCAGCATAAGCCTTCATCTCATCAGTTTCCCAGGCCTCTGGAGATGGAGCAACATAACCAGTTGCCATGGACCATTTTGCAGCCTGTTTTGGAGCGGTGATCCATTTCACGAAGTCGACAGAGGCTTTCTTCTGCTCATCGCTGGAGTCTTTGAAGATGTAGAAGTTACCACCACCAGTAGGAGCACCACGACGCTTGTTTGCTGGCAGCATGGCAACGCCGAAGTCGAACGGAGCGTTGTTGCGAACGTTAGTCAGGTTGCCAGTAGAGGTCCACATCATCGCGGTGTTGCCTTCGAAAAAGGCCTTCGGAGTTGCGCCCCATTCGATGATACCCGGAGCCATCACACCATGCTTGGCGGAAAGGTCGACAAGGTACTGAAGTGCTTCAACTACTTTTGGATCGTCGAAGTTGGTCTTGTTGCCGTCAGAGTTCGCCAGAATTACGTCGTTCTCGGTGGTCAGCCCCTGGAACAGCCAGTATGGGAAGCCTGAGGACGGAATACGCACGCCCCACTGGGTTACGTTGCCGGATGCATCTTTCTTGACGAGCTTCTGGCCCATGGAAACCATTTCTTCCCATGTTGCAGGTGCTTTTTCTGGATCCAGACCAGCAGCCTTGAATGCTTCCTTGTTCCAGTAGAGAACTGGAGTGGAGCGTTGGAAAGGAATGCCGTAGGTCTTACCACCAGTCTGAGAGTTCTCCATGAAGGCAGGATAGAAGCTGTTCAGCCACTTTTTGTCTTCTTCGGTGTTGGCGATCTCGTCAAATGCAATGATGACGTCTTCATCGATCAGAGTGAACATATCGACTGACAGAATCACGGAGAGCTGCGGAGGATTGCCGCCGCGAGCTGCAGTCAGCGCTTTGGAAACGGTGTCCTGATAGGAACCGGCATAAACCGCATCAATGTTCACATCAGGATTTGCAGCTGCGTACTCTGCAGTCAGCTCTTCAATGGTTTGAGCGGCTTTACCGCCAACAGCTACAGGGAAATAAAATTGCAGATCAACCGCATGAGCGCTGATCGCAGTACCAAGGGATAGAGCAGCGGCAGAAGCTGCCAGACCTAAAGACTTGAAAATGGATTTCATAGGTTTATATCCTCAAATTGCCCTAGTTTTTGGGGCACTCCAATGCGCTGATGCGCGTTTTTCAAGCCGGCTCGAATTGCACCTCGACCGGCTTGAATTCTTCCCGGCGCTTGCCGGTATCTCTCTGAAAACTTGCAGGAATTTCTTCATCCCAGGCCAATCCAATATTCTGGCCCGGTTTTAACTCAGTGCTGCCCTTCACGCGTACAAGCAGCTTTTCACCGCCGACTGAGCAATTCGCCAGCGTATCCGCTCCCATGTATTCAAGGCTCACAACCTGAGCAGGAATACCGTTTTCACCAGTTAATCTGATGTCCTCTGGCCGCAGGCCCAGCAGGCAACCTTCTGGCGCTTCAGGCAACAAGGACTGGGCGGTCTCTGGCGTCACCGCACGAACCTTATCCAGCTCAACGATGTTCATGGGCGGTGTTCCGATAAAGCGTGCTGTGAACACGCTGGCTGGTCGCTCATAAATCACCTTCGGTGTTGCGACCTGCTCAACTTCGCCCTTGTTCATCAGCACCACCTGATCTGCCATGGTGATAGCCTCGGTCTGATCGTGGGTTACGTAAACCATTGTCAGACCAAGTTGCTGCTGCAGAGCACGCAGCTCAACACGCATCTCCTGACGAAGCTTGGCATCAAGGTTAGAAAGCGGCTCATCCATCAGGCAAACAGGCTTTTGTGAAACGATGGCTCGTCCAAGAGCCACGCGCTGCTGCTGCCCGCCCGACAGTTGGGATGGTTTCCTGTCTAGCAACTGAGAGATACCGAGAAGATCAGCCGCATTCTTTAGCCGTTCATCCCGCTCAGCTCTGCCAACCTTGCGCACCTTCAGGCCAAACAGAATGTTCTCAGCAACAGAGATGTGCGGAAAGAGCGCGTAGTTCTGGAACACCATGGAAATGTCGCGCTGGGCGGGAGAGTGATAAGTGACATCTCTCCCGCCAATAATGATTTGCCCGGAAGTTGCCTCTTCCAACCCGGCAATCAAGCGCAACGTCGTGGACTTGCCGCATCCACTGGGCCCCAAAAGAACCGTAAAGCTTCCACCTTCCACCGACAGGTTCACGTTGTTGACTGCCGTTGTATCGCCCCATGACTTGGTCAGGTTCGTAAGTTCAAGGCGAGCTGGATGGTGCAGGCTGCTCATAGAGGTGGCTCCTGTTTGCAGATAACGAGTTCTGCAGATGACTTCTCAATTATTGAAAGGATTGAAGCTGGCGGCGTCTCTTCGCAGAAGATCCGGGTGACATCACTCAGGAAACCTGCACGCACATGCGCGAGGCGGCCAAACTTGGAATGGTCCAGAACGAGGAACGACTGGCGACAGTTTGCCAAGATAGCCTGACGTGCTGCAGCTTCATCCTCGTTGAAGTCCAGAAGCGTCCCGTCACTATCCACGCCAGCAACACCAAAGATGCCGATGTCGAACTTGTAGCTCCTGAAAAAGCCTTCGGCACTGGAACCAAGAACGTCCAGATCTCCATGCCGCAACCGCCCGCCAGCAATTGTCACCTCACTGGAAGTGTTCCGAAGAGCTGCAATGGCAACATTCATGTTGTTGGTGAAGACCTTCAGCCCCTCATGGGTCTCCAGAGCTTCAGCAACAATCTCTGGGGTTGTGCCGATGGAGAATGCGAGCGTTGCTCCATCTCCAATGTACTCGGCAACGGAATGCGCAATGGCATTCTTGGCTTCCAGATTGAGGATCTTCCTGGCTTTGTAGGTGATGTTGCCCCGATTGGCAGGAACTTCCACACCACCATGCACACGCCTCAAAAGCCCCAGTTCACTCAGCCGGTTGATGTCCCGACGGATCGTCTGGGTGGTGACGGCAAACTGGTCGGACAACGAGTCGACACTCGCGAAACCGTTGGATCGCACGAGAGAAATGATCTCTGATTGTCTGATAGTGAGCGTTGTTTCCATCACAAAGTCTGCTTCAATCCGCAAATATGCTGTTCATATGAACATCTACTATGTTCATATGAAACTTATGTGATATCTCAGACTAATAAAAGTGAAGCTTATTTGGGCTGGTTTTCTAGGTACTTATACCGACTCACTTAAACAAAAAGCGCGCTCTGATGGCAGAACGCGCTCCAAATCACCGAAATTTTGGTTGGATCAGGTCAGCTGAGTGAAGAACTTCAAGCGAGCCTTATGTGCCTCCGCAATGTGGTGGCGGGCAGCTTTGTCAGCGCGGTCACAGTCACGCTTGGAAATTGCATCCACGATCTCAGCATGCTCCTCAATCGCCAACCGCCGACGATCATCATCCGTCAGGGTTGTGCCTGCAAGCAGCAGCAGGGACAAACGCATATGATCGATCTGCTCAACCAGATAGCGGTTGTGTGAGGCAAGATAGAAACGCCGGTGGAACTCACGGTTGGTCTTGATCAGACGCTCTGCATCCGCAAGGTTCTGCATGTCAGACTCAACCATCTCCTGCAGAATCTCGATCTCAGCCGTGGAAGCATGCTGCGCAGCCAAACGGCCCGCAGTGCCTTCCAAGACTTCACGAAGATAATAAAGTTCGCTGATCTGGTTGTGGTCCAGACTAGGAATAACCATGCCGCGGTTTGGCTCGTGAACAGCAAGCCCCTGCGCTTCAAGGCGCTTCAGGCCCTCGCGGATGGGGGTACGGCTTACGCCAAATTTCTCTGCCAGTTCAGCTTCCCGCAGGCGACTGCCGGGTTTCAGTTCACGGCTCTCAATCGCTTTAATGAGACGGCGGTAAATCTCAGCTCCGTTGGGTGAATTGGCAGTCACGTCTAGTTCCCGGGATTAGTAAAGGCTCGGTTTGTAGCACCTACATGCCAGCCTTTTAAAGGACGGACAGGGCCACACATGCGGTCCTGCCAGTTTCTGCGATAAATTTCAATCAGGCATAGCACAGCCTAGTTAATAACTAGCATGCCTAAGTTGTTTAGGGCTTACGCACCACCTGCAGGCCATGGGCCATGGAAGCCGGAGCCTTCTTTGTCGGTACGCTCAAAGCCATGCTGGCCGAAGAAGTCGCGCTGACCCTGAATAACATAGGCTGCGGTGCGCTTCTGGCGGATCATATCGAAGGAAGCAAGTGCTGCTGAAAGAGCAGGTGTTGGGACACCGTTTGTGACGCACAGGCTCAGCACATCGCGCAGACCTGGAACTGCATCTTTCATGCGTTCGATAATTGCAGGGGCCAGATACAGAGACTTCAGTTCAGGATTCTCATCGTACGCTTGTGCAATCTCATCCAGGAACCGAGAACGGATAATACAGCCCTGACGCCAGATGCGAGCGATATCGCCCATCGGCAGATCCCAGCCGTTTTCCTTGCCGCCTGCAGCTAGTACAGCAAAGCCTTCTGCGTAAGCAGAGATCTTACCAGCAATCAATGCACGTTCACACGCTGCAATGCCTTCCTGCTTTTCTTCCCAAGTCAGAATTGCATCCGACTGCGGGTAGATATCAGCAATTTCTTGGCGTAGTTCGCGTGCAGAAGAAAGGCAACGAGCAGCAACAGCTGCATCAATACCAGTTGCAGGAACACCCAACATGTGCGCTTCAACAGCAGACCAGCGACCAGTGCCTTTCTGACCAGCAGTATCCAGAATAACGTCGAGGATCGGCTTGCCGCTCTCTTCGTCAACCACACCCATCACGTTCGCGGTGATTTCGATGAGGTAAGACGCCAGAGGGCCTTCGTTCCACTTGGAGAAGATCTCTGCCTGTTCCTGAATGCTCAGGCCTAGGGTAGAGGTCATCACTTCGTGCACTTCGGCAATCATCTGCATGTCAGCATATTCAATGCCGTTGTGCAGGGTCTTTACGAAGTGGCCAGCACCTTCTGGGCCCATCAAAGCAACGCAAGGCTCATCATTGTGCTTCGCTGAGATTGCTTTCAGGATCGGCTCAATGCGCGCATATGCGGTTTCAGAAGCACCAACCATGATGGAAGGACCAAAGCGAGCGCCTTCTGCACCACCCGAAACGCCCATGCCAACAAAGGTGAATGGCGTATCAGCCAGTTCTTTGTAGCGGCGGTTGCTGTCGTGGAAGTCGCTGTTACCTGCGTCGATCAGGATGTCACCGTCTTTTAGGTGATCTTTCAGAACAGAAATCTGCTGATCAACAGGTGCGCCAGCCGGTACCATCAGAATGATAGGACGAGGGGCTTTGATGTTCGCTACCAGCTCTTCAGTGCTGTAGCATGGAATGAACATATCTTTGAGGTGACCAGCCTTTTCCATGAAAGCCTGGGTTCCCTCTGCAGTACGGTTGAATACCGCTACCTTATAGCCATTGTCTGCGATATTGAGAGCCAGATTAGCTCCCATGACGCCCAGCCCTACAAGGCCGATGTCCGCCTGTGTCATCAATACTCTCCGCGCTGCAAGTAGTGCACAAACACGCGCAAAAACCTAATCCAATAGCTAACTTGGCGATTGTATGCGCTTGTGCATCAGAAACTAGGTCTGTGGCATAGGTGAAAAACAGGAATTTGCCAAGGTAGGAATAAGAAAATTCCGCAAAAGCCTAATAAAACTGCCGAAATTATGCTTTTGCGGGACCTTCCTTATTTCAGGTGCTTGGAAAGCACTTCTTTTGCAGCTGTTTCCAGCGCAACTGCGGAGGCCTGCAGCTGACTGCGCTCCACTTCATCCAGACTTGGGAAGAGCGTCGCTTCAATGCCATCAGCTCCCAGCACGCGTGGTACAGAAAGGGCCGTATCCTTAACGCCCACAATCTCTTCATTAACGATAGAAAGACTGATGACAGCATGCTCGTTGGTCAGGATGGCTTTCACAATGCGAGAGAGGCCGGAGCCGATACCGTAGTTGGTCGCGCCTTTGCCTTCGATGATGGAGTAAGCCGCGTAACGAACACCATGATCAATGCGCTCACGCACTTCCTGTGTGATTGGCTTGTTGATCTGTTCTGCAAACGTAAACAGCGGCGTGTTACCAGCCTTCGCGCCAGACCACACCAGCACTTCACTGTCACCATGCTCACCAAGAACATCCGCATGCACAGATGTTGGCGTAATGCCCAGATGCTTACCCAGTAGCGTACGGAAGCGTGCTGTATCCAAAATAGTACCAGACCCAATGACGCGATTGCGTGGCAGACCTGAGATCTCTGTCGCAACCTGAGTCATGATATCAACCGGGTTGGTCGCAATGATCAGGATTGCGTTTGGCGCATATTTCAACACTTCCGGAATAACGCTTGCAAACACACCTGCGTTCCGGGCCAGCAGCTCAATGCGTGTCTCACCCGGCTGCTGGTTCACGCCAGCTGCAATCACAACAACAGCTGCATCTTTCAGGTCACTGTAATCACCACCGATAATGCTCATCGGGCGTGCGAATGGGGTCGCGTGAAGAATATCCTCTGCCTGAGCAATGGCGAGTTTTGGGTTGTAATCGACGAGAACGATTTCGTTGCCCACACCGTTTATGGCCATGGCATAAGCAGCAGTACTTCCAACCGCGCCAACACCAACTACACCGATTTTCATAGGGCTATCCTTTTCTCATCACTCGCTTCTTAAATATTATGCTTGTGTCCTAGACAGTTGCTCAAGGGAATGCAATTCCCTCAAGCGTGACATATCAGCTCGCATAATTATTTCTGGCACTTAGGGCAGAAGAAGGTTGAGCGCCCATTCTGAACCTTGCGTTCAATAACGCCAGAACACTTCGGCGTTCGGCAAGCTTCTCCTTTACGATCGTAGACCGAAAAGTTGTGCTGGAAGTACCCAAGAGATCCATCAGCTTGCCTGTGATCCTTCAGGGAAGAACCTCCGGATTCAATCGCCTCCTGCAGCACTTCCCGAATGTGATTGGAAAGCTCATCTGCCTTCTTGAGCGGCTTGCCGGACTTACCGGCGAGTGTGGATGCGCTGTTGAAAGGACTTAACCCCGTTCTCCAGAGTGCTTCACACACATAAATGTTACCCAACCCTGCGATGAACTTCTGATTGAGCAAAGCAGCCTTAAGCGATGTTTTCCGGTTCTCAAACAGCTTGGCAAGATAAGCTCCGTCCAGCTCATTGCCGAGCGGCTCAATGCCCATGTCGACAAACAACGGGTGCGTCGCCAGCTCACTGCGCGGAATGAGAACCATGAACCCAAAGCGCCGCGGGTCGTTGTAAATGATCTTCACAATCGTTTCGCGGTCAGCTGGGCGAACATGGAAGATCACATGATCATGCTGCGGATGCTTGCCTTTTGCATGATACATTTCAACGGTTTGCGTCGGTTCGGCGTCTTCGGTCTCGATCCACCGAAACGATCCGGACATGCCAAGATGCATCACCAGAACATCACCGCTATCCAGATCAAGCAGCAGATACTTGGCACGACGACTGAAGGAAACGACCTGACGATTTTCCAGTCGTTCTACAAAATCATCGCCGAATGGGAAGCGAAGATCAGGTCGGCGTTGTTCAACTCTGCAAATTGTTGCATTGTCAAAAAAAGGAGCTAGTCCGCGGCGGACTGTTTCAACCTCCGGTAATTCAGGCATAAGATATCCGTTGGTACAGTGGTTTGCTGCTGGGCAAAGATTGCGTTCTAGAATAGCGCTTTGTAACAAGCTGTACTATGTTCGCCCGCGAAATGGAGTGATTTGATTATGGCGCGTGAGTTCTCAACCCCTGAGCAGGCATCCGTAACAGACCCGACTGAAATGGCAACAAGCTTCGGGTTTCGCACAGTTCGCGAAGGTGAAAAGCAGGATCTGGTGGATGATGTTTTCCACAAAGTGGCATCCCGCTATGACCTGATGAACGACCTCATGTCTGGTGGACTGCATCGTCTCTGGAAAGACGCGATGGTTTCCAGCCTGAACCCACCAAAGAATGGCGCCCGTGTATGGCGACATCTGGACGTGGCTGGCGGCACTGGCGACATCGCAACCCGTGTGGTTGAGCGTTCCAACCGAACCATTAAATCTACCGTCTGTGACATCAACGGCTCCATGCTAGGTGTAGGCAAAGACCGCGCAAATGCAGCTGGCCTTGCCGAAAACATCGAGTTCATTCAGGGCAACGCAGAAGAATTGCCTTTCCCGGATAAGCATTTCGATGCCTACACCATCGCATTCGGTATCAGAAACGTTCCGCAAATCGACAAAGCCCTGAGCGAGGCATTCCGTGTGCTGAAGCGTGGTGGCCGCTTCATGTGTCTTGAATTCTCTCAGGTTGATGTGCCAGCACTTGATAAGGTCTATGACCTGTTCTCCTTCCATGCCATTCCGAAAATCGGGCAGGTCGTGACAGGTGACGGCGATCCATACAGCTACCTCGTAGAATCTATCCGAAAGTTTCCTAATCAGGAACGTTTTGCGCAGATGATACGGGACGCAGGCTTTGAGCGTGTCACATACAGAAACTACACTGGCGGTATCGCTGCACTTCACTCCGGCTGGAAAATCTAACCAGTTATGATCGCTAATATTGTGCCATTTATGCGTCTGATTTTCGCGGGTTATGTCATGGCCCGCGAAGGTGTGTTTGGACTTGTCTCTCTACCGGACCTGCCTCCCGGACCGCGCCTTGCCATCGGCATGGCCCGTATGGTTGAGCGCCGTGGAATTGAGAAGAAAGACGCAGCAGCTCGCCTGACTGATGCCTTGAACCGCCTCGGCCCCTCCTACATCAAGCTGGGCCAGTTCCTCGCAACACGCCCGGATGTGGTTGGTAAGGAAGCCGCTAAAGAACTTTCTGCGCTGCAAGACAATGTACCGCCATTCCTCACCGAATATGCGCGTAAAACGGTTGAAGAGCAGCTCGGCAAAACCGTTGAAGATCATTTCGAAGAGTTTGGTGAGCCGGTTGCTGCAGCGTCTATCGCTCAGGTGCACCCAGCGTACTTTAGAAATCGTGATGGTGAGCTGGAAAAAGTCGCGGTTAAAGTCCTGCGCCCAGGCGTAGAGCGTGGTTTCAAGCGTGATTTGAAAAGCTTCTACCTTGCTGCACGTCTTGCAGAACGTTTCAGCCCGGCAAGCCGCCGTCTCCGTCCGCTTGCGACTGTTGAGACCTATGAACGCGCTGTTATTCTGGAAATGGACCTGCGCATGGAAGCTGCAGCTCTTTCCGAAATGGGTGAAAACAGCAAGGACGATACAGATTTCCGCGTTCCAAGCGTAGACTGGCCGCGCACCTCTCGTTCCGTGCTCACCATGGAGTGGGTTGACGGCGTGAAGCTCTCCAATCTGGAAGGCATTGAAGAAGCTGGCCACGATCTCGCCGAGCTTGGCAACAAGGTCATCCAGACTTTCCTGCGCCATGCAGTACGCGACGGTTTCTTCCATGCGGATATGCACCAGGGCAACCTGTTCGTAGAACCTGATGGAACGCTGGTCGCTGTGGATCTGGGCATCACCGGACGCCTTGGCCTCTCAGAGCGCCGCTTCCTTGCAGAGATCCTCTACGGTTTCATCACCCGCAACTATCTCAGAGTGGCCGAAGTTCACTTTGAGGCAGGTTATGTGCCGGCTGATCAGGATGTTGACATCTTCGCTCAGGCGATCCGGGCAATTGGTGAGCCGATCCACGGACATGATGCCAGTGAAATCTCCATGGCGCGTCTGCTGACCCAGCTGTTTGAAGTGACTGAGATGTTCAATATGCACACTCAGCCGCAGCTTATCCTACTGCAGAAAAACATGGTTTTGGCAGAAGGTGTTGCTCGCTCGCTGAACCCGCATCTGGATATGTGGAACACAGCTGACCCTGTGGTCACCAGCTGGATCCAGCGCAATCTGGGTCCAATGGGGCGCATTTCGGATCTCGCAACCGGCGTGACTGTTCTGGGACGTCTGGCCAGTGACCTGCCAATTATCGCAGATCGCGCGAGCAAGTTTTCCAATCAGCTTGAGTCGATGGCCAACAATGGTCTGAGATTTGATGAGGCAACAGCTGACGCCATTGGCAAGTCAGAGGCAAAGCACAGCCGCTCAGGACGTATAGCGCTCTGGGTCATTGCGCTTGCCCTCTCAGCAATTGCCTATGGCATCCATCTCTAAGAATTTCTGAGTTGATACTATGAAAAACGGGAGTTGTTACGCTCCCGTTTTTTATTGGTTAGCCGGCTATTTCCTCAATAATCTAGAAATAATTAGATCATACTAAGTTACTGCATAATTTTATCTAAGATTTATATAGTCATTGCAATTGATGATATGAATTGTAGGCGGGTTGTAACCCAGTAAAACGTGCTAAAAGCAAGATAGCTTGAAAGAAGTATTTGAGATTTCTAAGGGACTACTCAGAGTCTTAGGGGAACTCTCAAAGCATTTGTAAAACTATCTTCCTGGAGGTGCCGCTGTGCCAGACAGTTCTGAACTGGGGACCCGTGAACGGTTACTTGATGCCGCTGAACGCTTGCTCGCTGAACATGGTCTTGCGGAAACTTCAGTGAGAATGATCACTGAAAAAGCAGACGCAAATGTTGCTGCCGTAAACTACCATTTTGGCAGCAAAGAAGACCTCGTCAGAGCTGTCTTCATGCGCCGTCTCCGCGAAATTGACGACATGCGCATGCAGCGCCTCGATGCTCTGGAAGTTGGCGGTCGCCAGCCAGATGTTGAGGAAATTACCCGAGCCTTTATGGAGCCACTGATCGTTCAGGGCATTTCCCGCGATACTGGTAAGTTGGTCCCGTTCGTGGTCCTTATCCGGCAAGTCTTCTCAGACCCTGAGTCCGGCCAGAAGATCATGCATTCCTGGGAACCGCCCAAGATCATCCTGCGTATCACCAAGGCATTAGCTAAGGCCACAGAGAGCGATATCCCGACGGGTCCTCGTGCGCAGCTCCTCATGATGCTCATGCACAGCGCCACGCTCGAAGCGCTATATGTCGTCACCGGCGCCTCAAAAGGCCCCTATGATGAAGAGCTGGATCAGGACGAAATCGTGGAAGGTACCATCCGTTTCGTCTCAAACGGCATCAAAGCCTTCTTCATGGCTGGCGCACTGGAAGAAGCTTAATCTGCCAACTAGAACGGCGAGACACGGCGGAGCGTCAGGTTCAACCTGCCTCCGTCTTTTAGTAGGTTCGAACTCCCGCCAAGTACGCGATCAATGCCGTGGTGGCAAAGCCGCGACTCTCCACCCAAAACCACCACATCCCCTGAACTCAACTTTAGCGACTGTGTTGGACCTCCACGCTTTACGCCGCCAAGGCGGAATACGGCTGTGTCTCCCAGACTGATGGAGACAACCGGCGCTTCAAACGTCTTTTCATCCCGGTCCTGATGCATGCCCATTTTTGCGGTCGCAGCGTAGTAATTAACGAGGCATGCCTCTGGTGCCGCCTCACACTCACCCACCTGCCTCCACAAGCTCTGTAAGACTTCCGGTATCCCCGGCCAAGGCTGTCCACTCTCTGGATGCTGAGGTTGATACCGATAGCCATTGCGATCAGACACCCAGCCTAAGGAGCCCAGATTTGTCATGCGAACAGAAAACGGCTTCCCAGTGCGTGGCATCACTGGAGTGAACAGGGGGGCTTCTTTGACGAGGTATTTGAGTGTCTCAACAAGCTCCTTCTGCTCCTCAAGTGAGAAGTAGCCCGGCAGGTATTTGAACCCCTTAGGAAAGTCATCGCTCAACTGCATCTGAACACCTTATTTCATCCCGGCTATTCTGCTGAAAAGTCCGCTTATAAAAACGGAAAACTTGGAGAGATTTGCCGAAAGTGAATTTAACCCATATTCCTCAAAATAGTGGTTTCCCGGTTAAGGAGAACCACAAATGCACCTTCTTCCTCCGTTGCTCGCAGCTGTGCTGAACATTTTCGCAGCATTTGTCTCTCTTCTCATTCTGCTCACGCTCATTGCGGTTGTCGTTTTATATGTGGTTGATCGACGACAGCATAAAGACGCAATACGGCACAATTTCCCCGTTGTTGGCCGTTTCCGAGCGCTCTTCTCCTATCTGGGTGAGTTCTTCCGCCAATACTTCTTCGCGATGGATCGTGAGGAAATGCCGTTCAACCGAGCTGAGCGAAACTGGGTGGACCACGCCTCTAAGGCAGAAGGCAACACCATGGCCTTCGGTTCAACCAAAAACCTGAGCATCCCGGGCACCGCACTCTTCGTCAACGCTCCCTTCGCCAAGCTGGAAAAAGAAATCGATGAGCCAGAACCTCTCCTGATCGGTCCCTACGTCGAGAACCCATATATCCCACCCAGTTACTTCAACATCTCTGGCATGAGCTTCGGTGCGATATCCCGCCCAGCAGTCCTCGCTCTCTCCCGAGGTGCCAAGATGGCAAACTGCTGGATGAACACCGGCGAGGGCGGTCTGTCACCATACCATCTTGAAGGTGGTGCAGATATCGTCTTCCAGATCGGCACAGCGAAATACGGCTGCCGAAATGAAGACTGCACCCTCAATGAAGACAAGCTGAAAGCCATTACAGACCATGCACAGGTCAAGATGGTCGAAATCAAGCTGGCACAAGGGGCCAAGCCCGGTAAGGGTGGTCTTCTGCCCGGTGGCAAAGTGACACCTGAAATTGCAGAGATCCGGGGCATTAAAGTTGGCCAACCCTCTCACTCTCCAAACCGCCACCCTGAGATCAGCAACACCAGTGAACTGCTCGACTTCATCAGCAGGGTCCGTGCGATTGCGAAGAAACCAGTTGGCTTCAAAACGGTAATCGGATCAGCTCACTGGATCGAAGAACTTTGCCATGAAATCAACCACCGCGGCATTGAGCATGCTCCTGACTTCATCACAATCGACTCCGCAGATGGCGGCACAGGTGCTGCACCAATGCCGCTTATGGACAACGTAGGCCTGCGTATCTCCGAATCTCTGCCGATCGTGGACCACGTTTTGAGAAAGCATGATTTGCGGGACCGTATCCGCATCATTGTATCTGGCAAGCGCATCACCCCCTCAGCTGTCGCTCTGGCTTTGTGTGCGGGGGCAGATTTCACGGTAACAGCACGTGGCTTCCTGTTCTCATTGGGCTGCATTCAGGCCATGCGATGCAATAAAAATACATGCCCAACCGGCATCACCACCCACAACGAAGCCCTACAGGCTGGCCTCGACCCAACCGAGAAAAGCCACCGCGTCGCTGCCTATTGCCATAGTGTGCGGATGGAAGTGGACATGATCGCTCATGCATGCGGCGTAGATGCTGCAAGACAGCTTTCACGGGAGCACGTGCGCATCGTCCAAGAAAATGGGAACTCAATCTCACTGGAAGAGCTCTATCCACAAACACCCTCTTAGAAATGGGGGTAACGCAGAAAAGCGGGATGCAATAGAGGTGTTTCTGGGTGGTTTTCCAAAGAAAATTTCGGTTTCTTAACTTAGAAAAAGGCTTCGGATAGGTCTTGTGTCGATATATCGGGTCCTGTCCCTTGCAGGGGCAGGGGACCCCTCTTATATAGCCAATTGAAGTTTTCTTGCGTGTTTGCGACAACTCACGCAAGTGCAATGTATTGGGGACCGGTTGGAAGCTGATCCGACATTATCCGAAGGCCTTCGGGGTTCGGGCGGTCTGCCGAAAGGAGAGTGAAAAACATGGCAAAGGTCATCGGTATCGACCTCGGCACGACAAATTCGTGCGTATCTGTAATGGACGGCAAAGACGCCAAGGTAATTGAAAACGCAGAAGGTGCGCGTACTACCCCTTCTATGGTTGCTTTTACTGATGATGGTGAGCGCCTTGTAGGCCAGCCAGCTAAGCGTCAGGCTGTAACCAACCCAACAGACACCCTGTTTGCTGTTAAGCGCCTCATCGGTCGTCGTTTTGACGATCCGACTGTTGCAAAAGATAAAAAGCTCGTCCCATACGAAATCGTAAAAGCCGACAACGGCGACGCTTGGGTTGAAGCTGAGGGTGAGAAGTTCTCCCCATCCCAGATTTCTGCTTTCATCCTGCAGAAGATGAAAGAAACCGCTGAAAGCTTCCTTGGTGAAACCGTCACCCAGGCAGTTATCACCGTTCCTGCATACTTCAACGACGCTCAGCGCCAGGCAACCAAAGATGCCGGTAAGATCGCTGGTCTTGAAGTTCTGCGTATCATCAACGAACCAACTGCTGCTGCCCTTGCATACGGCATGGACAAAAACGATGGTAAGACCATCGCAGTTTACGACCTTGGTGGTGGTACCTTCGACGTTTCCATCCTGGAAATCGGTGATGGCGTATTTGAAGTGAAGTCCACCAATGGTGACACCTTCCTCGGTGGTGAAGACTTCGACATGCGTTTGGTTGATTACCTCGCAGACGAGTTCAAAAAAGAACAGGGCATTGACCTGAAGAACGACAAGCTGGCTCTGCAGCGCTTGAAAGAAGCTGCTGAAAAAGCAAAGATCGAGCTGTCTTCTTCTTCTCAGACCGAAATCAATCTGCCGTTCATCACAGCAGACGCAACCGGTCCTAAGCACCTTACCCTGAAACTGACCCGCGCGAAGTTCGAGCAGCTCGTTGACGATCTGGTACAGCGTACCGTGAACCCAATGAAAGCAGCTCTGAAAGACGCAGGTCTGGCAGCTGGTGAAATCGACGAAATCGTTCTCGTCGGTGGTATGACCCGTATGCCTAAGGTTCAGGAAGTTGTTAAGCAGTTCTTCGGTAAAGAGCCGCACAAAGGCGTGAACCCGGACGAAGTTGTTGCAATGGGTGCGGCAATTCAGGCTGGCGTTCTACAGGGCGACGTTAAAGACGTTCTGCTTCTCGACGTTACGCCTCTGTCCCTCGGCATCGAAACCCTCGGCGGCGTGTTCACACGTCTGATCGACCGCAACACCACGATCCCAACCAAAAAGGGCCAGGTGTTCTCTACAGCTGAAGACAATCAGACTGCAGTGACCATCCGCGTCTTCCAGGGTGAGCGTGAAATGGCTGCGGACAACAAGATCCTCGGTCAGTTCGATCTGGTTGGTATCCCACCAGCACCACGCGGTGTGCCACAGGTTGAAGTTACCTTCGACATCGACGCCAACGGTATCGTGAACGTATCCGCTAAGGATAAGGGCACCGGTAAAGAGCAGCAGATCCGCATTCAGGCATCTGGTGGTCTGTCCGACAACGACATCGAGCAGATGGTGAAAGACGCTGAGTCCCACGCTGAAGAAGACAAGAAGCGTAAGGAACTGGTTGAAGCGAAAAACCAGGGTGAAGCTCTGCACCACTCCACCGAGAAGTCTCTGAAAGAGTACGGCGATAAAGTCTCTGAAGAAGACAAGTCTGCAATCGAAAGCGCTCTGGCAGCTCTGAAGCAGGCTCTCGAAGGTGAAGACCTCGAAGACATTCAGGCGAAGACTCAGGCTCTGGCAGAAGCTTCCATGAAGCTCGGCGAAGCTATGTACAAAGACGCTCAGGCAGCTGAAGAAGCTGGCGAAGGCGCTGAAGACGATGGCGAGCCAAAGCCAGTTGACGATGTTGTTGATGCAGACTTCGAAGAAGTTCGCGACGACGACAAAAAGTCCAGCTAACTAATACTTTCACCTCGCAAGCTCCAACGGGCTTGCGAGGTGAACTTTATTGAAGTATTTCCCGACTGTATGGAAGATTTGAGTTAAACAGAACCTTTGGAGTGCAATTGCATTCGAAGGAACTGCTTCCTACATATGGGGTGCTGGGAATGTGTGCGCTGTGCTTGAAGCTGCACCAGATTGACCAGCTGAACAGTAAACAGTTTTGTTTTGAAGAAGAGTGCAGTCCGCGAGTGAATTCGCTGTAAAGCAAGAATGGCTTCGACTGCCACCAGTTACCTCAGACTGAGCTGACGTTCTCCTGAGGCTTCAAAACGCAGATAGACATCACGTCTTTGGAGCTTATTTCATAATGTCTAAACGCGACTACTATGAGGTGCTGGGGGTAGCACGGGAGGTCGACGAAAAGGCACTTAAGAGCGCTTATCGCAAACTTGCGATGAAATACCATCCGGACCGCAATCCTGGTGATGATGAAGCGGAAGCAAACTTTAAGGAAGTAAGCGAAGCTTACGAAACCCTGAAAGACCCGCAAAAGCGCGCAGCCTACGATCGATTTGGCCATGCAGCCTTTGAAAACGGCGGCTTTGGTGGTGGCGGTGGAGCAGGTCCGGGCGACTTTGCTTCTTCCATGGCAGACATTTTTGATGAGTTCTTCGGTGGCGGCGGTGGCCGTCGCGGCTCCGGTCGTGAACGCGGTGCTGACCTACGCTACAATCTGGAAATCTCTCTTGAAGAAGCCTACGAAGGCAAATCCGTCGAGATCGAGGTTCCAACTTCCGTAACATGTGAACCGTGCAGTGGCTCTGGTGCAAAATCCGGAACCCGTCCGTCCACCTGCCCAACTTGTGGCGGTGCAGGACGCGTAAGAGCGGCTCAGGGCTTCTTCACCATGGAGCGCACCTGTCCAACCTGTCAGGGCCGTGGTGAGATCATCACTGACCCATGTGACAGCTGTGGCGGTACAGGCCGGACAACAAAAGAGCGTACGCTCTCTGTCAACATTCCATCAGGCATTGAGGATGGCACGCGTATTCGCTTATCAGGTGAAGGTGAAGCAGGTGCTCGCGGCGGGCCAGCTGGCGATCTCTACATCTTCCTGTCCATCCGTCCGCACGAATTCTTCCAGCGCGATGGTGCAGACATATTCTGCCGCGTGCCGATTTCCATGACAACCGCTGCTCTGGGTGGCCAGTTTGAAGTTCCGGCACTGGATGGCAACACAGCCCGCGTGAAGGTTCCCGAAAGCACTCAGACCGGTAAACAGTTCCGTCTGCGTGGTAAAGGCATGCCAGTAATGCGGTCTAGCCAGAAGGGCGACATGTATATCCAGGTTGCCGTTGAGACACCAACAAACCTTACGAAGAGGCAGAAAGAGCTTCTCTCAGAATTTGAAGGTGAATCTTCTGGTGAAAACCATCCTGAATCTACTGGCTTTTTCGCGAAGGCCAAAGATTTTTTGGAAAATTTCAAAGCTTAGGACTTTAAAAGGCCATCAAGCAGTAATATCTCAGTAGTACCCTTTGTTGTTGCTACGGAGAGTTGAATGTTTCACGAAACGCGGTCCCGGGCTGAAAACGCCTTGAACAAATTTCGTGAACCTTCCAAGTTTCTTCGGGCGTGGGTGGAAGCACCACTCACGACCGGAGCAGTCGCTCCCTCCGGTCCCGTTCTCGCACAGAGAATGGCAGAGTTCGTTCCCGTCCAATCCCAAAATCCGGTTTTAGAGCTCGGCCCTGGCACAGGCCCGGTGACAAAAGCTATTCTGGAAGCTGGAATCTCTAAGGAACGCCTGACCTGCTTGGAATACAGCCCCGACTTCTGCGAACATCTCAGCGAAAAATTCGAAGGCCTGAACGTCGTACAAGGCGATGCCTACAACATGCACCTGAGTCTAGGGCACATTGAGCCCAACTCGCTCTGTGCCGTTGTCTCTAGCCTTCCGTTGATCTCCCGTCCTATGGAGTTCCGCCTGAAATGCATCCGTGATGCCTTTGCGTTGATGAGACCGGGTGCGCCGTTCATTCAGTTCTCTTATTCTCTGGCCTCACCAGTGTCACTGAAATCCAAGATGTTCAGCTGGTCGAAAACCGGGTGGATCGTGAAGAACATTCCGCCTGCGCGGGTCTGGATCTATCGCAAGCCCTTTTGATTTTGCGATAGAGCGCTTTAAGCGGGCAAACACCTAAAAACACATGTCTTCCATAAACCTTACGCTTGGGTAGTATGGGGTATTCTGCGTGCCGGATTTACCCGAGATCTTCCCACTCTTAAGCGCGAGAGTGCTGAGCCCTGTCGTGAGGATAGCCCTATGAAGCCAAAGATACTGGTGTTTTCAGGTTCAACCCGTAAAGGGTCCTACAACAAGATGTTGGCTGCGTTGGTGGCAAAGCATCTGACAATCGCAAACGCGGATGTGACCACAATCAGCCTCGCTGACTATCCTCTACCCATCTACGACGGTGATCTGGAAGATGAAACAGGTATCCCCGAGAACGCTTTCAAGCTGAGGAAGCTGATCGAAACCCACCACGGTATTTTCATCGCCAGCCCTGAATACAATTCCTCCATCACCCCGCTGCTCAAAAACACTCTCGACTGGATCAGCCGCATCCAGCTGCCGGAAGAAGAGCCGCTCCAGCTCTTCCATACATCCGTGTATGCCGTTGGTGGTGCGTCCCCCGGAGCGCATGGCTCTCTGCGTGGGCTCATGCACCTCAGGACGATCATGGAGGTGTCATTAGGGTGTTTGGTTCTGCCCGAAATGATCTCAATAAACTTTGCCGGCAAATCCTTTGATGAGAATGGTGACCTCACAAAAGACCACCAGATCAAGCGATTGCATAAGCTTATTGAACGCTTCGTGAGTGAGGCGAGCCACGTAAAGCTACAGGATAACTGAGTTTTTTTGGCTTGTCGCATTGGCATTGCGCAAAGGACTACATACATAATACCGCAGACACAAATTTGAAAATGAGTTGCGCGGGAGTTTGCTCCGCTGCCAATTGAACTCTGGAGAAAAATGAATGAGTGAACCTGAACAGTGGCACGGCACAACCATCTTGACCGTGCGCAAAGGCGGCAAAGTCGTAATTGCTGGAGATGGTCAGGTATCTCTTGGATCAACGGTTATTAAAGGCACTGCACGTAAGGTCCGCCCACTGGCTGGCGGCAAAGTCATTGCAGGCTTCGCAGGTGCTACTGCTGATGCATTCACGCTGTTTGAACGCCTCGAAGCAAAGCTGGAACAATACCCGGACCAGCTGATGCGCGCTTGCGTGGAAATGGCAAAGGATTGGCGGACAGACCGCTACCTGCGCCGTCTGGAAGCCATGATGCTGGTTGCCGACAAAAAGCACTCTCTGGTGCTGACAGGTACCGGTGACGTGCTTGAGCCAGAAAACGGCGTCATGGGCATCGGCTCCGGCGGCAATTTTGCCCTGTCCGCAGCGCGTGCGCTGGTTGATATGGATCTGACCGCAGAAGAGATTTGCCGTAAGTCCATGACGATCGCAGCAGACATTTGCGTCTACACAAACAGCAACGTCACAGTCGAAATACTCGACGAAGAGTAAGCGTTGTAAAAGAACCAGCTGGAGGTCAGTGATTTGGGATCTCCAGCCCGTTTTTCAGGACACTTTTAGATCAGCTTAAATTGCTAAGCCGAGGATACTTGAAGTCTTTACGTCCCATTTGGATTTGACGAGGATCTGATGATATCAAGAGCATCCCTTACCGGAGCCGTCTCCGCAGGAATTATCAGCGCAGATCAAGCTGATAAGCTCGTCTCCTATTTATCTCTTCAAGCCGCTAACATTCAGAAGCAGCAGGATCAGGAAAACACGCATGATCCCGAAGAGGTCCGTTTCACACGTGGCTTCCATGACATCTTCATCAGCCTCGGAATTCTGATTGTCTTCGCTGGCTACGGCATTGGTCTGGGTGAACCTTTGACACAAGGCGGCCTCCCAACAGCAGCTGTTGCCGGTGCTGGAGCAATCATCTCATGGGTGCTGGCTGAGTGGTTCACCAAGATCAAAAAACTCGCTCTGCCATCCATTCTGCTGACGGGAATTTTCGGCGGTGCCATCGCCCTTGTTGGCTTTGGCCTGTTTACGCCCTCTGTTTTGAACGATGAGTCTGAAGCTATCCAGGTCATCCTGAGTTCAATCTTCGCTCTCGGCGGTGCATCGCTATTCTACTGGCGCTTCAAAGTGCCAATCACGCTGACGGTGATTGTCGCTGGGATCATGGGCATGATCGTTGGTGTTCTGACCTATGTGACTGATACGCAAATCCTTGATTACCTCTCATGGGTATCTCTGGTCTGCGGTCTGTTCGCTTTCGCTTGCGCCATGTACTTCGATACCAAAGACACACGGCGCGAAACGCTGAACACGGACAAAGCCTTCTGGCTTCATCTGCTTGCAGCTCCACTCATCGTGCACTCAATCCTGAGCGGCATGTATTTTGAGGAACTGACAGAAACCTACGCAGTGGTCTCCATCGCTGTTGTGCTGGCATTTGGCGCGGTTGCCCTCGTCATTGACCGCCGTGCAATGCTGGTTGCAGCGCTGAGTTATCTCGGCTTTGCATTAGCCTATTTGCTGGAGTCCGCTGACTTTTCAGCATCGCAGTTGACTGCTATCTCCCTTGTATTGCTTGGGAGTTTTGTATTGCTGCTCGGTTCGGGCTGGAACGTGGCGCGACGGATCGTCATGCGCCCTCTTGCAGGAACCACACTCACTACATATCTGCCACCTATCCGGAACTAGAAAGTAAGAAAATGACAAATTTCTCTCCACGGGAAATCGTTAGTGAACTCGATCGCTACATCATCGGCCAGCATGATGCTAAACGCGCTGTAGCAATTGCGCTGCGCAACAGATGGCGCCGTCAGCAGCTGGATGAAGAGCTGCGCGAAGAAGTTCAGCCAAAGAACATTCTCATGATTGGTCCAACTGGCGTTGGTAAGACTGAGATCTCCCGCCGTCTGGCGAAACTTGCGAATGCTCCTTTCACAAAAGTTGAAGCTACCAAGTTTACCGAGGTCGGCTACGTCGGTCGTGATGTCGAACAGATCATCCGCGATCTGGTGGAATCCGCTATCGCGCTGGTGCGCGAGCAGAGCCGTAAAGACGTGGAAGCAAAAGCGCATGTTCTGGCGGAAGAACGCGTTCTGGATGCGCTGGTCGGTGCCAATGCAAGCCCTGCCACACGCGACACATTCCGCAAGAAACTGCGTGAAGGTGATCTGGATGAGCGTGAAATCGAGATCGAAGTCCGCGCTAACCCACAAATGCCAAGCTTTGACATCCCTGGTATGCCAGGCAGCAGCGTAGGTGTCATGAACATCTCTGACATGCTGGGCAAAGCATTTGGCGGCCAGACCAAGCCTAAGCGCACCAACGTCAAAGACAGCCACAAAGTGCTGTTGGCGGAAGAGTCCGACAAGCTGCTCGACGAAGAGAAGATCGTTCAGGAAGCAATCGCACTGGTTGAGAACTCCGGCATCGTGTTCCTCGACGAAATCGACAAGATTTGTGCGAAGGATGGCCGTAACGGCGGCGACGTATCCCGTGAAGGTGTTCAGCGCGACTTGCTGCCACTGATCGAAGGTACCGTTGTCTCCACCAAGCATGGTCCGGTGAAGACAGACCACGTTCTGTTCATCGCATCCGGTGCATTCCATGTGTCCAAGCCATCTGACTTGCTGCCAGAGCTTCAGGGCCGTCTGCCAATCCGCGTTGAGCTGAAGGCACTGACGAAAGAAGACTTCGTCAAGATCCTGACCGACACAGAAGCGAGCCTCATCAAGCAGTACGTTGCTCTGATGGGCACAGAAAGCGTGACCATCGAGTTTACCGATGATGCGATCGACGAAATCGCCACCATCGCAGTAGACCTGAACGCGACTGTTGAGAACATTGGTGCTCGCCGTCTGCAGACAGTGATGGAGCGTGTTCTGGACGAGATTTCCTTCGCTGCACCAGATAAGTCTGGCGAACAGGTCACTATTGATGCTGCCTATGTGAAATCCAATGTCAGCGAACTGGCCAAGAACGTCGATTTGTCTCAGTTCATCCTCTAACTGACTCAAAAATCAGTCGGAAAAAGAAAACCTAGCGGAATGTGGCAAGGAAAAATACTTGCCGCATACCACCTCAAGTGGCAGCATGCCGACATGGTAGCTATTCGCAAAAGTAATGAAGAAGGTCACCACCGCAAATTTCTGGTCGTTGTAGATGATACGCCAGAATGTGGTCGAGCCATCGTTTATGCCGCAAAGCGTGCAGCCCGCACCGGCGGTATTGTTCTCTTGCTCTACGTTATTGCACCGGGAAATTTCCAGCATTGGCTAGGGGTTGAGGACATCATGCGTCAAGAAGCGCGTGATAATGCAGATACAATTCTGGCAAAAGCTGCTGAAAGAGTAAGAGCTGCGGCAAGAACAGAACCTGAGCTGGTTGTTCGCGAAGGCCATCAGTCAGATGAGATTATCGCCCTGATTGAAGAAGACGCAGACATTGCGATTCTCGTCTTGGCAGCAGGAACCAGCAAGGAAGGCCCGGGCCCTCTTGTTTCATCCATAGCGGGTAAATCGGCAGGAACATTCCCGATCCCGACAACCATCGTGCCAGGTAATTTGGACGATGATGCACTGGATGCTCTTGCCTGATCAGGTTTACCTATCATATAGAACTGAAAACAGTCATTGCTGAAGCGTGAAGTAGTGTAAACTGTGCTGCGACTGCTTAAGAATACTCTTTGGCATAAAAATCGGAAACAAAACCATGTTCATTCAGACCGAAGCGACACCAAACCCGGCAACCCTGAAGTTTTTGCCTGGCCGCGTAGTATTGCCGGAAGGCACACGCGATTTCCGCTCGGCAGAAGAAGCCGCTATCTCGCCGTTGGCTGAGAAGCTTTTCTCTATTCCAGGTGTTGTTGGCATCTTCTTTGGACATGACTTTATCACCGTCACCAAGGATGAGACTGACTGGCAGCATATGCGCCCGGCCATTCTCGGTGCGATCATGGAAAACTTTATGGCCAACACCCCAATCCTCAAAGGTGAGGAAACCGGTGACGGCGACATTGGAGAAGAGTTCTTCGACGCAGAAGACGAAGAAACTGTAACCATGATCAAAGAGCTCCTCGAAACCCGTGTGCGCCCTGCTGTTGCTCAGGACGGTGGCGACATAACATTCCGGGGATATCGTGAGGGTATCGTTTATTTGAGCATGCGCGGCGCGTGTGCGGGTTGCCCATCCTCAACAGCAACATTGAGCCATGGCATTCAGAACCTCATGCGGCATTTCATCCCAGAAGTTCAAGAAGTTAGACAAATGTAGTTTTTGCTAATGTAATTCTTCTGAAACGGGGCAGCACCAGCTGCCCTTTTTATTGCAAGGCCTAAAAATACTCCGGGTGTTAAACGAATTGGTTGCTCGACAATCAGCTGCCCTAACGATAAGCCGAACTTATGAAGTTGCTTGCTATTGATACCGCACTAAGTACCTGTGCTGCCGCCGTTTTAACTGATGACGGCGGAACATCGGATATTGTCTCCCAATGCGAAGATCTCGGCCGGGGCCATGCCGAGCGCATCATGGGCATGGTTGCGAGTGTCATGACGGACTCCTCGACCACCTTCAACTCGCTGGACCGAATTGTCGTCAATGTTGGCCCTGGCAGTTTTACCGGTTTGCGTGTCGGCCTCTCCATCGCCCGCGGCTTTGGGCTGGTGCTTGAAAAGCCGGTGGTCTCCGTAACAACACTGGCCGCAATTGCACACGAAGCTCTGGACGCTGCTCCTGTCAGAAAACCAATTCTGGTGGTTCTCGATGCGCGTCGTGATGAAGTGTACTGTCAGAATTTCGATGAAACCGGCGCCCCAATCGGCGAAGCCCGTGTTTCAACCGTAAAAGATCTTGCTCACTCGCTGGACGGCGAAACAATCCTCGCAGGCTCTGCTGCGCAGGCTGTTGCCAATGCAGCCGGGATTGATAAGTCCCGCGTTTGCAACGATGCAGCCGCTGCATCGATTGACTACATCGCCAAGCTCGGTAAAGGTGCTAAGCGTCAGGACAAAGCGCCGATGCCACTTTATCTGCGTGCCCCTGACGCTGTTCCGGGTGAGAAAGGAAAGGTTCGTCGTCAATGAAGTCCTGGTGGACATCAGAAAAGCCTCCGGTAATCGAGCGCGCTGAGAAAGACGACCTGCCTAAACTGGCGAAACTTCATGCCGAGTGCTTCAAGCAAAACTGGGGCACAGCAGAACTCACCACAATCTTCGAGCAGAAGGGAGTTTTCTTCCTCTCTGCCCGCACATCCGGCGTAACTGGCAAAACCGATCTGGGGTTTGTCGTCATTCGCTCGATTGCTGGTGAAGCGGAAGTTTTGACCATTGCAGTGTCTCCCAAACAACAAAACAAGGGAATAGGGCGAAAACTTATGGAAGCTGCCATCTTCCAGCTCTACTCTGATCGTACCGAAGCACTGTTCTTGGAAGTGGACGACACCAACGATTCCGCGCTGAAACTCTATAAAAAACTGGGTTTCAAGCAGGTTGGAGAAAGAAAAGCATACTATGCGGCTAGCGAAGGCAGTGGAACAGCGCTTGTTATGCGTTGCGATCTCCTTTAAGCGACACTACGCATGTGAGACGAGGCTTTTAGCTCACGCTCAAAGCGCGCTACAGTGAAACTGGTTCTTTTCTCTCACAGTTTTGGGAGCTAGGATACCGAAGCAGACTGATATTGTGGTGCCTGCGTGATTTTGAGGAATATGGGGCAAATGACGGCAGAAGAAAAAATGACGCTGATTGAAATGTGTGCTCACAAAGGCATGCGAATGACAGAACAGCGCCGCGTGATTGCTGATGTAATTCAGTCTGCTGAAGATCACCCTGATGTGGAGGAGCTTTACAGAAGAGCTTCCCAGATCGATCCAAAGATCTCCATCTCAACTGTTTACCGCACAGTGAAGCTTTTCGAAGACTCCGGCATCATCGAACGTCATGATTTCCGCGACGGGCGCTCCAGATACGAAACCGTCTCTGATGAGCACCACGATCACCTGATCGACCTGCGCTCTGGCGATGTGATCGAATTCCGCAGCGAAGAAATCGAAAAGATGCAGGAAGAAGTCGCGCGCAAGCTGGGCTTTAAACTGGTTGATCACCGTCTGGAGCTCTACGGCATTCCGATAGACGAAAAATAGAGGCCGAGCATGGCAACTGTCAGAGCAGTTTGCATAATCGCCGCACTAACGATCGTTACGCTGGCCCTCATTCCCCCTCAGTGGGTTGCAATGAAGCTAGGCTGGCCGGTCCAGCGGCAATTTCCTCTGCTCTGGCATAAAGCAGCCTCCCGCCTGATAGGTCTGCGTGTCCACCAACATGGACAAATGGCGTCCGAACGCCCTCTTCTCGTCACCGCCAATCACTGTTCCTGGTTGGATATCGTGGTTCTGGGCTGTACGAAACCCCTCAGTTTTATCGCAAAATCTGAAGTTGCTGGTTGGCCGATCTTTGGCCTCTTCGCCAAGCTCCAGCGGACCGTTTTTGTTAATCGTCAACGAAGATCCGACACGGGCCGTGTAGCGAAGGAAGTTGCTAAGCGCATGGCGCAGGGCGATGCCATGGTGTTGTTTGCGGAAGGAACCTCCAGCAACGGCAACGAGGTGCTGCCTTTCCGCTCCGCGCTCGTGGGAGCCGTTCACCACGCAATGAATGTGGGAGATGAGGAGGTTGCTTATGTGCAGCCGCTTTCCATCGCCTATACGCGCCTGCAGGGCATGCCAATGGGCCGCTTCTGGCGTGCCCATGTTGCCTGGTACGGAGACATGGAACTCGCAGGGCATCTCTGGTCTGTCATCAAAGAAGGCGGACTGGACGTTGATTTGACGTGGGGTACGCCTGTCCCAATCGAAAAAGCGACTAATCGCAAGCGCTTAACGCGTGATTTGGAGGAGCAGGTCAGAGGAATGACCATTGAAGCATTGCAGGGAAATCTTCCCAAACAGCAAGAGCAGGTCCAAGCCTGATCAAGTCTAGGCTTCTCTTTCTGTGAAAAACAGAGTAAAGCTCTCCAAAATTCTGAAAATGACGAGCTGGCGCTGCTGATGAAAAGAGCAGATGCGCTCGAGTTGCCGGGCATTGCAAGAAGAAGATAACCCGGCTGCAGATCCACTCGAGGATTTAATGGATAACCTAGTAGACCACGAAAACCAGAGCCAATCCGACAACGCAACGGAGGCGCTCGAGAAAACCGAAGCGACCCGTAAGGTCTTCATCAAGACCTATGGCTGTCAGATGAACGTCTACGATTCCGATCGTATGAACGATGCCCTGAGCAACGATGGCTACGAAAAAACTGAAAATCCGGACGATGCGGATCTGGTTATCCTGAACACCTGCCACATTCGCGAGAAAGCGGCAGAAAAGGTATACTCCGAACTTGGCCGTATCCGTAAGCTCAAAGAAGAGAAAGCCAAAGACGGCAAACAGATGATGGTGTCTGTAGCTGGCTGTGTGGCACAGGCCGAAGGCGCGGAAATCTCCCGCCGTGCGCCTGTTGTGGACCTCGTTGTAGGCCCGCAGTCCTACCACCGCCTTCCAGAGCTTCTCACACGTGCCTCCAATGGCTCAAAGGTCGTTGAGACTGAGTTTGACATTCAGGACAAGTTCAAGCACCTCGCAACGCCTTCTAAAGAAGCTGTCCGTAAGCGTGGCGTTACTGCGTTCGTAACCGTTCAGGAAGGCTGCGATAAGTTCTGCACCTTCTGCGTGGTGCCTTACACCCGCGGTGCTGAGGTGTCCCGTAAGGTAGAACAGATCGTCATGGAAACCGAGCGTCTGGCAGCTGCTGGTGTTCGCGAAGTGACACTGCTCGGCCAGAACGTCAACGCGTGGCATGGCGAAGGCCCGGATGGCCGCGAATGGGGCCTCGGCGAACTCCTGTTCCGTCTTGCGAAAATCGATGGTATCGAGCGCCTGCGCTACACCACATCCCACCCACGGGATATGGAAGACAGCCTGATTGCTGCTCACCGTGACCTCGACATTCTGATGCCTTACCTGCATCTGCCAGTTCAGTCTGGTTCTGATGCAATTCTGAAGGCTATGAACCGCAAGCACACTCGCGATGACTACTTCCGTCTGATCGACCGCATTCGTGAAGCGCGTGACGATATCGCCCTTTCCGGTGACTTCATCGTTGGTTTCCCAGGTGAAACTGATCAGGACCACAAAGACACATTGGACCTGATCCGCCGTGTCACCTACGGTTCTGCATTCTCCTTCAAATACAGCCCGCGCCCAGGCACACCGGGTGCCACATTGGAAGAGCAGATCGACGAGCAAGTGAAGTCTGAACGCCTTGCAGAGCTGCAGGAACTGCTCAGCACGCAGCAAAAAGACTTCAATGCGTCATTGATTGGCAAAACAATTGATGTACTGTTTGAAAAGGAAGGCCGCAGAGAAGGCCAGCTTGCAGGTCGTTCACCTTGGCTCCAGCCTGTTCATGTAAATGCACCTCTGGACCTGTATGGTGAAATCAGATCAGTAGAAATTGTCGCTGCCAGTGCAAATAGTCTGGAAGGTCGCCTTGTTTAAGTGCATGATGCTCCCAGATTCTCGCGTAAAGGCGAACGGAGGCATTATTTGAAGGGCAAAGCCCAGACAACGTCCGCTTCAAGGACGGCCATGCGCCCCATTGCGGCATCTGATATGATGCATGTGGTGTTGGCATTCGAAGACAACAGACTGGTAAGTGATCTGTTCGGTCAGTTTGACCAGAACCTGGCGCTGATTGAGCAGCGTCTGGGTGTTGAAGCGATCGCTCACGGCAATCAGGTCACCATTCGTGGCAACAAAACCTCCACAGAGCAAGCCAAGCTTGCTCTGGAGTCGCTGTATACGCGGCTTCAGGGTGGTCACGATATCACACCCGGCGATGTAGATGGAGCGATCCGTCTGGCAGAAGTGGCTGAAGCTCAGCTTTCTCTGCCAACGATGGAACCAAAATCCCGCATGGCATTTGCGCAGATTGCAACACGTCGTAAGACGCTGGTTGCCAGAACCGTTGCGCAGGATGCCTACATCCGGGCAATGGACCGTTCTGATCTGACCTTTGGTGTAGGACCAGCCGGTACAGGTAAAACCTTCCTCGCCGTTGCCTATGCAGCAGCGTTGCTAGAACGTGGTGAAATCGACCGCATGATCCTGTCTCGCCCTGCTGTTGAAGCTGGCGAACGCCTCGGCTTCCTGCCGGGTGATATGAAGGATAAGGTCGATCCATACCTGCGTCCGCTTTACGACGGCCTCAATGAAATGATGGCGCCGGAAAAGCTGGAGCGTGGCCTCGAAAGCGGCATGATTGAAGTGGCGCCCCTCGCATTCATGCGCGGTCGTACGCTCTCAAACGCAATCGTCATTCTTGATGAAGCGCAGAACACCACATCCATGCAGATGAAGATGTTCCTGACGCGCTTGGGTGAGAACTCCAAGATGATCGTGACCGGTGACCCGAGCCAGGTCGATTTGCCTCCGGGCCAGATGTCTGGCCTGCGTGAAGCATTGAAGATCCTCAGCGGTGTCGAAGGCATCTCGCGCGTAGACTTCACAGAGAGTGATGTTGTGCGTCACGAACTAGTGGCCCGCATCGTAGGTGCATACGACAACGAGAGCCGTCGCCGCTTGGAAGCCAAAGAACGCAGACAGGCTGAAGAAGCTGCAGCCAAAGAAAACGAAGAGCAAGGCTCCAAAGAATGACAACGGCTTGCCCGGTACACATCGACCTGCTGATTGAAGCAGGTGATTGGGAAAGTGAAGAAACACTGGAAGCGGTTGCCGAAAAGGCAATCGCCGCCGCTTTCGCAACAAGTGACCTCTCTGTAATAGAAAACACAGAAGTCTCCCTCGTCTTCACCGATGATGCTCATATTCAGGAACTGAATAAGATGTGGCGTCAGAAGGATAAACCGACGAACGTCTTGTCGTTTCCAGGAGATGATAGCGAAGAGCCACCATTCGGCCCGCTATTAGGTGATATTATTATTGCAAATGAGACGGTAAAGCGCGAAGCTGTAGAGCTTGGGATTCCATTCGAACACCATTTAATTCATCTTATTGTTCATGGAACCCTTCATCTTTTTGGATATGATCACCAGATAGATGAGGAAGCGGAGGAAATGGAAGCGGAAGAACGCCTGATTTTGGCGAGCTTACAAATCCCTGATCCATACAAAGATGCGCCACTATCGGCAGATAAATGATACCCCGGCACTCACAATGAATGCAGGGAACAACGAGAGAGAGATGAACCCGGAACCTCGAAGTACAGAAGGTGCAAGCACCTCCGTTCAGGCTGAAACTGCAGAGCCTGCAAGTAGTACCGGCACAGCCGTCGCCGAAGATACCTCTGAGCCACAAGCGATCAGGCCTGGTGTGTGGACCAGGCTGAAATCAAAACTGAATCCGTTTAGAGGTTTCCGCAAAAGCGCGGCCGTTTCATTGCGCGAAGACCTGGAAGATGAGCTCGCCCGTGACAGCGAAGGCGCTGATGCTGCCTTCACGAAGGAAGAGCGCGAGCTACTGACCAACATCCTCCAACTGCGCGAATCTCGTGTTGAAGATGTCATGATCCCGCGTGCAGACATTGAGGCCGTGGAAGACACCACCACAATCGGTGAAGTGATGGCCCTGTTCAAGGCCTCCGGTCACTCCCGTATGCCGGTTTATCATGACAACCTGGATGACCCTCGAGGCATGGTCCACATCAAGGACCTTATGTCCTACTTCGTTGAGCTGGCTGTAAAAGCCAAGAAATCTGAAGTTCCGCTGACCCTGGTGAAACCAGAGAAGAATGCCTCGGAAAAGACAGCAGAAGAAAAGTCTCTGCTGGATCTGTCCTGCGTTGACCTGTCGACACCGCTCAACGTCACCGGTTTGATCCGCCCATTGCACTTCGTTCCACCGTCCATGTCTTCTTCTGATCTGATGAAGAAGATGCAGGTCACCCGCGTCCAGATGGCACTGGTGATTGACGAGTATGGCGGAACAGACGGTCTCGTGTCCCTTGAGGATATCGTTGAGACCGTGGTTGGCGATATTGAAGACGAGCATGATAAGGACGAAGAAGAACTTATCATGAATGTCAGCCCCGGCGTTTGGGTGGTTGATCCTCGAATTGATTTGGAAGATCTTCAGGAAGAGCTTGGAGCAGACTTCAAACTCGGCGAAGAGCAGACGGAAGAAGTGGACACCCTTGGTGGTCTCCTGTTCTCCATTCTGGATCGGGTGCCGGTCCGTGGCGAGCTGATCATCGACAGGAGCCTTCCGGCCTTTGAATTCGAAGTGATTGATGCGGACCTGCGTCGTATCAAGCGTCTGCGTATTTCCAAACGGAGAACAGACCAGCGTGTTGCGGTTCAAAGAATTCGTCCGCGTCGGCCTGAAGCTGCAGAATAAGCATCGTATTGCTGATTTTATAATTTTGATTTTCGGGAGTGGGGAATGGTCTCTGCCATTGGTAACCCTCGAACTCTGATAAACAGTATTCGGGAATTATCAGGGTGGAGACGCGGATTACTGGCCTTCGTGGCCGGTTTGGTTTCAGCCTTTGCATTCCCTCCCTACGGCGCGTTTCCAGTTCTCTGGGTGACGCTACCGCTTCTGATCTTCCTTCTCGATGGTGCCAAGGAACACGCAGCTGAACGCCGAAAATCCCGCTTTGCGGCCTTCTTCCGCACGGCTTGGGCGTTCTTCTTTGGGTTCTTCCTGATCGGATTGTTCTGGATCGCAGAAGCTTTCCTCGTCGACGCCAAAAGCTACGGCTGGATGATCCCGTTCGCTCTGGTCATCCTGCCCGGTGGTCTGGCTCTAATCCCTGCCATCGTTATTGGCACTGCGTCCCTGTTTTGGACGAGTGGGACCTCCCGCATTCTGGTGTTTGTGGTTGCCCTTGCGCTCTCCAATTGGCTGCGCGGACACATACTGACAGGCTTTCCATGGAACGTCTGGGGCTATGCATTTGCCGATAACCTGATGCTGATGCAAAGCTTCTCCGCGCTCGGTATTTACGGTGTTGGCTTCCTCGTTCTCCTCGTCTTTTCCATGCCTGTGGTCCTGTTCGATCAAGGGCGCAAAGCTGCTGCTGTCTATATCTCTGCGTGTGCGGTTGTGTGGGCTGGCGTGGTTGTATACGGAACGAATAGGTTGCAGGCCCCGCAACAGTCGGTTGAGGGGCTTCGGGTGCTTGTAGTACAACCCAATGTACCTCAGGCGGACAAGTGGAAGCCCGAAAACCGACAAAGGCTACTCCCCCTCTATCTGCAACAGACACAGCAGGCTCTGGCAGAGATGGAGCAGGTTGGAGAGACACTGATCTTCTGGCCTGAATCGGCTTTCCCATTCCTTCTGGATGAGCAGCCAGGGGCTCTGGAGGCCATCGGAGCCACACTTCCCCAAAATACTATGTTGATTACGGGTGGTATTCGCAGAGAACTCTCAGGGAACCAGAATCGCTTTTTTAACAGTACTTTTGTTGTATCAGACGAAGGTGCACTCATAGATATCTATGACAAAGTGCGGCTTGTTCCCTTCGGAGAATATTTGCCGATGCGCTGGCTTTTGCAATCCATTGGTGTGGAGCGTCTGGTTCCTGCGCCAGCAGACTTCACAGCGGCAGCTCGGCACAAGAAAATAGATTTAAAAAATTCATTTAGTTTCCAGCCTCTGATTTGTTATGAGGCGATCTTCCCGCAAACGGTCCTCCCGGAATCCGAGCGGCCTAACTTGCTCGTAAATCTAACAAATGACGGATGGTTTGGCGAAACAGCCGGTCCGTATCAGCATTTGGCGCAGGCAAGAATTCGAGCAGTTGAACAAGGCGTGCCGTTAGTGCGAGCTGCAAATACTGGTATTTCCAGCCTAGTAGATTCCAATGGTAGAATACTCGCAGAAGTTGTTCTAAATAAAAAAGGTAGTTTCAGTAGTGAATTGCCTGAAATACTAAGGCCCACGCTTTACGTGAGGGTGGGTGATTCAATTTTTTGGGGAATTATTCTAGTAGTTGTTAGTCTCCTATTGGTGATGGAGAAATTATTACCTACCCGTAGAGATTGACGAATGCACGCAAATGTCGTCATCTAATACACGTAAAGGTTTTCACCATGATCGTCAGATCTGGCCTCAAAAAAACCTTATGGGCCTGCCACCGATGCCTCTGTGAGAGGTTGTTTTGGCAACTGTCGAAATGCAGGTTTGATGAATTGCGTTCTTGCGAGAGTCGCTGCATTGCGCTCCCGTTTAAATAAAAACCCACGGTAAGGCACCGTAAAAAACCAAAGAAGAGGGCCTTTGATAATGCCCAGCAAAAAAGCACCAAACCCTATCGATGTTCACGTCGGCAGCAGAGTACGCTTGCGCCGCATGATGCTTGGCATGAGTCAGGAAAAACTTGGCGAGAGCCTTGGCATTACATTCCAGCAGATCCAGAAGTACGAAAAAGGGACAAACCGGATTGGTGCAAGCCGCTTGCAGCACATTGCGACCATTCTGAAAGTGCCTGTCGCCTTTTTCTTTGAAGATGCACCGGGTACCCCGGATGAAACCCCAGGCGTTGGTGATAACCCACAAACCACCTACGTTGTCGACTTTTTGTCATCTTCTGATGGTTTAGCTCTCAACAAGGCTTTCGTTCGCATTGAAAACCCGAAAGTCCGGAAAAAGGTTGTAGAGCTCGTGAAGAGTATTGCTGGGGATGAAGATTAAGTTTGTGATCCGTAAATTTTCGCAATTCTCTGGCAATTTTGATCTAAATCTCTTGACGTAATCGACATTCCTTGTTTGATGTAAAACCAGAAGCGACGGATATGCCGTCGCTTCAATTATATATTTCTTCCCAGAAGGACGTTTGCCAATGGCTCGTCAGAACTACGTGTTCACGTCGGAATCGGTTTCAGAAGGCCATCCCGACAAAGTCTGCGATCGCGTTTCAGATACGATCGTAGACGCATTTCTAAAGGAAATGCCAGAAGCCCGCGTGGCTTGTGAAACGCTTGCAACAACGAACAAACTCGTTATCGCAGGTGAAACCCGCGGCCCGGCCACTCTCACGAAAGAGTATTTGGCTCACATCGCCCGCCTTGCTGTAAAGGATATCGGGTATGAGCAAGCCGGCTTTAACTGGAAAGACCTCGACATTCAGGTTCTTTTGCATGGCCAGTCCGCAGATATTGCTCAGGGCGTAGACGCCTCCAGCTCTAAGGACGAAGGCGCCGGCGATCAGGGCATCATGTTCGGTTACGCATGCCGCGAAACAGAAGAACTGATGCCAGCTCCGATCTTGTACTCTCACAAGATCCTGCGTTTGCTGGCAGATGCACGCAAATCCGGCAATGAGCCAATGCTCGGCCCGGACGCGAAGAGCCAGGTTTCCATCCGTTATGAAGATGGCAAACCAGTAGAGGCAACATCCATCGTGCTATCCACTCAGCATCTGGATGAAACCATGACATCTGACGATGTGCGTGCTGTTGTTGAGCCTTACATCCGCGCAGCTCTGCCGCGGGACTGGGTGACCAACAACACCATCTGGCACATCAACCCAACCGGTAAGTTCGTAATCGGTGGTCCTGATGGCGACTGTGGTCTCACAGGCCGTAAGATCATCGTGGACACCTACGGCGGTGCTGCCCCACACGGTGGCGGTGCGTTCTCCGGTAAGGATCCAACCAAGGTTGACCGCTCCGCAGCCTACGCTGCACGCTACCTCGCGAAAAACGTTGTGGCTGCTGATCTGGCTGACAAATGTACCATTCAGCTGTCCTACGCGATTGGTATTGCTGAGCCACAGTCCGTGTTCGTGAACCTGCATGGCACAGGCCGTGTTGAAAGCGAGCGCGTTGAAGCTGCGATCCGCGAAGTCATGAGCTTGACCCCGCGCGGCATCCGCGAGCACCTTAGCTTGAACAAGCCAATCTACGCACGTACAGCAGCCTACGGCCACTTCGGTCGCGAAGCTGAAATGGACGGCGGTTTCTCCTGGGAGAAAATCGACCTTGTCCATAACCTGCGTGATGCTGTAGAGAAAGCCTACGCTTAACCTCTAACGCTAGAGAATAAACAACTGGCCGGGGCAACCTCCGGCCAGTTTGTATTTATGAGAACGATGGTAGATCACTACAAAGGCTCCTTTTTCGGCCGACGCGTCGGAAAGCCAGCAAGTCCGCGACAGTCGCAACTGCTTGAGGAGGTCCTGCCAACAGTGGCATTGGACCTGACACAGACGCCTCCTGAAAACTTGGCGGATCTGTTCCCCGTGCCAGTCAAAAGCGTTTGTCTGGAGATCGGGTTTGGTGGTTCCGAGCACCTCATTCACCGCGCCAGAGAAAATCCTGAGATCGGCTTCATCGGGTGCGAACCGTTCAGTTCCGGCATCATCAAGGCTGTCACCAGCATCGAAGCGCATGGCCTCAAGAACATCCGTCTTTATGATGACGATGCTGGCAAACTGCTCGACTGGCTCCCAGCTGCGTCTCTGGACATGGCCTACCAGCTCTATCCGGATCCATGGCCAAAGAAGAAGCACTGGAAGCGCCGCTTCGTAAACCAGATCAACCTGACGCGCATCGCGCGGGCGTTGAAGCCGGGATGCGAATATCGATTTGCCAGTGACATCGACACCTACGTGGACTGGACCCTGTCGCATTGCCGCAAGCACCCTGCCTTTGAATGGAGTGCTCAGTGTGCTGCCGATTGGCGCACCCCGTGGCACAATTGGCCGGGAACACGTTATGAGCGCAAGGCACATCGTGAAGGCAGAATTGGCCGTTACCTGACATTTTTACGAGTTGAAGAGACGAAAACCTAAAAGCATCTTGCTTTTGTCTGCTCTCATCTTTGATTTTCTGTTGCATACAGTGGTCAAATGACTATATTGCAGAGCAAGAGTTCTCTATCGGCTCAGTTAAGAGCATTGAGGAGTGGGCCCCGAAAGGACCCGCTCTTTTTTATTAGCTAAGTCGGTATTGATGCCTGACTGTCGAAAATCAGGTATCCGAAAATAACTGCCAAAGACACAAAGTATGTCTTTGCATTAAGACGATAGGTACCAAGTGGACGAAACCGATCCCCGGATTGTAAAGGAAAAGGGTCTTGAGGCCCGCGTAGCTGAAATTGTCGAGCCGGTCATTGTTGACCTGGGCTATCGGCTGGTGCGCATCCGTGTAAACGGAAACAATGGCTGCACCCTTCAAATCATGGCAGAGCGCCCGGACGGGACGATGGCTGTTGAAGATTGTGAAGAAATCAGCCACGCAGTTTCCCCGGCGCTGGACGTGGACGATCCAATCTCCGGTGCCTATCATCTCGAAATTTCATCTCCAGGTATCGACCGCCCGCTCGTACGCGCTGGCGACTTCGAACGCTGGGCCGGACATGTTGTGAAAATCGAAATGTCTGTGCCGCAAGCTGGGCGTAAGAGATATCGTGGACACATCATCGGTGTGGAAGAGGGAAATGCTGTCATCAGAATGACCGACGTACAGGAAGGTCAGGACGAAGCAGCGCGTCTTCCGCTGGATGAGATCGGGTCAGCTGTATTGGTTCTGACCGATGAACTGATTGATGCGGCTCTAAAAGCCGACAAAGCCGCAAAAGCAGCCCGTGGGGAGCCTACGGACGACGACAGTTACCTCAATCACTGATTAGCTGTTTGTGTTGCGCAAGGGGTATGGGCGGTTCCGGTTTTAAGAGAGCCACCCTTTTGATTTTGATGTTCCTGCTGGTGTGAAGAAAGCAGGGCGTGGAAGGAGTTGACGAGGAATGGCTATCAGCGCAAACCGTTTGGAGCTGCTGCAGATCGCTGATGCGGTTGCCCGCGAAAAGTCGATCGACCGTAGCATCGTGATTGCTGCTCTTGAGGATGCAATCCAAAAAGCCGCTCGCTCCCGTTATGGCACCGAGACTGAAGTTCGTGCCGAGATTAATCCGAAAACCGGTGAAATCCGCCTCCAGCGTTTGCTGCAGGTTGTTGAGGTTGTCGAAAACATCTCCACCGAGATTGCTCTGGTTGATGCGCAGGAGCGCAACCCGGACGCAACCATCGGCGATTTCATGGCAGATCCACTGCCACCGCTGGACTTCGGTCGTATCGCTGCTCAGTCCGCGAAGCAGGTTATCGTGCAGAAAGTGCGCGAAGCAGAGCGTGACCAGCAGTACGATGAGTTTAAAGACCGCATCGGTGAAGTACTCAACGCAGTTGTTAAGCGCGTTGAATACGGCAACGTTGTTGTCGACACCGGCAAAGGCGAAGCTATCGTTCGTCGCGACGAGCTGATCCCACGCGAAATCTTCCGCAATGGCGATCGCATTCGCGCACTGATCTTCGACGTACGCCGCGAACAGCGCGGTCCGCAGGTGTTCCTGTCCCGTACACACCCACAGTTCATGGCTAAACTGTTCGCGCAGGAAGTGCCGGAAATCTACGACGGTGTTATCGAGATCAAAGCAGTTGCTCGTGATCCTGGCTCCCGCGCTAAGATCGCTGTTCTATCCAACGATGGTTCCATTGATCCAGTTGGCGCATGTGTTGGTATGCGTGGTTCCCGTGTTCAGGCAGTTGTTGGCGAACTTCAGGGCGAAAAAATCGACATCATTCCTTGGAATGACGATGCTGCGACCTTCATCGTGAACGCACTGCAGCCTGCTGAAGTTGCTAAGGTTGTTCTCGACGAAGACTCCGAGCGTATCGAAGTTGTTGTTCCTAACGATCAGCTGTCTCTGGCAATCGGTCGTCGTGGCCAGAACGTGCGTCTGGCATCTCAGCTCACCGGCTGGGGCATCGACATCATGACCGAGGCTGAAGAGTCCGAGCGTCGTCAGAAAGAATTCCAGATCCGTTCCGATCTCTTCCAGAATACCCTGAATGTTGACGAGATGGTTTCTCAGCTTCTCGCATCAGAAGGCTTTACTTCTGTAGAAGAAGTCGCGTACGTTGACATCGACGAAATCTCGTCCATTGAAGGCTTCGACGAAGAAACAGCCGACGAAATCCAAGCTCGTGCACGTGAGTACCTGGAAGAACAGGAAGCTAAACTCGCAGAAGAGCGTCGTCAGCTTGGCGTTTCCGAAGAGCTGGTTCAGGTCCCTGGTCTTACATCCGCGATGCTGGTCGCACTGGGTAAAGACGAAATCAAAACCATGGAAGACCTTGCAGGTTGTGCAGCTGACGATCTCGTCGGTTGGACAGAGCGCAAGGATAAAGAAACCATTCGCGTGGAAGGTACTCTGAGCGGTTTTGATCTGTCTCGCGCTGATGCGGAAGCGATCGTCATGTCCGCCCGCGTCGCTGCTGGCTGGATCTCTCCGGAAGACCTCGTTGAGGTTTCCGAGGAAGAGCTGGAAGTCGAAGAAGGCGAATTTGAAGGCGACGAAGAATCCTTCGAAGCTGAAACAATTGACGAGACTGCGGTTGACGCAGACGAGGAATTGGCGCAAGAGAGCGGTGCAGAAGACGCAAAAGGCGAGCAGTCCTCTGAATAATCTGTAGCCGCTTGACTGCAGAAAAAAGTTTTATACGGGGGTGTGTTGAAATTGCAGCAGAAGTCTGCAGATTTCTACATCCCCGTAACTGAATGAAAAATAACAACAATAGTTGGGTTGGGAAAACGAAGTGCCGAGAAAAAATGAGCCGACAGAACGTACCTGCGCTGTAACGCGTGAAGTTCTACCGGTGACAGAGCTTCTCAGATTCGTTATGGCTCCTGACAAAACTGTTGTAGTTGATGTGAAAGGCACCCTCCCGGGACGTGGGGTTTGGGTGACCGCAAAGAAGTCTGTCTTGCAGGAAGCGATTAAAAAGCGCGCTTTCTCGAGAGGCTTTAAGGAGCAGGTTAACGCTGAAGAAGGTTTGGCCGACCACACTGACGAACTGCTGGAGCAGGCAGCTCTGGGCGCACTGTCCATGAGCCGAAAAGCTGGCAACCTGATTGTCGGCTATTCAAAAGTCGAGGCTTCTCTCAAGAAGGAGAGTGTTCTTGCTCTGGTGCACGCCACTGATGCCTCTGAAGATGGTGTGCGTAAGTTGGCGGCCGTAGCCGCTTCTAGATTTGGCAAGGTGGATCGTCTCAGCGTGATCCGCCTGTTTACCTCGGATCAGATGAGTACGCATCTGGATCGGGAAAACGTTATACATGCTGTACTGCTGGCCGGCGAGGCGGGCAGAAACTTCGTGAAGCACGCGCAACGCCTTGCGCAATTCCGGGATGTTTCTGCTGGGGCTGACGACGACGGTACAAAGGGTGCAGTGACGCAGGACTGAAGGCAATATGAGCGATACCAAAAACAACCACGACAATCCCGCCGGCGGGGAAAAGAAAACGCTGGGCCTCAAACGCGGAGGCAGTGTTGAGAAGGGCACTGTTAAGCAGAGCTTCTCCCACGGCCGCTCCAAGGCAGTCGTCGTGGAAAAGAAGAAGCGCCGTGTAGTTGTACCGGGCCAGGAAGGTTCCGCTGCATCTGCAACTCCTGCTTCTCCTGCGGCCTCCACAAGTCGCACTGAAAAGCGTCCAGCTCAGGATCGCGGTCCTCAGCAGGCACGTCGCGGTGCTGGCGATGCTCAGAAGCGTGGTGAAGCTGCTGGTCGCGGTGGCAACCGAAACAACAACCAGCGTGGCGGTCAGCGTCGTGGCGGCAATGGCGGCCAGGGCGGTGGTGCAGTCCTCAAAACCTTGACCAAGGGCGAAGCAGACGCACGTCTCGCAGCGCTGAAAATGGCGAAGGTACGTGAGGTCGAAGACCAGAAGCGTCGCGTTGAAGAAGCTAAGCGTCAGGAAGAACTGGCACGTCAGCGCGCAATTGAAGCTGAAAAGCAGCGCGTAGAAAACGAAGCTCGTGCAAAGCGCGAAGCTGAAGAAGCTGCAGTGCGTGCAAAAGCTGAAGCAGAAGCGAAAGCAAAGGCTGAAGCGGAAGCAAAGGCAAAAGCTGCTGAAGCTCCAAAACCAGCTCAGCGTGAAGAGCGTCCAGCTCGCGGTGATCGTCCACAGCGCTCCGGCGACCGTGGTGATCGTCCTCAGCGTTCTGGTGACCGTCCGCATCGCAGTGGCGATCGTGGCCCTCGCCCTCAGGGTGAGCGCGGCCCTCGTCCAGGCGGTGATCGTGGTCCTCGCCCAGCTGGCGATCGTGGTCCTCGCCCGCAGGGTGATCGTGGTCCGCGTCCAGGTGGTGATCGTGGTCCTCGTCCAGGTGGCGACCGTGGCCGTCCACCAATGCGTGATGGCAAGCCTCCACGTCTCGACGGTCCACGTCCAGGCGCTCGTCCAGGCGGTGCTCGCCCAGGCGCTGCTCCTGCTCCAGCTGAGAGCATGGAGACTGGTAAAGCAAACACCAAGAAGATGGCTCTGAAGCCGGTAACCCGGAACAAGAAGCCAGAGGCTCCTAGCAAACCTAACCGTGGCGCAGGCGACGATCGTCGTAAGTCAAAACTGACAATCACCCGCGCAACCGGTGACAACGAGGGTCGCAGCCGTTCACTGGCTTCCATGCGCCGTCGTCGTGAGAAGGAAAAGCGTCAGGGTCAGCAGAAGGTCGTTCGCGAGAAGGTAGCACGTGAAGTAACACTGCCTGAAGCGATCACCATTCAGGAACTCGCACAGCGTATGTCTGAGCGTGCGGTTGACGTGATCAAACTGCTCATGAAGCAGGGCCAGATGATGAAGATCAACGACATCATCGACGCCGATACTGCGGAACTGATCGCAGAGGAAATGGGCCACACCGTTAAGCGTGTTTCTGAGGCGGATGTTGAAGAGGGTCTCTTCACCATTGAAGACGATGAAGCAGCACTGGTAAGCCGTCCTCCGGTTGTGACCATCATGGGTCACGTTGACCACGGTAAAACCTCGCTTCTCGATGCTCTGCGTAAGGCAAACGTTGCTTCTGGCGAAGCTGGCGGCATTACACAGCACATCGGTGCATATCAGGTTGAACAGGATGGCCAGAAGGTCACCTTCATCGATACACCGGGTCACGCCGCATTTACTCAGATGCGTGCACGTGGTGCCAAGTCCACCGACGTAGTCATCCTCGTGGTTGCTGCGGACGATGGTGTGATGCCACAGACCAAAGAAGCTATTCAGCACGCAAAAGCTGCTGAAGTGCCGATTATTGTTGCAATCAACAAAATGGATAAGCCAGGTGCTGATCCATCCCGTGTTCGCAATGACTTGCTCCGTGAGGAAATGGTCGTTGAATCCATGGGCGGTGACGTGATCGACGTTGAGGTTTCTGCAAAAGAAGGCACCAACCTGGATAAGCTGATCGAAATGATCCTGCTTCAGGCTGAAGTTCTTGAGCTGAAAGCGAACCCGAACCGCGCTGCTGAAGGTACAGTGATCGAAGCCAAGCTCGACAAGGGTCGTGGTCCGGTTGCAACCGTTCTGGTTCAGAAGGGTACACTGAAGGTTGGTGACATTGTCATCGCTGGTTCCGAATGGGGCCGCGTCCGTGCAATGCTCGACGAGAACGGCAAGCAGGTTAAGGAAGCTGGTCCTTCCAAGCCGGTTGAAGTTCTTGGCTTCCAGTCCACACCATCCGCTGGTGACATGGTTGCAGTCGTAGAAAACGAAGGTCGCGCTCGCGAGATCTCCGAATATCGTCATCGTCAGAAGCGCGACAAGCTTGCAGCACGTATTGCTGGCTCTCGTGGTTCTCTGGAAGCGATGATGAAGGGCTTGCAAGAAGAAGGCAAAAAAGAATTCCCGCTCATCATCAAGTCCGATGTGCAGGGTTCTGCCGAAGCAATCCAGGGTGCTCTGGAAGAACTGGGCAACGACGAAGTCGGTGCACGTGTTGTTGCAGCATCCGTAGGCGGTATCACCGAGAGCGATATCACTCTGGCGATTGCCTCCAAAGCTCCGATCATGGCGTTCAACGTTCGTGCAAACAAACAGGCTCAGGAAGCTGCACGTCGCGAAGGCGTAGAAATCCGCTACTACAGCGTGATCTACGATCTCATCGACGATGTGAAGTCCACCATGTCTGGCATGCTTGCTCCAGAGCGTCGCGAAACCTTCCTCGGCTACGCAGACATCAAAGAAATCTTCAACATCACCAAAATTGGTCGTGTTGCAGGTTGTCTGGTCACCGAAGGTGTGGTTCAGCGCGGTGCACAGGTTCGCTTGCTGCGTGACAACGTTGTTGTTCACGAAGGCGAGCTGGGCACACTGAAACGCTTCAAGGACGAAGTTAAAGAAGTTGAGTCCGGCGTTGAGTGCGGCATGAACTTCACCAACTACAAGGATATGCGCGTCGGTGACGTCATCGAGTGCTTCCAGGTAGAAGAGATTGCTCGCTCTCTCTGATAAGAGCTGAGTTCAATCTAAAAGCATTCAGTAGCGCCGGCGGGGTCAACTCCGTCGGCGCTCTGCTGTTACAAGAGCGAGTGACTGCAAGCGGCATGAAGGCGATCAGCGCGATGCAGTGCAACTCTGAAATAAAAAGAGAAAACAATGGCAAAAGCACGCGATGAATTTGCAGGCCAGCCGTCACAGCGCCAGTTGCGTGTAGGTGAGCTTGTCCGCAAAGAACTCTCAGACATCCTGACACGCGGTCAGGTAAGTGACCCGGATCTGGATGGTGTGATCATCACCGTTCCTGAAGTGCGCATGTCACCAGACCTGCGTTGGGCAGACGTTCTCGTCATGCCAATGGGTGGTCGCGATGTAGAGGTCGTTCTTGAAGCCCTCAAGCGCAACGCAAAATACCTGCGTGGCCAGGTCGCTCGCCGTGTCACCATGAAGTACACCTGCGACCTCCGCTTCGTTGCAGACACCCGTTTCGACGATGACGATCTCATCACCCGTCTGCTGCATGAGCCTAGCATCCGCAAAGACTTTGCTGATGGCGGCATTGATGACGAAGACGATCAGGGTGAAGACGACCGCGATTAATCGCAGTCGTTCCCGCACAGATTTTACGAATAAGAGCTGAGAAGTATGGCGCGCAGACAGCAGCGACGTAGACCCCGTTTCCCGGTAAACGGATGGCTTGTTCTGGACAAACCTCTGAACCTGACTTCCAACGACGCGTTGGGCCAGCTGAAGAGAATTTTCCATCCTGAAAAGGTTGGACACGCAGGAACCCTTGACCCGCTCGCAACTGGCTGCCTGCCGATTGCCTTCGGTGAGGCGACCAAAACCGTTCCTTACATCATGGACGGCCGCAAGGTGTACCGCTTCGAGGTCACTTGGGGCACGCAGACCACCTCTGACGATGCTGAGGGTGAACCGGTCAAAACCTCTGATGTCCGCCCGACACAGGACGAGATCCTCGCGATCCTGCCTGAGTTCCGTGGCCGGATTGAACAGGTTCCACCAATCTTCTCCGCTATCAAAGTCGACGGCAACCGCGCCTATGATCTGGCGCGTGATGGCGAAGACGTGAAGCTGGAAGCCCGCGTAATCGAAGTTCACCGGCTGGATCTCGTCGAGTGCATCGATGAAAACCGTGCGGTGTTCGAAGCGGAATGCGGCAAGGGTACCTATGTGCGCTCACTGGCCCGCGATCTAGGCGAGCGTCTCGGCACGTGCGGCTACGTGACTGACCTGCGCCGCCTGCTGGTTGGACCTTTCGGCGAAGAGCAGATGGTCACGCTGGATGAGCTGCGTGCAGCGAAAGAAGCGATGATGGTAGAGGTGGAAGAAGGCGAAGAGCCTCCTGTCCTCAACCCGCTCGAAAACGCTGAGCTGATTGGCTACATCAAGCCGGTTGAAACCGCCCTGCACCAGTTTGCTGAAGTGCGCATCACCGGCGATGCTGCTGCAAAAGTGAAGCGCGGCAACCCAGTTCTGCTGCGCGGCGCGGATGCGCCGATTGGCCCGGAAGAGATCTATGTGGTCTCAGGCGGCAAATTGATCGCGTTTGGCGAAGTCTCCAAAGGCGAGTTCAAGCCGAAGCGGGTTTTCAACCTTTAAGCTCGGTGCTTGATGGTTATGCCCGCAATTACAACAGAATATGACGGGTGATTGCGGGAAATTTTCCGTAATCACTGGCCGAAATCAGAAAATAACTCTCATTGGGTCTCTGGCTGCAACCATCTCAAGATTCTTCTGGTTTTTTGAGAGTTTTTCAGTCATAGTCCCGCCGCTGGGAAGCAGACGCTTGCCCGGCCAACATGTGTTGGCCTGACCCTGCTAGACGACATCTTGGCACGGCCCGAGTTCAGCACATGGCTCTGTAAGAGAGCACATTCAATAAGATGCAGCTTCGGCTGCCATTAGATAAGGAAAAATCGATGTCGATTACGCCTGAAAAAAAAGCAGAACTGATCAAGGAATTCGCTGTCAAAGAAGGCGACACCGGATCTCCAGAAGTACAGGTTGCTATCCTGACTCACCGCATCACTGTTCTGACTGAGCACTTCAAGGGTCACAAGAAAGACAACCACTCCCGTCGTGGTCTTCTGAAAATGGTTTCTCAGCGTCGTAAGCTGCTTGACTACGTCAAGGGCAAAGACGTTGCTCGTTACCAGTCCCTGATTGAGCGTCTGGGCATTCGTCGCTAAGACGAAGAATTTGAAGCGCGGCAGCGAAAGCTCGCCGCGTTTTGCTTACTCCCTCTTATTTCCGAGGTATCTCTGGAAAATGCGGGAGGTATAGTCTGGCGGGGGAAGGCCTCTTCCGGAATTTATGCAGGCGAATGGAGACCTGGCAGGATTGCCAGAAGCTCGCAGCGCACCTCCGAAAAGTGAAAACCGGTTTTCGGATAAAGCACGCGCAACAAACAAAGAGCTTCTTGCTGTCTTGCCTGCAATCGTTCGACCTGAAAAGGCATCGCGCCCTTGATACTCAAGGAGTTCGTGCGCGCATTGCCGGCAAATGACAGCCTCGAGCTTGATGACGACCATCAGGCACTGAGGCGAACGTTAGGATAAAGATATGTTTGATATACATCGCGTGGAAGTAGATTGGGGCGGACGTCCGCTCATCCTTGAAACCGGCAAGGTAGCCCGTCAGGCAGACGGCGCAGTCATCGCAACTTACGGCGAGACTAAAGTTCTTGCGACTGTTGTGTCTGCAAAAGACGCAAAGCCAGGTCAGGATTTCTTCCCACTCACCGTAAATTATCAGGAAAAGGCATACGCTGCTGGCCGCATTCCAGGTGGCTTCTTCAAGCGCGAAGGCCGTCCGTCCGAGCACGAGACCCTGACTTCCCGTCTGATTGACCGTCCGATCCGTCCGCTGTTCGTAGATGGCTACAAGAACGAAACTCAGGTTGTTCTGACCGTTCTGTCTCACGATCTGGAAAACGCTCCAGACGTTGTTGCAATGGTTGGCGCTTCTGCTGCTCTTACCATCTCCGGCGTTCCATTCATGGGCCCAATCGGTGGTGCACGTGTTGGCTACATCAACGGCGAATACGTTCTGAACCCAACAGTTGACCAGATGGAAGAAACCAATCTGGATCTGGTTGTTGCAGGTACCAACGACGCTGTTCTGATGGTTGAGTCCGAAGCTCAGGAACTCTCCGAAGAAGTAATGCTCGGCGCTGTGATGTTCGGTCACAAAGGCTTCCAGCCTGTTATCGACGCAATCATTCAGCTGGCTGAAAAAGCTGCGAAAGAGCCTCGTGAACTGAACCTGCCTGATCATTCCGACCTGTTCGGCAAAGTTCAGGAACTGGCAAACGAAGAGCTGGGCGCTGCTTACTCCATCACCGCGAAAACCGAGCGTAAAAACGCTGTTGACGCTGTGAAAGCGAAAGTTGTTGAAGCTCTCGTAACTGGTGAAGAAGGCGCTCCTGAAGCGAACGTCATCTCCGACCTGTTCAAAAAGGCTGAAGCTGCAATCGTTCGTGGCCGCATTCTGGACACCGGTTCCCGTATCGACGGTCGTGACCTGTCTACAGTTCGCTCCATCGTTTCTGAAGTTGGCATGCTTCCACGTGCACACGGTTCTTCCCTGTTCACCCGTGGTGAAACTCAGGCAATGGTTGTTGCAACACTGGGTACTGGTGAAGATGAGCAGTTCATCGACCTGCTGGAAGGCACCAAAAAAGCAACCTTCATGCTGCACTACAACTTCCCTCCATACTCTGTAGGTGAAGCTGGTCGCATGGGTTCCCCAGGACGTCGTGAAATCGGTCACGGTAAACTGGCATGGCGCGCTGTTAACCCAATGCTGCCTGCACACCATGACTTCCCATATACCGTTCGCGTTGTATCCGAAATCACCGAGTCCAACGGTTCCTCCTCCATGGCGTCCGTATGTGGTGCATCCCTGTCCCTGATGGACGCTGGTGTGCCTCTTAAAGCGCCTGTAGCTGGTATCGCGATGGGCCTCATCAAGGAAGGCGAGCGCTTCGCAGTTCTCTCCGACATCCTTGGCGACGAAGACCACCTCGGCGACATGGACTTTAAAGTAGCTGGTTCCGAAAACGGCATCACCGCGCTGCAGATGGACATCAAGATCGACGGTATCACCGAAGAGATCATGAAAGTCGCTCTGGAGCAGGCTAAAGGTGGCCGCGTTCACATCCTCGGCGAAATGGCGAAAGCAATCACCGAAGCTCGCTCCGAGCTCGGCGAACACGCTCCTCGCATCGAAGTCATCAAGATCCCAGTAGACAAGATCCGTGAAGTGATCGGTTCTGGTGGTAAGGTGATCCGTGAGATCGTTGAGAAGACCGGCGCGAAAGTGAACATCGAAGACGACGGCACCGTTAAGGTGGCCTCCTCCGATGGTAAAGCAATTAAAGCTGCTCTGAACTGGATCAACTCCATCGCTGCTGAGCCAGAAGTTGGCGTAATCTACGAAGGTACCGTTGTTAAGACTGTAGACTTCGGCGCATTCGTAAACTTCTTCGGCGCACGTGACGGTCTGGTTCACATCTCCCAGCTGGCTCCACGCAAAGTCGCAAAAGTGACCGATGTGATCAAAGAAGGCGACAAAGTCTTCGTTAAGCTGATGGGCTTCGATGAGCGCGGTAAAGTTCGTCTCTCCATGAAGGTTGTTGACCAGGAAACCGGTCAGGAAATCCCTCGTGAAGAGAAAAAAGACGAAAAGAAAGAAGAGAAAGCAAAGGACTAATCCCTAGCTTCTCGACTTAAGTTAAGAAGACCGGCTCAGAAATGGGCCGGTCTTTTTTTGTTTCATCGAAAGCCGGAAATGGTTTTGGAATAAGGATGCGGGGGCATACCGAAGAGCCCATTGCTGACGACGGACACTCAAATGAGATAGTACTTTCTGGAATGCCTATTTGAGAACGGACTTGCGATAGCCGTCTGGTGTTTTTCCGATCATCCGCCCGAACATAGCGATGAAGGATGAGGCACTGCCATAACCCAGTTGATCAGCGATGCTTTGCACGGAACCTCCAGCTTCCAGCATTGGCATCGCCTTGAGTACGCGCAACCTTTGCTTCCATTCTGCAAAGGGGATCCCAAGATCACGCTTGCACCTACGGATCAGCGTGCGCTCCGATGTATCATGGAGCCGGGCAAGTTCCGCTAATGACCGATTGTCATGCGGATTATCTTGTAGATGTTGAAGCACCTTCCCCAGTATGGGATCTGTCGTTGAGGGCAGAAAAGAACCAACCTGCTGTCCTTCTGCAAACTGATCAACCACGACCTGCAAAAACCGAAGATGCGCAGGATTGGACGGGCACGTGCCTTCCTTCTCCCTCAAATACTCCAGCATGGTCCGAAGCATCGGGTTGACCTCGAGAGCTGTGGTCCGCTGGGGGAGAGGTCCGCAAAGGTCAAGGGAAACATAGAGGGAGCAATGCACGGCAGCCTGCTTGTTCAATCCTTGATGTTCCACGTCTGGCGGCAACCATACGGCATATTGTGGCGGAGCAAGGAAGTGACCATCCTTGAGGTTGATTTCCATTACACCACTATAAGAATAAACCAGTTCACCCCATGGGTGGCTATGACGTGGGTAATTCGCATTCTTTGGCATCTGCGCCGACCGGAAATAAAGCGGCTGTGGCAAGTGCTCTCGAAACGGAACGTCATGTATGTGAGAGACTTCCCCGGATCTATCTGTCAGATTTTCTACAGCAACTGTCATTTAATCAATATATACTGATCAAATGACAAAAGCTATTGTCCTTGCGCACAACAAGGAGAATGGTTTTGGATCACCGCAAGCCACTTGATATTACAGCTATCGGCTTGATGGTCGGCATTTGCACGATCTGGGCCATGCAACAAATTGGCCTCAAAGCGACTGAGTCTTATGCCTCTTCTGTGTTTCAGATCGGCATTCGCTCAGGGCTAGCTGCCGCTTGTGTATATACTTTGACCGCGTTTCGGCAAAAGCGCCCCCTCTTATCGGGAGGAACTGCATTGCTCGGAGCTCTGGCCGGACTTCTTTTCGCCCTTGAGTTCCTTCTTATAGGGAAAGCGCTTGAATACAGCACCGCATCTCACGTGGTTGTTTTCCTTTACACAGCTCCAGTGTTTGCCGCTTTGGGGCTTCATCTGAAACTCTCAACCGAGCGTCTTTCCGCCCTTCAATGGGGCGGTATTTTCGTGGCCGTCATCGGCATTGCTTATGCCTTCCTCACTCCGGGGGCGAATCAATCCGGCACACCAGCTGCTGCCTCTATGCTTTTAGGGGATACGCTGGCTCTATTGGCCGCAGTTCTTTGGGGAGCGACAACCGTTTTGATCCGAACAACACGCCTCAGTGAGTTGTACGCTACCCACGTTCTGTTCTATCAACTCGCGATTACCGCGATCATTCTGATTACGATCGCGGCGTTTACCGGTCAGGCTGGGGTCATCCCGTCAGCGCCACTTTTCTGGAACCTTGCCTTCCAGAGTGTAATTGTTGCATTCGCAAGTTTCCTGTGCTGGTTTTGGATGTTGACACGTTACAAGGCCACACAATTAGGTGTGTTTTCGTTCCTGACCCCTCTGATCGGGGTCATCCTTGGCTACTTCCTTTTAGGAGACGCTCTGACGACTGGGTTTCTGATCGGGTCCGCAGGGGTGCTGATCGGTATCATCATTGTCAGTGCCAGCCCTTGGATCGAACGAAGCCTTCGCACTTACCGTACCCCCCGAAAGGATCAGGAAATCACCACATGAAAGCCCATATCATTGTGGCCTTCTGAGCTGCTGCGCAGGCAGAGCCTTCCACCCATGAAAAGTGGGAGTTTTCAGCTTACTCTTGCTTGCATGCAATAAGGACTTTCTTCATAACCTCGACGGCTTGCTCAATCTCTTTGGGATCGATGCCTTCTGCCGTTGTGTTCGCCCAAACATATTGCCGCTCTGCTAGGCTATGGATCGCTTCACGGCCCGCATCGGTAGCGGATGCCAGTTTTGCGCGCTTATCACTGGGGTTGTCGAGAAACTCGATTAATTTTTCCTCGGCAAGTACGTTAGCAATACGTTGCACCGCTTGACGTGACAGACCCATTTCTCGGGCAATTCCCGAAACTGTCATATCACCCCACATTAAGGTGCCCAGCACTTGCCAGCGGGAGGATGTAAGCCCCGATGGGGCTGAAATTTTGTCTCCCGCCGCGAGGAATGCACCATTCAATTTGAATGTCGCAAGCATTAGGTTTGAGACTGCGTCGCCACCTCTGTTTCTTTTGATTGTCACAACGTCAGCCTCCAAACTCAAGACAAGCTATCAATAAAGGATCTTATTGATCGCGCAACAATTTCTGGCGCATCCAACTGTGCCCAATGCCCTTCCGTCGATAAGAGCTCGTATTCGACTGTCTCATTCAGGTGACGAATGGCCGCCGGAGTGTCATTGGCAGATGTAATGGCCATGAATGTCGGGCCCGTCCAATACGACATTGCAATTTCCGGGTTCCAATCCATCAAAGCTTGCGCAAATCCGATGCGTGCGTCTGGTGCAACCTTAGCTGCATCACTGGTTACAGTCGTGATGGTTTCTGGGTTCTGGCCTGCAATTGAAGCAAAATATCCTTGAACAGCATCCAGCCCATTTTCAGATCGAATGGCATCCAAGAAACCCTGCCGCATCTCTACTGGCATTGCGCGCGGATCAGATGCAGGATCAAGAAAGTAAATTCCTCGCAAGGTATCGGCGTTTGCCTCGGCATATTTAAGTGCGACACCCGCGGAGCCGGAATGAGCCACGAGAACAACTGATTGAGAACCAAGCGTAGCAATCACCTTCTGCAAATCTTCAGCTCTGGCCTTATAGCTGTAGTCGCCGCTTGCTGAAGGTGAGGATGAACCATGCCCCCTTTGATCAAAAGCGATCACTGAATGCGTATCCGCGAGGTTCTCCATAACTGAAAACCATTGCGCCGCCGCACCGCTATCACTGTGCAGAAAAACAACGTTATGGGTCGTTTCTGGCCCTGCACGATAAATACTCAGGTTGGCCGACTGGTTGATGACAATCTCGGTTTCGATGATCTTAATCCCTTCTTGAGCGCTGGATTGAATGGCGAGGGAAGCCAGTCCCATACCTGCAACTATTGATCTGATGAGGACTTTCAAATTCGCCTCCTATATTGACAACGTGCTGTCAATATAATTTCGACAGCATGTTGTCAACTTGAATTCGGATTGGCTTAATCACTTGATCTGTCGGCTTCGTTCGTGAAGGTCGATTTGGGCTGAGCAACACCAACAAAACTTATCCCCCTCATCCAAAACGCTCTTAAGCTTGTTCTCGTGCCCACGCATTCGGGCAGGAGTGGACCGTCCATTCCGTGGCGTGGGCGGGGTTGGGCTACCGGCATGAGGTAACGTATCGTGTCGGGAGGTCCGGTGAAGCGCCATACCCTATTGAGACCACAGTGGTAGTAGGGAGCTTGGGGTCGTTCCGGAGGGCGTCCGGTGGTGACAGGAAACTGTCAAAGGCATGGAAGCGCATCTGTTGATGTGCAAACGTGCCTGTCGCGTCTGTTCGAGAGGGAGCCCGCGTGTTCATGATAAAAGGCCCGGGCGAGGCGAACAGCCAATGCCGAAGAAACATTTCTAACAAGTAGCGCAGGCAGAGCCTGTTCGCCTTGCTCCACCCGTGAGAAACGGGAGACTTCAGTCCAACACCGCATGGAAATCCATGCGGTGCTATAAGTGCTTCTAAGCCCGCTCTGCGGCTTCTTTGGTGGCCGCAGCCTTGCGTGGTGAGTTCCCCATCAGAATATACAGACCGCTCAGAACAATGATCGCTGACCCTGCCAGCGTCATGGCATCAACGCTTTCGTCAAAGATGATAAAGCCCAGCAGCAGACCGAAGAGCAAGCGCGAATAACGGAACGGAGTCACCACAGACACCATGCCCGTGCGCATGGCAACGGTGAGAGAGTAATAGGCGCCAATACCCACAAGAGTGCCAGCCGCAATGCTCAGGCCGCTGTAAAGATCAGGCCAGACAAAACCACCGGACCAGAACGCATAGAGCGCTCCGGTCGGGATCAGCACGCCAAACCCATACACCCCAAGCTGCATGTTGGAGAGGGCAGGGGGAGCCGCTCTCGTTGCGAGATCCCGCCCGGCAAACCCGATCATGCCGATGATGGCGAGAATGGACGTCACCTGAAAGGCTTCAGAACTCGGCTGGATGATCATCAGCACACCGACAAACCCAATCAGAATGGCCAGCCAGCGTTGCCAGCTCACCCGCTCTCCAAACAGCACCGCCGCCCCCAGCGTAACCGCAATAGGCGTGGCCTGCAGGATTGCAGAGGTGCTGGAAAGAGTATTCAGCGCCAGAGAAAGAAGGAAGAACAGGCGGCCAGTGATCTCAAAGATAGCCCGCGTGAACAGTGTGGCCTTCAAAGCTTCCGGAGCAAAGGCCCGCTCACCCCGTCTCCAGGTCAGTAACAGAAAGCCGAAAGTTCCACCTGCACCAAACAGCATGAGCGTCTGCCCGACGGGCACAGCAGCCGTCGCAGTCTTGAGGAGCGTATCCTCAATGGCAAACCCCAACATAGCCAGCACCATCCAGGCGCTGCCGCGAATATTATCCATAGTAGAACCCAGAATGGGCGAGCTCTCAAAATCCCATTCTTCCGATGGGTTCCAGCGTAAAGTCAGCTCGCTGCAATAATGAAGACCTGCACAGACTAGGCAAAAATAGAGAGATGTCTATGTCATAGAAGGCGTGCCATCCGCATTTTCTATAAAGTGCAGGTTGAGAAAACCTCACAACCACGACTGGAGCTGCCTCTGGGGCCATATCGGTTTGAAACAATGCAAACTGCCTGCTATACCCACTCTCACCTTAAGTTTGGAGGGGCTGTTGGCAGCTCGGGGGAATGAGATGAGTGATATGCGACTGGTTGTTGTCGGTGCCGCTGGCCGAATGGGCCGGACCTTGGTGCGCACCGTAAACGAAATGGACGGAGTGGTAGTCTCCGCAGCGATTGAACGCGAAAACTCAGAGTTCCTCGGTAAGGATGCAGGTGAGCTGGCCGAATGTGGCAAGCTTGGCGTTGCAGTCACGTCCGACCTCGACGCAGCTTTCGCAGAAGCAGACGGTGTTCTGGACTTCACGCTTCCTGAAGCAACCGTCGCCTTTGCAGAAGCCGCAGCCCGTCATTCCATCGTGCATGTCATCGGCACCACCGGCATGACATCCGCTCAATCAACTGAGCTGGCTCACGCCGCGACATCGGCCCGCATTGTAAAATCCGGCAATATGAGCCTAGGTGTGAACCTGCTGGCTGGCCTCGTAAAAAAGGCAGCAGCGGCCCTCGATGAAGATTTCGACATCGAAGTTCTGGAAATGCACCACAAACACAAGGTTGATGCTCCGTCCGGTACAGCATTGCTTCTCGGTGAAGCTGCAGCAGAAGGGCGTGAAATTTCCTTGGAAACTCATAGTGTTCGCTCACGTGACGGTATCACAGGCGAACGCAACAGAGGCGACATCGGCTTTGCAACACTGCGCGGCGGCTCAGTGGTAGGTGAACATACGGTGATGTTTGCAGGTGAAGGAGAGCGTATAGAACTCTCGCACATTGCAACAGACCGACAGATTTTTGCTCGCGGTGCTGTGAAAGCTGCCATTTGGGCGCACAAGCAGCAACCGGGCCTATACTCAATGGCTGATGTTCTCGGCCTGAACGACGAGTGATACACAGCGCATTCCCGGGGTTCTGGTACACAACGGGGTATGCGCAATGACCTTTGAAAACAGTCTTCCAAGACAACTGTTTTCAAGAACACATAACCTCTCCAGGAGAGTTTGATGGAACGCCTTTTGGTTCTCGTCCGTCACGGACAAAGCGAATGGAATTTGAAAAACCTGTTCACCGGCTGGAAAAACCCAGACCTGACAGAACAGGGTGTTGAAGAAGCAACAGCTGCGGGCAAGAAGCTCAAGGAAATGAACCTGACGTTTGATCTGGCGTTCACTTCTGACCTGCTGCGCGCTCAGCACACTCTTAAGCTGATCCTTGGTGAACTTGGTCAGGAAGACCTGCCAACCGCTCAGGACAAAGCTCTGAACGAACGTGACTACGGCGACATCACCGGCATGAACAAAGACGAAGCGCGTCAGAAGTTTGGTGAAGAGCAGGTTCACATCTGGCGTCGTTCTTTCGACGTGCCTCCTCCTGGCGGCGAAAGCCTGAAGATGACTGCAGAGCGCACCCTGCCTTACTACCGCTCTGACATTCTTCCAAAAGTTCTGGAAGGCAACCGCGTGATCGTTGCTGCACACGGCAACTCCCTGCGTTCCCTGATCATGGAACTTGAAGGTCTTTCACCTGAAGAAATCCTCAAGCGTGAACTTGGCACAGGTAAGCCAGTTGTTTATCGCCTGGATGAAGAAGGTAAGGTTCTTTCCGTTGAGGATCTGGCTGAAGTCTAAGCCAGCCCCACAACTCAGAATCATAAAAGCGGCTCTTTGAGCCGCTTTTTTATTTGCCTGCAGTTATTCCCCTCGCCAGTAGCTGAATTAGAATCTTAAAATATAAATATTATTCACACAAATAGACTTTGATTAAATACTAAGTGCGTGAAATGTAATGCATTGAAGATTATCAATAATAGATAATGATGCAGTGATTATTATTAAGCTTGCGCTACGTAATTTTAGGTGCAAGCCTCTTAATGCATACAGCAATTGTATGACCACATTAGTTATTTGATTGAGAGGACAACCTATGAAGTTTTCAGTAGCAAACGACGGTCGCCCAGCATCTGCACAAGCTAAGCCAGCAAAATTGAATGGTGGCCTGGCTCCTAAAGATGAAGAGAAAAAGCCAAAATAATTTAATGTGTGAGGCAGCTTAGTCTGCCTCGCTTCATTTTGCAGAGTGTATTGTCTGCGAGGGAATTTCCGTGAAGTTTGTAAGAATGGTTAAGTCTGCCCCCGACGTAGTAAAGGCAGATGGAACGAACCTTGGCATGATGCCCGCCCGGGCTATGAAGTATTGTGAACCCCTCATTACTGCTTCTCGTCAGGGATGGTATGTCTACCCGCCAGTTGATTTCTACCTGATGTGGACCGGATCAGAGGTCCTGTACCGACTTGGGGCAGATGGCGAGTGGACCTTGCTGGATCGGCTGTATCTTACAGACTTCGTGGAAGACTACAGAAATACCTGCCCGGAAGGCCTTGAGGACTATTATCCGCCGTTTTTGGATGTGTTTCCAGAAGGCGATATCGTCCAGATTGGCGCCGGGTACAGCCTTATCGGCGATGAAGGACAGTGCCACTGGGTTCGCGGACCAATCAACCTACCCTCCAACACGGCATATGATTGCTTTGAAGCGATGATTGACTCCAGCTGGTTCTGTTCTCCCCTCTTCATAAATGTGAAGCTCCGCAAGCAGGATGTGCCGATCAGTTTTCCACGTCATCGGCCTTTGCTTCAGGTGGTGCAGTTGCCCAACACTGTCTTGCCAAAGACCCCTGTGGTCCAACCAGAGATTATGGAAATGGAGAGCTCTTCAGAAGAGTTCTGGCAGGCATGGTCAAGAGGCTACGACAAGCGTAACGAAGGCCGTTCTGGCAGCTACGCAAGTGAACAGCGCCGCATCAACGTCCAGTACGCAGATGCTGACTAGCCATCTCTCAAGCAATTCCTGACCGACATGATCAAAGCCAAAAGACTGAACCGAAGATTCCGTCAGCACATCGAAGAGCAGCAAATGTTCTTCGTGGCGACAGCCGCAGCAACAGGGCACATCAATCTGTCTCCCAAAGGCATGGACACGCTCCGGGTACTCAGTGATGAGCGGATTATCTGGTTAAACCTGACGGGCATTGGCAATGAAACAGCCACCCACGTTCAGGAAGATGGACGCATGACACTGATGTTCTGCTCTTTTGGGGAGCAGCGTCTCACACTGCGCGTGTTTGGTCAGGCAAGGGTCCTTCATCCCAGAGATGCCGATTGGGACAAGATGATCAGCCTCTTCCCTGATCTACCGGGATGCCGCCAGATCTTCGATCTTGATATCGAACTCATCCAGACCTCCTGCGGTTCAACAGTTCCTCGCATGGATCTGGTTGATACGCGCGTCGAGAAAGAGTTCCTGCCTTACTACGAGACGATGGATCGTGAAGAGCTGGAGAACTACTGGCGCAAGCACAATGCCACCAGCCTGGATGGCTTGCCCACGAACATTCTGGAGCCTGCGTAAAATCACTGTGGGATGTTTCAACGAAAGTCGGGTTTAGGCCTGCAAATGAAACTATATAAGACACGCAGTAAGAAAGATCGACGAGGCGTGTCTTATGGGATTGTTGGTGTTGGTACGCCACGGGCAAAGCGAATGGAATGCACGCAGAGTGTTTTCAGGGCAGGGCAATCCTGACCTGACATCCAAAGGCATTGAAGAAGCCAAAAGCGCTGGCCGTGCCCTAAAAGAGCATGCAATACAGTTTGATCTTGCCTACTCCTCAGCCCTGACCCGAGCACGCAAGACGTTGGAGCACATCCTGGAGGAAGCCGAACAGTCTCATTTGCATGTGATTGAAGACAAGCTTTTCAACGAACGTGCTTATGGTGAGCTAACCGGCAAAACAATCGAGGAAGTCTGCCAGCAGCACGGTGTAGAACAAGTCCACAAATGGCGGCACTCACTGAATGCCGTTCCACCGGGCGGGGAGAGTTTGGAGATGACAGCGAACAGAGCGCTGGGAGTGTTCCGGCATCGCGTCCTACCTCAACTCTCAAACGGGAAAAATATCCTCATCTCGGCGCATCGTAATACAATCAGGGGACTGATCTCAAAGCTCTGCAAGCTCAGACAGGAAGAAACCGAGCGCCTGCATATCGGAACAGCACAGCCGCTCTTCTTTCAGGTCAACAACGCAGAAGATATTCAGCAGATCTACAAATAAAAAAGGCGGCCCGAGAGCCGCCTAAATCATCATTGCCCATTCTTAGGCTTCCAGAGTGAAACCACTCTGCTCTGCAATCTGGTTGAGAGGCTTTTCTGGGCGGGCGCCAACGTGGCTGATCACCTCACCAGCACACAAGCAGCCAAGCTCAGCGCAGTCGCTCAGGCTGAAGTCACGTGCCAGACCAAACAGGAAGCCAGAAGCAAACAAGTCGCCAGCGCCGGTCAGGTCACGCACACCGCCAACGATCGCTGTTGCCGGAACGTGTACTGTCTCTTCACGGGAAATCGCCATAGCACCCTCAGAGCCAAGGGTCAGAGCGGTCAGCGTGCAGTCTTCACGAGCCAGCGCAATCGCGGTTTCGATGTCGGATGTCTGGTAGAGCGCTTTCAACTCGTGCTCATTGGCAAACAGAATGTCGACCTTGTCTTCGCGGATCAGCTCAAGGAACTCATCGCGGAAACGGTCAACACAGAAGCTATCGGAAAGAGAGAGAGAAACCAGTTTACCGGCTTCATGAGCAACGCGGGAAGCTTCAAGGAAGGCTTTCTTAGCTGCTTCTTCGTCCCACAGATATCCTTCCATGTAGGTGATCGCGGAGTTGGAAACCACTTCAGGATCGATATCCAAAGCTGTCAGCTTGGTTGCGGATCCCAGGTAAGTGTTCATGGTCCGCTCACCATCTGGGGTGATCAGGATCATTGAACGGCCAGATGCCAGATCATCACGAAGTGGACTGGTTTGGAAATGCGCACCAATGCTGTTCATGTCATGGCGATAAACTTCGCCAATCTCGTCATCAGCTACTTTGCCGATGAATGCAGGCGCGCCGCCAAGAGACGCAATACCTGCCGCAGTATTGCCAGCACTACCGCCGGAAATGCGGGTTGTTTGACCCATCAGGTCATACAGACGCAAAGCTTCGTCTGTATCGACCAAACGCATGGAGCCCTTTACCAAAGACTGATCAACGAGAAAGCTATCTTCTACATGAGAGAAGACGTCAGTGATTGCATTGCCGATGCACAATGCATCAAACTTGAATTCAGACATGTAAAGTCCTTGTAACTAGCCCGGCTCAGTACTGTCCGGATCGATACATAGGTGGCTCACCGCTGGAGCAGGCCTACAACTGTTATTTTCCCGGTGTAGGACGCAAGGCACGATTAGCCTCAGGTTCCCGAATTTTTTCGCGGAACGGACTAGCGTTGTACACCCCAAGAATATTCAGTTCAGTCGAATAAAACGCCAGCTCCTCAAGTGCAAGGGCTACGTTGGGTTCTTCTGGGTGTCCTTCAATATCTGCGTAAAACATTGAAGCGAAAAACTGGCCTTCAAGTTGATAGGATTCCAGCTTCGTCATGTTGACGTTGTTGGTCGCAAATCCGCCTAACCCTTTGTAAAGAGCGGCAGAAACGTTGCGAACACGGAAGATGAAAGTGGTAATGATCGGCTGGCCAGTATTGACGGCCTGCTTTTTCTCACGAGAGAGGATAACAAAGCGGGTGGTGTTATGTGCCGCATCTTCACAATCACGTGCGAGGATATCCAAACCATACACATCCGCAGCAAGTTCAGGAGCAAAAGCACCAACAGTCTTATCACCGCCTTCCACAACCTGACGGGCTGAGCCTGCGGTGTCAGCGCCGATGATCGGCTTAAGGCCATGATCACGAATGAAGTTTCGGCACTGGCCCAGACCCATGATGTGGCTCTGAACGCTCTTCAACTCTTCCAGTTTGGTGCCTTTGATGCCCATCAGCTGGAAGCGAATCGGCATGAAGTACTCGCCGATAATGTGCAGATTGCTGCGAGGAAGCAGGTGATGGATGTCCGCAACACGTCCTGCGACCGAGTTTTCGATCGGGATCATACCAAGCTCGGCGTCACCGGACTCGATCGCGTGAAAGCAGTCTTCAAAAGTCGGGCAAGGGATAGCTTGGTACTCTGGGTAAACGGCGTTACACGCCATGTGGGAGTTAGCTCCCACTTCCCCTTGAAACACGACTTTGCGCTGATCTGACATCACTACACTCACGGCAATCTTAAATCATGGTACATTTGAGGCTTCGCCAACTTTCGCGAAACAATCACTCTCACAAATTGCCCTAGATATGAGGGATTGCAAACTCTAATAATACTCAGAGGCGAAACATAAGGTGAAAAGACCTCAAGAATGGCGTTTGCCACGGGCTCATTTGGTCCTCCACCGTAAAATCCCCAGATGGGAAACAGTTTTGATGTGATATTTTGTCGCATACACTTGAGCCTAGGTAAAATGGTTGTGCTGCGCCTTAAGGTGCAATCAAAATCTTGCTGAGCGGGATATCTATGAATAAATCAGTAGTTTATAGCGATTTTAAACTGCCGCTGCGCGGGAGGCGTTGTGTTCATTGGTTTTTTCAGATCGTAAAGATCAACCTCTGGTCCACATCACTTCAAAAGTCCTAGGAAAAACACTAATTAAATTATGGACAAGTGCCCGGAAATAACTGTAGTTTCCCAGCAAAATACACAGATCGAGTTAGGTGCCATGCCTGCTGCAATACGGCTAGCCTAACCAATATTCGGAGCGTGTGAGCTATGAACTCGTTTGAACTGAACAAAATTGCCGGCGCAATTCTGTTCGCTTTGGTTGCATTCATGGGCCTGAATGTTTTGTCAGACATTATTTTCGCGCCTCATGGAGACGAAAAACGCGGTTTTGAAATCGAAGTAGCTGGTGCCGACAACGGTGCAGGTGAAGAAGCTGCGGAAGAAACCAAGGTTGTCTCAATTGAGGAACTGCTCGCAACTGCTGATGCAGATGCTGGTGCAAAGCAAGCTAAGAAGTGTGCAGCGTGTCACACCTTTGATCAGGACGGCAAAAACAAAGTTGGTCCTGCTCTCTGGGGTATCGTAGGTCGCGCGCCTGCCTCTCACAGTGGTTTCTCTTACTCTGCAGCAATGCAGGAGTTCGCAGCAAACAATCCTGAGTGGACTTTCGAGCAGCTGAACGAGTTCATCAAAGCACCTAAGAAACACGTTGCTGGTACTTCCATGGGTTACGCTGGTCTGAAAAAAGACAAGCCACGTGCTGATCTGATCGCTTACTTGCGTTCACTCTCAGACAACCCAGTGCCAATCAATTAAAATTGAATTGATATCCCTCCCACATATGTGAGGGTAGAATTGTCAAAGAGCCGGGATTTAATCCCGGCTTTTTTATTGTCTACTTTCTGGTGAATGCTAACCTTTTCCTCGTTTCTTCCAGTTAAATTTTTGTCATCTTGGCAAAAGACGTTGTCGCAGAAGTGTTTTCAGCCGTAATCTTAGTTTAAGTTTAGCTGAAAGCTGCAAGAAAAGCTCAATTTTCAGCGCGTGGTGACTTTTCTACGCTAGAACTACTGATTGTATTTATGGAGGAATGTTGTGCGTACCAAACTATATAGCTCACTAACAGGTTTGGCGCTTGCTCTTGCAAGCCTGACGTCCTCCGCAGCAATTGCTGAAACGAATGAACCTGAGTGGCGGTACGCAGACTCTCTCATCAGTACACCTCAGATGCCGAAGGGCTTTAAGCACTTCCCATATGTCAATCCAGATGCCCCAAAGGGAGGCAAAGTACGCCTCTCGACAACTGGTACCTACGATAGCCTGAACCTAGTTGCATCAAAGGGCGTCCGCGCCGGCGGTCTTGGTCTCATCTACGATACGCTGATGACCCCATCCATGAGCGAGTCCTCTACGGAATACGGCTTGATCGCAGACGCAATGAAGTATCCCGATGATTATGCGTGGGTGGTGTATCGCTTGCGTCCCGATGCCCGCTGGCATGACGGAAAGCCAATCACGACAGAGGATGTGGGCTGGTCATTCGATCAATGGACCACACAGGATCCTTCCCGCAAATATTATTATCGTCATGTGACGGGCTACGACATTCTGAGCCCAACTGAAATTCGGTTTAACTTTGACAAGCCTGGTAACAGAGAAGCCCCACAAATCCTTGGCTCTCTCTACATCATGCCAAAGCATTGGTGGACTGGGAAAGATGCGGAGGGCAATCCGCGCGACATCTCCAGAGGTACACTGGAAGTACCTCTTGGATCAGGTCCATACCGGATCGGAAAGGTTGTCCCGGGTCGTTCTATCTCATTTGATCGTGTTGAGGACTATTGGGCCAAAGATCTCAACGTGAATGTTGGTTCCAACAACTTCGATACGATTGCCTATGACTACTACCGCGATGAAACAGTGCAGCTGGAAGCCTTCAAGGCGGACCGTTTCGACTGGCGCACAGAAACCACCGCGAAAAACTGGGCAACCGCCTACGACATTCCTGCGGTGAAAGCGAACCACATTGTCTTGGAGAAGTTCCCGCAGACATACCGCGGCAGCGGCCTTATGCTGGGCTTCATCCTCAACACACGCAAAGAGAAGTTTCAGGACCGCCGCGTTCGCCGCGCACTGAACTATGCTCTCAACTTTGAGGAAATGAACCGTACGATCTTCTTCGATCAATACAGCAGGTTCACCAGCTATTTCGACGGTACCAAGCTGGCCTCAGCAGGCCTGCCAGAAGGGCGTGAGCTGGAAATCCTGAAGTCCCTGAAATCGCCTGTACCTGCTGAAGTCTTCACTGAACCCTATGAAAACCCGGTTTCTGAAGATTCACGTCAGGAACGCACCAACCTGAGAAAAGCAATCGGCCTTCTCAGAGAAGCTGGCTATGTTCAAAAGCAAGGCAAGCTGGTCAACAAAGAAACTGGCGAGCCGTTCACCATTGAGTACCTGCTGAACGGTGGCCGTTTTGAGCGTGTCGCTCTGCGTTACCAGGCATCCCTGAAGAAGCTTGGCATTGATCTGCAACTGCGCGTCGTCGACAGCTCGCAATATGTAAATCGCGTCCGCAGTCGTGATTTCGGCATGATCTACACCGGCTGGGCCCAGTCTCTGTCCCCAGGTAATGAGCAGAGAGAATACTGGGGCTCTAACGCCGCTGATAGTGAAGCCTCCCAGAACTACGCTGGCATCAAGAACCCTGCAATTGACGAGCTGATCGAGATCATCATCAATTCTCATGATCGCGATGATCTGGTCGCGGCCACAAAGGCTTTGGACCGTATCCTGATGTGGGAGCAGTACGTTGTGCCGGGTTGGACCTCTCCATTCAGCCGTGTCGCTCGTTGGGATCGTTTCTCCCATCCAAAGCAACTTCCTGAGTTCAGCATCGGCTTCCCAACCGTTTGGTGGTGGGACGAAGAAAAAGCGAAGAAAATACAGGAGGCCAATTGATGACGCTAAGCCATATCAATAGACGCAGCTTCCTGCAGTTCAGTGCAGCCACAGCAGCAGCGTTCCTCGTTCCGGGGGGCGCGTTGCCTGTGCAGGCTGGCACTTGGAGCCATGGTCTGTCCGTCTTTGGTGATCTGAAGTACCCAGCCGACTTTACGTCATTTGACTACGTCAACCCGGAAGCGCCTGTTGGTGGCAAGATCGCCATGACGGCTCCAAGCTGGGGCTATAACCAGAACCCGCAGACCTTCAACACGTTCAATACCTTCATCCTCAAAGGGGATGCTCCACCACGCATGGAGCGCTGCTTCGACAGCCTGATGATCCGCGCCTATGATGAGCCGGATGCGGTGTACGGCCTGGTTGCTGAAAGTGCGATGGTCTCAGAAGACGGCAACTTCGTTACCTTCAAGATCCGCCCGGAAGCGCGCTTCCATGACGGTTCGGTGCTCAATGCGGAAGATGTAGTCTTCAGCCTGATGACCCTGAAGGAGAAGGGCCATCCGATCATCAGCCAATCCATCAAGGAGATGGTTTCTGCGACTGCACCGGATGAACACACTGTCACTGTGGCCTTTTCGGGCAATCACAGTAGGCAACTTCCCCTTTTGATAGCAACTCTCCCTATCTTCTCGAAGAACTACTACACCCGCTATAACTTTGAGGCCTCAACACTGACGCCGCCATTGTCTTCCGGGCCGTACATGGTGGGCCGCTACGAGATTGGTCGTTACATCGAGTACAAGAAGGTCGAGAACTACTGGGCGAAAGATCTCCCGGTAACAAAAGGGCACCACAACTTCGAGATCATTCGCCTCGATTTCTTCCGTGATCGTCAGGCAACCTTCGAGGCCTTCAAGAAGGGCCGGTTGACCTTCCATGAGGAGTTCTCCTCCAAAACATGGGCAACGGAGTACAATTTCCCGGCGCTCACAGAAGGACGCGTTGTAAAGAAGGAGTTCGCCATCCGTCTCCCATCCGGAGCGCAGGGTTGGTTCCTGAACACGCGGAAAGAGAAGTTCGCTAACCCGAAGGTTCGTGAGGCACTGGGCTACGCGTTCGACTTTGAATGGTCTAACTCAGCCTTGTTCTATGATCTTTATACCAGAACGCAGTCTTTCTTCGAAAACTCTGAGATGAAAGCAGTTGGCCAGCCAAGTGAAGCAGAGTTGGCCTTGCTGGAGCCTTTCAAGAAGGACTTGCCGCCAGAGGTCTTCGGTGAGGCGATCACCCAGCCGATTTCTAATGGTTCTGGTCAGGATCGCAAACTTCTCAGAGAAGCATCTCTCCTGCTGAAAGAGGCAGGCTATTACAGACGTGGCGAGCAACTTGTTGGTCCTGACGGAAAACAGTTGGTAATGGAGTTTCTTTCTAACTCGCCTGCTTTCGAACGAATTGTACTGCCATACGTCAAGAATCTCAGACTGTTAGGCATTGAAGCAAGCTTCCGGGTTGTCGATCCAGCACAGTTCCAGAAGCGTGTAGATGATTTTGATTATGACATTGTTGGGCACCGTTTTGCGTTGACGCCAACGCTTGGACCAAGCATCCGCAATTTCTGGACATCATCAGCTGCTGAAACCTTCGGATCTTACAACCTGTCAGGCATCAAGGTGCCTGCGGTCGATGATCTGGTGGAAAAAGCGCTTAATGCGTCGTCACGTGAGGAAATGATAACCGCTGCCAGAGCATTGGATAGAGTTCTGCGAGCAGGCTTCTATTGGGTGCCTCAGTGGTTCAAAGCCTTCCACACAGTCGCTGTCTGGGACATGTTCGGCATTCCGAATGACATGCCTGCCTACGACTTCCCCGTTGAAACAACGTGGTGGGTAGACTCGGAAAAAGCCGCTCGCATCGGCAAGGAAAGTTAGGGACAAAAGAAGCCCATGGGCGCCTATATTCTGCGTAGATTGCTTTTGATGATCCCGACACTCATCGGCATCATGGCGATTAACTTTGTCATTATCCAGTTTGCTCCGGGTGGACCAATTGAACAGGTCATCGCGCAGCTGCAAGGGGATAGTGTATCAGCAACCAGCCGCATCTCAGGTGGTGGCAGCGATTTTGGTAGCTCGGCTGCCGCCAATCAGGGCAGTGGAGACAGCGCAGGATCGAAGTATCGCGGTGCTCAGGGGCTTGATCCTGAATTCATCAAAGAGCTTGAAGCCCAGTTTGGTTTTGACAAACCACCGCTGGAACGCTTTGGCCGGATGATTTTGGATTACGCCACCTTCAACTTCGGGGAGAGCTACTTCCGCGATATTGCCGTTGTCGATCTGATCGTCGAAAAGCTCCCGGTTTCTATCTCGCTTGGCCTTTGGATGACGCTGATTTCCTACGGGATCTCCATCCCGCTGGGCATCCGTAAAGCGGTCAAGGATGGCACCTCATTTGATGTCTGGACCTCCAGCATCATCATTGTGGGCTATGCAATTCCGGGCTTCCTCTTTGCAATCATGCTGATCGTCTTGTTCGCAGGTGGTTCTTTCTGGGACTTCTTCCCGCTCAGGGGCCTCACTTCAGAAGGCTGGAGTGACATGTCGTGGCCGGAGCGTATACTCGATTACTTCTGGCATCTGGTGCTGCCGCTGACAGCAATGGCGCTATCAGCCTTTGCGACAACAACACTTTTGACCAAGAACTCCTTCCTGGATGAAATCAGAAAACAGTATGTACAAACTGCCCGTGCTAAGGGGCTGACAGAACGTCAGGTGCTGTACGGTCATGTGTTCCGCAATGCCATGCTCATCGTTGTTGCTGGCTTCCCGGGCGCATTCATCTCAGCATTCTTTGCAGGCTCACTCCTCATCGAGACAATCTTCTCACTGGATGGTCTTGGTCTGCTGGGCTTTGAATCTGCGCTCAATCGTGACTACGCAGTCATGTTTGCCACGCTCTATATCTTCTCGTTAATGGGCCTGATTGTGAACCTGATTTCAGATCTCACCTACACGTGGATTGATCCCCGGATCGATTTTGAAAGCCGGGAGGTGTGACGAGCAATGGACACGCAACTCGAAAAACGCCTTCAGGATCAGGGCTATGAAACAATCAATCCGCTGCCAGAGCAGACACAGCCGCCTGAAAAGCGGCAAAAGCTGTCTCCGCTCAATCAGCGGCGCTTGCAGAACTTCAAAGCCAACAAGCGCGGATACTGGTCTCTCTGGATCTTCCTCGTCCTGTTTGTGCTAACGCTCTGTGCTGAGTTCATAACGAATGATCGTCCGCTTCTGGTCTCCTATAAAGGTGAGCTGCTGTCGCCGATCTTCGTGGACTACCCGGAAGAGAAGTTCGGTGGCTTCCTCGCAACCACTGACTACCGCGATCCGTTTATTCAGGAAGAGATCGAAGCCAATGGCTGGATGGTCTGGCCGCCAATCCGCTACTCCTATCAAACAGTGAACAACGAGATCCCCGTTCCAGCACCAGCTCCTCCAAGCTGGATGATGGATAAGGAACAGCGCTGTGAGCGCTATCCGGATGGCGTGAACGATCCAAACTGCACCATCGGCAATTGGAACTGGCTTGGCACAGACGATCAGGGCCGCGATGTGCTTGCTCGTCTCGTCTACGGTTTCCGCATCTCCGTGCTCTTTGGTCTGGCTCTCACATTGGCTTCTTCTGTTATCGGCATCGGCGCTGGTGCAGTGCAGGGCTTCTACGGTGGTTGGGTTGACCTTGGCTTCCAGCGTTTCATTGAAATCTGGACCGCAATGCCGACGCTCTACCTAATTCTGATTATATCCTCGGTATTGACGCCGGGCTTCTGGATTCTGTTCTCGATCCTGCTTGCATTCTCGTGGGTCGCATTGGTCGGTGTAGTCCGAGCAGAGTTCCTACGAGGCCGAAATTTTGAGTACATCTCCGCAGCACGTGCGCTGGGCGTCTCCAACGGCACAATCATGCGCCGTCACTTGCTGCCAAATGCGATGGTGGCAACGCTCACCTTCATGCCGTTCATCCTGAATGGCTCCATTTCCACGCTGACTGCGCTAGACTTCCTTGGCTTCGGTCTGCCTCCGGGATCAGCCTCACTGGGTGAACTGCTCAAGCAAGGCAAGAACAACCTTCAGGCACCATGGCTTGGCATGACAGGCTTCTTTGTTCTGTCCATCATGCTCAGCCTGCTGATCTTCATTGGTGAAGCCGTCCGCGACGCCTTTGATCCACGCAAAACGATGAACTGAAGAAGGGAGGATCGCATATGACCGATAATCAAACGCTCCTCTCTGTTGAGGATCTGTCCATCGCCTTCCATCAGGGCGAGAAAACAAACCTCGCCGTTGATCAGATCTCTTTTGAGATCAAGAAAGGTGAGACTGTCGCGCTGGTGGGTGAGAGTGGCTCTGGCAAATCTGTGTCCGCTTTGTCTGTGCTTAAGCTTCTGCCATATCCATCTGCCAGCCATCCAACGGGCAAGATTGTCTATCAGGGTGAAGATCTGATTGCAGCGTCCGAAAGCGAAATGCGCCATGTACGCGGCAACAAGATCTCCATGATCTTTCAGGAGCCAATGAGCTCTCTGAACCCGCTACACACCATTGAGCAGCAAATCGCGGAGATCTTGAAGATCCACCGTGGTCTGGGCGATACAAATGCCAGAAAACGCGTTTTGGAGCTCCTGCATCAGGTTGGCATCCCAAACCCGGAAGAGCGCCTGAAGTCCTACCCGCACCAGCTCTCCGGCGGTCAACGCCAGCGCGTCATGATCGCCATGGCACTGGCAAACGAGCCGGACTTGCTGATCGCAGATGAACCAACAACCGCACTTGATGTGACGGTTCAGGCGCAAATTCTGCAGCTGTTGAAGGATCTGCAGAAGAGTACCGGCATGGCCATGCTCTTCATTACGCATGACCTTGGCATCGTGCGGCGGATCTCAGATCGCGTCTGTGTGATGACACAAGGCAAGATCGTAGAGCAGGGCAACTCCGAAGATATCTTCGAGACCCCTAAGCACGAGTACACTCAGCACCTGTTGGCTGCTGAACCGAAAGGTCACCCGCCTGCTGGCGATACCAGTCAGCCAATTATTGTCGAAGCGAAAGATCTGAAGGTCTGGTTCCCGGTCAAACGCGGCTTCCTGCGCAAAACCGTTAGCCACATCAAAGCTGTCGATGGTATCGACGTGACTGTACGTGCTGGGCAGACGCTGGGCATTGTGGGGGAAAGTGGATCGGGTAAAACCACGCTCGGCCTCGCGATCCTGCGTATGATCTCCTCAAATGGCCGTATCAGCTTCAACGGCTCGGACATTCAGGAGCACTCCTGGAAGCAAATGCGTCCGCTCCGCCGAGATATGCAGATCGTGTTCCAGGACCCGTTCGGCTCTCTGTCGCCGCGTATGTCGGTTTCTGAGATTGTCGGTGAAGGCCTCAAGATCCATATGCCGGATCTTTCTGCTAAAGAGCGTGAAGCCAAGGTTGCTGCGGCACTGGAAGAGGTGGGGCTGGATGCTGCCACTCGTTTCCGTTACCCGCATGAGTTCTCCGGCGGTCAGCGCCAACGCATCTCCATCGCGCGGGCTATGGTGCTGGAGCCAAAGTTCGTGATGCTGGATGAGCCAACCTCTGCGCTGGACATGAGCGTGCAGGCACAGGTGGTGGATCTGCTGCGCGACCTTCAGAAAGCGCACGGGCTGGCCTACCTGTTCATCTCGCACGACCTCAAGGTCGTTCGCGCTCTCGCCAACGACGTGGTGGTTATGCAGCATGGCAAAGTGATGGAGGCAGGGACGTCAGATGAAGTCTTCGATAACCCGCAGACGGATTACACCAAGGCCCTCATGGCTGCAGCGTTCCGTATGGAAGCCATCGAAGGCGGCGTGATCAGTACATAGTTCGCAGACTTAGAACACAAAAGTATCCATGGCCGAGCTCTCGGCCATGGTCGTTCCGGATAGAATGCTTAGAAGCGGAACCTACAGCGTATCGCCGAAAAGTGGGAACCGGTTTGCGGATAAAGATACGCAAATACAATAACTAAAGCAGTTCCAGCGTTTCAGCTTCAACGCGATCTGCTTTAAGTTCCAACGACAATATCCTTGCCAACTTTAAGCGTAACCTTGCCACTCGCTTCCATCAGCTGAATAGGTGTCCGCTTAGCAGCTTCTTTGAGCGCTTTTGTAAAGCCACCGTCGCCCTTTAGAGACTCGGCCTTGAAGTTTTTGATTTTGGAGTCGTTGTTCACTTCATCCAGAAACTTGGTCTCGGCGCGCTTCTTCTTCTGGTTCAGCTCTTTCATGAAAGCGTCTTCGGTCTTTTCGTCAACCTTGGCTTTCTTCAGCGCAGCTTTGATTTTGCTGGTTTCTTTGTAGACCTGATCGATATCATCGAACTTCATTAGCACGGCCATCAGGATCTCCCTCTTGTTGTTTTCTTGGATCAACGGCCAGTATCACGCTAGGGACACTACTTGCGCATTCTTACCATAGGGTAACAAAAGGGAGTGGAGGTTGAAGCATCTGCCTCGACAGCTGTCAGCTACATCCAGCGACGGACGCGTGCTTTGTAAGCCAGATACTCATTGCCGAAGTTCTCTTCTAAAATGGCTTCTTCCGGCTTGATCTGAAAGGCTGTGATGTAAGCCGCAAACCCCAGCGCCACCGGAATAGCAAACAGGTTGCCCTGAAAGACTGCCCAGCCCAGCAGAATGAACTGCAGGCCCAGATACATCGGGTTGCGGGTCTTGGAGTATATCCCGTCAGAAACGATGGCACTTGCATTCTCAGGATGGGATGGACTGGTTGTCGTCCGGGCCCGCCGAAATTCGGAGAGGCCGGTCGCGCCAAAATAGCCACCGGCTCCAATACCAATCACGAGAAAGGCTGTCTCTGCACCGTGCAGATTGATGTCTCCGGGTAGAAGCAGAGCAACCAGCCAAATAAGAACCGCAAAGCCAGCAAAAACCATAACCGGCGGGAACCTGAGTTTTAGATTATCCATTGTGTTCCAGTAGTTTGTCTTTTCAGAATTGCAGCTCGCTGTGTCAGCTCTCAGAGAGTGCCAGCTTCACACCAAGAGCGCCAAACGTAGCTGCAAAGCCCCGCTTAAGCCAAGCCATAACTTTTGGGCGGTTGATCACATAATCGCGCGCAAGGGATGCCATGGCTCCATAAGCAATGAAGACGATAAAGGTCAGCACCATAAACACAAATGCATGAAGCAGCAGAGCGTAAGTCGCATTCTCACTGCCCGGAGAAACAAACTGAGGCAGGAATGCAAGGAAGAACAAGGAGAGCTTAGGGTTCAGAGCATTGAGCAAAATGCCATCAAGAGCAGTGCGATACAGCGTACGCTCACGTTTCTCTCCATTCACTTCCAATGCGCCACCGCTGCGCAAAATGCTCCATGACATGTAGAGCAAGTAAGCAACGCCAAGATACTTGAGAACCTGATAGGCAAGGGCACTGCTGTGAAAGATGGCTGCAAGGCCAACAATGCTTGCCAGCGCCGCAGGCACAATCCCAAGCGTACAACCGAAAGCAGCGGCAACACTCGGTTTCAGCCCTTTGCCGAGGCCAATAGCGATTGTGTAAAGAACGCCAGTGCCAGGCAGCAGAACAACAATGAGGGAAGTCAGAAGATACTCAAGTGTCATGAAGGAACTCACAAATCGATGGTATGGCAATAGAAGCCTTAGTCTATCTGATCACTCAGGCGTGTCCAATGAACATAATCGAGCTATGTGTGAGTTGGAAACTAAATGTAACTTGCATTTATAAAATCTAGGGCTGCATATAGTGGCAATGAAGAGATTTTATCTGGTGTGAGCTTCTATGCGTCTTCTTAAAAATAAATTTGCACTAATGATTTCAGCTTTTATGTGGGGCGGAAACTGTATTTTGCCACAAGAGGCATTAGCGAAAACTACATTTGTTAATCAACAGCCATGCTTGCTGCAGTGCATAAAATCAGTGCTCTTTAGTTTTGATATAGATATGCAAGCTGCACGGGCCTTCGATATTAATGGTCTTTATGGTAAGGCAAATAAGTCTTTCGAAAAAATTGTTCGTGAGGCAGGGCCAAACGGGCATCCTATTGCAGCTGCACGAATTTCGTATAGCTACATAAAAGCTTTAGGTCGTCCAGCAAATCTTGAAAGTGCTGAAAATTACGCGCGAATTGCTTTTGAGGGCGGGCTCAATATGCTTGCTGAAGCAGGTGTTGCTGAGGCTCTCTACTATCGTGGTTTGTTGAGACAACATGGTGTTGGGGTACATCAGGAACTCAATTTAGCATTAGATGACTTAAAGAGATCACTTGCAGCAGGAGAGCCATTTGCAGGCATCGCAATAGTAGATCACCCGGCCCTTGATAAGGATATTCTCCAACAGTTCCAAATTTTGGAGGAAAGCGCTGCGGAGGGTTTCTTACCAGGCGTCGCGCGATACACTGCGCTCGTACTGGAAATTGACGCAAATTTGAGGCTTGCTGAAGATCTAGAAAATGAAGCTGGTTTTTTCAAAACAAAGCAAAGTATCAAATCGATTGTAGGAGATAAGCGCCCCCCAGTAGTATGGAATAACCAGCAGTTTTCTTCACTAATGGGTGATTGGAACAGACGTTATGAAGCAGCTCTAGAACAAACGCGTGCGACGGCTATCGATTTTTATCCCAGTTTGGCACTACTGCACTTATTTGCTCTCGCCGGTGAAGAAATAGGCTTAGCAGATGAAAAATACTATGAAAAACTTGAAGAAGCACAATTGGATGGGTTCAATATTGCAGAGTTTGTGAAGCCATCGGTGGCGGCGCAAATCATGTTGCAAACTGGCAATGAAGCATATGAGCAAAAGACTTTCGAGTATTTTTTAGATCAGGATAGTTTCTCTCATCCGAGAGCCTTGATGGTACAAGGTGAGTTTCTTAATAAATTCGGGAGATATCAGAGAGCGATAAGAAAATTTGAGACAGCTGCATCCTACGGCTACATTGATGCTTACTATCACTTGGGGCTGTTACTCAAAAAGAATTGGCACAGCATGAGGACTCTAGATGATAGTGAGTATAAGAAGCTCACTAAACCTGAGCAGATGGATGTGTTTTATCGAAATCAGACTGAAGGAGCGTTGAAAGCTGTCTCTAACTTTGAAAAAGCTGCAAATGCAGGAGACCCACGTTCTGCCCTTCAATTGGTTTTCATCTATACAAGTCGCGAGTACGATATTAGAGACAAGCAAAAAGCACGATACTGGGCAGAAAAGCTGAACGAGCTAGACTATTACAAAACCTATTCATCTATGGCCTTGAGTATGGCTCACTAAGCTCCTTTGCTTGATATCAGAAGCTTCTTAGGAGTATTCTCCTCTAAGAAAACAGATAGGAGTGGAAAGGCAACCTGCGCCTTTCCGAGTCTTTTCACTGGCTTAGTTCAGCTCTTCGTCTTTACCAGCAATCGCAGCTGCGAAGTCTTTTGCGGAGAATGGCTCAAGATCGTCAACGCCTTCACCGACACCGATGAAGTGCACAGGCAGGCCATACTTGCGGGCAATAGCCACCAGAATGCCGCCGCGCGCTGTACCGTCCAGCTTGGTCATTACCAAACCAGTCACGCCCGCAACCTTACCGAAGATCTCAACCTGAGATAGGGCATTCTGGCCGGTAGTCGCATCAAGGGTCAGCAGAGTGGTATGCGGTGCATCAGGAACACGCTTGCGGATCACGCGAATGATCTTCTCAAGCTCGTCCATCAGCTCAGCTTTGTTCTGCAAACGGCCAGCAGTGTCAATCAGCAGCACGTCAGTGCCATTGCTGAGAGCCGCATCAACAGCATCATAAGCAAGACCAGCAGCATCTGCACCGGTATCACGAGCGACAACTTCAGCGCCGGTGCGCTGGCCCCAAACCTTCAGCTGCTCAACGGCTGCCGCGCGGAAAGTATCGCCCGCTGCAAGCATCACCTTCTTGCCCTGCTCATGAAGCAGAGAAGACAGCTTACCGATTGTGGTGGTTTTACCCGTGCCGTTCACACCCACCATCAGTACGATGTGTGGCTTGTGACCACTGTTGAGATCAAGTGGTTTGGCAACAGGCTCAAGAACGCTTTCAATCTCGTCAGCAAGAATAGCGCGAACTTCTTCGCCTGAAATTTCCTTGTCATAACGCCCGTCAGAAACGCGATCTGTAATCGCGATTGCAGTGTCGATGCCAAGGTCTGCCTGAATAAGAATGTCTTCCAGCTCTTCAAGCGTATCAGCGTCCAGCTTGCGCTTGGTGAAGATAGAGCTGATGCCCTCTGTCAGAGCATTTGAGGACCTGGAAAGCCCAGCTTTAAGACGCTGGAACCAGCTTTTCTTTACTGGAAGATCTTCGCCAGTTTCCTCAGTTCCCGGAGCTTCTCCAGTCTCTTCAGCCGCTCGGCTCTCTTCGATCTCTCGACCTTCTTCACCTGTTCCTGCGTCTCCGTGTTCCCGAACACTTTCAGAGCTTCCTGCTTCTTCAGGTCCTTCCTCTGTTCCTGATGCTTCAGTGATCTCATGTGTGAGAACCGGTCGTTCATCGGCAGTATCCTCAGCGACGGGCACAGCATCATCGCTGACCTTAGGGGAAAGTATATCTTGCTCGGAATGAGAGTCTGCTGAATTTTCCTCAGTCAGATCATCAGTGTCCAGATATGCAGTCTCTTCGAGGGCTTTGGTTTCGGCCTCATCCAAATCATGAGGCTTCTCAGAAGCTTCCTCTTCAACTGCTGTTTCAGACTCTGAAGCAAGCTCTGGATTTTCCAGATCAAGAGTTTCATCTGCGACCGCTTCAGCCGTTTCTTCAAGGCCTTTAACAGGGTCAAGCGGAACGGATTGAACGCCTTCAAGAGACTCACGCAGCTCTGCACTATCAGGTGCTTTCTGCTCCTGCTCGCTCTGTGTTTCTTCTGAAGAACCGCCAAACAGGCGACTGAAAAAACCGCGCTTCTTTTCGCTCATGCCGGAAAGATACCTTTGAAATGTAAAAGCTTAAGCTGCTTTGCCAATTAGTTCTGCAATCAGATGTCTCTCGGTATGCCCTGTAATGCGTGCGGAGACAAGACTTCCGGCAATATTCGCATCCAGTTCAACCTGAGTAAATTGCTCAGTACGACCAAGCCCTTCACGCTCAATCAAAATCTCGCGCTTCTTACCCACCTCTGCGCGCAAGTGCGCCAGCAGAGCTTCCTGTCCCTTGATACGAAGGCGAGCAGCGCGCTCTTTGATGATCTTGCGATCAAGCTGAGGCATGCGTGCAGCAGGTGTGCCTGGGCGTGGAGAGAAGGGGAATACATGCAGATGTGTCAGGCCACATTCGTCAACAATACGCAGCGTGTTCTCAAACATCTCGTCGGTTTCGGTCGGGAAACCGGCAATGATGTCAGCACCAAACACAACATCAGGACGCATCTTGCGCACATCTTCGCAGAAGCGGATTGTGTCCTCACGGGAGTGACGACGCTTCATGCGCTTCAGAATCATGTTGTCGCCAGCCTGCAGAGAAAGGTGCAGGTGTGACATCAGACGATGATCATGTGCGATCACTTCCATCAGCTCATCATCAGCTTCAATGCTGTCGATAGAGGACAGGCGCAAACGCTTGAGGTCCGGAACAAGCTTCAGGATCTTGGCACAGAGCGTGCCCAACTTCGGGGTGCCTGGCAGGTCAGCACCATAAGAAGTGATATCAACGCCAGTTAGAACAATCTCGCCATAACCATTGTCGACAAGGCGTTTGATCTGGTCGATCACCACACCCATTGGTACAGAACGAGAGTTTCCGCGGCCATAAGGGATGATGCAGAAGGTGCAGCGGTGGTCACAGCCGTTCTGAACCTGAACAAACGCACGGGAGCGTCCTTCCAGCCCATCAATCAGGTGGCCCGCAGTTTCGCGCACGCTCATAATGTCGTTGACGCGAACCTTCTCGGTTTCTTCAATGCCAAACTGAGCGACACGGCCATAAGAGGCGCGCTCCAGTTTTTCGGAGTTTCCAAGAACCAGATCCACTTCGCCCATTTCAGCAAAGGTTTCCGCTTCAGTCTGTGCTGCACATCCAGTTACGATGATGCGCGCATTTGGATTCTCACGGCGTGTTTTACGAATAGTTTGTCTTGCTTGGCGGACAGCTTCGTTGGTCACGGCACAAGTGTTGATCAGCACAGCGTCTTTAAGGCCAGCAGCCTCCGCTTCGCTTTTCATCACTTCCGACTCATAAGCGTTCAGTCGGCAGCCGAATGTCACAACATCAATGCTCACTGCGTTGGCTCCATTGCCGCGTCCCCCGAAGCGGTCTTTGTGTAGGTGAGGGTGTCAAGATTGAGCGCACCCTCGAATTCAATTGCGGTTTCACCGGTCATCATGATGTGGTCGTTGTCCTCACGCCACTCAATACCCAGCGGTCCTCCCGGCAAGTGGACGGTGCACTTGCGTGCAGTCCGGCCAGTACGCGCTGCAGCAACACCAGTTGCGCAGGCTGCGGTGCCACAGGCTCGCGTCAAGCCAACACCACGTTCCCAGACCTTCAGGCGGATTTCGTTTTCGCCGATAATCTGAGCAAGGGAGATATTCGCCTTTTCAGGGAACATCGGATGACACTCAAGCAATGGTCCAAATCGCTCAAGGTCGTGGGCTTCAATATCATCCACCCAGAAAATCGCATGCGGATTACCAACATTCACAACGCTTGGAGAATGTAGAACCGGCGCATCAATCGGCCCGATCTGCAACTCAATAGCGCGCGTATCAGCAAACTCTTCGGCGAGTGGAATCTGATCCCACTCAAGACGAGGAGTGCCCATGTCAACGCTCACCAGCGTTTCAGTGTCAGAAGCATGCGCAATCAGCAAACCAGCGTTGGTCTGAATGGTAACGCTTGAAGAGCCAGCTTCACCCATTAGCAGACGGCCAATGCAGCGTGTTGCGTTACCGCAAGCATCTACTTCACTGCCATCGCGATTATGGATGCGCATAAAAGCATATGCGTCGGAACTTGCAGGCTCGACCGTAATCATCTGGTCAAAGCCGATACCCTTTTCACGGTCTCCGATAGCCGCGATTTGCGCCGGAGTTAAGACGACCTTTTTCTCGCGGCTGTCAAACACCACGAAGTCATTGCCTAAACCGTTCATTTTCAAAAAGGGAACCAGCGTATCCGCCATGAGCTTGCTTCCATTCATGCGTAATCCGTCAAGAAGGCACTATATGGAGTAAATTACTTTAGATTACTAGGGAAAATGCAGGGAAAAGCCTCCCCTGAGACAATTGAGAGGCCAGCTTTAAAGCCTCCCTAATCGAATCCTCTGGTTTTGCACTATTCCGCACAGACTTCGAGCACGTCGCCGGGCGCCATTTCTTTCAAAATCTCTCGCATCACTTCAGGGTAAACAGCCACACATCCCTCTGTTGGCAGGAAGCCTTCACGTGCCACGTGAAAGAAGATCGCGCTGCCTTCGCCTTTCACTGCTGGGTACATATTACAATCTAGCACCACGACGATGTCATAGAGCCGGTCATCCCGCCACATCTTCTCATGGCTCGGCTCAAAGGGTAGGTCTACAGGACGATTGTACAGAGCATCCTCTGGAGAATCACACCACCCATCACTCTGAGATAGCGGCGAAACTGGTAAATAGGTCACTGGACAGGACCCGCGGTCTGCTCGGTAATACACATTCAGCAGTTCAAAACGTCCAATCGGCGTAGCGCCATCGCCCTCGCGTTTTGTGTGGGTCAAACCAGACCTTCCAAGTGCACACGCAAATGTTACCGCACCCAAAGTCAACGTTCCTGTGTGGGGCTCGTTACCTGTATGCCGCACAAATAGGGTCTTTTGGGTCTTTTTAAGCAACTTTGCGGGTGGAGTGGGTACTGCGAGAGGAAGCATTGACGAACCTGTTGTCCTGCGGAAAACACCGGGAGAAACACTCCCAAATAAAGCGGGGGTCACTTACGCGTGAAGTAGATTTTACGAAAAACTTTGAGATTTACCACGTTTTTGCTCGCCTTTTTTTCGGCAACCCTTCATGTATTTATGTGAGATAAGTTTTAGGGCTAGCACCAAAGATTGGTGATTGGGTGAGAATATGACTGCACGTAAAATTCTGCTTGTAGATGACGATAATGATCTGCGCGAAGCTCTGGTTGAGCAGCTTTCGCTTTATGATGAATTTGAAACCACTCAAGCTGACAGTGCTGCTGCTGGCATCAAAAAAGCAAAAGAAGATCATTTTGACCTCGTTCTGATGGACGTTGGTCTGCCGGACATCGATGGCCGTGAAGCTGTAAAGCTGCTGCGCAAAGCTGGCTTTGGCGCTCCTGTCATCATGCTCACTGGTCATGACACAGACAGCGATACCATTCTTGGTCTGGAAGCTGGCGCAAACGACTACGTCACTAAGCCGTTCAAGTTTGCTGTTCTCCTCGCTCGTATCCGCGCACATCTGCGTCAGCACGAGCAGAGCGAAGACGCTGTGTTCACCATTGGTCGTTACTCCTTCCAGCCTGCTGCAAAGTCCATGCAGGACGAAAGCGGTGCGAAGGTTCGCCTGACAGAAAAAGAAACTTCCATCCTGAAGTTCCTCTACCGCGCAGGCGAAAAGCCAGTGACACGCGATGTACTGCTGCACGAAGTTTGGGGCTACAACTCCGGCGTCACCACACACACGCTGGAAACCCACATTTACCGTCTGCGTCAGAAAATCGAGCGTGATCCGTCCAATGCGGAGCTTCTGGTCACAGAAGCCGGTGGATATAAGCTTGTACCTTGAGGCATAAGCGGCTAATTCAAGAACTATGAGTCTAGCCCGCGACATCGAAATCTTAAGACGCGTTCCACTCCTCTCGCAGTTTACAGAGGACCAGCTGCGCCTGCTCGCCTTCAGTGCGGAAACAATGCAGGTATCAAAAGGCGGAACAGTTTTTAATGAAGGTGAGCGGGCAGACGGCGGCATCGTGCTGACAATTGGCAAGGTGCAGCTTGAGACCGGGATGGGGCGCGACTCGCGTCCCCGCGGCACTTATGGCCCCGGCACTTTATTTGGCGAAAACGCTCTGATGGCTGAAGGCAAACGCCCAGCCCGCGCAGTTGCTCTCGAAAACTGTGAGCTGATCCGCATTCGCCGCGCACTCTTCTCCCGCATGCTCCAGGAATTTCCCGAAACTGCTCGCAAGCTTTACGTCGATAAAGCAAACGAGTTCACCACCGCAGCCGCTGCTTTGGCTCGCGTTGGCCGAAAGCTGGATGAAGTGGACGCTCTCAACGAACGTCATAAGCAAGAAGTCGCGGCAAAGCGCAGCTAAAACACAAGCTAACTAAAGCGGCTTTTGCACTCTGCTCTCTTTAAAATCATAGACAATCGAGCTTTCAATTTTGGTGATGTAAGCCCGTTTCGTGAACTTCTCAAAGGCAAGGCTTTTCAGATGGTCGATATCGCGCACACGTAAATGCGCAATGATATCGTAAACCCCACTGATGAGCGTGACGGATTTCACTTCCGGCAGCCCGACCACCTCCTGCATGAACTCTTCCACTAAAAGAGCTTCGTGGCGGTCCAGCTGAATGAAGAACATAGCCTCAAACCCAACGCCGTAGGCCTTCGGGTCTACGAGTGCATGGCTGCTCTTTAAAATGCCACTGTCTTTCAACCGCTTAATACGTTCATGACAAGCTGATGGACTGAGGTTGACCTCCGCTGCGACCTGTTTATTGGGCAGGAGTGCATTATTCTGCAAAATCTCCAATATAGCGAAGTCTGTTCGGTCTAGCTGGGCGTATGAGTTCATTTTTCGGAATCTATTCGATATTCTGAAGGTGGTGGCAGGAGTATATTCGGAGAAAATTTGGAATAAAACCCCCGCAAGAATTTACTCCCAATGGCAGCGAATACTCTCCTTTTTCTCATCACCATTCTCAGTCTGATCATCGTTCCTGGTCCGGATATGCTCTACGTGACCAGCCGCGCTCTCGCGAGCGGTCGCCCCGCCGCTCTGAAAGCATCTCTCGGTATCTCTGCCGGATACCTTGTGTTCACTGTGCTGGTTGCTGCCGGTTTTCAGTCCCTCTTCCTTGCAGAACCAAGGCTGTTTCAGGCGATCCGTTGGATGGGTCTGGCCTACCTTATGTATCTGGCCTATCGCTTGTTTTTTGCTGGCGGTATGTGGACTTCTGAAGAAGAACAGCAAGCACCAACTGAGACCAACGACCTGAAGTTCGGCTTCTTGACCAGCCTGCTCAATCCTAAGGGCATGCTCTTCTACTTCTCTTTGCTGCCGCAGTTTTATGTGCCTGAGGTCATGCCATTCTGGGTCTATGCATTGATCTTCGGCATGGTTGCCAGCCTTCTCTGCCTGATTGTCTATTATGGCGTCGGCAGCCTCGTGTCCGGCCCTGCGCGCCTATGGCTTGCGAACAGCAACAATGGCAAACGCGTCTCTATGCTCGCCAGTCTCTGCGTCTTCGCCGTTGGCATCTCCATGGTCGTTGCTGATATGGCCTAAAGCCATCTGCACGAACATGTGAAAAGCGCACGACCTATAAAGCCACAAGCTTATGATATGACTGCATGATGCCCTCATGCAGTCATAGTTTTCCGCTTTGACTGAGATGGAACAGCTCGCTCAAAGAGGAAGCCCTTCGATGCCAAGCTCACTCACAAAAGCACTTGCAAGCTCCGCCTTGGCAATGCTGCTGGCAGTTGCAGCTCCAAGCACCTCTGTGCTTGCGCAGAACACTTCACCGGAGGAGTTCTTTGCCGCAGTTAAAGCGAAAGATCTGAGGAAGCTGGATCAAATCGCTCAAGCCGGCAGCTCATTGGATCTTCGCAATGAGGAAGGCGATACAGCAATCATCATCGCCGCACGGCGTGGTGACCTCGCATTGCTTGAACATCTGGTCAAACTTGGAGCCGACATCAATCTACAAGATGCGAACAAGCGTGACGTCCTGAACATCGCGATCACGACGCGAAACCCAGACTTAGCCCGACGTGCTCTGGATCTGGGCATCGATCCTGCGATGGTAACATCTGTCTACGAAGGGTCAGCGCTTATCTATGGTAGCCATCAGGGCGCGGTCGAGATTGTGTCTATGCTGATTGACGCCGGTGCGCCTCTGGACCACGTCAACAACCTCGGCTGGACGGCACTCCTTGAAGCAACCATTCTGGGTGATGGCAGCGAGCCCTATCAGGCAATCGTAGAAAAGCTGGTCGATGCCGGCGCCAACAAAACCATCGCCGACCGCAACGGCAACCTTCCAGTCGACCACGCCCGCAACAAAGGCCACACAGAAATTGTGGAGCTGTTGGAAGATTAGTTTCTCCAATAAAAAAGGGCGCTTCAAGCGCCCTTTGCTTCATCAGCTTCTGACTTAATCAGTGCCAAGGATGGCTCAGTTCCAGCTTGTCTTCGTAGCTGTCGATGTGCTGGGTCTTCTCGAAGGTCTGACCAATGTCATCAAGGCCGTTCAGCAGGCAGTGTTTGCGGTGTGGGTCCAGATCAAACTTGATCGCACCACCGTCCGGACCGCGAACTTCCTGCTCTTCCAGATCAACAGTCAGAGTCGCATTTGCACCACGGGATGCATCGTCCATCAGCTTGTCGAGGTCTTCCTGGCTTACAATGATTGGCAAAATGCCGTTCTTGAAGCAGTTGTTGTAGAAGATGTCAGCAAAGCTGGTGGAGATAACACAGCGGATACCGAAGTCCAACAGTGCCCATGGAGCATGCTCACGGGAAGAACCACAGCCGAAGTTATCGCCAGCAACGAGGATCTGAGCTTTCTCATAGCTTGGCTTGTTCAGCACGAACTCTTCGTTCTTGGAGCCGTCGTCGTTGGTGCGCATCTCATGGAACAGTGCAGTGCCAAGGCCCGAACGCTTAATGGTTTTCAAAAACTGCTTCGGGATGATCATATCGGTGTCGATGTTGACCAACGGCAAAGGTGCAGCAACGCCTGTCAGTACTGTAAACTTTTCCATGGAATACTCTCCTCGGATCTCTGGAATTCTCTAATTTTTCTTAGGCAACAGCGAGGTCGATGCTCTCGTTCAGGCCCATCATAATATTCAGGTTTTGGACAGCTGCCCCTGAAGCGCCCTTACCAAGGTTGTCGTAGATAGCAACCAACAGAGCCTGATGCCGATCATCGTTAGCGAACACGTGCAACTGCATCTTGTTGGTGCCGTTGAACATCTCTGGGCTCAGGTCTTCGATTGCATTCACGCTTTCAAGTGGAGCCACTTCCACGTCGCCAGCCACGCTGGAGAAATGGTCTGCAAGCGCTGCATGCAGATCTTTGCCAGTTGGTGCGTTGCGAAGCTGCCCGAGTTGCAACGGCACAAATGTCATCATGCCCTGTGCGTAGTTGCCAACCGCAGGCTGGAACAAAGGAGCATGAGCAAGGTCAGCGTAGAACTGCATCTCTGGCAGGTGCTTGTGACCGAACTGCAAACCATATGGCCAGTAAGAGGACGCCTTATCATTGCCTTCGTACTTTTCGATCATCTGACGACCACCTCCGGTGTATCCGGAAACTGCATTCACAGTGAACGCATGGGTGGACGGAATAAGGCCAGCTTCAAGCAACGGACGAATAGTTGCGATTACACCCTGAGGGTAACAACCCGGATTTGATACAAAACGTGCCTTGGAGATGATCTCCGCCTGATCCTTTGTCATTTCAGGGAAGCCATAGGCCCACTCTGGATTAACACGATGCGCGGAAGACGCATCAATCACACGGGTGCTGTCGTTGGTAATGAGCGAGACGCTCTCCAGTGCAGCTGCATCAGGCAGGCACAGAATTGCAACATCAGCAGAATTCAAAAGCTCAGCACGTGCGTCCAGTTCCTTGCGGCGCTCTGGAGTGATGCTTAGGATTTCAATGTCACGGCGCCCAGCCAAACGCTCGCGGATCTGCAGACCCGTAGTTCCGGCTTCTCCATCAATGAACACGCGCACCGACATTTTTGACTCCTTGGAGCTTGTAGTTGGAATAGGTTCAGGGGTTGTACAACGTCCATCACCCATTGTCACAGAATAGGGCGCGTTTTTTTAGACCTCTGTCCTCAATTGGCAGTTGAGGGAGGCTCAAGCAACCAGAGGTTCGCCGGGCGGGCTTTTCGAATATTACAAGAATTCCCGTATGTCGCTCACATCCGAACACATTCTACTGAAAAGGACGTTTTTACGGTGTTCTTATCGCGTTTCGCATTGAAAAATTGAACAAATGCACCTTAATAGGTTTCAAAGGCATAGGCCGCGTCCATGTGGCATGTTCGCGCAGCCTGTGCCGACTATAATGTTGGATGAGGAACGCCTGAATGTCTGTAACGACAACCGAGGCTAAAGCTGGGCTTATTGCCGATACCTGTGCACTGCTGATTGACGAAAACGAAGACGAAGCAAGGTTTGCCGAAGACCTCTTCTCTCACGCCGATGCAGAAGATCTCCTGAACTACACCCCATCAGAGCTTGCTGTTGTTTCGCAGGAAGCCTGGGCTGATTTCGCAAATCACCCACTAGGGACCCATCGAATTCGTGTTTTCAATCCGCAGCCAAATGCTGACGGCAAGCAACTCGAAGACATCACCGTCGTTGAAATCGTCAACGATAACATGGCCTTCCTCGTATCCTCTGTTATGGGGGCAATCCAGACAGCTGGTTACGAAGTTCGCCTCGTTCTGCACCCACTCTTCGTTGTCGAGCGCGATGACGACGGTGGCCTCCAGAAATTCCACGGCACTGTTGGTCTGGGAGGACCATCTGTTCGCCGCGAAAGTCTCATCCATATTCATCTGACCCGTCTGAACTCCGATGAGGACATCAAGCAACTCGAGGAAAACCTCGATCTTGTTCTCAACGATGTTCGTCAGGCCGTGAATGACTGGCGCCCAATGCGCGACAGAATTCAGCTGGCTGTTGAAGAATACCAGCAGGTCCGCGCAAAAGCCGACAACAAGCAATTTGATGAAGCGATTGCCTTCCTCGAGTGGATGGCGGCTGACAACTTCACTCTTCTCGGTATTCGTGAATTCATCTTCGATGACACCAGCGAAAACGGTGAGCTTTCCCTGATCGAAGGCTCCGGCTTGGGTATCCTGACAGATCCTAACGTCCGCGTGCTGCGCAAAGGCTCAGAGTTCGTTGTAATGACACCGGAAATCAGAGAGTTCCTGCTAAAGCCGGAACCGCTGATCATCGGTAAAGCCAACATCCGCAGCCGCGTGCACCGTCACGTGCATATGGATTACATCGGCGTAAAGCTGTTTGATGAAGAAGGCAAACTGCGCGGCGAGCTGCGAGTGGTTGGTCTCTTCACAGCAACAGCCTACACCCGTTCAACAAGCTCCATTCCTTACATTCGCCATAAGACCGCGAAGGTAATGAAGAACCACGGCTTTGATCCGGAAAGCCACAGCGGCCGTGCGCTTCGCAACATTCTGGAAGGCTATCCACGTGATGACCTGTTCCAGATTGACGTCGATACGCTCTCCAACTTCGCAGACGCAATTCTGCAGCTGAACGAACGCCCACGTGTCCGTGTTCTCTCCAGAACCGACAAGTTCGACCGTTTCGTTTCCATCATCACGTATATTCCGCGTGATCACTTCACCACGAGCATCCGCGAGCGTGTCGGGAAGTATCTGGCAAACGTCTACGAAGGCCGTCTGTCCGCTTGGTACGCAACGTTCCCGGAAGGCCCGCTGGTCCGCGTTCACTACATCGTTGGCCGTTATGTTGGTGATACGCCTCAGCCATCTCAGGCGGAGCTGGAAGCTTCCATTCAGGAAATCGTCCGCACGTGGACAGACAGCCTGAGAGAAGCTCTGCGCTCCGTCTATGGCAATGCGATCTCTGGTGCGCTTCTCAAACGCTATGGTTCTGCGTTTGATGGTGCCTATACCTCCGCAACACCAGCAGCGACCGCAACCAAGGATATCCGCCGCATCGAGCAGCTCGGTGAGAAGCGCCCTCTGGTGATCAGCTTCTACAAGCGTGAGCGTGAAGGTAAGGGCCAGATTTCTCTGCGTGCATACCATCTCAACAAACCGATTCCGCTGTCTGCCCGTGTCCCGATGCTGGAAAACCTCGGTTTCCGCGTCATCAACGAAAGAACCTACCGGATTACACCAGCGGATCGTGAGCTGAGCTACCTGCACGACACCACGCTGCACCTGGATGAGAACCGCTTCCGCAACTTCACAGAAGCGGACATCGAACGACTCGGTGCTCTGTTCCTCGCAGTCTGGAATAAACAGGCTGAAAACGATGGTTATAACGCCCTCGCACTGACCGCCGGATTGGCTTGGCGCGACATTGCGATGATCCGTGCGCTCTCCCGCTACCTGCGTCAGGCTGGAATCCTCTATTCTGAAGATTATATGTGGGGAACTCTTAACCGCTATCCACAGATCGCTCAGCAGCTGGTTCACCTGTTCCATACACGCTTCGATCCTACACTCGGAACGTTTGAACGTTCGGGTAAGGAGAGCCGTCTGATTGATGAGATTTCCGCAAGCCTGGACGAAGTAACAAGCCTGGATGACGACCGAATCCTCCGTCGTTTCCAGAACCTGATCCTCGCAACTCTGCGCACCAACTTCTTCCAGCTGGATGACGCTGGCCAGCCGAAAGCAACCTTTGCGTTCAAACTGGACCCACACAAAGTGGAAGGTCTGCCAAAGCCTCTGCCGTACCGCGAGATCTTCGTCTACAGCCCACGCGTGGAAGGTGTTCACATGCGCTTCGGCCCAGCAGCCCGTGGCGGTCTGCGTTGGTCCGATCGTGCGCAGGACTACCGCACAGAAGTGCTTGGCCTAGTGAAAGCACAGCAGGTTAAGAATGCTGTGATCGTTCCGGTTGGCGCAAAAGGCGGCTTCCTGCCGAAACAGCTTCCAAAAACTGGTAGCCGTGATGAGTGGATCGCTGAAGGCACAGAAGCCTACAAGATCTTCATCTCCTCCCTGCTGGATCTGACAGATAACCTGGACGCTGACCTCATCCTGCCACCAGAGCTGATGGTGCGTCACGATCAGGATGATCCATACCTTGTTGTGGCAGCGGATAAAGGCACAGCAACCTTCTCAGACACCGCAAACGCGATCTCTGAAGACAAAGGCTTCTGGCTCGGTGATGCGTTCGCATCCGGTGGTTCCGCTGGTTATGACCATAAGAAAATGGGCATCACCGCACGTGGCGCTTGGGAAGCTGTGAAGCGTCACTTCCGTGAAATGGACCGCGACATCCAGAAAGAGCCGTTCACCGCTTGTGGTGTTGGCGACATGTCTGGTGATGTGTTCGGCAACGGTATGCTGCTCTCTAAAGCAACCAAGCTGGTCGCAGCCTTCGATCACCGTGATATCTTCCTCGACCCGAATCCAGATCCATCTGTGACCTGGGACGAGCGTAAGCGCATGTTCGATCTGGGCCGTTCTTCTTGGCAGGACTACAACAAGGAACTGATTTCTGAAGGTGGTGGCATCTACCCACGCTCTTCCAAGTCTATTCCTCTGTCCATTCAAGTTCAGAAGATGCTCGGCCTCAATAAGGCAAAAGCATCACCTCAGGAGGTTATGACTGCCATCCTGAAGATGAAGGCAGACCTTCTGTGGTTCGGCGGCATCGGCACCTACATCCGTGCATCTGATGAAAGCAACATTGAAGTGGGTGATCGTGGCAACGACTCTATCCGCATCACGGCTGCTGAAGTTGGTGCAAAGGTTATCGGTGAAGGTGCAAACCTTGGCATCACCCAGAAAGCACGTATTGAGTTCTCACGTGCCGGTGGGCGTTGTAACTCCGACGCGATCGACAACTCCGCTGGTGTGAACTCCTCCGATATGGAAGTGAACATCAAGATTGCGCTGGGCGCGGCAGTGAAGAAGGGCAGCCTGACCACTCCGGACCGCAACGTCTTGCTGGCTGACATGACAGACGAAGTTGCACAGCTGGTGCTGCGTAACAACTACCTGCAAACACTAGCAATCTCTCTCTGTGATCGTCGTGGTCTGGAAGATCTCGGCTATCAGGTGCGCATGATGCGCCAGCTGGAATCTCAGGATCTGTTGGATCGTGCGGTGGAAGACCTGCCGGACGACGCAACCATCGAAGAGCGCGAGAAAGCCGGTCAGCACCTGTCCCGTCCGGAACTGGGCGTGCTGCTGGCATACGCAAAACTCACCCTGCATGATGAGCTGCTCGAAAGCTCCGTGCCGGATGATGCGTACCTTGCAAAAGAGCTGTACCGCTACTTCCCGAAAGAGATGGCAGACACCTACTCTCAGGAAATTGAGAGCCACCGTCTGCGCCGCGAAATCATCGCGACCATGCTGGCAAACTCCATCATCAACCGTGGTGGTCCGGCATTCCTGACCCGCATCATCGACCAGACCGGCGCGTCTGTAGCTGATGTGGCGCGTGCCTTCGCAGTGGTTCGTGATGCCTTCGGTCTGACACAGCTGAACGAAGAGATTGACCGTCTGGACAACACCATCTCTGGTGATCTGCAGCTGGAGCTCTACACTCTGGTTCAGGATCTGGTGCTCGGCATGGTCATCTGGTTCCTGCGCAACGTGTCCTTCGAGGATGGTCTGGAAGCCGCGATCAACCGCTTCCGCGATACCGTGAAGCGTCTGTCTCCGCGTCTGGAAACCTTCCTCTCAGAAGGTCGTGCAGAAATGCTCAAGGCGGAAACCAACCGTCTGGTAGAAGCTGGCGTTCCAATCATGATCGCAGCACGCATCGCTCGCCTGATCGGTGAAATGGTGATCCCGGATATCGTTCTGGTCTCCGAGAAAGCCAACCGTGACGTTGATGAAGTTGCAGCCTCTTACTTCCGCGTTGCTGAACACTTCAAGTTCGGCGCGATTGAAGAGCTGGCTCGTGAGTTTGTGATTCGTGACTACTACGACGGTCTGGCACTCGACCGCTCCCGTTCGATCCTTGCAAACGCACTACGTGATCTGGCTGCTCAGGCTCTTGAAGATGAAAAAGGCTTCGACGGTTGGCTGGAGCGCAACGCAGGCAAAGCGGAAAGAACCCAGCAGGCAACCAGCGAAATTCTGGAGAAGAACCTGTCGGTTTCTAAGTTCTCCGTTGCAGCTGGCATGCTGGCAGAGCTGGCAAACTAAGCTTCGCGAAAAAGCTCAAAACAAAACCCCGGTGTAGCATGCTGCACCGGGGTTTTTCTTTGCCGAAACCAGAGCACTCAGCTCTTGGCGTTCTTTTCTTTTTCCATGGCCAGACGCATCTCAAGGTCTGAGATATGCTTCATGGCTGCTTTTTTATCTTCTTCGGAAGAGGCTGCGCGGTACTTCTCGCGAGCTGCAGCTATATCGTGGGTCAATTGCACTTCACGAGGGGCAGCAGCGCGATCAAGCACACTCTTTTGAACGCCCTCGACGCGTTCTTCTTCGACCTTTGTTCCTGATTTCGAACGGAGCGCTTCCAACTGCGCTTTCAGTTCTTGTTGGGCGGCGGCGTTCTTGTTGTTTTTATTGAGGTCGAACATGCTGGTTCCTTCTTGAGTGTCAAAACATATCCTCCCGATAAATATGAATTTAAACCAGCGTCTCTGTCTATTGCGTCCCGAAAGGTGTGCTGAACCCGCCCTTAATGGAGCACACCTCTATCTAATCAATTCCAATCTTTCTGGCCCAAATCTTACTTGTAGATCAACTTGGCTGTCACAATCGCTCCGACGGCGATAATGGAAATGACGTTGCCGACAACAAGCGGCCAGGCGGCGGTCATGATGCCGTAGATAAACCAGAGCAACACTGTGCTCAGCACAAGAAGGTTAGCCGCTAGGGAAAGGTCTTTTGTCTCGCGCGTCTTCCACGTTTTCAAAGTCTGCGGAAGCCAGCACAATGTGCCGATAATGGCTGCGAGATAGCCAATGTAATCTGCATAAACAAGCATAGGAAATATCGCATTCAGAAGTGTATCAAGGAAAAGCTTAGGTAGGTGCTGGTGAGACTAGCACAGCAAAAAAGCGAGTGTAATAGGTCCTTTTGCGGTAAGTGTGCGCACAAAAAAGCCCCGGGATTGCCCGAGGCTTCGTCATCTCGAAGACTGCAAAACCGCTGCTAGAACACCCGTGTCTCTTCACGCGCAATCAGCTCACTCAGGGTCTTGATGCGTGCGCCATCCTCTTTGAAGTTCGCAGGAGAAAGCCACTTCTCGAAGGAAGCGCGAAGAACCGGCCATTCACTATCCAAAACAGAGAACCAAGCTGTATCCAGGTTTTTGCCTTTCACGACGGAGGCCTGACGCAATGTGCCTTCGTAGCTGAAACCAAGACGAACCGCAGCCTTACGGGAAACCTTGTTTAGGGCGTTACAGCGCCACTCATAGCGACGATAGCCCCACTTATCGAACACCCGCTGCATCATCAAAAACATCGCTTCAGTACCGCCGCACTTACGTTGCAGCAGAGGCGAGAAGTGGATGTGTCCAACTTCGATGCTGCCAGTTTCTGGCACAATGTTCATGTAGCTGGCGATGCCAAGCGCTTTTCCACCTTCCTGCTCAATGATGGCAAAGGCGAACGGATCATTTCCTGTTGCAAGCTCTTTGACGTAAGCCTCAAAGCTCTCGAAATCAGGAAACGGGCCTTCATCCAGATAGGTCCAGTTCCGGCCTTCTGTGTCCACGCTGAAGGCTTCATAAAGATCTTCTGCATGCTTGGCTGGGTCCAGTCGCTCCAATCGGCAGAAGTGACCAACCATGGTCTCATCTGTCGGCTGCTTGGCTGAAGTCCAGTCAGACATATCATCACCGACAACCTGCCCCAGTTCGTTCTGGTTTTGAGAAGGATCTTTTTCAGCCTTCTCTACTGATTTCAGTGCAGCTAGATATGCAAGCATTTTAAAGCTCCTCGGAATGTCCCGGTCTGGAAAGTTTACAACACCAAAATGACAAGACCCCGACCTCTCGGTCAGGGTTCGTCATCAAGGTTGATTACAGGCGTTCAGAAGGATCGTTCTTTCTCACAAGAGAGGCTGATCCCTTTGTATCCTCATCATCGTCTCTCCTCGATGATGTAAACGCCCAGAAACTCCGTTTGATGTCACCTTTGGCAAAGCAGTCATAAAAATCTCGCCGCCCGTACATCGAGTTCTTGCTACAGCCATATCCATACCAGTAGCAGGTATCGCTCTTCTTCACCTCGATGTGGCCGTGGCGGTTCCGTTTATCGCGATCGTAAACGCAGATGGAACCGTCTGGAGCGCGGTCTGGGCTGCTGACACGCAAGCGCTTGAAGCCGTACTTAGGCAACGCTTTGATCGCCATGTAAGCTGATCCACCTGGAATATAGGTATCTACAAGCCCTTCGGAAAGGAGGTGCTTCTTCACATAGCGGTAGCAGTAGGTCATGCCGCGGCGACGGCGGGCAGAACGAACACCGCCAGAACTGGCTGCCAACACGGCGCTGGCATAGCCCATGTAGCTGTCTTCTTCGCTACCGGCAATTTTGTTGGCTTCGTCGCGGCTCAGCGTAGCCACTTCAGTCAATGCGTATTTAGAAAAGTCTGCTTTGGAAACGTAAATATCAGAGGCAATGTCGCCGTCTTCATCCGGCTGATCAACGCCAAGGCGAACCAGCTCACCCTTGGCAGCGTCTGTCGCCCAGTCCAGAACACTCAGTTGAGCGCCAACGGGCAGGATCTGCTGAAGAGAAGTGCCAACGGTTCCGTCATCTGCCGCTGTCCAGCCCTTCGCAAGAATTGGCTTAGCGACATTGTAGTTGCCGGAGGTCGTCATCTTGTTTTGCGGAAGAGTATCTTCGCCGGAAACCAGTGAAACTGGCTCCTCTGGCAAGGATAGTTCACCAAAAGAAGCATTTGGTCCTGCAGCCACTGCAGTCGTGAGAACCAGAAAACTAAACCCTGCATACGCGGATACTTTTGCAAGCTGTAGCATAATCCCTCCGAAAGCCTTTTTAGGCACAGCAGCACCGGTTCCCGCGCGCGTTGCGTCACGAGATTGCTGAAAGATGGCAATAGGAAACGGTCGAGGCGCTCACGCGCTTCGTGGTTCATGCCAGTCTGATGATGGTGCGCAGCTGTCGTTTTACTGACGCAAGCTCCTGCTGGGGGGCATCTCGCACGCCAGCAGGCAAAATGTCCGGCAAGCCTTCACAAGGAAAGCCTGCAGGCACTCAGCGCTCAAACAAATGCAATACAGGCTGGCGCCTGCCTCTTGGTGCCAGTCTGTCTGTCAGCAATGTAAGAGCGCGTTTGCTCGTTTAGATCTTGCGCAGCGCCACTGTTTCGATGCTGTGGTCTGTACCCTTTGTCAGGATCAGATCAGCGCGTGGTCGCGTCGGCAAGATGTTCTGGCGAAGGTTCTCCAGATTGATGTTCTGCCAAAGGTCCTTCGCGATCTCTTGCGCCTTATCATTCGAAATTGTGGAAAATTTATGGAAATATGAACCTGGATCGCGGAACGCGGTCTCACGCAGTCGCATGAAACGCTCCAGATACCAGCGTTGCAGCACTTGCTCTTCCGCATCAATGTAGATGGAAAAGTCAAAGAAATCAGAGACAAAGGGCACGGCCTTTGCCGCTTTCGGCTGGTGAGATGTCTGCAGAACGTTCAGCCCTTCGACAATCAAAATGTCTGGCTGTTCGACTGTGACATGCTGTCCCGGCATCACATCATAGAAGAAATGAGAGTAAATCGGGGCGCGTACTTCACGCTCCCCACCCTTGATGTCGGTCAGGAATTTCAGCAGGGCAGAACGGTCATAGCTCTCCGGAAAACCCTTCCGGCGCATCAGCCCTTCTGCTTCCAGAATAGAATTCGGGTACAGAAAACCATCTGTCGTAATCAGGTCCACCTTCGGGCTGGCTGGCCAGCGCGAAAGGAGTGCCTGCAAAAGACGGGCAGTCGTGGATTTGCCAACAGAGACCGAACCCGCAATACCGATGATGAACGGTGTGCGGGTCAGCTGCATACCCAGAAAGCGCTTCGTCGCAAACTGAAGGCTTTGGGAAGCTTCCACGTAATAGGCAAGCAGACGTGAAAGGGGCAGGTAAATATTCTTCACCTGCTCCAGAGACACAAAGTCATTGAGCGATTGCAGGTCTTCAATTTCCTGCACGCTCAACGTCATCGGCGTGTCTGCACGTAAAGACGCCCATTCAGTCTCTGTAAACACAGAGTAGGGAGACAGATCCAGTTCCTGAACTGGAGCGAGTTCTTTATGCATAGCGTTAGCGCTCAAGGCCCGTCGTGCCTCCCACTTCGCATGACAAGAAGAAACCTAGCCGTCCGTACGGGAGGCTTTTTCTTCCAGTCCGGTTTGTCCGGTGCGTGCTGCAAGCTTTGCCAGAACTTCGTCCAGCGCCACATCGGAAACCTTCAAAACAACAAGTAGGTGATAAAGCAGGTCAGCTGCTTCAGAAGCAACGCCTTCCTTATCACGCTCTACAGCCGCAATCGCAGTTTCAACGGCTTCTTCTCCAAGCTTCTGTGCACACTTGGAAACGCCCTTGGAAATGAGCTTGCGGGTATAAGACAGTTCATCATCACTGTTCGCACGTGCAGCAATGATAGCCTCTAGGTCCGAAAGGGTAAAATTGGTCATTTGACTAGCCTTGTTGAGGCCGCTTCAGGATTACTTTCAATACCTGAGCGAAATTTACTTATCCAGACGCATAGGAATTCCAGCATCTGCCATGTGTTGCTTGGCTTCTTCAATACTGTAAGTCCCAAAATGGAAGATTGAAGCAGCAAGTACAGCAGTCGCGTGCCCGTCACGGACACCTTCAACCAGATGATCCAGAGTTCCAACCCCACCGGAAGCAATCACCGGTACATGTACAGCATCCGCAATTGCACGGGTAAGCGGCAAATTGTAGCCCTCTTGCGTTCCATCACGGTCCATGGAGGTCACCAGCAGCTCACCAGCGCCCAGATCCACGGCTTTCTTGGCAAACTCAACCGCATCAATGCCCGTTGGTGTACGGCCACCATGGGTGAAGATTTCGAAGCGCTCAGGCTCACCTTCAGCAGAAACACGCTTAGCGTCGATGCTGACAACAATGCACTGGCTACCGAACTTCTGGGCTGCTTCCCGAATAAACTCAGGATTTTTCACCGCTGCAGTGTTGATTGAAACTTTGTCTGCACCCGCATTCAGCAGCTTGCGAATGTCTTCCACGGTACGCACACCGCCGCCAACAGTCACCGGCATAAAGCAGGCTTCCGCAGTGCGTTGCACAACATCGTAGATTGTGTCGCGGTTATCGCTGGAGGCTGTGATGTCAAGGAACGTCAGCTCATCAGCACCCGCCGCATCATAGGCTTTTGCTGCCTCAACCGGGTCACCAGCGTCGATCAGGTCAACAAAGTTGACGCCTTTCACGACACGGCCATCCTTCACATCAAGGCATGGAATAATACGTGCCTTCAGGGTCATGCGAGGCCCTCCCGGCTCTTCTTGATCAGATCAAGAGCTTCAGCAGGATCAAGACGACCGTCATACAGCGCACGACCAGAGATCGCGCCTTCCAGAATATCGCAATCAGGCTGGATCAGACGCTCAATGTCCTTGATGTCTGCAAGGCCACCAGAAGCGATGATCGGAATGCTCACAGCATTAGCCAGTTCCAGAGTGCTCTCGATGTTGAGGCCCTTCAGAACGCCGTCACGATCAATATCGGTGTAGATGATTGCAGCAACACCAGCATCTTCAAACTGCTTTGCCAGCTCAATCACGGTCAGCTCAGAAGTCTCGGCCCAGCCTTCAACGGCAACCTTGCCGCCTTTGGCATCGATGCCAACGGCAATGCGATCCGGATACTTCTTGCAAGCTTCCTTCACCAGCTCAGGGTCGCGCAGAGCAACGGTGCCGAGAATAACGCGCGCAACGCCTTTTGCCAGCCAGTTGTCGATGTGCTCCATGGTGCGGATACCACCGCCCAGCTGAACCGGGTTACTGGTGTTGGCAAGGATCGCATCAACAGCTTCGCCGTTTTTGCTCTCACCTGCGAACGCACCGTCCAGATCAACAACGTGCAGCCATTCAAAACCCTGATCCTGAAACGCCTTCGCCTGCGCACCTGGGTCATCGTTGAACACGGTCGCCTGATCCATGTCACCCAGTTTCAAACGAACGCACTGGCCGCCTTTAAGGTCAATCGCTGGAAAAATAATCATAATTCTGTCCTTGGACTTGTCTGTGTCACTGAAAGCGGGCAGCCGTTACGGCGCCCAGCTCAGGAAATTGGAAATCAGGGAGAGGCCGAGCTTCTGGCTCTTTTCAGGGTGAAACTGCGTGCCGACGATGTTGTCTCGTCCCACCATCGCAGTGAACTCACCCGCATAGTCAAAGCTTGCCAAACGGTGCGCAGGGTTGGCTGTCGCAAAGTGATAGGAGTGCACGAAGTAAGCGTGCAGGCCATCACCACCGGTTTTGATGCCTTCAAGAACCGGGTGCTCATCACCAGTCACGTTGATGGTGTTCCAGCCCATGTGAGGAATTTTCAGCTCAGGATTAGATGGTTTCATTGCAGTGACATCACCGCTGATCCAGTCCAGCCCTTCAGCTTTCTCAAACTCAAGCCCGCGGGTTGCCAGCAGCTGCATGCCAACACAAATGCCCATGAATGGCTTGCCTTTGGTCAGCACAGCTTCCGCCAGCGCCTCTTCCATGCCATCAACAGCCTGCAGGCCACGGCGACAATCTGCAAATGCACCAACACCCGGCAAAACAATGCGGTCAGCCTTGGCGACAACGGTTGGATCCGAAGTCACCGTCACCTCATGAGTATGATGATGGTTATGGGCTGCATGCTCAAACGCTTTTGCTGCGGAGCGCAAGTTGCCAGAACCATAATCAATAATTGCCACACTCATGAAGGAACTCCTGTTATCGCTTGAGTGTCATTCCAACGACATCTGTGTCGCTGGTTTGTGGAGCCTGAGGCCCCTGTGGGGGCCGCGTTTCGCCTTTGCGGCGGGAAACACGGTCGAAGAAACGGATTTCTGCCTCATCCAGATTGGAGGCAGTGATGAAACCGACGGTCTGCCAGTTTTTGCGGCGCAGGCTCCAGCTTTTCAGGAACCCGGCTTCCATCGCAAAGAACAGCGTTGCAAGTACCGTGATAAAGCCGCCTGTAGTCGAGCCAAAGGCATCGGCGACAAACACCAATGCAATGATCGCTGCCAGATAGCCAAGAAAGACCAGCCACATGCGGTTATAGAGAGACCAGAGGAGGGGGAAGAGCATCGCCCACCACGAAAAGCCGTCTTTCACGAATTTGATGTTTCGTGCGTCCTCGTCCTTCAGGTGGTCAAGAGAAACCCCTGGTTCGGTCATGACATAATAGACAGCCAATTGCATTCTCCATAACTGGTAGAGCTGCGGGCCGAAAAAGGTTAGCCGCCAAGCTGACCTTTCGTCGTCGGCACGCGTCCACTCTGGCGTGGATCTGGTTCGATAGCTGTGCGTACTGTACGCGCAACCGCTTTAAAGCATGTTTCCGCAATATGATGGCAGTTGGTGCCATAAAGGTTTGCAATGTGCAGAGTAAAACCTGCATTCATGGCAAACGCACGGAAGAACTCTTCAAAAAGCTCAACATCAAACGTGCCAACCTTGTCCCGTGGGAAGTCCACCTGCCAGACAAGGAAAGGACGACCGGAAACATCCAGTGCCACACGGGTCAGGGCTTCATCCATCGCCAGATGCGTATCTGCATAGCGGGTGATGCCGCTCATGTCGCCAAGCGCTTCTTTAAACGCCTGTCCCAGAGCAATGCCCACATCCTCTGTGGTGTGGTGGTCGTCAATATGGGTGTCACCATCTGCGCGAATGGTCATGTCCACGAGCGAATGTCGGGAAAGCTGTTCCAACATATGATCAAAGAAACCAACACCGGTCTTGATGTCATACTTGCCTGTGCCATCCAGATTGATGGAAACAGAGATCGTCGTTTCTTTAGTGCCGCGGGCAATAGTGGCCTGACGCATGGGATGTCCCTTGATAAGTTTATAGCCCTTATACTCATGCAAAACCCCTGCACAAGCATTTAAAGACGCGCCGTTTTAACAGGCTAAGGGATCGCTGCAAATACCCAAAGATGAAAAAGCTAGGATCTGCTACTCCCTCTGGTATTTCTCGGCACAAACTGTTAGGAACTGAGCCGTTTATCTATCAGATATTTGGAGCCTCGCATGTCTTATCGCCCAGCAAATGCAGTCGATCGCTTGATCCTTCCTCTGGATGTTCCAACAGTTGATGAAGCGCGTGAGCTCGTCAAGAAGACTCAAGGGCTTGTCGGCACTTACAAAATCGGCATGCAGCTCCAGTTTGCAGGTGGCCTGCAGTTCGCGGAAGAGCTGGCCAAAGAAGGGCACTCCATCTTTCTCGATGTAAAGCTGCTGGATATCGACAACACCATCACCAGCGCAGTGAAAAACGTCGCGAAAATGGGCATGAAGTTCATGACCATCCATGCGTACCCGAAAAACATGCGTGCCGCGGTGAAGGCACTGGAAGAAGTCGGCAACAAAGACCTCTGCCTGCTGGGTGTCACCGTCCTCACGTCCATGGACGAGCAGGACGTAAAAGACGCTGGCTATGTTGGCCCAACTGCAAACCTTGTCGAACAGCGCGCGCTTGATGCAATTGAAGCAGGCGTTGGCGGTATTGTCTGCTCTCCGGTGGAATCTGCTGCAATGCGTGCAAAGGTTGGCGACAAGCTTTGCATCGTGACGCCGGGTGTCCGTCCGAAAGGCTCTGATGCTGGCGACCAGCGCCGCGTCATGACCCCATACGATGCCATCAAAGCAGGCTCCGACTACCTCGTCATCGGCCGCCCAATCTACCGCGCCGAAGACCCCCGCGCCGCAGCCGAAGCTGTTGTGGCCGAAATCGAGAGTGCGCTTTAAGAATTACCTTCAATGAGCCTCTGCCACTCAGAGGCTCATTTTCTCCATCTTTCTTTGTCCCTTGAACAAAGACTTAAGCTGCTCCCGATACTGATGGTGGAACACAGTGAGAAGGAGCTGGCATCCCATGGACACCATTCTCATCACCGGCTTTGGCGCTTATGCCAACACGCCGACCAATCCCGCAGAAAAACTGGCATTAGCGCTGGATGGCGAAGAGATCGTAGGCGCAAAGATTGTCTCCCGCATTGTCTCCGGTGCATATTTCCGCTGCATTGAAGAGACCGTCGCCGCCATGGAAGAGCTGAAACCCAGCGCTGTCCTCATGTTGGGCGAGTACGGTGGTCGCTCTATGATCACGCTGGAACGTCTGGCGCAAAACCTCAATGATTGTGCGCGTTACGATGTCACGGACACCGCAGGCGTTACACTGCAGGGAGAGCTGACGGTGCCTGATGGCCCGGTTGGTTACTACGCCACAGTTCCCCTTAGAGCCATGACACAGGCTATGCGAGATGCTGGAGTGCCAACGGATATCTCGGATTCTGCTGCCACCTTCTGCTGCAATCACCTCATGTATGGCGTCCTGCACCACATTGCAAAAAACAAACTTCCCATCCGTGCAGGCTGGGTGCATCTGCCCCATCTGCCCGAAGTTGCGGCCATGATTCAGAACCTCGGTGCGCCAAGCATGTCCGTGGATACGCTGGTAAAAGGCATGCGGGCTGGAATTGAGGCGTTACAGGCAAATCAGGAAGATCAGAACATCAACATCATCTCCAAGATGCTGATTTAAAAAGAGATACCTGCTCGAGGATATAAGGCGCCTCAGTAAGAGGCGGTGCCTTTCAACACTTATCCAAGCCATCTGACGGCGAGTTCAGCAGATGTGATCGCATCTGGTTGTGTTTTGTGACCTGCGCAACTTACCTAAGCGATTTCGAGGGATGCCCTGACGCTACGCCTTCACACCCACGTTATGAAGCAGGCACAAAGCACGTCCATTCAGTGCACTTCACGCCTTTGTGTCTCGTAGAGAACAGTTTCTGCCCACATTCCCGTTCATAGTGATCAATAGAACTTCCTGCCTCAAAAGCGGGGAGCTCTTAGGAGAATGTTCGACATTTTTCGCTATCATAGAAACAAAACGATGGGATGGTCAGTCTTGCAGAATATGACACCTCAAACACTCATGAATAAGATTGCATCGGATGGCGGTATGGATGCTCTCGTCTTTAACAAAGACGGTGAGTGTACGATGAACGCTGACGATATCGAGATCCACATGCGGGCCTGCGATAAGCGCCTGAAGATGATGGCCTATCTCTCAGAAGATACAGAAGTTCCGCAGCATCTCATGGTCCAAATGCTGCACGAAAACCATACTGCTAAGAACCGTTTTACCTTTATCCGTGTTGCCCTCGGCCAACCTGCCGTCGTGTCCTGCATCGCTCTGGATGAGCTTGATGCCACTGAACTCCAGCTGTTTGTGGCCGAGTTCAAAGAAGTCGTACGTGCGTGGAAGCCAAAGTTTGCCCCTGCCTCCCAGCGCCAGTGTGAGCGTAAGATGAAACGTGATGGCATTCGCCACACGCAAGAAAGCGCCCAGGCTAAGCTGGAACTACACTAGTCGTTACTTAAACGAGCGATCCATCCCCCACCGAAAAAGAAAAGGGCAGAAAACTGCCCTTCGATGGATCAATCCAGCTTTGCCAGCCAGCCCTGAATATCTGAGATGACTTGCGGAACCATACTTTCGCCCGCAGCGCTCTTAAAAGAATGCGTCATGTCAGCATAGGATTTGTAAGTGACGTTGGTCTTACCCAATCCATCCAGCTTCGCAATCTGCTCCTCAACAGCTTCAGGAGAGACACTCTGATCCTGCCCACCCTGCACAATCAGAACAGGAGTGTCGACCTGCGCGAGGATCTCCAGCTGATCTGATTTCAGCATGCTGTTCCACCAGTTGTAGCCATGCCCACTCATGTTGAGTTCAAATGGCTCGCTGGATGTCACCTGTTGGGCAAAGCCTTTGAAACCCGCAGAAGCTTCTTTGAACGCCTCTTCCGGCATACCGCTGGACTTCATGTTGTGCAGGATGTCATCAATGAAGTGACGCCCGCCACCATTCAGCGCAATGCTCGCAGTCACGAAATCCGCCTTCGCAGCAATCATGTTGGCAACCACCGCGCCTTCACTGCCACCAAGCAAAATCACGCGCTCGTAAATGCCGCCTTCCTTCAACTGACTGATCACCTTGATGTAATCCGCAGTCCGGCGTTCCGGCGAGTCATTCTCAATATAAGCCGCTGGGCAATCCGCGCGCTCATCATTCCTGTCCCAGGAAAGGTCGGAAGTGATGCCGTACTTCTCAACCGTCAGCATATCCGCTTCCGGCAGAACCTGCGAGAACTCCTCGTTGATCAGCTTATTATTGGCCACGCTGTTGCAATCAGAGCCCTGAATAAGCACAAGAAGATCTGTCGCGTTCTTCGGGCTTTGTGATTTCAGATAGATTTCAATCTCGCTACCATCTTCTCGCACCAGATAAAGACCGGACGCAGCAGCAGCCTGTGCGCTGAGAAGAACCGAACACCCCACAACAACTTTAAGCAATGTAGATTTCATAAAATCCCCCAATGGCAAGCACATAGGCGCCCAAAGCAGCACAGAAAGGCGTCCACTCCTGAGGCTCACTCCCCAAAGTGATCTCAGAAGTTGGCGTGTTTGCCGTAAATTGATACTAGAAACACCGATGCGGTGCGCGGAAAAGTGTGTTGCAATCATAAGGCGAGAATGTGGCACAGAAAATATATTATCGCAGGATTAGGCAAGCTAACTGAAGCTATCTAATTCATTGCAAATAAACAAACTTTAGAATAATCTAAATAACACAATTAAGACCTGCTGCAGCATCATAAAGGAGCGTGAAATATGCCGGAAACCCTATCTCTCCCGGCCCCTCAATTGGTTGCTCCACGCGAAGAGCTGTACTTCTATCACGTCAACTCCTTGAAGATACAAGAACACCCAACCGCGTTTGAGGTCTACAACGCTCTGTTCAGCAAGCGCTCTGCATGGCTTGGCGCTGCATTTTGGGTGAGAGACCAGATCTCAGCCTTGGCTGGGGTTACCAAAATCAAAGGCTTTGAAGGCAAACGAAAGATCACGCTTCCAGAAGTCGGCGAGAAGCTCGATTTCTTTCTGGTCGAGCACATTGAGGACCGCGAGCTGGTACTCACCTCAAGAGATAAACATCTCTCGGTCATGACCACGTTCAGCGTCGATGCAATTTCTGAAGGAGCGTTAGTGCGCATCACCTCTTCGGTCATCACACACAACTGGTTCGGCAAACTCTACATGCTGCCAGTCGGTCCGGCTCACAAGTTCATTGCGTGGAACATGCTACGTAACGTAAGTTCTACTTTCTCCGTTTCAAAGTAAAACGCTTAATCAGGATGTATATAGGTTTATGGTTCGAGTCTTCGCGGCGAATCTTTATTTATAAAGAGAGCCTTGCTTCGGTTGGTTGTTGCTCTGGTTAATCATTTTACTGATATTTTCGATGTTTCTTTTCTAAAGAATATGCGAAATAACTAAAATTTTTTGCCTGATTAACATCTCGACCATATTTCCGGAAAACAAATTGCCGAACAAAGCTCTATCAGGAATGCAAAGGGCACACGTTTTGGAATGCTGCCCGCATGCATGGAATCGGCCTCCTATCGTTAACTAGCCGTAAATAAACACGGGAAAATGCTTAGTTAGATTTCAGCGGACCAAATTATCATGTTTGCATATTTAGCTAAGCTCAAAATTGTTCATACCATCACACTGCTTTCAATTATTCCAAGCATTGCAGCCCTCGTTTTTCTCTATCAGCTCATCAAGGTCGACACCGAGGATGAGCAGAAACTGGCTGCCCTTTCGCAGCTCACGCGCCTTTCCGTCAAAATCGGTAGTCTGGTGCATGAGCAGCAGAAAGAGCGCGGCGCCACAGCCTTATTCCTTGCCAGCAAAGGTCAGCAGTTTGAGGCGGACTTGAAGAGCCAGCGCAAGGCAACGGACACCGCCCGCATCGATTACCTGCAGTTCCTTGAGGGCTTTGACCTGTCCATCTATCAGCCAGCATTTGCCGCTGATCTGGAAGGCATCAATGCCGAGCTGCAAAAGACGCCCAGAATGCGCTCCAATGTTGATGCGTTGAATGTGCAGATGGCTGAGGCGGTTGCTTTCTACACCAGACTGAACTCTGAAAAACTCGATATCATCGGCTCCATGAGTGAGCTCAGCCCCAATGCGGAAATTGTAGACCGCATCGTAAGCTACCACGCCTTCCTGCTGACCAAAGAGCGGGCTGGGCTGGAGCGGGCTGTTGGCGCAGCGGGCTTTGCAAGCAATGCATTCCCACCTGCCACCCTGCAAAAGTTCCAACGTCTTATCGTTGAACAGAACGCCTTCACGCACATTTTCCAAACCTATGCCACACCCGAACTTTTCGCAGACTATGAGAAACTGCAGAACGGTGCCGCCAACACCAAGCTGAACACCTATCGCGATATAGCACTGGGTGGTGAGGAAACTGCAACAGCTCTGGAAACCATCAGTGGCCCTGAGTGGTTTGACACGGCATCCCAAAAAATCAACCAGCTCAAGGCCTTGGAAAACACCATCGCTGCTAGTCTGATTGAAGATACAGAGCAACTGCAAGCAAGTGCCAACGGACGTCTCACCCTTCACATGAGCATCGCTGCCGTTGGCTTCCTGCTGGTGTTCCTAATGTCCTTCATCCTCATCAAGTCCATCCAACGCTCCTTCGCTAAGATCATTGAGGCCATGGAGCAACTCGCCAGTGGCAACCTGAGTATCAAGCTGCCAAAGCCAGCGAAAAACGAAGTGGGCCAGATGATCAAGGCTGTCTCCGTCTTCCAGGAAAACATGATCCTCGCACGCGATCTGAAGAAGGAGCAGGACACCCAGCACGCCTCTCAGTTAGAGCGTGGCGAGTTCCTCGAAGGCCGCATTGCAGACTTTGAGCAGGCTGTTTCCTATGTGCTTGAAACCATGGGCCGCAACTCGCAGACCATGCAGTTGTCCTCTCAGGAAATGTCGAGCATCTCCGAGCTTACCAGCAACCAATCCAAGGCCGTCGCCTCGGCAGCAGAAGAAGCCTCTCGCAGCGTACAGTCTGTCGCCTCTGCCACAGAGGAGCTGGATTGCTCCGTCGCTGAAATTGGCAACCAGATGCAACACTGCAGAAAAGCAGCGTCTGAAGCGGTGGATCAGGTCCACAGCGCCAACTCCGATGCAGCAGAGCTGCGCAAAGCAGCGCAGAGTGTGGGAGATGTGGTCAGCATCATCACAGACATCGCCGAGCAAACCAATCTGCTTGCCCTCAACGCCACCATAGAAGCTGCACGAGCAGGTGTTGCAGGCAAGGGCTTTGCGGTGGTTGCAAGTGAGGTGAAGTCACTGGCTGAGCAAACCTCTCAGGCCACAGAGCAAATCCGAAATGAGATTGCCGATATCCAACGCGCCACAGAGGGATCTCTCACCGCAATGGAAGACATCGACAAGATCATCCGTGAGATCGACCAACGCGCCAGTGCCGTCTCCAGCGCCATCAACGAGCAAAAGTTTGCCACTCAAGAAATCGCCAGCAATGTCAGCGAGGTCGCTGGCGGAACAGCTGAGGTCACGGAGAACATCGCCAAGGTCAACGAAGCTGCCATCCAAACTGGCGTCACCTCAAAGCAAGTCCTCATCGCCTCTGAGGAACTCCGTACCGAAGCCGATCACCTCCGCAACGAAATCGACCAGTTCCTCGGCGATATCAAAGCGGCCTAGGCCCGCTAAATCCAAGTAAAAACAGCAGTCTGCACACCAATGCAGGCTGCCTTCCCGTAGCAGCTCTCACCACCTGCACAGAAACTGCACAAATCTGCACGAGATCTCATCGGTTTTGCCCAACTGCCTGCAAGGGGCACCGGTAGACCGTCGCCTGAGTTCATTCACTTAATGATTTCAGGGGCGAAATTGATGTTATCTAACTCTCGCATTCAGCCGGTGTCTTGGATGCCTGCAATGGGCATTCAGGCCCGGTTTCTTCTCGGTTTGGGCCTATGCTTGCTTGCTGACTATTTGTTCTTTGGTCACCGGGCTGAAATTGGCTTCAGTCTGTTCATTGTAGCCGTTGCCTTTGCGATCATGCTGCTGGGCGGACACCGGGTGAGCCCCCGCCTTGCTTGGATCACGATGCTAACAGTGATCATTGGCGTTGTACCAAGTGTCCTCCAGTGGGATTTTCTAAGCGGGCTGATTGCCATTCTCGCTCTGGCCATGTGCACTCTCATCATGAACCGACGCGTGAATGCCTTTGACTTAAATATGGTCAAAATACTGCTCATCTTCCTGCGCCGTTGGCCGCTGGGTTTCATCAAAGACATGTTTACGCTCAGCCGCGTCAAACGACGTAAGCGGCCATTGTCCAACTACGCCAAACTGGCGTTCACCTGGTTTCTGCCACTCACCTTGTTCCCGATTTTTCTGTATCTGTTCAGTTCTTCAAACCCTGTCATCGAGCAATGGCTGCTCAGCATCAACCTAGGCAAGCTCTTTGAAAAACTGAACATGGCGCGCATCGTGTTCTGGTCCATCACTTTTGCTCTGATCTGGCCGTTCCTGCGCGTAAAATTCAGAAAAAAGCTGAAGAAAAAGAAGGCTGTTGAATCCGCGGCTAAAACACCGGAGCAGCAAACTGTTCAAGCCTACCGATCTGTCTTGGATGAAATCTTTGGCTATAAAGCAGTTGTCCGCTCGCTCGTGCTCTTCAACGGCCTCTTTGCTCTGCAAACTGTGCTGGATGCCTTCTACCTGTGGGGCTCTCAGGAACTTCCGGCAGGCACCACCTATGCCAACTACGCCCACAAAGGCGTCTACACCCTCATCATTGCCGCTCTGCTTGCCGCTATCTTTGTACTGTTCGCCAGCCGCTCTGGAGCTTCAACTGCCAAGTCCAAACTGGTGAAGGTGCTGCTGCTTGCATGGACCATCCAGACCGCTCTGCTCGTCGCCTCCTGCCTCGCGCGCCTCGGCAATTATGTCGGCGTTTATTCAATGACTTACCTGCGCCTCTATGCATTGATCTGGGTGATTCTGGTACTCATCGGCGTACTCAGCATCATTGTCAAACTGGCCCTAGGACGAAACAACGGTTGGCTCGTTCGTGTGAATATGCTGGCAGTTGCGGGGATCCTCTACACGCTCAGCCTCACAAACACAGCCGCATTGATCGCAGATTATAACGTGACCTACGCCGATAACTCCAAGTTTGACCATTGGTACCTGATCAGCTTGGGGCCACAGGCTATCCCGGCCATTGATGCAAAGATGAAAAGTGAACTGGAGCGAGGTGTTGCCGCAAATAACAGAGACTTTCTGGAACTATGGTCATCCCGCCGAAGTATGGCTCGCACCGTGAAGCGTAATGCGGATGACTGGCGCCTATGGAGCCTTAGAAATCAGCTGTTGCTCAACTACCTGCAAGAGAACGAAGTCCCGACAAGACCGCAGGCTCCGGCAAAACCGCAGGCTCCAACACAACTGGAAACCCCGGCTAAGTTGCAAACCCCGGCCTCTGACAGTAGAACTCGTTATCGTGAAGATCCGGGCCTCTGAGAATGCAAAATATACTGGTAGTTGACGACGATGCGCACATTCGGGAAGTGATTACTTTCGCGATCGAAAAAGCCAACTACAACACCATTATTGCTGAAAATGGATTTGAGGCTGTTGCCTGTTTTAAGCAGCAGCCGGTGGACCTGATCATTCTGGACATCGGCATGCCGGAGATGGATGGCTTCGAAGTCTGCCGCGAGATCCGCAAGCACTCAGAAGTGCCGATCCTGTTCCTGTCCGCTCGCGATGAAGAGATCGATCGTATCCTCGGGCTGGAAATGGGAGGAGACGACTACGTTACCAAACCATTCAGCCCACGAGAGCTGGTCGCCCGCATCGGCGCAATCCTGAAACGCACCAATGGCCCCAAGATTACAGGAGAGGCCAAACCTTCTCAGCTTCAGGCCGGAGGCGTGCAGCTTGATCCTTCGTACCGCTCAGTGGCTTACAACGGTCAGTCCGTGGAACTGACGTCCATCGAGTTCGAGATCTTGAAGCTGTTTCTGGACCGCCCCCGCATGACGTTCTCCCGCAATCGGATCATCGATCTGGCATACCCGCCCAACATTCACGTCTCAGACCGGACAATTGACAGCCATATCCGCAATGTCCGCTCAAAGCTGACGACTGCAGGGGCGCCGAATCTGATTGAGACGGTGCACGCTGTTGGCTTCAGACTGGCGGCACTGCCGGTTCCATCATGATCGCCACGGCAACAAAAAAGAAGTGGCGCCCAACGCTGGGCCTTGTGGTGGTTGCAGTGCTGCTCAGCGTGCTGCTGCTGCCGCTCGCGATCATCCTGTTCTTCCGCATCTTCGAGCATCAAATCTTCCAACAAACGGAAAACGCCCTGATTGCTCAAAGCGCTGTCCTGTCAGCCGTCATGTCGCAAATGGTGGAAGAGCAGGAGGAGATCAGCCTTGATGACCTCGTGAGTGCTGAGCGCAGTGTAAGCGTGGAGAACGGCTCTTACACGCCGATAGCACCGCGCAACTACCTCTTTTCCGCCAAAACCTACCCACGCCGCGCAAAGGCTCGTGAAGCCGCTGAAGCACCCAGTGAGGTGATGCTGAACATCGGCAGCCGCCTGTCTCCACTGCTGATGGAAACGCAGAAGGTGACTCTGGCTGGCTTCCGTGTGCTCGACCACAAAGGCAACGTTATCGCTGGGCGCAGTGAAGTCGGCCTCTCCCTAAGCCACGTGGAGGAAGTGCAAACGGCACTCTCTGGCCAATACCGCAGCGTCCTGCGCGAGCGCATTTCAGATGAGCCAGCACCAGCACTGACTTCACTAAGCCGCGGAACATCAACGCGCATTTTCTCTGCAATGCCGGTTCTGGTGCAGGGCAAGGTGGTTGGGGTGATCTACGCCTCCCGCACCCCCAGCAACACCATGCGCCAGCTCTTCAAGCAATGGCAGATCGTGGCGATCGCCGCCGCCTTCACATTGCTTGTGACAGCTGCCATCGGCTTTGTGTTCCTGCGGGTCATCACCAAGCCTATTTACGAGCTGATCGACCGTACTCAGCGGATCAGCAGCGGTGACACACAGGCAATCGCTCCCTTAAAGCACAACGGTACGCGTGAGTTTGCATCGCTGGCAGACAGTTTCCTCGCCATGGCCCGGAAAATCTCGGAGCGGGCGGATTACATCTCCACCTTCGCCTCTCACGCGGCACATGAGTTGAAATCGCCGGTCACAGCCACCAAAGGAGCAGTCGAACTCCTGCTGGAATCCGGGGACGACATGTCAAAGGACCAGCGCACCAGATTCCTGAACAACATTTTGCAGGATTCTAACCGCCTATCCGCACTGTTGGATCGCCTGCGCCATCTGGCTCGTGCGGACAACCCCAAGTCCTCTGGAACTCTGCATCTTGGTGAACTGCTCGATCACCTGCAAAGTCACTATGAGCAGCTGGTGCTAGAGGTGAACTGCGAGAGAGATCAGACCCTGCCAATCACGCTGGAAAATGCGGAGATTATCTTCTCCAACCTGCTGGAAAACGCTGTGAACCACGGGTCGAGCAAGCTCACCATCAAAATTGAGGAAACGCCAGAAACCCTGCTGTTTTACACCAGCGACAACGGCAGCGGCATTTCTGAGGGCAATGCTGGAAAGATCTTCGACCTGTTCTTCACCACCCAAAGGGCAGAAGGCGGCACAGGCATGGGCCTTGGTATCGTGCAATCCATGGTCAAATCACACTACGGTACCGTGTCGTATCTGCCGGATAGAGCGGAAACCACATTCCTGGTTGAACTACCAAAGACCACGACAAACTCGGTATAAAACCGAATCTCTCAGCTGTTGGGCACTGCTTCGCGCGCAGCGCTTACCTCAAAAAATCTTTCCCTGCTGTTCTTTATAGAACAGCTCATTTCATTGAAACGCGCAACACTCGTTGAATGCAGCTGGAAAAACAAAGCTGCTTCGCCAACTGCGGTATTGCAGCACTGCATTTGGCTGAAAAAAGGTGAGCGTCACCACTTCGGTCAGACAGCATATCCACCGAGTGGGCAAACCTCCCGAGGTCCTTGAAGTTGCCTCAACACAACAACACTTCAAGGGCATATAGCCGACCTGCGAACTCTGCCAAAACCGCGGGTCGGCTCCCCTAAATCAGTTTGAAGGTTCTAGCTGGAAACCGGTAAACTGAAAAAGCGGTAGCACCCCCACAAGCTGACCCTGTGGGGGATGCTATTCAAAGGGGCTAGTAATCGCCCTTCATAATACGATTATCTGCCTGCACACGCTTGATCATCTTGGAGAAGCTCTTTGAACGGGAGCGGGATTGCGCAACAGTCTCGCTGTTGTATTGCTCCTCACGCGCCAGCTTCTTCCAGCGTTTAAGCCGTGATGGATCCAGTTCCCCTTCTTCAATCGCAGCCTGAATGGCACAGCCCGGCTCGCCCTCATGACTACAGTCCGAAAACCGGCAGTGCTCTGCCAGATCAACAAGATCCTGAAACACCGCAGCAACGCCCTCAGAAACATCGTAGAGCCGCAAAGCACGCATGCCCGGCGTATCCATCAACCAGCGCCCATCCCTAACAGGATAGAGGCAGCGAGCCGTCGTAGTATGCCGGCCTTTCGCATCATCCTCGCGAATGCCAGCAGTCTTGGCGGAAGAACCGCTTAGGCTGTTGAGGATTGTTGACTTGCCAACGCCGGAAGAGCCCACCAATGCTGCAGTTTGCCCGGCCTTCCACCAGTCAAACAACGGCGTAATCTGCTCCGGATCGCGGGTATCCAGCGCGATCACCGGCAACAGCGGATCAATCTTCTGCACTTCCGCCTCAAACGCATAGGTGTCATCCACCAGATCAGCCTTCGTCAGCAGAACGACGGGCTGAATGCCAGCCTGCTGAGCCACGGCCAGATACCGCTCCAACCGAGCGATGTTGAAGTCTTTGTTGCAGGAGGTGGTGATGAACAACACATCCAGATTGGCCGCAATCAGCTGCGCACGGGCATCCTCACCCGCTGCGCGTCGTTCCACCAGCGTGAGCCGGTCCAATGCACGAACGACTTGAGCATGCACGTCGTAAACCACCCAGTCGCCAACCGCATAATCGCCGGTTGAACTGTGGCCGGGAACGCTCAGGGTGAACTCTCCCTGATGACCTATGCCAATCATCTGGTTACGGTGAACCTGCGTCACGCGGGCAACTGGAAGGGTTTGCAGCTCATCATCCTGAAGCTGCATCATAAAATGAGCGGACCAACCCAGCTCAATCAATTTATGGGACATTTATCTGCCTGAAATAGAACAGCACCAAAGGGTCGCCGTAGCCAACGCATACGGACCCCAAAGTGGGTCAGGCAGGTAAGGCGTGTTGCCTATTTAAACGAACCTGCCTGAAGCACCTTTATCACAATCATAATGCACCTCCTTTGGTTACGTTTCGGATCATCACGCTCATGCGCAACGGGAATGAGCTTAGCGAGACGGGGGAAGTTTGGCAAGCCGGATTACTATGCGGCATAAAAGCTAGAGCGCGTTCCGTTTGATTGAATTCAATCAAACGACAAGAACTCGTTCAAAATAAAGAAGTCAGAGCATGAGGCGTGAATGTAAATGAGCGTAACATGTTCTAAGAGTGGGATTTGGCTTCAATCGCCAGATGGATCATCTTCGCCACATCCAGCACTTTGTCATCCAAAGCCTGCTCAACGAATTTGACGTCCACCGCCATATCCGTCAGCTCGCCAAAGTCATTGGTGTAAGGATTGTTCTTGTAGTCCCGGCTGATCACAAAGGCGCAGGGCGCCCCAAGCTTTAACTCGCAAACCTTCTTCTTCTTTTTCAGGCTGATGAAGAAACCGTGCCCCCAGTCATCAGTGAAGGGAAACACAATCTGCCCCCGCAGCTTAGTATTGCGATAAAGCTCAGCAGGAACTGTAGTGGTGCCATAGCAAAGATAAGTCCGGTCCAGCGCAGCACCGTCATACACCGCATGGACATTCTTGATGCCTGCTAGGTTCTCGTGACACTTGTCATGCAGCTTCTCATGGGGCTCGTCGAAGTAAACAGAACCCTCAGGCCCAACCACATGAGCGATAACAGCGGTGAAGTACCCGAGGCCAGAACCGGACTCAAAAACGCTCATCCCCGATTTGAGGCCCGACCAGTTAAAAATCTGCGCCCAGAGCGAAGGCTGCCCGGTGTTAATGGAAGCCTCATGTACTAACTCCACCAACATGTCCTGATAGAGGTCTGCAGCATCCTGCAAAATGGCGCGGCGTCCATACCCGGGCGTGGTTATGGCCACCTTCCAGGGAGGGGGGAACAGAAAGTCTTCTTTGCGGATATTGGCAAACGCATCCATCAGCAACGCGCGGTTCCCACCACGCAGGTTGTAGCAAACTTCTTGTGCGTATGCGTTTTCAGACATCGCAGAAAAACCGCTGCCTCAGGAAAGGAGATTGAGCATGTCTCATTTGGCCAGATACAACCAAATGCAAGGGTTCCGCTCAAATCAATTGTTAGAGCGCGACACGTGAAGGCCACGAACTCCGGGACAGACTAACTTTTCCCGAGAGCAATTGAAGACCAGTTGAAATGAGGGGCCAAACTTTAACTGAGCCTCATTGCGCGGAGCTGTTGGCGCCAGGATCGTCTGTTTTTTGATTTTGGCGTACGCCAGATCATCACCAGCGCATACAACGCAAACGGCAAACAGCCAGCCTTGGGAAGCCACGGATAGGTAGCAACCAGCGCTTTAAGCTTCTCTGGCGTGACCAGATAAATGATCAGTATCCAATAAAGAACAACAGCGCCCCAGATGCTGAAATAACGCATCAGGAAGCCAAACAAGCTGAGGCGTCTGGGCCACAAAAAGGCAGCGAGAACAAGGTATCCGCCAAGATGGATAGAGTTGCTGGCAAAGCTATCCTGTGCAGTGGCGTCCAACAGTTTGCTCACATATGGATAGGAGAGATAGAAGACAACAAAGCTGAGATACTTGCGAAAAAGACCAAAGCGCGTCAGCGGTATCAAATCTGGATCAAAGAGTTCCTGCTCTGAATGTTTATTGCTGTATTTCTTATAAAAGCTGATGGCTTTGTTTTGCATAAGTGCGCCGTGCATAAAACGATTTCTCGTTTATTCGCATAGAGATACCTCCGGCGCAACCTGACGTCCACAGAGATCACACAGCAGAGCTGTTCGCCTCATCCTTCGCAGAAGGCGCGCGCCAGATCATGATGCCAGCGTAGATGGCTGGGGGCAGATAAACTGCATGAATGATCCACGGGAAGGGCTGCAAAAAGGCGGCAAACTCCTCGGTGGTCACTGTGTATGCTATCGGCAGGAAGATCACTGCGCTGTACACCGCCGCAAAAAGAACAACACCAAGATAGCGACCAATGAGCTCCAGCGCCTTCACCTCTCGTGGCCAGATGAAAACAGCAGCCACAACAAGCACGCATGCAACGACATAGTTGAAGATCAACAAATCCCGCATGCTGGTGGCATAGCCACTCAGAAGGAAAGTGGAGGAGATGTAGAACAGCAGATAGCTCAGATACTTGCGGGTGACCCCAAGACGGGTGAGGGGCTTCGGAGTTTTCTTATACGGATCCTTGCCATGATACTTTTTGTAGTATTTCCGATAGAAATTGGCGTCTTTGATCCGCATATCAGCCCCGTGCAACATCAGAATAAAGCGTATGTTGCACAGACCTGATCGAGGTGCAAATGCAGTTATAAGCACTACGGTTTTTGATAGAAATAAGAAGCGCAAAAGCCAGGTTGGCTTTCTAGCTCATCAGCGCTGTGAGGTGCTTCGTCACCGTCGAAGACATCAATCTCCAACTCCTCCTTACCTCGGTAGTTCAGCACGACGTACCCCACTTCTGTATGTGGCAAGCAAAAGGTATTGTCGCGAAGTAGCTTGAGATCATTGGCATGAGTAAAGCGATAAAGATTAGGGACGTCACCTTTCACAGCTTCCAGCGGCAAAACGCTACCAGTGCTCATGGTAATGGCTGTAGGAGATAACTCGATATCGCCAGTAATGCTCATCGCGGTGTTACTCACTGCGATCCACTTCTCACCAGTATCTTCAGCATAAGCGAGTGGGTTCGCCAGAAGGGAGAACCCCAAACACACAGAAGCAAAGCCAACACCCTTGTTCAATCGTGCCATGCTGAGAGCCCCTATGACTTGTTGTAGGTAAACGAGCCGCAGAAACCAGTTTGCTGGTCCACGCCCTTGCCAGCGACAGGTGGCACATCCCCGCCGAAGACGTCAATCACAAGGAAATCCGGCTGGGATCGATCAATGACCATGAAGCCTTTGTCGACGCCTTTCTCACAGAAGTATTTGCCTTCAGGCAGATTGAGCGAGGTGGCACCGCTGAAGGAGAACAGGTTTGGCGTATAGCCCTCAACGCCGGTAATCGTCAGAACACCAGCATTACCCATCTCGATGGTACCGGGAGCCAGAATGATGTCGCCGGTAATTTGCTCTGCGGAGTAGCTGTAGGCGTGCCAGTCCTCAGGGCCAGCAATCTCCGGCTCTTCGTCCTGGGCAAGGGAGCCAACAGGTGTCATCAAAAGGGCAGCAATGCCCAGTGCGCCAGCAATATTCAAAAATCTTGGATGCCGCATTTTTAAGTCTCTTGAGGCCTCTATCTTTTGACTGCGGCAATCCTAGGTGGCGAAACTAAACATCTTCCTAGATCGAAATGTCGAATTGCAGGCAAAACAAAAGCCACGCTGGAACCCAGCGTGGCTTTGTCAAAGTACCGACAGTTGGCCGGAAACTTAAAATTCTTAGTTTGGCTTTGCTTCGCCATTGTCGCCAGCAGGTGCCTGCTGTGCTGCTGCAGCCTGTGCCAGGTTCTGACGGTACAGAGCAGCAAAGTCGATTGGATCGAGCAGCAGTGGAGGGAAGCCGCCATTGCGGGTGGTGTCTGCAAGAATGTTGCGAGCAAACGGGAACAGCATGCGTGGGCACTCGATCAGGATGAACGGGTGCATATGCTCCTGAGGAACACCGGTGATCTGGAATACGCCACCGTAAACGAGTTCAACAGCAAACAGAACCTGCTCAGGAGTGTTCGCTTTTGCGTTCAGGGTAATAATTACTTCGAACTGGTCTTCGCCAATTGGGTTTGCACCAACGTTTACGTTGATGTCCAGCTTAGGCTGTTCACCTGGCTGAAGAGACTTCGGAGAATTTGGGTTTTCAAAGGACAGATCTTTAATGTACTGAGCCAGGATGTTCATACCTGGAGCAGCTGCTTCACCCTGTTCGCCAGCAGTATTAGCTTCACTCATATCGTTTTTCCCGTGTCGCAATAACAATCACTGGTACAACTCACTGTCACTCTTAAGTGTTTGTTTGCCGTACCTGCGCAACTAGATGGTTGGCTAGCATGCCCCAGAGGCGGATACAAGGCTATGCTAACATTTCAGCGGCAAAACAGCATAGTTCTGCCACATAACCCATTGGCAAGTGGATCACCTGTGATTTATGAAGGGCTTTTATGACGTATTGGAGCAAGATTAAATGATAAGCACACCGGAAGGACAGTCGCGACTGTTAGACCCGCAGATCAAGCTGGATACGCTTGTCCGTCTGCGTTGGTTGGCGGTAGCCGGACAAACTGTCTCTCTGTTGGTTGTGCACTACTTGCTCAACTTCCCGCTGCCAATTGGCTACAGCTACGTTCTGGTCGCCGCCTCGGCTTGGCTCAATGTCATCCTGAAAATCCGCTGGCCATCCAGCACGCGCATCTCCAAAAACGCAGCAGCAGCACAGCTGGCCTACGATATCATCCAGCTCGGCGGCCTGTTCTACCTCACCGGTGGACTGGGCAACCCGTTCTGTTTCCTCATTCTGGCACCTGTTGTCGTCTCCGCGACCGCGCTGTCCTCCCGCAACACCATCATCCTTGGCGCGCTGGCTGGCGCAGTGGTAACGCTGCTCACCGCCTTCCACATGCCGCTGCCGTGGTACGATGGCACCCAGATCGATCTGCCACCGCTGTATCTCGTCGGCGTCTGGTTCTCACTCATGTGCTCCATGTTCTTCATGGCCACATACTCCCTGCGCGTCGCAGAAGAAGCTCGCCAGCTCTCCAACGCGCTGGCAGCCAGTGACATGGTTCTGGCTCACCAGAAGCACCTGTCTGCGCTGGATGGCCTTGCAACGGCCGCAGCGCACGAACTGGGAACCCCGCTGGGCACGATCTACCTGACCGCAAAAGAGCTCTCTACGGAGTTTGAAAAGGGCGACCCGCTGCGTGAAGATGCTGAACTGGTTTATTCTCAGGCTGCCCGCTGCCGTGAGATCCTGAAGAAGCTCACCAGCCTCTCCAGTGATGCCGATCAAGTGTTCCAGCGTATGCCGATCTCCCTGTTGCTCTCGGACGTCTCAGAGCCTCACAGAGGCCTCGGCATTGAAATCAAGGTCAAGGCAGAAGGCACTGGGCCAGAGCCAGTGGGTGTCCGTGATGCTGCCATCAGCTACGGCCTCGGCAACCTGCTGGAAAACGCTGTAGACTTCGCGGAAACCACGGTTCTCTTTGAGGCAAAGTGGGATGAGAAGTTCGTCGAAATCTTCATCGTAGACGACGGCCCGGGCTTCGCACCGGAAGTTCTCGCTCGCATGGGTGAGCCATACGTTTCCAAACGCTCAGCGCCTGCTATCTCTGAGGATGGTGAAGAAGAGTTTATAGATGACGGCGAGCGCCAGTCTGGCGGCGGCCTTGGCCTCGGCTTCTTCATCGCCAAAACATTGCTGGAGCGCTCAGGCGGAAGAGTGAATTTTCATAATCGAAAAGATCCGGAGCACGGTGCTTTGGTCCATATTCGCTGGCTGCGTGAAACCATGGATCAGGGAGCGCAAACTCCAGAATCCTGAGAGTAAATCTCTAGGTATCCTAGTAAAAATACTTTAGCGAAATCTGGCTATAAAAGCCGTTGGGAACTTCCCTTAACTGAAAAATATACTAAAGTGGCCTGTGAATACCGTAGATTAATCGGACCTGCAAAATGACAGAACCAGAAGTTGCACCTCTTGGACGCCTTCTAATCGTTGATGATGATCGTGCTTTCCAGCAGCGTTTGGAACGTGCGATGCAGAAACGGGGTTTCCACACGGAAACCGCAGATGGTGTTAGAGAAGCGCTGAGTAAAGTTGCAGCACAGGCACCTGATTATGCTGTCGTAGACATGCGCCTTGAAGATGGCAGCGGTCTGGACGTGGTTGAAGCCATCCGCATGAAAAAGCCGGACGCGCGCGCAATCATCCTGACTGGCTATGGCAACATCGCAACCGCTGTAACCGCCGTAAAACTTGGCGCGATTGACTATCTCGCGAAGCCAGCTGATGCCGATGATATTCTGGCAGCGCTGACCCGCCGTCCAAACGATAAAGCTCCGCCACCAGAGAACCCAATGTCTGCTGACCGGGTTCGTTGGGAGCATATCCAGCGCGTTTACGAACTGTGTGACCGCAACGTTTCAGAGACAGCCCGTCGCCTGAACATGCACCGCAGAACGCTGCAGCGCATCCTGGCAAAGCGCGCACCGCGCTAATCCGGAACTTACTGCTAAAAACACAAAAGCGCGGCCCAAACCGCGCTTTAATTTTGTCTGTATGTAGGAAAGAGAGCGAGCTTTAGCTCTTCTCTTCGCTCTCAAGGCTGTGCTTCTGGATCAGCGGCAGCTGCATCATGGTGAAAACCATGGTGATCGGCATGAAACCAAAGACCTTGAAGTCCACCCAGAAGTCCGTTGAGAAGTTGCGCCAGACAAACTCGTTGATCAGCGCCAGTACAAGGAAGAACACACCCCAGCGCATGGTTAGCTTCCGCCAGCCTTCCGCATCCAGCTTAAAGGCGCTGTCAAACACATAACCCAGCAGAGACTTACCGAAGAACAGGCCACCCAGTAGAATAGACCCGAACAGGGTATTCACGATGGTTGGCTTGAGTTTGATGAACAGTTCATCCTGCAGATACAGCGTCAGCGCACCAAACACGAGCACCACCACACCAGAGACCAGCGGCATCACCGGCAGATGACGGGTGAGAATGTAGGAAACGGTAAGGGAGATGGAGATCGCAACCATAAAGGCAGCTGTCGCAATAAAAATTGGTTGCCCGAGAGAACCCAGCGCAGGGAACATCTCTGCAAGCTGTTCGCCTCTGGAGTTGGCGATGAAGAAAACGCCCAATGGACCGAGCTCTAGGGCCAGCTTCAAGAGTGGAGAAGGTTCCTGGCGCTCAGTGGTTTGCGTAGAGCGTTCTGAATTCATCTGCAAAGGCTTCCTTTTGTTGCTTTTCTCCCGACCTGAGAGATTTAAGCAGCAATTTTGCTATTAAAAGGGCAATTAAGAGTGAAATTGCAAAATCGTCAAGTTTAATGGCACCAATTGGGCCGTTTTGCGCCCCGAAAGCCTTAATTATGCGTTCAACTGAAACATCTAAGAGGCGTTCAGGCTGAAGCAAATACAGCAGTTTCGAGTGAGGACGAAAGGCTCTATGTCGATTACATTAGATAATTTAAGCAATTTATTAGAGCAATTAAGGCTGCGAAATTCGTTACCCTATGATTTTTCTTGCAAATCCCAAATTGCAAAAAGTAAAATTTATCAATTAGTTCGGGATGAGTTTGCGTCGACATAATATTTTGAATCTCATATTTATTAAAATGCTGCGCATTTTCATGTGCAGTGACGATACATCCAATTTTATCTGGAACGACATATTATGAGCACCACCCTTAAATGCCTCGCGGCTGCACTTCTGCTGAGCGTTTCCACTCAGTCTGCCTTTGCTGGTCCTATCAAAGATACAATGATCAAGTACGCGACCATTGCGAGCTTTATTGGAGCAGAAGAAAGCTGCGGCCTCACTATTCCTGATGCAAAGGGCAAAGCGCTGATGAACGAAATCAAGAATGAAGATGAAGGGGACCTCATGACTGTGATCATGATGTCTATGGTGCATGAGCAGGCTGTTCAGAAGATCAAAGACCCTGCAGCTCGTGAAAGATACTGTTCTGAACTGATCGCTGAAGCACGCGAGCAGGGCGTTATTGACTAAGTCAATTGCACTGTACATGCGTATCGAGCCGGTTGCTAACGCCGGTAGTATCTAACGACTATACGTAGATACGCGTTCCTAGGGCGGTGTTGATTAAGGTTCAGCACCGCCTTATTTGCACTTTAGAGCCATCAACCAGCTACCGCATCGCCAACATAATCCCGGCAATTCTAAACACTAGAATTTCATTTCGTCCGCAACTCCTGAATGAGTTATGCTCTGTGCAGGTGGGAAATCTGGAAACGATAATGTTTAAAGGTCTTTCTAAAATGGCTGTTATTGCAATTCTTCTGGTGGCTCTTGTGGTGGGTGTCACAGTTAAGCTTATCTGGCAAAACTCCAAAGTGCCGGAGTATGTCGGCGTTCATGATGGGCAGTTTGCGCCGCTTCCGAATTCCCCCAATGCTGTCTCCTCTCAAGCGCAGGATGCCTCCCGCCATGTGGACCCCCTGCCCATGCTCGCTACATTTGGCGCAACGCAGGCTGCCCTCACCAATACGCTGGAGGAGATGGGCAAGAACAAGATCAGCAAGGTGGATGGACCTTACCTCCACGCCGTCTTTACAAGCGCTCAGATGGGCTACAACGACGATGTGGAGCTCTGGATTGATGAGCAGGACCGCGTCGTGCACTACCGCTCCCAGTCCCGTGTCGGTTACAGCGATATGGGTGCCAACCGAGCTCGCTACGACCGTTTCCGCAGCATTTACTCCACCTTTGCAGAGGGCGAGAATTGACTCAGAGGCAACTAACACACCTGTGAGTGTCGCTGAGTCAATATCCCCTTGAAATGACTCATGATTTCACGAGTTAGGGCAAGGCAGAACTGACTCTGCGGGAGATAAACCGCAGAAATCCTGAGACTCACAAATCTGTAAGTTGCCAAAGAGTCTGAGGCAGCTTCAGCTCACCGCTCACTTGCAGCAGTGGCTTTGGCATTTGAAGAAGATGAAACTCGGGTTCTTCTGCAGCTTCTCATAATGGACCGGAGATTTTTCCTTCATCTCGGCTGCTGGCATCCCTTCGCGCAGGTCCACAACGCACATCCCGGCGCTGGAAAGCCACCCAAACAGCATGGAGAGAGGGCGACGGTAAAAGCTCACCTTCACCGGCACGCCAATGGTGTTCCACTCCTCCGTCACATGCTCCTGGCGCAGATAACTACCGCTTGGAGAGCACTGCGCATCAATCAGCGGATGGTGCGTTGAGAACACGAAATAGCCGCCCGGCTTCAGTACCTTGCCAATGTCGGAAAAGAGTTTCCCCAGATCCTCAATGTAATGGATCATCAGCGGGCAAATCACGATATCAAACGTGCCCTCCAGCTTGTCTGGCAGTCCGTCGGAAAGGTCAGAGGTGTAGCACTTCACGTTGTCGTCCAGCTTCTCTTTCACCAGCTTCAACATCTGCTCGGATTCATCAATGCAGGTCACATCCGCGCCGTGGTCATACAGAAATTGCGCATACACTCCCGGCCCACAGCCTAGATCAAGAACCTTCAGCCCCTGCAGCGGAGGCAGCATGCCAAGCAGTGTCGGGCGCTCCAGAAGAGCGTTGTAGATATTCTCCTGAATGGCCTCATCATATTGCTCGGCAAAATCGCTATACAAACGAGATGTCATTCACGTACTCCGCATCAAACACATGTTCCCGAAACAACCTCTGTTCATCACCTAGGAATATGCGACAAAACCATAATTAAAAGCAGCCGGAACCAACCGGAATAAAAGCAAATTCCCTTCAAAACCGCTTGTTTGCCATGCTGCCAGAGCGGCCTTGTATGAGTCTAACGCGAAGAATCTGTGTCGCGATCACGGCAGGCTCAGGCCAATATCACAACAATTGCGAGATACTTGAGCCCTTGAAAAACGGCGAACTAGCGCTTTTCTCGCAGCAGCCAGATAAAGAAAATGCCGCCCACAAGTCCGGTGATGATGCCAATTGGCATATCTTCCGGCTTCATCAGCGTTCGTGAAAGCACATCCGCTAGCAACAAAAAGATCGCTCCGAACAAGGCCGAGATTGGGATCAGGCGCCGATAGTCACCCCCCACAAACAACCGCACAATATGAGGCACCATCAGCCCTACAAAGCCGATCATGCCCGAAAACGCTACCATCACCCCGGTAATCAGCGCGCTGATGACAAAGGTCTCCAGCCGGAAAGAGGCAACGGAGATGCCCAGTGTTGTCGCGGTCTCATCTCCAATGGTCATGGCGTTGAAATGCCCGGCCCGCAGCCACAGCCACGTCCCGCAAAATAGCAGAACCGCCAGCGGATAGAGAAGATGCGTCCATTGTGCCAGACCTAACCCGCCCAGCATCCAGTAAACCACGGTGTGCGTGGCCCGCGGGTCCGCCAGAAAGATGAGAATGTTCGCGCCCGCCATCAACACAAAGCTCACCGCAACACCTGTCAGCACCAGCCGGTCAGCGCTGGTCGCACTGGTGAACTTGGCAACACCAATCACCAGCAGCGTCGCTCCAAGAGAACCGAGAAACGCCAGTAACGGCACCGTAAGCAAGCCCAGAAACAGCCCCGTATGCAGCAGCGCCAACACCGCCCCAAACGCACCACCAGCGGAAATGCCGATCAGATGCGGGTCCGCCAACGGGTTGCGGGTCACGGATTGAAGGCAGGCACCGACAATGGAAAGCCCAGCCCCCACCATTATTGCCAGCAGCGCACGGGGCAGGCGGATCTGCCAGAGAATGTTCTCCCGGCCCAAAGACCAACTCGGCTCCACCAATCCCGGCACCAGTTTGTTGACGAGAACACCCCAGACCGTCTCCATGGATACGGAAACCGCGCCAACGGAGACAGCAAGGCAAACCGAAAGAACCAGCGCAGCCAATCCCACGCAACAGATTTGCAGCATATGAGGAGAACGGCCCTCATGCGGGGCAACGACAACGCCGGTTCCTTCGCTCATGTTAGTTCCCCCAGAATGCAGCAGCGAGCTTCTTGATCGCTTTGATGTTCCGTGGTCCCGGTGTTGCCTCTGCATACTCCAGCGTCACGAACCGGTCGTTCTTCACTGCATCCAGCTCCGCAAAGGCTGGGTTGTTGAGCATGAACTCACGCTTCTGCTCAGCAGTCACCTCGCCATAGTTGACGATCACGATCATCTCTGGGTTCGCCTCAACCACAGCTTCCCAGTTCACCCGCGCCCAGCTTTTCTCCAGCGTGTCCAGCACGTTGGTGCCTCCGGCCGCTTCAATCATCGCAGTTGGCATCGCATAACGGCCCGCAGTGAATGGAGAATCCTCGCCACTGTCATAAACAAACACGCGCAGCGGTGTGTCAGAGGTTTTCAGACCCGCTTTGAACTGCACCAACTCATCACGATAAGACTGCACCAGCGCTTCTGCTCGTGCTTCAACACCAAAGATGCGGCCAAGGTTCAAAAGGTCGTTGTACATGTCATCCATGGAAACCTTAGGCTTCTCGCCAAGGTGGATGCAGCTCTCGGTCAACTCGTAAACCTTGATGCCAAACGGCTCTAGTGTTTCTGGTGTCACCTCGCCGCCAACCTTCATCCCGTAGTTCCAGCCCGCGAAGTAGAAGTCCGCATCAGCGCCAATCAGCACTTCCTTGCTTGGGTATTTCGGGGAGAGTTCCGGCAACACAGCCACCTTGTCGGTCAGCTCTGCATCCAGCGTTCTCCAGCCAGAAACGCCGGTGTAACCCACCATATTGTCCTGCAGCTCCAGCGCCAGCATCATCTCTGTCAGGTTGGAGTCGTTGGAAACGGCCCGTTGCGGCACACCATCAAACGCCACGGTGCGATTACAGCTTTGTACGGAAACCTCTGCCAAGGCAGCCGAAGAAGAAAGCAGCGCTACAGCCAGCGCCAAACCAAAGTTTTTCATGAAAACAGTCCTTATGAGTGAAGATCAAAAGTAAGGAGGGATTGTTGCCGGGCCATCAGCTGATCACGCGTGGTCCGCACCTGAAACGCCTGCGAAACAAGGGCAGGGGAGAGGATCTGTTCCGGCACCCCAAAGCCCAGCATCTGCCCGTGATCCAGCAGCAGGATCTGATCACACACCTGTGCTGCCATGTTCAGATCGTGCAAACTGGTGATGATCGTCAGATCCAGCTCTTCAATCAGCTTCAGTATTTCCAGCTGATGGCGAATATCCAGATGGTTGGTTGGCTCATCCAATATGAGCAGCTCCGGCTCCTGAGCCAGAGCCCGTGCCACCATCACCCGCTGCCGTTCCCCGCCAGAAAGCGTGCCGAACAACCGCCCGGCCAGCCCATCCAGCTGCAAAGCATGGATCGCACGATCCACCACCTGCCGGTCATGTTCGCCAGAAGCCGCCAGCCCGCTGCGATAAGGCGTGCGCCCCAGCTCCACAATCTCACGCACCCTGAGAGCAAAATCTGTCGGCTGCTCCTGCAGCACTGCTGCCACCCGCTGCGCCGTCGCCCGAGCAGAAAGAGACCAGATGTCATCGCCGCCAATGCAAATTTGCCCGCTCATCGGCTTGTTGAAGCGATAGAGCAGCCGCAGCAGCGTCGATTTCCCAGCCCCGTTCGCACCCACAACACCAAGGGTTTGCCTCGCCGCCAGCTCAAAGCTCAGAGGCTTCAGAACAAGCGCGCTCTTACGCTCCGGCGCCCAGGAAACCTCGCGAACGGATACAGAAGCCGCGCTCATGACAAAACATCCTTGCGCAGCTCAGCCCTCGTCGGACAGCCTAAGCCATTGAAATGAAAAGAAACAGGATCCAGCATTCAACCACCCCACCTGAGTGAAACGCTACATAGTCATAAATATAACGTTATAACGTTACATCAATTGTCGAATCCTGAAGTAAAAGTCAAGCGCACGCGTGCGCAGGCCACCAGCGGCTCGCAAAACGATCCGGGATAAAGTTTAGTTTGTGAGGAAAAAGGTCTCATAACGCCCTCCGCGCTGCAGCGGGGGCAAATAGAAACCGGATATGTGAGAGGCTTGCGCCAATGCAACCATTATGGCCTCCTTCCGGGACGCCCCGCCCGGGTTGAAGTGAAACATAATGGCAGGTCTCCTGACTCGCGGGTCCGTGCTCAGCCAGCCTTCCCGGATCTCTCCAGTGGCACGCTTGGCTTCGCTAACCGCTTACAGTTGCGGGGGCAGTCACGGAATTGGCGCCTGTTGGCTACACCGCACCGTGTTCCCTTTTAATCCCGGGGCCTTTCGCTCCCCAGAAACCATCAGCGCGCATACTGAGTTTTACGGCCCCCAATTGCAAGAGTTTTCGAAAACAGACCTGACGCGCTGTTGATAGCAACTGTCAGCACTACACGTGAGGTGCGCACACATTTTGGCAAAACCAGCCCAAGTTTTCCGAGGTTTTCACTTGTGACAACCCCTTGCTAGGCTCTTAGCACTGACCAAACTGAGACTGCTTGAAGTCAGCAACTATGACCATCCAGATCGCAATAAGTGAAAAGACATGAAAACAGTCATTAAAAAGACTTCGATAATCTTGGGTGTCTTTGCTACCTGTTTTGTAGTTTCGGGATGTTTGCTGACTGGAGCTCTTCTTCCGGCCCCTGGGTATACGGAGATTGTGAAAATTGACCCATCAATGACGAACCAGGAACTTACCCGTAAGTTACTGGCTATCTTTAGAAATCACGGTATAGCACCGTGCGCATGGGCAAGGCTAAGCCCGGAGTACTTTGATGCTGTCAATTACTCAGCTGACTATAGATCGCTGAATGACTGCATTTGGGTAGCCTATCATCAGCCAGAGCAACCAAAAGTGAATGCCGATGAGGCAACTATAGTCATCGGAAGTTTCCCTGAGTACAATAACAATGTAGCAGGCCAATCCGCGAGATTTCGAAGACTCAGTAATAACGAGTTGGAGGTTACAGTAAAGGGACAAGGTGCGTACTATATGAAGCTTCCCAATAAAAAAATCGCTCAAAAATTTGCGCGGATTATAAAAGAAAACCTTCGTTAGCTGTCCCAAACATCCCGCCTCCCCACCACCGTCATCCCGGACAAGCGCAGCGCAGATCCGGGACCCAGAGTCGTGAGCACAGACCCAAACCACAGCTCAACCGCCTCACCAAACACGCGCAAACTCAGCCATCCACATCCCTGTAAAAACTGTCAGTTTGACAACCTGTGGTTTTCATTCCACATTCATACATGAGGCGTCGAAACCTCCTTTAAGACAGCGGTTACCGCTCCCGTCACTGGCGGATTTTTTGTGCCTGCTTTATAGGTAGCGCGCAAACCCTTTGCTATGAGCGGGAGGGCGGTGAATACAACACCTCCTTCGGGGGGGAATAAACTCGCCTGTCTGTCTTACAGGTTTCGAACCTCCCGCTCGCCAGCGGGCCGTCGAAAGCCTTGCTGTCCTGTGGTTGTTCAACACCCTAAAGACAGAGGGATTGAGAATGAACGACTCCGCATGCGCATGTAGCGCCACAAATACTTTCCAAAATGAAATTGACGAAGTCATCGTCGCTGTCTCGGATCTGCAGAACCTCTCGTATATTCAGCACCTTGTGCTGACAGAGAGAATGCAGCACTCCAGCGAGCGCGATGCCCTGTTCACTCTGCATCACGCCTTCCGCGATCGCCTCGAAGTACTGGAAAAAAGCTGCGGAATGTTAGAGCGGGTCGCTCATCCGCAGCCAATAAACACAAAAGTTCCGCTTCCTGATTAAGCCGTACTGCCCTTTGCTCGCGTGCTCAATCCTCAAGGCCCATCGCATTCAAGTGAGGCAGCAGCCCGGCAGCAAAGAAAAGAGCCAGCCTCATGTTAGGGACTGGCTCAGGAAATGGCTTGATCGTGCAATGCGCTCAACGTGATCGGTAACCCTGACCACGCAAAGCGCGTGCAACATCACTGTGAACGGCATTTGGCACAAACCCGTGCCTCTTGCTCCGGTGCCAATGGCGAAGCGCAAATACACCCCGCATCCTCGCCAATCGGTGCCCTGCTGGTCTGCGGCCATACCACCCGCCGCAGGTCAGCACCTCCCTAAAAATACCAGTGCCACCCACACCACGTCCACTCCCTGAAAAATCAAGGCGGCACTCCCTCTACCGCCCAATTCACTGGATCCCGCATCAAGCGCGGGATGACGGCATTGAAGCAACCCCAACAACCTCACCATCGTCATCCCGGACAAGCACAGCGCAGATCCGGGATCCATTGAGCTATTCGGGGTGCAGTGGAGTTTTCAATGCTTTAGGATCGAACTGATCCATCAAGCTCGTGGAGAGGTACAAATCCTTCGGCAAGTTATCGAGAATACTGAATTCTTCAATAAGAGGTTTCATTTTCTCTACACCGTGCTCGCTCAAGCTGTTCAAGCAATTAATTGCGAGTTCATAGTCAGATAGCTGAGCACGTACGATACGGGCATAGTCGAACTTGTCTTTACGACCACTTTCAGAGATGAAGCGAAGAATATTGTATAGACTCCGAAAATAATGAGCTAGATCGGTTCGACGTGCGTGATATTCGGCCTCGTAAACATTTAATGTTGATGTTGCATCTACAGATAACAGAATTATCTCAGGCCGCTCAAGAATATGGGTTTTTTGAGGTAGTCTGATATTGAAATCTGATTGGAGGCGCATAAGGATGTTCTTAAAACAACTTCTAAAAAAATCTTTTCCTTGAACAGTGATAGCATGGCCAGAGTTTTGCAGATCTAAATCAGATACAATTTTAGTATGTGCATCTAGCATTCGCATCAGCATGTTTTCAAAGCGCTGATCGGCCATTTCTTGACGAGATAATGTTAGTTCTGTCCGGTTTAACTGAAGCTCTTCTCGTTGTAGGAAGACAGTCCAAATTAAGGCAGCGAACGCCAGGGCAGAAAAAAATGAAGTAAGCGGGCCAAAACTGTCTCCAAACGGCCCAAGCGTTTTTACTAGATCCTCTTCGATATTCCACCAGTTGAAGTAGATAGAAGAACCATAGAGCACAAAAACAGTACCTACCCCGAGGAAACCTCCCAAAGCTAGTCGGTTTATCTTTTTTGCGCCTTTTCTTTTTTCTATTCGTATCTTGGCGGAAAATACTAAAATGCACACGAAGGCAAGAAGCGCGAGTGAAATAAGAATTTGCATGGCAATCCAATAAAGCGGCACAGTCGCGTTTAAACATACTCATGCATCATGCCAGAAAATCAGCGATTTAGAACATGAAATACAAAAGTGCTTTTTAAAACTATGTAGAAGCGTAAGTTATGGATCCCGCATCAAGTGCGGGATGACACCGAGGGGAACGCGCCTTCGATGTTACCTCAATCCTATGCCGTCATCCCGTACAAGCGAAGCGTGATGCGGGACCCAGAGCGGCATATTCAAAAATGGGTGATTTTATCAGAGTTTGCTCTGAGAAGGCTTGCGAAAAAACGCAACCACTCACCCCAAATCAAACCGCTTACAAATCCGGTCTACCGGGGTGCCGTCAGAGAGTGGGACGGCTTCCAGCAGTTTGTAGTCTTTGAAGCCGCGGGAGGTGTAGTAGGCGCGGCCGCCGGTGTTGTCGGCGCGGATGGTGGCGTTGATGGCGACGAGGCCTTTGCCTTCCAGATTGGCAAGGGTCGCTTTGAACAGCGCACTGCCGATGCCGCTTTTGTGCAGGCCCGGCTTCACAAAGGTGCCGATATCAACCCAATCCGCGGGGATATCTCCGTAATGGCTGGCGATCTGAAAGCCAAGCGGCTCACCGGTCTCACGATCAATCGCGCAAACAGTACTTTCCAGAATGTCCGCTTCAAGAAACCACTCGATGAACTCACCTTTGTTCAGCGGCTTCTCAAGCGCAGTTGTCCCCCCGGCCTCAATAATCCGGTTGAGCAGGGCAAGCAGCTCGTTCACATCGTTGCGCTGGGTTTTGCGGATGAAAAACTCGATAGGTTTGGTAGAAGATGTGTCCATTTTTCAAAAATCCCGATCAGCGCAAAAAACACGCAAAGCTTTCAAATCAACGCACATAGCAACGCAAACGACTTATGCTACTGAAATCCCCGCATAAGTGCCGAGCAAGAAACCTGCTAAAACTTTGTTCTTGCTCGCAAAGCCTGCGCCAGAGTGCCTTCGTCAAGGTAGTCCAGTTCCCCACCAACCGGCACACCATGGGCAAGGCGGGTCACTTTCACATTCTCAAATCGCGCAAGCTGGTCCGTAATGAAATGCGCTGTGGTCTGCCCTTCAACGGTGGCATTCACCGCGAGGATAACTTCGTTCACACCACCGCTTTCAACACGCTCCATCAGCTTGGAAATGTTGAGGTCATCCGGCCCAATTCCGTCCAGCGGAGACAAGGTGCCACCGAGGACATGATAATGCGCGCTCACTGCTGATGCCCGCTCCAGCGCCCAAAGATCAGAGACGTCCTCAACCACCACAATGGTGGAGCCATCCCGGCGCGGATCGGAGCAAATGGTGCAAGGATCACTGGTATCAACGGTGCCGCATTCTGAGCAGATGCCAACCTGATCAACAGCCACGCCCATGGCTTCCGCCAGCGGGATAAGTAACTGATCTTTCTTCTGAACCAGATGCAAAGCGGCGCGTCTGGCCGAGCGTGGACCAAGGCCGGGCAACTTGGCAAGCAGCTGAATCAGGCGTTCAATTTCGGGACCAGCAACCCTGCGTGTACTCATCGAAAATCTATGCTCTCTGCGAGAAAGAAAAGGCACCCGCAAAGCTGATTTGCGAGACAATGCCAGATAAACTATGCCCGCCTGAGGAGGCGGGCAAGAGGGAATAAATCCATTTCAGGCATGCCGCCAAATCTGCGCAGGGTCGCGGTGATTTGGCAACAGATTAAGCCTGAAGAACTTAGGAGCCGAACGGGAGTTTCATGCCAGCTGGCAGGCCCATGCCGGACATCATGTCCTGCGTGCGCTCCTGAACCAGCGCCTCACCCTTCGCCTTAGCATCATTATGCGCAGCGAGGATAAGATCTTCCAGAATTTCAACTTCATCAGCATTGATGAGAGATGGATCGATCTTCAATCCGGTCATTTCACCTTTACCATTCAGGGTAACGGTAACCATGCCTGCGCCTGAGGTGCCCTCAACAGAAAGCTCGTTCACAGTCTCCTGAAGCTCGCCCATTTTTTCCTGCATCTGCTTGGCTTGCTTCATCATTTTAAGAAAGTCCATCGACTCGCTCCTTAAACGTCTCTTGAGCGCATGTCGCGCTTCTCTTGTTCTGCTCGTTAGGTTTCATACCACAGAAACCTTAGAAATCTTGGGTGAAATCCATAGAGTCCATGTCTTCTATGTCGACAGGCTCGGACGCCGCTTCAAGGGGGAGATCTTCCTCCTGCTTCAAAATGCGCACGTCAACAACCTTAGCTCCGGGAAAGGCAGAAATAAGTTTCACCACTTCCGGATCAGAATGCGCATCAGAAACCAACTGTCTCTGGTTCGCTTCTTTTTCTTCATGCAAAGTCGGGCGGCCTTGCTCACGGCTAACCGCAACAATCCATCGACGACCGGTCCATTCTGTTAGTTTTCGGCCCAGTTCACCAGCAGCATCAGGTGTCGCAATCTCTGTTGGCTGCACCTCAATGCGGCCCGGCTGGAAGTTGACAAGTCGCAGAGCGCGCTCAACGGAAACTTTAACCGGAATGTCCTTCATGCGGCCAGCAAGCTGAGCAACCTCAGCCCAGGAACGGATGGCAATCCTCTCGTTGATCTCTTCCGCCTGCCGCATCTGCGGGGCTGTTTGTGGAGCTGCGCCAACGGCTTGCGCCATCGGTTGGCCACCTGCAACAGCACGCAGCTGAGGCGCAGAGCCACCGCCGGAAGGTGCGCCACTTGCGCTTGGTCCGCCACCGCCTTGCGGCGCGTTGCCTGTTGGTGCTCCGCCACCTGCCGGGGAGAACTTGCCGGACTTGAGCAACTTCAGCGCCTCTTCCGGATCTGGCAGATCGGAAGCATAGCACAAGCGCACCAGAACCATATCAGCCGCGGCCAATGGCTTAGGTGCATTCTGCACTTCATTAATTCCCTTCAGCAATATCTGCCATGTCCGGGAAAGAACACGCATGGAAAGCTTCTCAGCAAACTCCCGCCCACGCTGTCTCTCACTCTCCGTCACAGAGTTCTCTTCACCCGCTTTGGGAACCGCTTTCAGGCGAGTCACCAGATGGGTAAAGTCTGCAAGGTCAGAGAGGACAACTGCCGGATCCGCGCCCACATCATACTGGGCTTTGAGCTCATCCAGAGCGCTGGCAATGTCGCCGCGCATCACGTGCTCAAACAAATCTATCACCCGGCTGCGGTCAGCAAGGCCAAGCATCTGCCGCACTTCGTCAGCTTCAATGCGGCCAGCGCCATGTGCAATCGCTTGATCGAGAAGGGATAAACTGTCTCGAGCAGAACCTTCACCAGCGCGCGCAATCAGCGTCAGTGCTTCATCGGAGATTTCTATCCCCTCTTTGCCGGAGATCTCACGCAGCAGAGATACAAGCGTAGAACTCTCAATCCGGCGCAGGTCAAACCGCTGACAACGAGAGAGGACAGTTACAGGAACCTTGCGGATTTCTGTGGTCGCAAAGATGAACTTCACATGCTCCGGCGGCTCTTCCAGCGTCTTCAACAACCCGTTGAACGCCGCATTAGAAAGCATGTGCACCTCATCGATGATGTACACTTTATACCGCGCATTCGCAGGCCGATACCGCGCCGCCTCGGTAATCTCACGAATGTCGCCAATACCCGTATGCGACGCCGCATCCATCTCAATCACGTCCACATGGCGACCTTCCATGATCGCCTGACAGTGAACGCCTGGTTTGTCTAAGTGGATGGTAGGCTTATCAATTTCGCCCGGTATCTCGTAATTGAGACCACGCGCTAGAATACGCGCAGTGGTCGTTTTGCCGACACCGCGAACACCAGTCAGCATCCATGCTTGTGCGATACGTCCAGTCTCAAATGCATTCTGCAGAGTCTGAACCATCGGCTCCTGACCATAAAGATCATCGAACGTGCTTGGTCGATACTTACGGGCGAGAACGCGATAAGCACCATCGCTGCTGGAAGATTTGTCTTCCGCGCCTGTTGTTGTCTGGTGCTCTTCCTGAAGGTCTATTCCGTCCATGTCGCCCAAATCCTCAGCCACTTCAAAGGCAAGGTAAAACTTGTTCCCGGCCATTCAAGACGAAGACCGGCCGCTTGTCGAGTATGGGCGCGGGGAAAATAGGTGGGAGGCTGGCACGATGACCCGTGCCATGGACTCGTTAGGGCTGCTTCCTTCCGGACCTGACCCGGTTGGCGAGTGGCTCGTCCACCACCAACCTCCCGGCCGTGTATATGGGCGTTTTGCCTGAAATTTGCAAGCGTTCATTGATGTTTACCGCTCGCTACTGTGGACGAGACTGTGAATCTTCCGATCAATCTGATGAAACAGAAATCACAAAATGTCGTCGCGACATTGCAATTCAGCGGTATCTCGGGTTCACTTTGCATAATTTTATAATTTAAGGAATTCGAAATGCTGGCCGAAACAACTGAGGTGTACGACGCCTCTGCTGCTCTTTGCTATTCTGCCAATTCACTTAATCGCTGTGGGGAAAAACGTAAGGATACAGAATGGGTTAATTCGCTCAGAGCTGCGCCGGAAACACGTTTTCTGATCCAGGCAAACGACAGTTTTATCTTTAATAAGGACGACGCCAATCAGCCTCTTCTCCACTCTGCGGAGGTGATCAACCTGTTGGGCATCACCGATGCCACGACGATTTTCCTCGGCATTGATGAGAGCGACGGCAACCGCCCACACTTCGGCCTGCGTTACTCCACTGACCCGGAAACGATTGACGAAGAACTGGAAAAAATTGGCCCATACGCTGCCTACGGCCTGCGCGGCATTGCAATGAAGCGCGCTACAAGTCAGCGAGTGCTGGGCATGATGGCTCAGGCTGCCTCAATGGGCAAATGGCACTCAACCCATAAGATGTGCTCCCAGTGCGGTAAGCCAACTGAACTCGCTGAAGCTGGATATCGCCGTGATTGCCCGTCTTGCTCCGCGCAGCATTTCCCAAGAACGGACCCTGCGGTGATAATGTTGATCACCCACGGGGATAAATGCCTGATGGGGCGCCCATACCATCTGATGGAAAATGTCTACACCACACTCGCAGGTTTCGTAGAGCCGGGTGAGACATTTGAAGACGCCGTCCGCCGTGAAGTTTTTGAAGAAGCAGGCGTTAAAGTCGGCACCGTGAAATACGTCGCCAGCCAGCCATGGCCTTTCCCATCAAATATTATGATCGGATTCCACGGTGAAGCGCTGACGACGGACTTGAATATCGACTATGAAGAAATGCAGGATTGTCAGTGGTTTTCCAAAGAGGAGACACTGAAGATGCTCCAAGGCGAAGCGGAGTCAGGATTAATTTGTCCCCCTGACATCTCTATCGCGCATCATTTGATCAAGAAATTTATCGAGGAACAATGACCCATGGTCGACTAGAGCCAGTGGTTGTTTAGCAGGTGCCTGATGGCACCGGGGAGGTGCCATGACTTACTGCATATATCTGACCCACCCAAACGTTTACATCGATCCGGCAACCCCGGTCCCGCACTGGGATTTGTCGGATAAAGGTCGGGAACGCTTAGAACAAGGCCTGCGTCAGCCGTGGCTTTTGGAGATTGATCACGTTATTGCCAGCCGCGAAAAGAAGGCGATTGAAACCGGCCAGATCATCGCGAACCATCTGGGGATCGAGCTCATCACGGCTCCTGGTCTTCATGAGAATGATCGCAGTTCAACCGGCTTCCTGGAGCCGGATGAATTTGAAAAGGTCGCCGATGAGTTCTTCAGTCGCCCCGCAGTCAGCGTACGCGGTTGGGAGCGCGCTTTGGATGCCCAGAGCCGCGTAGTGGATGCGATCAAGAAAGCTCTGACCACCATCCCAAGCGGCGAGCCAGTGCTCTTTTCGGGCCATGGTGGAGTAGGAACGCTGCTCAAGTGTCACCTCGCCAATAACGCAATCGACCGCGCATTTGATCAACCTGCAAATGTCGGAGGCGGTTGTTGGTTCAGATTTGATCCGGCTGACCTCGAGGCTTGCAAGGCTGACATTGAAAGCCTGAAGTGGCAGCTGATTGATGAGATGGAACTCGCCACTTAACTTTTGCGCCACCTTTAATCACGAAGCGACGCAGCCTGTTGATCTTGACGATTGGCAGGCTGCTTTAACAGCTCTGGCTCTTGTTGCTGCTAGTTGAAATGCTTATCTAGTGCGTAACTCTGGAATGTGTTTGGGCATTTCAGATCCAAATACACTTAAAGCAACGACTTGGAGCGGGATGTGTGAGCGTGCCGAGCTCTGAGTGCCATTTGTTTTCAAGAATTCGGCGCAAGAGATGTTATCGGCAGCAATCAAAGCATTTTCGCAGGTTTTCGAACCCCATTTCAGAAGCATATTTTTCAAAGCCTTAGGGCTCACTCTGCTTCTTCTCCTCGTAGCTTGGATCGCTATTCAGGGTTTGGTCGGTTACTTCATTGACCTTCCAGAGAATTGGCAGGACACGACAGTCAGTATCCTGACTGGCATCGGCGCCTTGATCGGTCTTGGTTACATCCTCGCCCCAGTCTCCGCGATGGTGGTCGCGTTTTATCAGGACCAGATCTCAGATCTCGTTGAAGAACGTTCTTACCCGCATGACAAGCCGGGTAAGGCGCTGCCTCTTGGCGAGTCCATTGTTACCGCTCTGCGTTTTGTTGGTGTTGTAATCATCGCAAACATCTTCGCCTTGATGCTCTTCTTTGTTCCTGGCATCGGCCAGATCGCATTCTTGCTGGTAAACGGCTATTTGCTGGGGCGCGAATACTTTGAGTTCGTAGCCATGCGGTTCATGCCAGTGCAGGAGGCAAAAGCCTTCCGCAGATCACAAGGTGGAACTGTGTTTGCTGCAGGCCTCATCGTTGCGTTCGTGCTGGCTATTCCGATCGTCAACCTCATCACGCCACTCTTCGCAACAATCTTTATGGTGCACGTCTTCAAGACACTCCGTACGAAACGCAATTTATCCGTTTAACGGCGAAGAATACTACAATTTTAAGAAATAACAGGAAACAGGTGTGTTTGCTATTAGAAGCTTTATTGCTGACGATCTAACCTGGACGCATGCTCTAAATGAGGAGCATGCTGTCGAGCTCTCCTCTTTGACACAGGATGGTTTCGCGGAGCTGATCGAAAAGGCGACCTATGTGAAAGTCGCAGACAACGATGCTGGCCTGCTGATCACCTATGATCAGGGCGGCGACTATTCTTCCATCAATTTCAGATGGTTCTGTGAGCACTACGACAACTTCCTTTATGTGGATCGCATCGTAATTTCCAAGGTTGCACGTGGGCAGGGCATCGCCAGAAAGCTCTATGATGACCTCTTTCAGTTCGCAAAGGCGAAGGGGTACGAGCGTGTCGTCTGCGAGGTGAACTCAGATCCTCCCAATCCAGCTTCAGACGCTTTCCATGCCTCTTTGGGTTTCAAAGTCGTCGGTAAAGCTGAACTGGAAGGAAAGGGGAAGACGGTACAATACATGGAAAAAGCACTCTGAAAACCGCTGTTTTACGAAAAGTCAGGGAGTGTTGAACTGCTTGATTTGTTACCGCGGCGCCACAGCAGCTCGAAATCTCTACGTCATCGTCTCTTCGAAGTCTTGGCAGGTTGACCTGCCGAGAAATCTGTTTCAACCTAACGCCAAGCAATGAGGAGGACTCTGTCAGTGAACAACTAAGGCAACCCAAATTCTAATCAGATGCACTGCTGCGTTCAGCGCGGCTGGTGTTTGTTGCCTATTTGTTTTGATGGAGTCTTTATGAGACGCGTTATCTATGACGTCGCCGTAAGTCGCGACGGTTTTATTGCTGGCCCAAACGGCGATGTTTCAATCTTCCCGCACACAGGTGAACATGTAGATGCCTATAACGAGCGTCTATCAACCTATGACACAGTGATCATGGGGCGTCATACCTATGAGTTCGGCTACCAGTTTGGTCTTCCTGCTGGTGCAAAAGCTTACCCCCATATGCGCCATCTGATTTTCTCAGAAGGAATTCAGTTGCCTCAAGATGCGGAGGTGGAGACCGTCAGAGCTGACTTCGCTACACGCGTTGAGGAGCTGAAGAACGAGCAGGGCGGTGACATCTATCTATGCGGTGGCGGAATGTTTGCTGGCCTGCTGGCTAAAAGCAAACTAATCGACGTCCTTCGTTTGAAAGTAGCTCCTGTCCTATGCGGAGCCGGCACGCCGCTATTCGCTAATGTCTCCGAACGGATCGATCTAACCTGCCTCTCCTCAAAACTCTACGAGAGCGGCGTGGAGTATTGTGAGTTCACTCTATAGTAAGATGATAGCTTCGGTGGAGCGGCTTGTTCATGCTCCGCCTTAGCTTGCAAACTTAGTCACGTGCCTCCACGAGCTTCCAACCCTTGTTCTGCCAGCCTTCAGCAGAGAGCTTGATCATGTCGGTGGTGCGGATGAGATAACCAGGCAGTTTGACACTGTTGCCTTTGCTAGTTCTGAACTCCAGATCCATGTTCAGCTTGCCGCTAAGCTTCTTGATCAACGCAGATCCACCACCATCAATGCTACCTGATGAAATGTAGATGAAGTTGATCCGATCGCGGATCGCAACTGAGGCAGCAGCAAAGCTGAGCATATAGCCAAGACCTTGCCGTGTTGGGTTGGTGGTCATGTAGCCTTCCTGGGCCCATACGCCGTCGGGCATCAAAATGTTTTCTCCCGGCTCATAAGCAATGTGGTCTGAGTAACAGACGCTGGACGTAAGCGAGGCATCACCATCAAAAATGCCTTCAAGACAATTATGCTGCTCATCCACCCGGAATGTATGCGTGTCTTTGGCCCATCTGTAGCTCATCATTGTCTCCTTTTCGGATGTTGTTTGTGGCGATGTAAGCCATCGCTTGAAACTAAGACGCAGAAGGGGCGTGCCTGTGAGATGGGGAGTGGTTCAGAAGTGGCGCAAAAGACAATTTTGATGGCTAAACTGGATATCGAAACCAGTTGCTCTATTTCTTGCTGATGTGGGTTGTGTCAGCTCATTCACGTTAAATAAAGTTTACGTAAACGTAATTTGACTTTAAGTGATTTTCTGAAAAATTTTCGGTAATTTCAGTAAAATAAAATATGAGCCCAAAACTCAAGATAATAAATAGGCAGTTTCTTGTTACTTGATCACATAGAAACTAACAAAGTTTACACCGCAAAATCTAATCATTTCGGCCAATTTTGAGGGCAAACCTAGTAGAAAAAGCATTTAGTCGCATAGGATGCTTTGACGCACCCAGAAACTGAAGGTATTAGAACCTCATACAACGCCTTGTTTTGTTACGTTTACGTAAGCGTAACTTAAACTAGGGACGGGAGAGAGATTTATGGCGAACGCTGACCTCAAGGCCAACAGGCCATTGTCGCCCCATCTTCAGATCTATAAGCCGATCGTGACGATGGTGATGTCTATTTTGCATCGCATCACCGGTGCGGCGCTTTACTTCGGAACGATCCTGATGGCGTTCTGGCTTGTCTGTGCAGCAGCAGGTCCTGAATCCTATCAGTTCGCGATGGATGTATTCGGTTCCTTCCTGGGCCAACTCGTCCTCTTCGGATTCACCTGGGCTCTTGTGCATCACATGCTGGGCGGTTTGCGCCACTTTGTATGGGACATGGGTCATGGCTTTGACTTGTCTGCAGCGAACTGGATGGCTCGCGCAACAATCATTGGCTCCGTAAGCCTCACAGTGATCCTCTGGATCATTGGCTTTATCGTTGCTTAAAGGAGAAACCGATGTCCGATATGCGCACCCCCCTCGCTAAAGTACGCGGCCTTGGTTCTGCCAAAGATGGCACAACACACTTCTGGCGCCAGCGTGTAACCGCTGTAGCCAACGTATTTCTGATTTCCTTCTTTGTTATCCTCGTTATCGCCCTTCAGGGTGCTGATTATGCGAGTTTCACTGAAGCGCTTCAAAATCCGGTCATTTCCATCTTGCTGCTATTGGTAATCCTGGTGGGTTGCCTGCACATGAAGCTGGGCATGCAGGTTATCATCGAAGATTACATTCACTCCGAAGGCCTCAAACTCCTTCTGCTCATGGGTAACATCTTCTTCGTTTCTATTATTGCACTCAGCTCCGTAGTTGCAGTGCTCAAAATCAGCTTCGGAGGCTGATCTCAATGGTTGAACAAACCGGTGTAGCAACAGCGCCGAGCCAGAGCGGTAAGGCCTATGAGTTTGTAGACCACAAGTTTGACGTTGTGGTTGTTGGTGCTGGTGGCGCAGGCCTCCGTGCAACGCTCGGCATGGCTGAGCAGGGCTTGAAGACAGCTTGTATTTCCAAGGTGTTCCCAACCCGCTCCCACACTGTGGCAGCGCAGGGTGGTATCGCAGCAAGCTTGAAGAACATGACACCTGACTGCTGGCAGTGGCATATGTATGACACTGTGAAGGGCTCTGACTGGCTTGGCGACACTGATGCGATGGAATACCTCGCTCGTGAAGCCCCAAAAGCGGTTTATGAGCTTGAGCACTACGGTGTGCCATTCTCCCGTACGGAAGAAGGCAAGATCTATCAGCGCCCATTCGGCGGCCACATGCAGAACTATGGTGAAGGTCCTCCGGTACAGCGCACCTGTGCAGCTGCTGACCGTACAGGCCACGCAATCCTGCATACGCTTTATGGCCAGTCTCTGCGCCACAACGCAGACTTCTTCATCGAGTACTTCGCACTCGATCTGATCATGTCCGACGACGGCGTGTGTCAGGGCGTAATTGCATGGAACCTCGACGACGGCACCATTCACCGCTTCTCTGCGAAGATGGTTGTTCTGGCGACCGGCGGTTATGGCCGCGCATACTTCTCTGCAACATCCGCGCACACCTGTACTGGTGACGGCGGCGGCATGATCGCACGTGCGGGCCTACCTCTGCAGGATATGGAGTTCGTTCAGTTCCACCCAACCGGCATCTACGGCTCAGGCTGTCTGATCACTGAAGGTGCTCGCGGTGAAGGTGGTTATCTCGTGAACTCCGAAGGTGAGCGCTTCATGGAGCGTTACGCACCTTCCGCAAAAGACCTTGCATCCCGCGATGTTGTTTCCCGTTGTATGACAATGGAAATCCGCGAAGGCCGTGGTGTTGGCAAAAACAAAGACCACATCTTCCTGCATCTGGATCACCTCGATCCTGACCTGCTGGCAGAGCGTCTTCCAGGCATCTCCGAGAGCGCACGCATCTTCGCAGGCGTTGATGTAACCAAGGCTCCAATTCCGGTTCTGCCAACCGTTCACTACAACATGGGTGGTATTCCAACCAACTATTGGGGTGAAGTGCTGAACCCAACCAAAGACGATCCAAACGCAGTTGCGCCGGGTCTGATGGCTGTTGGTGAAGCTGGCTGTGCATCCGTTCACGGTGCAAACCGCCTCGGTTCCAACTCCCTGATTGACCTTGTTGTGTTCGGTCGTGCGGCAGCAATTCGCGCTGGTGAAGTGATTGACCGCGAAGCTCCAATCCCAGAGCCAAACGAAGCAAGCAGCCAGAAGATCATGGCGCGCTTCGACAAGCTTCGCTTTGCGAAGGGTGGTACTCCAACCGCTGACCTGCGCCTGAAGATGCAGAAGACCATGCAGGAAGATGCTGCGGTGTTCCGTACTCAGGAAAGCCTGGAGCAGGGTTGTGAGCGCATCTCCGCAATCTGGGGTGAACTGAGCGATCTGCACGTTTCCGATAGCTCTATGATCTGGAACTCTGATCTGGTCGAGACTCTCGAACTCGAAAACCTTATGGCCAACGCGATCACCACTGTTTACGGCGCTGAAGCCCGTAAAGAGAGCCGTGGCGCGCACGCTCGTGAAGACTACAAAGATGGTCCTCTAGGTGGTCGTAACGATGACGAATGGCGCAAGCACACCATCTCCCATCTCTCCGAAGATGGTAAGGTGACGCTCAGCTACCGTCCGGTTGTTCTTGAGCCGCTGACCACCTACGAACAGGGTGGCATCGACATGAAGAAGATCGCACCGAAAGCCCGCGTCTACTAAGGCGCCGAAACCAGGAGTAACTGTTATGGCTGAATTCCAACTGCCAAAAAACTCCCGGATGGGAGAGGGCAAGGTCTGGCCGAAACCAGAAGGCGCCACCAACGTACGTGAGTACCGCATCTACCGCTGGTCTCCGGACGATGGTCGCAACCCGCGCATCGACACCTACTACGTTGATGCAGACGAGTGTGGCCCTATGGTTCTGGACGCACTCATCTACATCAAGGACAAGGTCGATCCTACACTGACCTTCCGCCGTTCTTGTCGTGAGGGTATCTGTGGTTCCTGTGCGATGAACATCGACGGAACCAACACACTGGCATGTACAAAGGGTGCGGACGAATGTTCCCACGAGATCGTCAAGATCTACCCTCTGCCGCACATGCCTGTTGTGAAGGACCTTGTGCCGGATCTGACACGCTTCTACGCGCAGCACCGCTCTATCGAGCCATGGCTGAAAACCACCACACCTGAGCCTGAAAAAGAATGGCTGCAGTCCTACGAAGACCGTCAGAAGCTGGATGGTCTTTATGAGTGCATTCTGTGTGCTTGCTGCTCCACATCTTGCCCAAGCTACTGGTGGAATGGCGACCGTTACCTCGGTCCAGCTATCCTGCTGCAGGCATACCGTTGGCTGATCGACAGCCGTGATGAGGCAACCGGTGAGCGTCTGGACAATCTGGAAGATCCATTCCGTCTGTACCGCTGCCACACTATCATGAACTGTTCTCAGGCATGTCCTAAGGGTTTGAACCCTGCAAAGGCAATTGCTGAGATCAAGAAGATGATGGTTGAGCGCCGCGTCTAATCAGAGTTCAAGCGACCTATCAGAACACAAAAAGCCGCCCCACTGAAATGAGGCGGCTTTTTTCATTTGAGACTCTGATAGCCTAGAACTTGTAGGAGACACCCAGTCGGATTGCATCGCTGTCGATGTCTTCCTTGAAGCGTGTACCACCTACGGTGAAACTGCGGCCCGGGAATACGATGCGTTCATAGTCGAGGCGCACGATAATCCGCTCTGTAACAAACATTTCAAGGCCAGCACCGCCAACCCAGCCCAGCATTGTGTTGCTGTCTGTGCCGGGTCCGAAGTTTGGATTTGAGGCGCGGAAGGTCGAAACTGCTGCACCACCAGTCACATAGGCCATGAACCAGTCATAAGTCAGGCCAGCTCGGATCTTGGCTGCTGCGAAGTAATCGGAGCGCAAGGACATCTCGCCACGTGAACGCTCACCAAAGGCCCAATAGGCACCTTCACCTTCTACGCCGATCAGAATGTTCTGGTAGGTGTAGTTGTAACCGCCATACAGACCGACAGTGCCGCCATTGTACTGAGAGCCACTGTTATTGAAGCGGTTCGTGCCATGCAGGCGAGCCCAACCGCCCTGAACACCGAGATAAAAACCATCCCAGTCATACTCAGGCGGGGTGATCAGCCCGTCGACAACTTCTTCCTCATAAACTTCATAGGGTTCTTCCACCTCAACACCGGGTGGATATTCAACAGCATAGGAATGGCTGCTGAAGCCGAGCAATCCCAATACCGCAAACGCAAATACTCTTAAGCGACTCATTGGTTCCCCCAAAATACGCAAGAGGATGACACGGCTAAAAAATCAGACGTGATAGGTAACTTGATACAAATAAGTCTAGAACTGTGATCTTTATAAATACTTGATTTTAAAAAGGAAAATTTGCGTTAATGCTAGTTCGAAATGACAAGTGCGTACGTGCTGTTTTATAAGTTTCAAGGGAGCGAAATCTGCAATCCCTACGAAACAGTCAACGCCATTGAATGCGGTTTACGAAAAATCAGCGACTCTCTAGCGCCGTTCAACACCTTTCAGCACAAGCTTGATAACGCCAATGCACTCTTTGCGCTGAATGTCATAGGGTTCCTGGCTATGTAGCTGAGGGAACCGGAACTTCATTGTGGCTGCATGGATGTTCCGCGCAACCTGACTAACCTCACGCAGGTCAAACTCTTCAGCAAGGTTGCCGGAATGGAGGATCGTATGCATCGGCTGACGAACAAGCCGGAACAGCTCTTCAAAGTCTTCCGGGCGTTTGCGTTCAAGCACTTGCAGGCAGTCAGCCAATCCCTGATTAAGTTCCAGCAACCGGTATGTCTCTTCAAACTCCATCAAAAGGAACTTGCTGAGGCGTGCAGACGCGCTGGCATTGGGGTCTGTCGCAGTTTCAAGACGTGCCACAAGCTTCACCACCTCTGCTGCAACCACTGCGCAGGCAAGATCAATCTTGCTGGGGTAGAAGTTATAGATGTGCGCCATCGAAATGCCTGAGGCATCAGCAATTTCGCTCACCGAGGTCTTCTTGTAGCCTTGGGAGAGGAATGCATCACGGGCAGCGCTGAGAAGGTCAGCAGCACGGCCCTTTGCAGTCAGGATTTCTGCGATGGACATCTTAATTTCCGAAATGAAAAAACGAGAGTTCCTTCAGTAATCATAGCTGAGTAAAGATTGCAATGACGTTAGCGTCACATTAACAGGCAAATTATGTAAAAACACGAATGATATTAATACGATATGCGTGATTTCTTTGATTTTTATCATTGTTGGGTTTCGGTGAATTATTAGTATTAGTAATATCTAATATAAAAGGAGTCGAAGCATGGCTGTAGAGAATTGGCAAGAATTTCTAAAACAAACCGACGGTCGCCTCGCTGAACTTCGCCCAGGCATCCCTGGCGTAATGAAGGGATTTGGCGAAATCGCGAAAAGCGCGATCGGAACCGGTGCTCTTGAGCCAAAGCAGAAAGAACTCATCGCAATTTCAATTGGTGTGGCTGCACGCTGCGATGCATGTCTGGGCTACCACGCAAAAGCTTGCATCAAGTACGGTGTAACCCGTGAAGAGCTTATGGAAGCGCTCGGCGTAGCGGTTTATATGGGCGGCGGACCTTCCCTGATGTACGCCGCAGAAGCTCTGAGCGCATTTGATGCTCTTTTGGAAGAAGCGAAGTAAGACGCTGCACATCTTCACAATGCCTCTCTGTTTTCCTAAAACTTAGAGAGCAAACTGCTCGTGTGCACTTGCCCTGAATTGCGTTCAAGGGTAAGTGCAACGAGGGGAAGCCTCTTAGATTTCAGGTAGGCAATATTGGTGGGTGCACCTTCACAGGTTGGTTCGGAAAGCTCTTCTGTATTTTTTGAGCTTGAAAAGAGCTTTCGTGATTTAGAAAACGAGAGAAATCTGCGTGTTCTGCACGCGGGTGATCTTTCGCACCTGTACCTCAATAAGAAGTCCGAGGACTACTACGCCAATTGCCGGTTCATCTACATTCGGTCAATTGAGCACTACCTCTCCCTTTTCCCGGCCGAAGACACGTTGGAAGTTGACGTAAACACACCAGCAAACGTGTCTGGATGGGATCTGAAGAAGACGCTGATCGCTCTGCTAAAGGGTAATCCTGAGCCTCTGGACTGGGTTCAGTTGAAAGATCCATATGCAGGCCACGATGAGTTTCCGAAGTCCCTGGTTTCCTTCGCACTTGAGTACTGCGACCCTGTCCGTTTCGCCCTCTATCATTACAACAGGCTGGAGCGCCAAAAACACAGGTTCGATGGGGTTTCACTGACAGAGATCGTTCCTGAGCGACTTTATGATCTTATCCGTTCCTCGCTAGTCCTGCGCTGGTACAACCAGAATCGCTATCAAGGCGTTCCGCCTTCACGCCTGATGGAAATCGCGGAAGCGACCTTCATTCGTCCAGTCCTTCGCGGTGAAATCGAAGAACTGGTTGAGCGCAGTGAAGCTGGAATGATCAAGGATGTTGTTCGTCCAGCAGGCGCAATCAATGATCTGATCCTGTCAGAGCTGGAGGCCGGGCCCGCCTTGTTGGCTCGTCGTCGACGCGCGTTCACACAAGAAACAGCGTCTCAGGCAGATAGATTCTTCCTGAAGTGGGCAGTCGTCCCTAAAAACTAAAGGGGCTGATAAGGCCGCTTGTTTACTTCTCGCGATTACTGAGCTGCGGAAACTGCAGAACTGCGCCAGTTTGCGCAAGAAAGGTCTTTACCTTTCTCGCAATACCTTGAAATCGCGGGGATTATGACCCTCAGCGCTTGCTGTTAAGACCACGCCGGAGACGTGAACAGCGCAACACAACAGACCAATCCTACGAACCAGACCAGAGAGCGCAAGGTCGCGCGGTTGAGCCAATAGCAGGCGATGTAAAGAAGACGCATCGCGATGAACAGGCCGCACAATCTTTCGATCCAGTCTGGGTTGCCGCCATAAGCAAGGGCAACGAGAACTGAAATTGCGAAAAGAGGAAATGCTTCGTAGCCGTTGACCTCAGCGGAACGGGCACGCAGGCGGAAACCTTCTTTCCAGTACTCAGGATCTCTTGGATTGGCATTGTCGAATTTGCGCGAAAATTTGGCAGGAAGAACAGATAGCCATGGCATCAGACCGGCAATCAAAATTGTCCATAAAGGAAAAGACATTGTGCAAGCTCCAAACAAGATCAAGAAAATCGGAGCCTTTATACAGGCGTAGAGAAGCAAAGTGAACTGAGTTCACTTAGGTTTGAAGTCAATATGGCGAATATTTCCGCGCCTTGGCTTCGCTCATTCCAAAATCAATCGCATTTTTTTAAGCGCACCGTTCGGTTGTCATCGATCCGAAGAAAAAGGGCACTATGAAGTGCTCGAACCGTATGACACCGAATGATTGGACACTGTCCGGCGCTCCAGTGGAGGCGTGCCTATGACCAAGGCAAATGTACTGTTTGTATGCGTAGATAACTCGTTTCTGAGCCTGGCGGCTGAGGCCTATTTGAATCACACATCCATGGGTGAGTTGCGGGCCTTCTCTGCAGGGCCTTTGCCTCGCGAGGAGATGGTTTCATTAACGCAGAAGGTCCTTTTCACCAATGGAATGGATGAGAGTGGCCTTCATCCCAAGCCGTGGACCATTTTTTCGCTGCCGCACGCACCTCAGCCTGATTACATAATAAGCCTTCAGACAAGCGTGCTTCTTGACAAGCAACCAATGTGGCCTGGGCAACCTGTGAAGATGAACTGGGACATCTGTCTAGATGAAAACATGCCGCGGAACATAAAAGAGGCCACAGATGCATTCCGCAAAATTAAAGAATCTATAGATCTCGCAATCTCATCTAAGGTATTTTCTAGTGATTCTCTGAATTGGCGTGCCGCTTGTTAAGCTTCACTGGCCCAATGCTTTATCGTAGTTGTCAGATTTTCGCATATTTCCCCTAGGAAACAGGGGTTTCAGTGGGAAACTCACATTTTTTTGAGTGCTAAACCTTTCACCTGCCATGTTTTAGGGGCAGTTTCTTAAGGTCTTTATGGTTAATACGCCTTAATTCACAAGGCTGGGATGACACCACTATGAATCGTAGTTTGACGATTGCATTTGTTTCTGTAATTGCACTTTCCACTATGGCGTGCCAACGGACGACGTATACCCGTAGCTATGTCTCTCCGTTGCCTGCTTCCCCGATCTCACCAATCGAAGGCCAGACACTGTCGCCGATCACACCTGGTCAGCCAGGCTCTGAAGGCCAGATCCTGGTTGATGGTCAGGACGCAAACGCTAACTCTCAGGTTGTTTCTGCACCACCTGCTCCGAACGTGAATGCAACAGGCGGTTCCGTAGGCCGGACTGACCTGCTGGGCGGCTGGAGCGTTTCTTCTGGCGGCGACAACTGTAAACTCTTCATGACCCTGACCAAATGGAGTGGCGGCTACCGCGCGAACACCCGCGGCTGTAGCGATGCGACACTCTCTCAGATCTCCGCATGGAATCTGAATGGCAATCAGGTTGTTCTGAAAGATGCTGGCGGCGGAAATGTAGCGACTCTTTCTGGTGGCGGAACCAACTTCTCCGGCCAGACAGCGAACGGTGCTCCAATCAACTTCGCCCGCTAATCATCAGTTGATGATCTTATAAGTTTAGAAGCGTTGCGCTGATATCAGGCGCAGCGCTTTTTGTGTTTGTGCAAGTGCGCCGTAGATTTTGATGAGATGTGAGGCATTGGTTTTACGAATAAACCCTATTGTACTTGCGTCTGGGTAGCGCTCTCCATTATGCCATGGGCAAATATGCCCAATAGGCCGGGTGATTTGCCCTTCAAAAAATCAGCTTAAGGAATGTGAGCTCCGTGCTTGAGAATACGTCTAACCTAACAACCGTCCTTGCCAACTATGAAGCAATGGTCGCGCGAGGCGATCTGGAAGCGGACCCAGCGCAGATTCAGGTGGCAAAATCTCTTGATGCTTTGACAGCCGAAATGGCGCAGCGAAAGCCGGAAGAGAAGAAGGGCCTGCTGGGGCGCTTGTTTAGCAAAGGCAAGGAAGAGCAAGAGTTCACCAAGGGGCTCTATGTTTGGGGTTCCGTTGGGCGCGGCAAGACCATGCTTATGGATCTGTTCTTCGATCTAAGCCCAGAGCCTAAGAAGCACCGCTCTCACTTTCACGAGTTCATGGAGGAGGTTCATGACCGCGTGTTTATCGTCCGAAAGCAGATCAGCGCTGGCACCATCAAGGATCGCGACCCAATCATCCCGATTGCCGAGCAGATCGCCAGCGAAACGCGCCTCCTTTGCTTTGACGAGTTCACTGTCACGGACATTGCTGACGCTATGTTGCTCGGACGTTTGTTTGGCAAGTTGTTTGAAGCCGGTGTTGTCGTCGTGTGTACCTCAAACGTTGTGCCAGACGAGCTCTATAAGGACGGACTGAATAGAAATCACATTCTTCCATTCATCCGTTCTCTGAACGAGCGGATGAATATTCTGCACCTTGATGCCCCTACTGATTATCGCCTTGAAAAGCTCTCCGGCTCAGACACGTACCTGGAGCCGCTAGGCCCGGAAAGCCTGCAGCGCATGGAGAAGCTCTGGGACAGCATGACTTATGGCCTTCAATGCCATCTGGTTGAGCTGGAAAACAAAGGCCGGAAAATCCCGGTAAGCCGGACTTGTAGTGCGATTGCCTGGTTCACATTCCAGGAGCTCTGCTGCACCCCACTGGGACCATCCGATTATCTGCGTATTGCACATGCTTTCAACACAGTTTTCCTCGAAGATGTGCCCGTCCTGGACAAGACACGTCGGAATGAGGCTAAGCGATTCATTAATCTGATCGATACGCTATATGACAATCACGTCCATCTCGTGATTCAGGCAGGCGCAGAGCCGCAAGACCTCTATGTTGCCTCTTCTGGAACGGAAGCTTTTGAGTTCGATCGGACTGCTTCGCGGCTCATTGAAATGCGTTCGGAAGAGTACTTGATGCATGAGCAGAATACCTAAAAATGAAAAAATTTAAATATTTTCAGAAATGACGTATTGAGAGCTTATCCAAACTGCTAAAAAAACGTCATTTTACGGAAAATAACGCGGATGTGTGCTTCATTTGGGTTGCGCACATGCGTCAAAAACGCTACCCACTGCGACAAATAGGCACCATATATCATGGTTCTATGTTACGTAAAGGGGAGCTCCTCATGGCGCGCAACAAGATTGCTTTGATTGGATCTGGTCAGATTGGTGGCACACTTGCACACCTCGCTGGTCTGAAAGAACTGGGTGATATCGTTCTGTTCGATATCGCTGAAGGTATGCCTCAGGGTAAGGCTTTGGACCTGGCAGAATCTTCTCCGGTTGATGGCTTTGACTCAGGTCTGTCTGGCACCAACACCTATGAAGGTATCGAAGGCGCTGATGTCGTCATCGTGACCGCAGGTGTTCCTCGTAAACCTGGCATGAGCCGTGATGACCTGCTTGAAATCAACCTGAAGGTTATGGAGCAGGTTGGTGCTGGTATTAAGAAGTACGCACCAGACGCATTCGTTATCTGCATCACCAACCCACTCGACGCAATGGTTTGGGCTCTCCAGAAGTTCTCTGGTCTGCCAGCAAACAAAGTTGTCGGCATGGCTGGTGTTCTGGACAGCGCGCGCTTCCGCTACTTCCTCGCTGAAGAATTCAACGTATCCGTAGAAGACGTAACCGCATTCGTTCTTGGCGGTCACGGCGACACCATGGTTCCGCTGACACGTTACTCCACCGTTGCAGGTGTGCCTCTGACCGATCTGGTTAAGATGGGCTGGCTCACTGCAGAGCGTCTGGAAGAAATCGTACAGCGCACCCGTGATGGTGGCGCAGAGATCGTAGGCCTGCTGAAAACTGGTTCCGCATTCTACGCACCAGCTGCTTCTGCTATCCAGATGGCTGAGAGCTACCTGAAAGATAAGAAGCGCGTTCTTCCATGTGCGGCTCATCTTGATGGTCAGTACGGTCAGAAAGATATGTACGTTGGCGTGCCAACCGTTATCGGCGCAAATGGCATCGAACGTATCATTGAAATCGATCTCAATAGCGATGAAAAAGCTATGTTCGACAAGTCCGTTGCTTCCGTAAACGGTCTCGTTGACGCTTGTAAGAAAATCCAGCCTGCTCTGGCATAAGCCAGGCAAGCTTTGATCTGAAAGGCTGGCAGCAATTGTCGTTGCCAGTCTAGCTTCCTGCTCCGGCAGGGCCCTTAGAATGGGAAGTGCAGATGAACATTCATGAGTATCAGGCTAAAGCAGTCCTGAAAGAATACGGCGCACCGGTTGCTGAAGGTGTCGCAATTTTCTCCGCAGACGAAGCAAAAGCTGCGGCAGATAAACTTCCTGGCCCGCTTTGGGTTGTGAAGTCCCAGATCCACGCCGGTGGCCGTGGTAAAGGTAAGTTCAAGGAACTCGGCCCAGACGCAAAGGGCGGCGTTCGCTTGGCATTCAGCAAGGACGAAGTTGAGTCCCACGCGAATGAGATGCTTGGCAACACCCTCGTAACCGCTCAGACCGGTGACGCAGGTAAAGTTGTAAACCGTCTTTACATCGAAGACGGTGCAGACATCGATCGCGAACTGTACCTCTCCCTTCTGGTAGACCGTACTTGTGGTCAGGTTGCTTTCGTAGCATCCACCGAAGGCGGCATGGACATCGAAGAAGTTGCACACGCAACTCCTGAAAAGATCCTCACCCTGCCAATCAATCCATTGGAAGGCGTGACTGAAGAGAAAGCTTCTGCGCTTTGCGACACCCTCAAGCTTGAAGGTGAAGCACGCGAAGACGGCATGAAGCTGTTCCCGATCCTCTACAAAGCATTTGTAGAAAAGGATATGGCGCTTCTCGAAATCAACCCACTGATCGTCATGGAAAACGGTCGTCTGCGCGTTCTGGATGCGAAAGTATCCTTCGACGGCAACGCACTGTTCCGCCACGAAGACATCGTTGCTCTGCGCGATAAGACCGAAGAAGATGAAAAAGAGATCGAAGCTTCCAAGCACGACCTCGCTTACGTTGCTCTTGACGGTAATATCGGCTGCATGGTGAACGGTGCTGGTCTTGCTATGGCGACCATGGACATCATCAAGCTGTATGGTGCTGAGCCTGCAAACTTCCTCGACGTTGGTGGCGGCGCTACCAAAGAGAAAGTAACCTCTGCGTTCAAGATCATCACGTCTGATCCAAACGTACAGGGCATTCTGGTTAACATCTTCGGCGGCATCATGCGCTGTGACGTTATCGCAGAAGGCGTGCTGGCTGCTGTTAAAGAAGTTGGCCTGCAGGTTCCACTCGTTGTGCGTCTCGAAGGCACCAACGTTGAGCTTGGCAAGAAGATCATCAACGAGAGCGGCATGAATGTTATTCCTGCTGACGATCTCGATGACGCAGCTCAGAAAATCGTAGCTGCTGTGAAGGAGGTCGCATAATGTCCATCCTCGTAGATAAAGACACCAAAGTTATTGTTCAGGGTCTGACCGGTAAAACCGGCACATTCCACACTGAGCAGGCACTGGCATACTTCGGCACCAAAATGGTTGCTGGCGTACACCCTAAAAAAGGCGGCGAAACTTGGTCTTCTGGCCTCGATTCCGCAGCTGAACTGCCAATCTTCGCTTCTGTTAAAGAAGCTAAAGAGGCAACCGGTGCAAACGCTTCTGTAGTTTACGTTCCACCAGCAGGTGCAGCAGCTGCAATCATCGAAGCAATCGACGCAGAAATCCCATTCATCGTTTGTATCACTGAGGGTATCCCAGTTGCAGACATGGTGAAGGTGAAAGCTCGCCTCGACAACTCCAACAGCCGTCTGCTTGGCCCTAACTGCCCAGGCGTTCTGACCCCTGAAGAATGTAAAATCGGCATCATGCCTGGTTCTATCTTCAAAAAGGGTAATGTTGGCATCGTGTCCCGCTCCGGTACCCTGACTTATGAAGCTGTGTTCCAGACTTCTCAGGAAGGCCTCGGCCAGACCACTGCTGTTGGTATCGGTGGTGACCCTGTTAAGGGTACCGAGTTCATCGACATGCTGGACCTGTTCCTGGACGATCCAGAAACAGAATCCATTATCATGATCGGTGAGATCGGTGGTTCTGCTGAAGAAGAAGCTGCTGAGTGGCTGAAAGAACAGGCTGCTAAAGGCCGCAAGAAGCCAATGGTTGGTTTCATCGCAGGTCGTACAGCGCCTCCAGGCCGTACCATGGGTCACGCAGGTGCTGTGATCTCTGGTGGTAAAGGTGGTGCTGATGACAAGATCGCAGCAATGGAAGATGCGGGCATCCGTGTATCTCCATCCCCCGCGAAGCTTGGCAAAACCCTTGTTGCTCTTCTCGAAGAATTGAAGCAAGGCGCTTAAAAATTACACCTCCTACACTATTTAGGAGGCATACTAAATCGACTGTCGGTGAATCACTTTCATCGACAGTCCTTGAGGAGGCAGTAAGTCCCCAGGCTTACTGTCAGTCGCGGGACCCAAGGGTATGTGGTGTGTGACACCCGCCCAAAGAAAGTAGGGCGGATCAAAAGTCCGCTTAAAAACGATGGCTCGGCAGGACGCGAACAACGTATTCGCGCTGACGTCGTTTCTATACGGCGCCAACGCTCCTTATATTGAAGAGCTCTATGCTCAATATCAGGAAAACCCGAATTCACTCGATCCCGAGTGGAAAGAATTCTTTTCTTCGCTTCAGGACAACCCAGAGGACGTAATCAAGGAAGCTCGCGGAGCGACCTGGAAGCGTTCTGACTGGCCAGTTCCAGCAAACGGTGAACTGGTTTCAGCTCTTGATGGCGATTGGCCTGCTGAGAAAGAAGTCAGCAAGAAGATCAAGTCCACAGCCAAGAAAAATGGCGTCGAGCTAACCGAAGATCAGGTGCTGCAGGCAACACGTGATAGTGTCCGCGCTATCATGATGATCCGTGCATACCGTATGCGCGGCCACTTGCATGCTGATCTTGACCCGCTCCGTCTGGCTGTTCCTGGTGACCACGAAGAGTTGCATCCCGCGACCTATGGCTTCTCTGAACAGGACTGGGATCGGAAGATCTTCCTGGACAACGTTCTGGGTATGGAATTCGCCACCATCCGTGAGATGTTGGACATTCTGAAACGGACCTATTGCTCCACCCTTGGTGTTGAGTTCATGCACATCTCTGATCCTGCTGCAAAAGCATGGCTTCAGGAGCGCATCGAAGGTCCGGACAAGCATGTTGCCTTCACACCGGAAGGTAAAAAGGCGATCCTCAACAAACTGGTTGAGGCTGAAGGCTTCGAGAAATTCCTCGATGTAAAATACACCGGTACCAAGCGTTTTGGTCTGGACGGTGGTGAAGCGCTGATCCCTGCGCTTGAGCAGATCATCAAACGTGGTGGTGCTCTCGGCGTGCAGGACATCGTTCTGGGTATGGCACACCGTGGCCGCCTGAACGTTCTGTCTCAGGTGATGGGCAAGCCTCACCGCGCAATCTTCCACGAGTTCAAGGGTGGTTCCTACGCTCCTGATGATGTGGAAGGCTCCGGCGACGTGAAGTACCACCTCGGTGCATCTTCTGACCGTTCTTTCGACAACAACAACGTTCACCTGTCTTTGACTGCGAACCCGTCTCACCTTGAGATCGTAAACCCGGTTGTTCTGGGTAAGGTACGTGCGAAGCAGGACCAGCTGGCAGACTGGAAAGAAACAACGGAAGTTGAGCGTGATAACGTTCTTCCGCTGCTTCTGCACGGCGATGCTGCATTCGCTGGTCAGGGTGTTGTCGCTGAATGTTTCGGTCTGTCCGCTCTGCGCGGTCACCGCACCGGTGGTTCCATCCACTTCATCATCAACAACCAGATCGGCTTCACAACCAATCCACGTTTCTCACGTTCTTCTCCATATCCTTCTGATGTGGCGAAAGTGATTGAAGCACCAATCTTCCACGTAAACGGCGACGATCCAGAAGCTGTTACCTACGCTGCGAAGATTGCGATTGAGTACCGCCAGAAGTTCGGTCGTCCGGTTGTGATCGATATGATCTGTTACCGTCGCTTCGGCCACAACGAAGGCGATGAGCCTGCGTTCACGCAGCCAATCATGTACCGTAAGATCCGTAAGCACGCGACAACTCTGCAGATCTACGCTGACAAGCTGGTCAAAGAAGGCCTGATGTCCGCTGAAGACGTTGAGAAGGCAAAAGCTGACTGGCGTGCGCATCTGGACCGTGAGTTCGAAACTGGCCAGACCTACAAGCCAAACAAGGCTGACTGGTTGGACGGTCGTTGGTCCAAGATGAAGGTTGCTAAGGAAGTCGACGAGCCGCGCCGCGGTTCTACTGGCATGCCTTTCGAAGATCTGAAGGCTATCGGCGAGAAACTCTCTTCCGTTCCGGACGACTTCAACGCACACCGCACCATCCGTCGCTTTATGAGCAACCGTGCCAAAATGATCGAAACCGGTGAAGGTATCGATTGGGCAATGGGCGAAGCGCTCGCATTCGGTTCTCTTCTGAAAGAAGGCCACTCCGTTCGCCTGTCCGGTCAGGACTGTGAGCGCGGTACTTTCTCTCAGCGTCACTCCGTTCTTTACGATCAGGAAGACGAAGGCCGTTACATCCCGCTGAACCACGTTGGTGAAAAGCAGGGCCGCTACGAAGTAATCAACTCCATGCTTTCTGAAGAAGCAGTGTTGGGCTTCGAATACGGCTACTCCCTGACTGAGCCAAATGCGCTGACCATGTGGGAAGCACAGTTCGGTGACTTCGCAAACGGTGCTCAGGTGCTGTTCGACCAGTTCATCTCTTCTGGTGAGCGTAAATGGTTGCGTATGTCTGGTCTGGTTTGCTTGCTACCACACGGCTACGAAGGCCAGGGCCCAGAGCACTCCTCTGCACGCCTTGAGCGTTTCTTGCAGATGTGCGCGGAAGACAACATGCAGGTTGCGAACTGTACAACGCCTGCAAACTACTTCCACATCCTTCGCCGTCAGCTGAAGCGTGATATTCGTAAGCCGCTCGTTCTGATGACACCGAAGTCTCTGCTTCGCCACAAGCGTGCAGTTTCCAAGCTGGAAGATTTTGGCGCAGACGAGAGCTTCCACCGTCTCCTTCACGATGATGCTCAGACGAACCCAGGTTCAACTGTTGAGCTGAAGAAGGATGAAGACATCCGTCGCGTGATCCTCTGTACTGGTAAGGTCTACTATGACCTGCTTGAAGAGCGTGAGAAGCGTAACATCAACGATGTTTATATCCTCCGCGTTGAGCAGCTCTACCCATTCCCTACCAAATCCCTATGTGTAGAGATGGCGCGCTTCAAGAATGCAGACGTAGTCTGGTGTCAGGAAGAGCCAAAGAACATGGGCTCCTGGTTCTTCATTCAGCAGTACATTGAATGGGTTCTGGAGCATGTGAATGCAAAAGTGCATCGCCCACGTTACGTTGGCCGTCCACCAGCTGCTGCAACAGCAACCGGCTTGATGTCAAAGCACTTGGCTCAGCTACAAGCTTTCCTCGACGATGCATTCGCCGAGTAAGTACCTCGTAATCAGGTAAAGTCCGAGAGGCCTTTCAGGGGCCCTGAAACGAAAAGAGATAGAGACAATGGCGACGGAAATTCGAGTACCCACTCTGGGTGAATCCGTAACCGAGGCAACAATCGCTCAATGGTTCAAAAAACCGGGCGATGCGGTGAATGCAGACGAACCAATCGTTGAGCTGGAAACAGACAAGGTAACTGTTGAAGTGCCTGCTCCTGTTGCTGGCAAGCTGGAAAGCATCGACGTGAAAGAAGGCGACACTGTTGAAGTTGGCGCACTTCTTGGCGCGATCGCTGAAGGCGCTGCTGGCGCAGCAGCTGCTCCGGCAGCTAAGGCTGAACCAGCTGCATCTGCAGCACCTGCTGCCGCTGCTGAGACAATTGAAGTTCTCGTACCTTCCGCTGGTGAAAGTGTCACCGAAGCTGAAGTTGGCGAGTGGTCCGTGAAGGTGGGTGATGTTGTCAAAGCAGACGACATTCTCGTTGAACTGGAAACTGACAAAGCTGCTCAGGAAGTACCTAGCCCAGTTGCTGGTACTGTTGTTGAGATTGCTCAGGCAACTGGCGCAACCGTTGAGCCAGGCAACCTGCTCTGCAAAATCGCTAAAGGCGAAGGCGCAGCAGTTGCTGCTGCAGCAGCTCAGGCTGCCGCTGCTCCTGCACCAGCAGTATCCGGTTCCAGCATGCCTCCTGCACCATCTGCAGCGAAAATGATGGCTGAAAAAGGCCTCTCCGCTGATCAGGTTGCAGGCTCTGGCAAGCGCGGTCAGGTTCTCAAAGGTGATGTTCTCGCAGCTGTAGCTGCTGGCGTAACCGCTGCTCCTGCAGCTGCTGCTGCACCGGCTCCTGTTGCTGTTCGCGCACCATCTGCTCCGGCTGATGAAGTTCGTGAAGAACGTGTTCGCATGACCAAGCTGCGCCAGACCATCGCGCGCCGCCTGAAAGATGCTCAGAACACCGCGGCTATGCTGACCACTTACAACGAAGTGGATATGAAGCCGATCATGGATCTGCGCAAGCAGTACAAGGATATCTTCGAGAAGAAGCACGGCGTTAAGCTCGGCTTCATGGGTTTCTTCACCAAAGCAGTGACCCACGCTCTCAAAGAAATCCCAGCTGTAAACGCTGAGATCGATGGCACCGACATCATCTACAAGAACTTCGCACACATCGGCGTTGCTGTTGGCACTCCGAAGGGTCTCGTTGTTCCTGTGGTTCGTGATGCTGACCAGATGTCCATCGCTGAGATCGAAAAAGAGATCGGCAGCCTCGGTCGTAAGGGCCGTGACGGCAAGCTCTCCATGGCAGACATGCAGGGTGGCACCTTCACCATCTCCAATGGTGGTGTCTACGGTTCCCTGATGTCCTCTCCAATCCTGAATGCACCGCAGTCCGGTATCCTCGGCATGCACAAAATTCAGGAGCGTCCGGTCGCAATCAACGGTCAGGTCGAAATCCGTCCGATGATGTACCTGGCTCTGTCCTACGATCACCGTATCGTTGACGGCAAAGAGGCAGTGACCTTCCTGGTTCGCGTTAAAGAGAGCCTTGAAGATCCACAGCGTCTGGTTCTGGACCTCTAATATAAGCGTGCCCGGCACTGTCCGGGCACATTTGCTTTAAAGGGGGATTGGCGCACTTATCTCGTCGCTGCCTTCCCCCGACTACTTACAGGGATTAGCAAATGTCCTACGATCTCGTTGTCATCGGAACAGGCCCGGGTGGTTATGTTTGTGCAATCAAGGCAGCTCAGCTCGGCATGAAAGTCGCCGTTGTTGAGAAACGTAAGACCCATGGTGGTACTTGCCTGAACATCGGTTGTATTCCGTCCAAAGCCCTGCTGCATGCCTCTGAAATGTTTGAGGAAGCAAGCCACAGCTTTGAAACCCTCGGCATTAAAACTTCCAAGCCAAAAGTGGACTGGAAGGCAATGCAGGCACACAAAGACAAAGTCATCGATGGCAACGTAACCGGCATCGATTACCTCTTCAAAAAGAATAAGATCGACGTTCACAGCGGTGTTGGCCGTGTGCTTGGCGCTGGCCGCGTAGAAGTGAAAGCTGAAGACGGCTCCACTTCCATCGTTGAGACCAAGAACATCGTTATCGCAACTGGTTCTGACGTGATGCCTCTGCCAGGCATCGAGATCGATGAGAAGACCATCGTATCTTCAACCGGTGCTCTGTCTCTGGAAAAAGTGCCTAACCGCATGACCGTCGTTGGTGCAGGTGTTATCGGCCTCGAGCTCGGTTCCGTTTACGCACGTCTCGGCGCTGAAGTGACTGTTGTTGAGTTCATGGACAAGATCCTTGGCCCAATGGATGCAGACGTTTCCAAGCAGTTCATGCGTATGCTGAAAAAGCAGGGCCTGAAGTTCAAGCTGTCCTCCAAGGTAACAGCGGTTCAGAAAAAAGGTCGCTCTCTGGAAGTGACTGTAGAGCCTGCAGCTGGTGAAGCAGCAGCTGAAACTCTGGACGCTGATGTGGTTCTCGTTGCAATCGGTCGCCGCCCTTACACCGAAGGCCTCGGCCTTGCAGAAGCAGGTGTTGAGCTGGATGAGCGTGGTCGCGTGAAGACAGATAACCACTACAAAACCAACGTTGATGGTATCTACGCGATCGGTGATGTGATTGCAGGCCCAATGCTTGCTCATAAAGCTGAAGACGAAGGTGTTGCAGTTGCTGAAATGCTCTCCGGTCAGGCTGGTCACGTAAACTACGACGTCATCCCAGGCGTTGTTTACACCTCTCCAGAGGTTGCCAGCGTTGGTAAGACCGAAGAAGAGCTGAAAGCAGACGGCATCAAGTACAAGTCTGGCAAGTTCCCGTTCTCCGCGAACGGTCGTGCAAAAGCAATGCTGCACACCGACGGTTTCGTGAAGGTTCTGGCAGACGCAGAAACAGATCGTGTTCTCGGCGTTCACATCGTTGGCTTCGGTGCTGGCGAGATGATCCACGAAGCATGTGTTCTGATGGAATTTGGCGGATCTTCAGAAGATCTGGGGCGCACCTGTCATGCGCACCCAACAATGTCCGAAGCAGTGAAAGAAGCTGCTATGGCGACATTTGCAAAGCCAATTCATATGTAATCTGAGCTGATTAGATTAAGAGAAAGCCGCTTCAGGAAACTGAGGCGGCTTTTTTACAAGTGTATCTCCGAAAAGTGGGTACCGGTTTTCGGGAAAAGATATGCAAGGAAAAAAGTAAAGCAGCTCAAGCGCTCCTACTGCAAAGCAAGCAGCTTTACTGACGGATCAGGATGTAACTGCGTGTCTTGTTGGGAATGGTCGGGTCATGGTTCTCGGTCCGTACATAGGCCTGAATACGCTGACCCATTGGCCGTAGTTCAATATACTGAGCCTTAAAGAACCCACCGAACCGAAACGTCAACACACCAGAGAAACTCAACTGCCCCGCAGCCCAGCCCCATTTGCAGTCTCGGGGAGAACAGCTTGTAAAAGCACGGGCGCGAACCACCAGCTGGTTATCAATACACTCGCCTTCCACCTCAATCTGAGAAAGTTCTTTCAGCCGTGCCTTTGGGTTCTCCCAGTTGCCGAGCTCTGCCATTTCAGATTTGCGGACCTCACAGGCGGTTTGGGCTTGTCCTTCAGAGGCAAAGAAAGCGAATGTGCTGAACAGCGTGCACATGAATGTTGTTTGACTAAGCTTCATGACGAACGGCCCCCCGCCAGAAACGCACCCCAGAGGAAAACACTGGCGATGTGTTTAAAACAAAAGCTTGGAGCGATTTGCATGAACTCAATGAATGCACCAAGCTTCAGTTCTCTCATATATCAATGTAGATGGGCTCTATGAGGAGTAAATGCGTGTTTTATCCTATCACCCTAGGTCTTTTACGCTTTTGACGATTTCCTGAAACTTGCGCGTAGCTTCTGCAGCACTGGGTGCCCCACAGATTGCTGAAATGACAGCAACACCATCAGCCCCAGCTTTGATCACTTGATCCGCATTGGCAAGAGAAATTCCGCCTATCCCAACAACAGGCAGCTGCGATTGAATAGTTAAGCCAGCAAAGTTCTGCGTGCCCACATCAGCTGCATCATCCTTGCTGTTCGTCGGAAAGCATGCGCCGATGCCGAGGTAATCACAGGCTGCAATGTCCGCAGCATCCAGCTCATCCTGAGTGCTCACCGAAAGGCCAAGCAGCTTATCTGGCCCGATCAGTTCCCGTGCTTTGGTGGCGTCCATGTCATCTTGTCCAACATGAACACCATCAGCATCAACGGCCAGCGCAACATCCACACGGTCATTGACAATCAAAGGCACATTGAGCGGTTTAAGCGCCTGCATCAGCCGTTCTGCCAGCTCAATCTGCTCTTTGGTGCTGCCGGTTTTATCGCGTAATTGCACAACAGTAGCGCCGTTTTGAGCAGCTGCGACTGCGATGTCGACGGGATCCTGGCCAGGGCAGTCTTGCGGCCCCAGCACTAGATATACGGAAAGATCAAGCAACGGCTTCATGCATCTCAACCCGAGCTGTTGCCTTGAGGATATCACCGTTCAGCTGATAGAGACTGTTGATGATATCCAACTGCAAACTTGCAGGCCCTGCAGAACCTTTCGCAGCAATCTCACCAGTTACACCGAGGAAAACCATCGCATCGACAGCGGCATCAAACGGATCATTACAAACTGCGAGCGTTGCGCCGGTGAGGGCTGTTGCCGTGCAGCCGAGGCCGGTCACGTATGGCATCATCTTATCCCCGTTGGCGATTTCAGCCGTGCGTGTGCCGTCAGTGATGAAGTCGACTGGGCCAGAGACGACCACCACAGCACCAGTCTGCTTTGCCAGCTCTTTTGCACCATCCAGAGCAGTCTCAGAACTATCTGTGCTATCAACGCCTTTTCCGCCTGCACCTTGACCGACAAGTGCCATGATTTCAGAGGCATTGCCGCGAATGACGCTCGGCTTATTCTCCAACAACTCAGCAGCAAGTTTGGTGCGGAAGGTGAGCGCGCCGACAGCCACCGGGTCCAGCACCCATGGACGACCTGCTTTGTGAGCCGCCGCTGTTGCCAGCTTCATCGCCTCTGCCTGTGCAGGGGTGACGGTGCCCACGTTGATCACTAATGCCCCTGCAACACTTGCAAGTTCAGGGGCTTCTTCTGGTCCATCTACCATGGCAGGGGAAGCGCCAATTGCCAGAAGAGCATTTGCAGTGGTGTTCGCCACCACGATGTTCGTCATGTTATGGACGAGTGGACTGTTTTCACGAATTGCGGAAAGAGTTGCGCAAGCGCTTTCGACACGACCCATTTTTATCCTCGGTCTTGTTGTGCGAAAGAGAGCTGGTGTCAGGGCCTTGGCATACTGCCAGAAGAAACTGTCCCCCAACACGGTGTGAGTGCTCCCTTCGCTGGAATTATCCAGATCAGGTTCATCGAGTATGATCTCAGCCACGACACAAGTGCCGGGCACCCCGTTTCACAGCTCTGAACCTAAGGGGTCTGCCGGAGGAGATCAAGGTGATGTGGAGGAGGGGGACAACCTATCAACGGCGTGGATGCGCCTTGTCGTAGGCATCCAACAGCTGTGCACTGTTCACTTCCGTATAAATCTGCGTGGTAGAAAGGCTTGCGTGGCCAAGAAGCTCCTGAATGCTCCTCAAATCCCCGCCTTCAGATAGCAAATGCGTCGCAAAGGAATGGCGCAAAGCATGGGGAGTAGCCGTATCCGGAAGCCCGAGTGCACTGCGGATTTTTTGCATGGCCAGCTGGATCATGCGTGCGTTGAGCGCGCCGCCGCGAACACCACGGAAGAGGGGTGAGTTCGCTGAAAGGTCATAGGGGCATTGATCTTTGTAAGCTTCAATAGCTTCAACCACCACAGGCAGGACCGGAACAAGTCGTTCCTTGTTGCCTTTACCGCGCACTTTCAAAGACTTATCGCCTTCCTTCGGTGCCGTCGCAGGTGTCAGAGACAATGCTTCCGAGATACGAAGTCCGCACCCGTAGAGGAGAGTAAACACTGCAGCATTGCGCGCTTCAACCCAGGGAGTATCCTCGAAAGCCAGATCGCTACTGACGATAGCCTTGGCCTCCTCAACGGGGATAGGCTTGGGCAAGCTGCGGGGAAGTCTTGGCGTACGCACGGCTGCAGCTCCAGCCGCATTCACCTCACCGCGCTCCTCCAGAAATGAGAGGAACGAGCGAATGCCAGCCAGCCCGCGAGCAAGCGTCCGCGTCTGCGCGCCGTCTTTCCTGCGCGTTGCCAAAAAACCGCGAAAGTCTTTTGGTTTCAACGACTCCAGATGCCGCAGAGCAACTGGCTCACCCTCATAGCTGGTCATGAAACGCAGGAACTGACGCGTGTCGCGCTCATACGCTTCGAGTGTCCGTTCAGCCAGTCGCCGTTCGGAGCCAAGATGATCAATCCAGTCTTCAATCGCTGCGGTAACATCTGGTTTGCAGATGATGAGTAAGTCTTCGCCGCTGTCCAGGGAATTTGCCATTCGCCAAGTGTAAGCGCCAAATCTGGCTGAATGGTTACCAAAAGATAAACATTCACGCCTTTACGAAATGACTGAGCAGATTTAGTCGATCACGATTGGTTCCCCGTGGTCGCTGATGATCCGGTCAATCTCCTGCCGTGCCGCCATCGCAAACCGTTTCTGGTTCTCCGTTGGGGCAACAGAATCTCCCAGAACAACAATATTCTCGTCATTAAACCGGTTCGCAGGGCCAGTGTAATTGAAGCTGCCAACGATCATAATGCTATCATCAATCACCATAAGCTTATGGTGTAGCTTACCAATCCGGCTCGATCCGCGAACGAAGTGCAGATCAGCGCCAGCTTCTGCAAGAGGCTGCGTCGCGGCCCAGTCCTGCCCACCCTGCCGGGCATCAAGGGCACCGCGCACCTGCCGCCCTGCTTCCATCAGCAGCAACATGGCATCATCAATGCCGGAGCTCTTGGAGAAGGTGAAGATCGCAAAGTCCACTCGTTCCTTAGCTTTCGTCATCTGTTTGGTGACTTCCATCTCTGGCGCATGGTCTGGCGCAAAGCAGACTTTCACGCGGATGTCGTCAACCACCACCTCTTTCGGTGTGTTTTCGGACTCATTCTCATCCACGCTGTAGCGGCCAAATCTTCCGCGTTTAATCTCCCTGAATTCCCGCTCAAAGATGTCAGCGACCTTCTCATCCTTGATGATAAGAAGGTGGTTCAGATTGCGATGCGTACCGGTCTCCGTGAAGTTTGTGGAGCCAGTCAGAACAGCATTGCCGTCACGAATGATGAATTTCTGATGGAATATCCGTGGGTTAAAATCTGTCCGCACCCACACTTTGGACCGCAGCAGCGCCGCATGAAGCTGGCGGTTCACCTCGTTCTCAACACGAGGGTCACTGGTATGCGGGTCATCCGCAGGCTCATCCACGCTCAGGTAATCCGCCTCGGATACCACGCGCACCCGCACGCCGCGCCGTTTTGCGTTAATTATTGCGTTGGTTATGCGTTTATTGTCTATTTCTTGAATTGCTATGTCGAGACTTCGCACTGCAGCATCGATAAACGCAATAATCTCGCCCTCCAGATCATCCAGCGGATTATCCGGCAAATGATCGAGGACTGTTTTCGGACCAACGAGGAATTTCAGATTCTCGGTTTGAACTGCCATTGTACCCTCCCACCGTCATAACACCTTACCCTAGGGTAGATAATGTGTCGGTACACAATTATGACGGTAGGAAGTGAAATTGGTAGCAGGCTAGAAACCGACCGAGATAAGCGGGTTGGTGTTGCCCTGAATTTCTAAAATGCGCGCATCCCGCAACTGTTCTTCTTCTGAGACCGGATCCTCAGCCATCCACTGGTTGAACATCTCCACCTCTGTCTCTGTCAGCGGCATGCCATAGGTCTCCTGCATGTAGAGGTAGATCCGTGCAATATCCCCGCGTGTCTCAGCCATTGGCTCGGCGACTTTCCGTTCTCGGTCAATCTCAAAATCACAGGCGCCATAAGTCCGGTCTTCCCCTTCAATCACAGCAAGACGGAAGTTGGAGCGGTCACCATTCAGCTCGCCAACCGCTGGCACCAGATTATGCAAATCAGCTTCCATACGTTTGAACTCTTCATCCACCTTGGAACAGCATCGACGACCTTTGTAAGCCTTGCCCTTCTTGGTGGTGCAGGCCGGATCACCCTCTGTCCAACAAGCGCGCGTTTTGCCAAAGCGAGAGGCAGGAACGATGTGCTCCCACTCAATCCGCTTACCGCGCTTGGCATTCTTACGAGGCTCATACCCGCAGCTGTCTGCATCAACTTGCTTCTCTCCATTATAGGAGCAACCGCAATAGAAGGTCTCACGATACTCTTCTGATGGATAAATATGCTTTTCCAACAAGCGCTTGGCCTGAGAGAAACTGGTTGGTGGTGCAGCAAAAGCTGAAGCAGCCCAGAAGCAAGACAGCAGGGCAGCGAAGAGTACGATGAGTTTACGCATGAAGAGGTCTTTCGAGATCACCATCAGAAGCTGGCGCGGGAGCGTTAAGAAACTCCTGCCAACACTGTTTGACGCGGTGGATACTGGTTTGTGCCGTTCCACTTTGACCGAATGAATGGGTGTGAACCTTGCCGAGGGTGATGAAGGGGAGGGAAACAGTGCTTAGCGAAAATACAGAGCCTAAGGCTTTGCTTGTGAGGCTTTTCGGGAAATACTAGCTGCTTCTTATTTTTAATAGGGAGCAATGACAGCTAAGTGAGGAAATACAAAGAATTTCTGCAGAAAATTATGTGGGAGAATAGCTTAGGGTCTCTTCCGCAGATTTATCACCACGTGCGCAACATCCCATACGGTTCAACTGGCAACCGAGATCCAGAGGCTGTTTATACAAGCAACGTTGGTTCCTGCTCGGGGAAGCATATTCTGCTGAGAGACTTTCTCCGTGAAGCTGGATATCAGGCCGAGATCATCACGATGTTCACCTACTTCAACGAGAGCACACCTATTCATGGAAGTTTTCCGAAAGAGCTCAAAGCAATCGCTACTCGTGAGCGCGTGCCGGACTTTCACCACTATGTGCGGGTGTTAGAGCAGGGGAAATGGCTCAATCTGGATGCTACCTAGCATGATGAACTTGCGAACTTCGGTTTCAAGGTGAACCACGATTGGAGTGGCTCAAATCATACCGCGCTTGCATCAGTTGCTGAGCGTGAATACCCGGCTACGGAGAACATAATTGATTTGAAAGCAGATCTTGTCTCGAGCCTGCCTCAAGACCAGCGTGATTTACGCGCAAAGTACTTCCGGCTTGTGACGGAATGGATTGCAACACATGCATCGTAGAGCGGAAAAGAGTGAGGCATCCGCGCTCTTAATTCCTTTGCCGAGTGTTTAGCGGCGCAACTGCTTCGCCAGCTCTTTTATCTGATGCTGAGCAAACACCTCTACGCCATGATGACGCAAGGCAGCGGTTACAACACCCATCCCGGAACGTGTCTGCCCATCGTGATGGCCACTATAGATAAAGGTGCTCCCGCAGGATGGGCTGCCATCTGTCAGCAAAGCAAAACGACAACCTGCTTCATTAGCAGTCTTTACGGCCAAATCAGCTCCAAGCCGAAATTGCTCGGTGACATCACACCCGGTGTTTTCATAGATGCTGCCGTTTCCTGCAAATACATCCGTGCCCAGCTGACCAGCTTCGATTTCTGCTGGTGGGCGTGGAGTTTGAAAACCTGCGGCGACTTCAGGACAAAGCGGCACAAGAATGCCAGCAGTCTTCCACTCAGAGAGCAGGGTACTTTCAAGAGATAAGCCAGTGCCGTTGTAGCGAACTGGTTCACCCAGCAAACAGGCGCTTATCAGGATCTTCTCGGGCATATTATCGTAAGCTTGAATTTTTGATGGGTTTGGCTGATTTGTCTGCACGATAAAACAAAAAAAGCGCAGACCGGAAGGCCTGCGCTTAATATCATCGCTATGTGCGACGAATAAAGAGCTTATACGATGCTCTGACCGGTTGCTGCCCAGTCTTTCATGAACGCTTCCAGACCTTTGTCGGTCAGTGGGTGCTTCACGAGGCCCTTCAGGGTCGCTGGTGGAATGGTTGCAACGTCTGCGCCGATCAGCGCACAGTCTTTCACGTGGTTTGCAGTACGGATGGAAGCTGCAAGAATTTCGGTGCCAAAGCCGTAGTTGTCGTAGATCTGACGGATTTCAGCGATCAGGTCCAGACCTTCAATATTGATGTCGTCCAGACGGCCGATGAATGGAGAAATGAAGGTTGCGCCAGCTTTTGCAGCCAGAAGAGCCTGGTTTGCAGAGAAGCACAGGGTCACGTTGGTCTGAACACCTTTGTTCGCCAGCACGCGGCAAGCCTTCAGGCCTTCCAGGGTCAGAGGCAGCTTGATGCAGATGTTGTCTGCAATCGCGATCAGCTCTTCAGCTTCTTTCAGCATGCCTTCAGCGTCAGTCGCAACAACTTCAGCAGAAACAGGGCCATCCACAAGCTCGCAGATCTCTGCGATGACTTCTTTCATTGGACGACCGGATTTCATGATAAGAGATGGGTTGGTAGTAACACCATCGAGAAGACCGGTTGCGGCCAGCTCTTTAATGTCGTTGGTGTCAGCTGTATCAACGAAGAATTTCATGCCAAAAAGGCTCCTGATTTCGTAGCAGCCTCTCGTAGGGTAGCGGAGGCCTTGGGAGTGAATTCCGGTATGTGTTTAGCCCAGAGTGCATAGAAACAACAAGAGTAAAACCCGCTAAAGCGTATTCCCGAAGAGAGCACTTCAGTTTTAGGATAAGAATGCGCCACAAAATCAACTGGTGCTCAACAAGGCCCACCAATCTTTAACAAGGAATGGAGTTTCGTGACTCAGCAAGAGGAGTTTTTTGGCAACGACCAGATGTGTGAGCCAGAGGTGATTGTGCCGGTGCTGGTTCCCGTCGCCGTGGCAGGTGCATATTCTTATAAAGTACCAGCTGATATGGACGTTCGCCCCGGTTCCATCGTGCGTGTGCCTCTTGGTCCGCGCGAGGTGATTGGTGCTGTTTGGGATGGAGAGCCGGATACAAAGGTTAATCCCAAGAAGCTGAAAAGCATCCTTCATGTCTACGACACGCCTCCAATTGCTGAAGATCTTAGGAAATACATCGACTGGGTTGCCGCCTGGACGCTGGGCGCACCCGGCATGGTGCTGCGCATGGTGCTGCGCTCCGAAGAAGCTCTGGAACCGGAACCGCTGCTTTCCGGTGTTCGTTACATCGACGGTATGCAGCCTGACCGCATGACACCAGCCCGCTCCAAGGTGATGGAACTGGTCGAAAACGGTATGGCATGGACCCGTCCCGGTCTGGCCGGAGCTGCTGGTGTGAGTTCCTCGGTGATCGATGGGCTCAAAAAGCAGGGCGTGCTGGAAGAAGCCATGCTGCCTGCAACGCCGCCCTTGCCAGATCCTGACCCAACATTGCCAGGCCGAAAGCTGACAGATCTTCAGCAAGGCGCCGCGAATCAGTTGTGCGAAGCCATCGGCAAAGGGTTCAAGGCCTTTCTTATTGATGGGGTGACAGGATCGGGGAAAACCGAAGTCTACTTCGAAGCCGTCGCTGAGACCCTCAAAAACAATGAGCAGGCGCTGATCCTCATCCCGGAAATTGCACTCACGAACCAATTTCTGAATCGATTTGAGGACCGATTTGGCGTCAGACCCGCCGAATGGCACTCCCAGGTGCCCCCAAAACGACGCGCAAGAACATGGCGCGGAGTCGCAAATGGTGAAGTGAAGGTCGTTGTCGGCGCGCGCTCGGCACTTTTCCTTCCTTTTCACAGGCTTGGTTTGCTCGTCGTGGATGAGGAGCATGATACAGCCTACAAGCAAGACGATCGCGTTCCCTACAACGCTAGGGATATGGCCGTTGTCCGGGGGCATATCTCTGGTTTTCCTGTGGTGCTTGCCAGTGCAACACCATCTGTGGAAAGTCAGGTAAATGCGAAACTGGGCAGATACACGAAAATCGTGCTCCCAGAGCGTGCTTCCGGTGCGGAAATGCCGACCATTAAAGGCATCGATATGCGCTGTGATGGACCCGAACGAGGCAAGTGGCTGGCTCCCGCATTGGTCAACGAAATCCAGCAAACGCTGACCAATGGTAATCAGGTTTTGCTGTTTCTGAACCGTAGGGGTTATGCCCCACTGACCCTGTGCAGAACCTGCGGCCATCGGTTCCATTGTGAAAACTGCTCAGCTTGGCTTGTAGAGCACCGCTTTAAGGGCAAGCTCGTATGCCATCACTGCGGCTATTCACAGCCTATTCCGGATAAATGTCCCGAATGTAGCAAGCCCGATACACTCGTTGCATGTGGTCCCGGAGTAGAGCGAATTGCTGAAGATGTCTCAGCGTTATTTCCCGAAGCGCGGGTGCTCGTTCTCTCCTCTGACTTACCGGGCGGCACAGAGCGCATAAACCGCGAGATGAAGCTCGTTGAAGAGGGGGAAGTCGACATTGTCATCGGCACTCAATTGGTCGCAAAAGGGCATAACTTTCCACTAATGACCCTTGTAGGGGTGGTTGATGCTGATTTGGGCCTCGCAAATGGCGATCCAAGAGCAGCAGAGCGCACTTTCCAACTTCTCGCGCAGGTGACAGGACGTGCAGGCCGAATACACGGAAAAGGTCGCGGTTTGCTTCAGACTTACAACCCTGATCAGCCCGTAATTAAGGCACTTCTCTCAGGAAATCCCGAGGAATTTTACGCTGCGGAAATCGAGTCGCGTGAAAACGCTGGCTTGCCCCCGTTCGGCAGACTCGCTGCTTTGATTATTTCGGGGCCTGACAGATCGCTCACCGAAAAATTTTCTAAATCTCTTGCAGTAAATAGTCCTAGTTCAGAAGGCGTCCAAATCCTCGGTCCGGCAGAGGCTGCAATGGCTCTTGTGAGGGGCAGATATCGCTTCCGTTTGTTGGCAATCGCGCCCCGGAGTGTTGATTTACAAGGCTTTCTGAGAAACTGGTTGTCTGTCGCACCCAAGCCAACCGGCGGTATCAGAGTGCAGGTTGATGTTGACCCCCAAAGTTTCATGTAGTGCTGCGCAGAAAGTTTGGCACCTCAATGTATGCGTTGGAATACCTACGCCATGTTGCAAGGCGGTCACGCGTGTGCTATGCGAAGCGCGGCTTTATCGGCACAGTTATCTCAGATTGTGCCATTCAAATTGAATTAGACGCGACTTATCAAGGATTTGGATTTCCGGCGAGCCAGCCGCCAGAATCTTGAATGCGCGGGAGAGCACGGATCCAGTGACTGACAACGTATCTCTCATTTCAGGCGTGGCCTTGCGTTATGCTTCTGCGCTGTTGGACCTTGCTGAGGAGCAGGGTGCGACGGCAGAGGTGGAGAAGGGTCTCGACCAGTTTGAGGCACTCTTAAACGAGAGTGCTGATCTTGATCGTCTTATCAAGAGCCCCGTTTTTAGTGCAGACGCCCAAACAAAGGCGATCTCTGCTATTTTGGAAAAGGCCGGAATTTCTGGCCTGACCGCAAATTTTGTGAAGTTGGTTGCCCAAAACAGGCGCCTCTTCGCCGTTCCAGGCATGATCCAGGCTTTCCGTGCGCAGCTCGCTGCAAAACGTGGAGAAGTTACTGCTCAAGTAACCTCTGCAACGGAACTGACTGCTGAGCATGTCGCTGCTCTCCAAGAAGCACTCAACGCTTCTACGGGCAAGAACGTGAAGATTGTAGTGAAGGTGGACTCATCCATTCTAGGTGGTCTGATCGTGAAGATCGGCAGCCGGATGATTGATACGTCACTGCGTACCAAGCTTAACTCTCTTAAGTTCGCGATGAAAGAGGTCGGCTGATGGATATTCGGGCCGCGGAAATTTCCGCTATCCTCAAGGACCAGATCAAGAACTTCGGCCAAGAAGCTGAAGTGACTGAAGTTGGTCAAGTTCTGTCCGTAGGCGACGGCATTGCCCGCGTTTACGGTCTGGACAACGTCCAGGCAGGTGAAATGGTTGAATTCCCAGGTGGTATCCGGGGAATGGCATTGAACCTTGAAACTGACAATGTCGGTGTTGTTATCTTCGGTAACGACCGTGACATTAAAGAAGGCGACACGGTAAAACGTACCGGCGCTATTGTGGAAGTTCCAGTAGGTAAGGGGCTGCTGGGTCGCGTTGTCGATCCGCTCGGTAACCCAATCGACGGCAAAGGTCCGATCGAAGCTACTGAACGTCGCCGCGTTGACGTGAAGGCACCAGGCATTCTGCCTCGTAAGTCCGTTCACGAGCCAATGTCTACGGGTCTGAAAGCGATTGACGCTCTGATCCCGATCGGACGTGGTCAGCGCGAATTGGTGATTGGTGACCGTCAGACCGGTAAAACCGCAATCATCCTCGACACCTTCCTGAACCAGAAGCCTTTGCACGCATCTGACAACGAGCACGACAAGCTGTACTGCATCTACGTTGCAGTTGGCCAGAAGCGCTCAACTGTTGCTCAGTTCGTTAAAGCTCTGGAAGACGCTGGTGCTCTGGAATACTCCATCGTTGTTGCTGCAACTGCATCCGATCCTGCACCTCTGCAGTATCTGGCGCCGTTCGCAGGTACCACAATGGGTGAGTACTTCCGCGACAACTCCATGCACGCTGTGATCGGTTACGATGACCTGTCCAAACAGGCTGTTGCTTACCGTCAGATGTCCCTGCTGCTCCGTCGTCCACCAGGACGTGAAGCGTACCCAGGTGACGTGTTCTACCTGCACTCCCGTCTGCTCGAGCGTTCTGCGAAGCTGAACGAAGACCACGGCCTCGGTTCTCTGACCGCGCTGCCAGTGATCGAAACTCAGGCAAACGACGTGTCCGCGTACATTCCGACCAACGTGATCTCCATCACTGACGGTCAGATCTTCCTTGAAACTGACCTGTTCTTCCAGGGCATCCGTCCTGCGGTTAACGTAGGTCTCTCAGTTTCTCGCGTGGGCTCTTCCGCTCAGGTTAAAGCTATGAAGCAGGTTGCTGGCCCGATTAAGGGTGAGCTGGCTCAGTACCGTGAAATGGCTGCGTTCGCGCAGTTTGGTTCTGATCTGGATGCAACCACTCAGAAGCTTCTGAACCGTGGTGCACGCCTGACCGAACTGCTGAAACAGCCTCAGTTCTCCCCGCTTAAGACGGAAGAACAGGTTGCAGTTATCTTCGCAGGTGTGAACGGCTACCTGGACGACCGTCCAGTAAGCGACGTCCGCGAATTTGAAGCTGGCCTGCTGCGCTTCCTGCGTGCAGAACATGCTGACCTTCTCTCCACTATCTGGGAGAAGAAGGCACTCGACGCCGATTTGACTGACAAGCTGAAAGCTGCACTGGACGCTTACGTCAAGACCCTCGGTTAATTCGAAGCAACGGGATAAGGAACGAGAGCGCCCATGGCGAGCCTCAAGGACCTAAAAAACCGCATCGCTTCGGTCAAAGCGACGCAGAAAATCACCAAGGCCATGAAAATGGTGGCCGCGGCGAAACTGCGTCGTGCCCAAGATGCTGCAGAAGCCGGTCGTCCCTATGCTGAACGCATGGCGACAGTACTTGGCAATCTTGCAGCTGGGTTCGAAGGTCGAGATGATGCGCCGAAGCTGATGACGGGTACCGGACAGGATCAGACACATCTGCTCCTCGTCTGCACAGCAGAGCGTGGCCTCTGCGGTGGTTTCAACTCGTCAATCGCACGTCTGGCACGTGAACACGCTGATAAACTCCTTGCTGAAGGTAAGACGGTTAAGATCGTCACCGTTGGTAAGAAGGGCTACGACGCCCTGAAGCGTGGTTACAACCAGCACATTGTAGAGAATATCGAACTGCGCGGTCTGAAATCGATCGAGTACGGTGACGTCAAGCACATCGCTGACCTCGTTATGGAAATGTTCTATGACGAAAAATTCGATGTCTGCACACTGTTCTACGCGCAATTCCAATCGGTAATCAGTCAGGTTCCGACCGCAAAACAGCTTATTCCAGCTCAGTTCGACTCTGCTGGTGACGCTGATAACGGTTCCTCTGAGGATGCACTGTACGAATACGAGCCGGGTGAACAGGAGATCCTTGAGACTCTCTTGCCACGCAACATCGGTATTCAGATCTTCAGCGCAATCCTTGAAAACGGTGCCTCCGAGCAGGGCGCGCGTATGGCCGCAATGGACAACGCAACGCGCAACGCCGGCGAGATGATCGACAAACTGACAACGACATACAACCGTCAGCGTCAGGCACAGATCACGACGGAACTGATTGAAATTATTGCGGGCGCGGAAGCGCTCTGACCGAGTTGAGACGAGGATTTAAGTGATGGCTGACACGAAAGTCGGACAGATCACGCAGGTAATCGGCGCTGTTGTCGACGTTCACTTCGATGGTGAACTCCCTGCAATTCTGAACGCTCTGGAAACTGACAACGGCGGTAACCGTCTGGTTCTCGAAGTTGCTCAGCACCTGGGCGAAAACACAGTACGTACAATCTGCATGGACGCTTCCGAAGGTCTCGTCCGCGGTCAGGAAGTACGTGACACTGGCGAACCTATCGCAGTTCCAGTTGGTGACGGCACTCTGGGCCGCATCATGAACGTGATTGGTGAGCCTGTTGATGAAGCTGGTCCAATTGAACATGATGCCAAGCGCGGCATCCACCAGGAAGCTCCTGCTTTCGTAGAGCAGTCTACAGAAGCTGAGATCCTTCCAACCGGTATTAAGGTTGTTGACCTTATCGCTCCTTACGCAAAGGGTGGTAAGATCGGCCTGTTCGGTGGTGCGGGTGTTGGTAAAACAGTTCTCATCATGGAATTGATCAACAACGTTGCTAAAGCACACGGCGGTTACTCTGTATTCGCTGGTGTTGGTGAGCGTACTCGTGAAGGTAACGACCTTTACTGGGAAATGATCGAGTCCGGCGTTAACAAGGAAAAAGGCGGCGAAGGTTCTAAAGCTGCTCTTGTTTACGGTCAGATGAACGAACCTCCAGGAGCACGTGCACGTGTTGCTCTGACCGGTCTGACCATCGCGGAAGACTTCCGTGATAAAGGCCAGGACGTTCTGTTCTTCGTGGACAACATCTTCCGCTTTACCCAGGCTGGTGCTGAGGTGTCCGCACTTCTCGGCCGTATTCCTTCTGCTGTGGGCTACCAGCCTACACTTGCTACCGACATGGGTGGCATGCAGGAGCGTATTACGACCACTTCCAAGGGTTCTATCACTTCCGTACAGGCCGTTTACGTTCCTGCGGATGACTTGACTGACCCTGCACCTGCTTCCACATTTGCTCACTTGGACGCGACAACGGTTCTTAACCGTGCGATCGCTGAAAAAGGCATCTACCCTGCTGTGGATCCGCTGGACTCTTCCTCTCGTATGCTTGACCCGCGCATTATCGGTGACGAGCACTACGAAGTTGCGACAGCTGTTCAGGAAACCCTTCAGCGCTACAAGTCACTTCAGGACATCATCGCCATCCTCGGCATGGATGAACTTTCTGAAGAAGATAAGCTGGTTGTTGCTCGCGCACGTAAGATCGAGCGCTTCATGTCCCAGCCGTTCTTTGTTGCTGAGGTCTTCACTGGTTCCCCAGGTAAACTGGTTGCGCTCGAAGACACCATCAAAGGCTTTAAAGGCCTTGTTGCTGGTGAATACGACCACCTGCCAGAAGCTGCATTCTACATGGTTGGCTCTATGGATGAGGCAATCGAGAAAGCTGCGAAACTGGCTGAGGACGCTGCTTAATCTCGGTTTTTTTGAACCGGTGACTTCTTTGGGTGACGCATAACCTGCGTCACTCTTAGAAACGGATAGAGGATGAGCTAAATGGCTGAAGCATTTCAGTTTGAGCTGGTATCACCAGAGCGCCTTCTGCTCTCAGCGAAGGTTACCGATGTAACCGTACCTGGTTCTGAAGGTGAGTTTGGTGTTGGCGCTGGTCACTCGCCGTTCTTGTCAACCATGCGTCCGGGTGTTGTTAAAGCGCTCAGCGAAGATGGTTCCAAGCACGATTACTTCGTGCGGGGTGGTTTTGCTGACGTTTCCGCGTCTGGCATGACTGTTCTGGCGGAACAGGCGATCCCGATGGCCGATCTTGATGCAGGTTACATCGCACAGCAGATTCAAGATGCGAGTGAAGATGTAGCTGATGCAAAGGACGAAGATGCACGTCAGGCTGCACGGCTGGTACTTTCCCAGCTGCAGGAGCTGCAGGCAGCCCTCAAAGCTTCCTGATTGCATTTCGATGCCAAGAAAAACAAAAGCCTCGGCAGTGCCGAGGCTTTTTTGTATCTGCAGTGCAGATTAAACAGGGCCTGCGATTTATACCAAAATGCATAAGAACGCAGGGAAGGGGTACACAGCCCAGTTGATTAGGCTGCGATCCGCTTTTTATTAGCTGCCGCATTTGCTGCGCGCATTTCCTCAGCACGTGCTTTACGCTGCTCAGGTGTTTCATAAACAATCGTGCGATGATACTCGCAGTAAGAACCATTTTCAGCGCGGTTGGTGCATGGGAAAGTGTAACTTCCGCTATCGCCTTCAGTCCACTTGCACTGGCCCGCTTTCGGCATAACTGGTGCTTTCATCTACCTACCCTTGTTCTTTGGAGCCATAGATCAAAGCCTGCATGCACGCGGGAGGAGCGTGAAAGCCATGCTCGCCGTTGGATCAATGGAACCATTTTTGATTATGGGATCACCGGAATTTTCTTTTGCTGCATTAAAAGCAGACAAATTTACCGGACGGGAAAAAGATTATCTCTCCCCTTTCCAAATAGCCAGATATTTTTAGCTGTGTAAAAATGCTTACACAAGAAAATCTGGATAGAAAATTTTTCCGATTTTGAAATTTGCAAGTAAAACAATCAGATAGCAATTGGCATGTGTATGCACCAATATTAACCACCGCGAGAGTTCTACGGAAACATTGTGGTTTCTGCGCCAAATTGATTCATCAATTGTGGCGAATTATGGCTTTTCAGAGTGTTTGCCTAGTATGCCGCCCGCACTGTGAAGTGCCTCGGGGTCATCCAAATCACGCCGCGCTGCTTCGCCAACTTCTACGGTGTAAACCACTGATGGGTTCTGCTGGATGATCGGCTTGCCGCCAATGTCCCCACGTAGGCAAAGTAAATCCTCAAAGAAGGCCCGATCCCACAGCACCGGATTACCACGCTTTCCCTGCGTTGTTGAAACGCCAATCAGCTGATCCTGCGTCACACTTCGGCTCTTAAGCAGCGTGTTGATGTCCTCAGTTGATATAAACGGCATATCACCAAGCAGGATGAGCGCAGAATTCGACTGCTCTGCGACGCCTTCGATGCCCTTCTTGATGGAGGATGAAATGCCCTCATCGAAGTCAGCGTTATGGCGGAATCGGATAGGGAGACCGGAAAGCGCTTCTTCCACCTTGGAAGCCATCGCACCGGTCACCACAATCAGCTCACTCAAGTCACTGGCAAGCGCGTGCTCAGCAACGTGCCTCACCACCGGCTTCCCATCAATCAGAGCCAGCAGCTTGTTGTGCTGTCCCATGCGAGAGGAGTTACCCGCCGCAAGCAACACGCCACTGCAAACGGTTTTATCCGGATCTTCAGAGAGAGGATGGTCTCGCGGCTGCGGACGACTATGGATCTCTTTCAGAAGCCCACCCACGCCCATAGACATGATGTCCCGGCGTGTAACGCTGATATCAGCCAGCAACCGCTGCAGGATCCAGTCAAAGCCGTTCTCCTGCGGACTACGCGCGCACCCCGGCGCACCTATCACTGGCGTACCGTTAAGGTCGCCAAGCACAAGCAGATTGCCCGGATCAACCGGCATACCGAAATGAACCAGCTCTCCCCCAGCCGCCTGAATAGCCGCCGGGATAACGTCTCCCTGGTCCACGACAGCGGAAGCCCCAAACACAACCACCAGATCCGCATCCCGAACCTGCTCCGTGTTCAACACGTTGATCAATGCCGACTCATCATGAGGCACGCGAAGGTCAGCAGAGATCGTGCTCTCCGCAATGTCCAGCCGCTCCTGCAAAACACGCAGGCTCTTCGTGATTGTCGTCTCTTTCAGATGCGGCAGCGTCGTTGAGATCACGGCAACCGACTTCGGAGAATATGCAGCAACAGAAACCGCAGCAGAGATCTTCTCAGCTGCGTCTTGCGCCAGCTGCTGATCCACCGCCAGCGGAATAATCTTCGCCGTCGCCAGCATCCGTCCTTCACGCACTTCCGTGAAAGGCGGTAAGCAGGCAAATGTGATGGCAGGATCAATCAGGTTGGCTTCCGTCACCTTATCCGCATCAACCTGCAACACACCGCTGTGTGCGGCGTAAAGGTTCGCACGTCCGGTAAACGGGGTAGAAGCCGAGACAGCATCCCCGCAAGCATGATTGGCCAGCAGCGCCGCCGCCTCATCCTCATGCAGGTCAGTGTCCTCAACCTGAGCAACGGTCACCTCTGCAAACCCAGCCGCAATCAGCTGGTCCACGTCCTCCGCAGTCAGTTGGTGCCCCTTGGAGAAGGAAAGGCCATTATGTTTGATGGAGTGGGCGAGGTAACACCCAATGCTCTCTGCGGCTGCTCTGCTTCCAAATTTCACGTCAGCCCGCCTTCTTCTGCTCTGCTTTGGTGCCGCGCAGGGTCACGATAATCTCTGCCAGCACAGCGACTGCAATCTCGGCAGGGTTCGCCGCCCCAATATCAAGCCCAATCGGCGCCTTGATGCGGGCAAGGTCATCCTCACTCAGGCCCGCCGCCAGAAAACGCTCACACCGCTTTGCATGGGTCTTCCGGCTCCCAAGAGCACCCACATAGAAGCAGCCAGCTTTGAGCGCTTCCATCAGCGGCAAATCATCAATCTTCGGATCATGGGTGACAGCAGCAACCGCTGTGAAAGGATCCAGCTTCAACTGATCCATCACCTCTTCCGGCCACTCAGCCAGCAACGGCACGTGCGGGAACCGCTCTTCCGAGGCGAAGGCGGTGCGTGGGTCAACAATGGTGATGTCAAATCCGGCAGTCTGTGCAATCGGAACCAGCGCCTGTGTAATATGAACAGCACCGACAACCACAATACGCGTCGCCGGCACCTGTATGCTCAGGAAGTACTCGTCACCGGCTGCCGACTGAACCTGACCGGACTTGCCACTGCGAACACAACTTTCAAAAGCATCCGCCAGCGCAGAATCCTCCGCATCATCTCCGTAGAGCATCACAGAAGACAATCCGGTTTCCAGATTGGTCAGCAGTGCAACAGGCTGGCGCTGCGCTTTGGAGGCGTTCAGCAGGCGGATATGACCATGATCAGCTTCAGAGGTCAGCGGCTGAAGATAAACGCCGATCTTACCACCGCAGGAAAGCCCAACGCGCCATGCCGTCTCGTCAGCAACGCCAAACTCAATCTTGCGCGCTTTGCCGTCTTCCAGCACTTCCATGGCTTCAGCCACCACAGCACCTTCCACACAGCCGCCTGAAACAGAGCCCTCAAACTCACCGTTGCCGTCAATAATGAGATGGCTGCCCACCGGACGCGGTGCAGAGCCCCAGGTTTCAATAACCGTGGCGAGAACCAACTGGCGACCTTCATCCTGCCAGCGTTCAGCAACGCCAAGGACATCGAGGTTTTGGGCTAGTTCTTGAGGCAGGGTAGCAACAGACATGGCAGGCTCGCGAATAATTAGGGTCTCTCAACGCATTCCGGAAAAGGGAAAACTGATTTCCCTGAAGATTACGCCTTAATAGAGTGAGGAGCCTAGCCTGCTTCTTCAAGGGGATGCAACAACAGAACAATGTTCATTAAAACAAAAAAAGCGCCGGAACTTTCGCTCCAGCGCTCCTTCGGGGGATTGATGCCGATTACTCAGCAGCAATCTTTGTGATTGGACCTGCATTCAGAACCAGATCATCAACGTGATCCTGGAAGATCTGGAAGTTCGCAGCGAACATGTCGACCAGCTTCGCAGCCTGAACGTCATACTCGGATGGATTGCTCCAGGTGCTCCGCGGATCAAGAATGCTGGTATCAACGCCTGGGACTGCAACAGGAACCATAAAGCCGAAGTTTTCGTCCTTACGGAACTGGGCAGCGTTCAAAGAGCCGTCCAATGCAGCGCGAAGCAGTGCACGGGTCTCTTTGATTGGCATACGGTGACCAACACCATACGCACCGCCGGTCCAGCCGGTGTTTACAAGCCAGCAGTCAACATCGTGCTCACGGATCAGATCCTTCAGCAGAGCGCCATATTCTGATGGATGACGCGGCATGAACGGCGCACCAAAGCAGGTGGAGAATGTCGCCTGCGGCTCAGTCACACCACGCTCTGTGCCAGCAACCTTCGCGGTGTAACCGGAAAGGAAGTGGTACATTGCCTGCGCACCGGAAAGCTTTGCAATTGGAGGCAGAACACCAAACGCATCAGCAGTCAGCATGATGATGTTTTTCGGATGTGCTGCACGGCCAGTCTCACTCGCATTTGGAATGAAGTGAATTGGGTAAGAGCAGCGTGTGTTTTCAGTCTTGGAGCCATCATCAAAGTCAGGAACTCGAGCTTCATCCAGTACAACATTCTCAAGAATGGTGCCGAAGCGCTGCGTGGTCGCAAAAATCTCTGGTTCAGCTTCTGCTGAAAGACGAATGGTCTTCGCGTAGCAGCCACCTTCAAAGTTGAAGATGCCATCCGGACCCCAGCCATGCTCATCATCACCGATCAGCGTGCGGGACGGATCAGCGGAAAGCGTGGTCTTACCGGTGCCGGAAAGGCCGAAGAAGACAGCTGCATCATCGTTATCGCCAACGTTCGCGGAGCAATGCATCGGCATCACACTATCCTCTGGCAACATGTAGTTCAGCATGGAGAAGACGGACTTCTTCATTTCGCCAGCATAAGCAGTGCCGGCGATCAGAACGATCTTGTTGGTCAGATCACAGGCAATAACCGTTTCACTCCGGCAACCATGGCGCTCTGGATCAGCCTTGAAGCTTGGCAGATCGATGATGGTCATCTCTGCTTCAAAGCTCTTCAGGTCTTCGCGGGACGGGCGAAGAAGCATGTTGCGGATAAAGTGGTTGTGCCAAGCCAGCTCGTTATAAACGCGAACGTTCAGCTGATGCGCAGGGTCAGCGCCTCCATAAAGGTCCTGAACATACAGCTCCATGCCTTCAGCATGGGCCAGCATGTCGTTCAAAAGCACGTCGAAGTGCTCGGTGCTCATTGCACCGCTGTTGTCCCACCAGATCGTATCTTCGGTCTTGGCGTCGCGAACAACAAACTTGTCTTTAGGAGAACGTCCTGTGTGAGTACCTGTTTCTGCACAAAGTGCGCCGCCCGCGGCGATCTGTGCTTCACCATTCCTGATAGCATGCTCATAAAGTTCAGCTTCGGTCAGGTTCCAATACACACTCTTGAGGCCCTTCAGTCCGAAGGTGTCACACCCAAACGCGGAATTCCGTAGTCCGAACTCTTTCATGTTCAGTAGTCCTTAATCGGCTCACAATTTACCTTGCGTCATTCAATGGCATCGCGCCAGTGAATTTAGCGATAACGCCCCTTGGATGGGGCAGTCATACTTAGAAAAGCAAGACCAGAAATCCTGCGTTTTTCTATTAAACCGATTGAAATAAGACCTTTTGCTGGCATAGATTTATTTTGCTTATAAAAATAAACTCGCGGCAAACTTGGTTTTCACTTTTAAGCGTTTAACGATACACTTCATGAAGAACACGTGGCACTTGGCAGGCGAAACTTTGTCAAAAGTGGCGCTAAATAAGGAAATTTTCCAAATACCTTGCTATAACAGGGTTTTGCCGCATTTCAGGATTAGGGATCGCGCAAGTTAATCTCAAATCCAAACAATGTAGCGAAGCGTGCAAGAGAGGAATAAGGTCTCTGATATGCCAACGATTGCTCTGGTCGATGATGACCGTAACATTTTGACATCCGTCTCGATTGCGTTGGAAGCCGAAGGATATCGGGTCCAAACCTATACGGATGGAACAGTAGCACTGGAAGGGCTCCAGGCTGATCCACCGGACCTTGCCATTTTTGATATCAAAATGCCTCGCATGGACGGTATGGAGCTGCTGCGCCGTTTCCGTCAGATGTCTGATCTGCCAGTAATCTTCCTCACATCCAAAGATGATGAGATCGATGAGCTGTTTGGCCTGAAGATGGGCGCAGACGACTTTATCCGTAAGCCATTCTCTCAGCGTTTGCTGGTTGAGCGCGTAAAAGCAGTTCTGCGCCGCGCCGCGCCGCGCGATGCTGCAAGTGCCGCCACAGAAACCTCTAAGCTGCTGGAGCGTGGCAATCTGGTGATGGATAAAGAGCGTCACACCTGCACATGGCTTGCCAAGCCAGTCACTCTGACTGTGACCGAGTTCCTGATTCTCTTTGCTCTTGCTCAGCGTCCGGGCGTTGTGAAAAGCCGTAATGCCCTCATGGATGCGGCCTATGATGATCAGGTCTATGTTGACGATCGCACCATCGACAGCCATATCAAGCGTCTTCGCAAGAAGTTCAAAGTGGTTGATGATGACTTTGATATGATCGAAACACTCTACGGTGTAGGTTATCGCTTCCGCGAAAACTAATCGCACGCGGCCCGTTGGTTGGGCTGTCTCAGAGTTGGAAAAAGCTCAAGAGCAAGCGTTCCTGAGAACTCGATAAGAGCGAATGTCGGACAAAAAAGAAGAACAAGAGCGGGAAGACATCGAAGCTGCAGAAGCTTCTGAAACTCTTGATCCGCAACACACAGGTGCGTTCCGATGGTTGGGACGCAGGCAAGTGCGCCAACGCGTCTTCACGCGCTGGATCTCGCTTGCAGGCACCTATGTCTTTTCTTCTTTGACCCGCCGTATTCTGGTGCTTAACCTCGTCGGTCTTCTGGCGATGGTGATCTCTATTCTATATCTGAACCAGTTTCAGGCCGGACTGATTGATGCACGCGTTCAGTCACTGTTGGTTCAGGGTGAGATCATTGCAGGCGCCATTGCGGCTTCAACGACAAGTGACGGTGATTCCCTCATGGTCGATCCGGAGCAGCTGCTGCGTCTGGAAGCCGGAGAATCAACCAGTGCCCGCTCGACGCTCGGAAGCCTCGACTTTCCAATCAATCCTGAGATCGTAGGGCCAATCCTCAGGCGGTTGATTTCACCCACAAAAACACGAGCACGGATCTATGATCCTGAGGGCATGTTGATGCTGGATTCACGCCAGCTCCACGCCCAAAATCAGATTTTCCGCTTCGACCTGCCACCACCGGATGAAAGCACCGACCCCTTCTTCCAGAAGATGTGGGAGGAGTTGAAGCTCTGGATCCGTCGTGGCGAATACCCGCCTTATAAAGAAGTAGGCCGCACCGAAGGCCGCGAGTACCCTGAAGTCGAGGCAGCCTTGGCTGGCTCACCGGCTTCCGTGGTGCGCGTTGGTGCCAAAGGTGAGATGGTTGTCGCCGTTGCTGTGCCAATTCAGCGCTTCCGCGGTGTTCTGGGCGCGCTCCTCCTGTCGACGCAGGGCGGAGACATTGACGACATCGTCGCCGCAGAGCGCAACGCGATCTTGAAGATCTTTATCGTCGCTGCCGTTGTGGTGATGATCCTCTCCGTTCTGCTTGCAGGTACCATTGCTGGCCCGGTCCGGCGCCTGTCAGAAGCCGCGCAGAAGGTACAGTCCGCCATCAACACGCGTGAAGAGATCCCGGAATTCGAAGATCGCTACGACGAAATCGGCCATCTGGCGCGTGCACTGCGAAACATGACCAAAGCTCTGTACGGCCGCATGGACGCCATTGAGAGCTTTGCTGCAGACGTTGCCCATGAGCTGAAGAACCCGCTCACCTCGCTTCGAAGTGCAGTTGAAACACTGCCTCTGGCGAAAACAGAACAATCCCGTGAACGCTTGCTGGACGTCATTCAGCATGACGTAAAGCGACTGGACCGCCTCATCACCGATATCTCCGAGGCCTCTCGTATCGATGCCGAGATGTCCCGTGCAGAATCTCATGATGTCGACATCGCAACCTTGCTGAATGCCGTTGTCTCTATCGCCAACGAACGCGCATGTGATGAAGTTGCCCATGTGGACCTGAAGTTTGATCCTGCCAAGCCAGAGAACAAGTTCCAGATCCACGGCAATGATCAGCGCCTCGGCCAGGTCATCAATAACCTGATCGACAACGCCCGTTCCTTCGCACCAGAAGGTACGCCGGTCACGATCACGGCCAAGCGCAAGAGCAACCAGATCATCATCTGGGTTGAGGATTGCGGCCCAGGCATCAAGGAAGAGCTCCGCGAACGCGTGTTTGAGCGCTTCTATACGGATAGGCCTGAAAACGAAGGCTTCGGCAATAATTCCGGTCTGGGGCTTTCAATTTGCCGCCAGATCATCGAAGCTCACAGAGGTGAGATCTCGGTGATGAACCGAACCTCTGAGGAAGCTGGGCAGGAGCAGAAAGTTCTAGGCGCCCGCTTCGTAATCAAGCTGAGGGCGAAAACAACCTCATGACCACACTGGATCAGAAGCAAAGTGTACAAGCAGCAGAAGGTCAGGCGATACACGCCACCTGTCTGGTGGTTGGCACGAAAGGCATTCTGATCCGTGGCCCGTCAGCGACCGGCAAGTCCGCTTTGGCGCTGGAACTGATACAGCGTGCCCACTTGAAAGGCAGCTTTGCAGCCCTGGTTGCGGATGATCGCGTCTACATTGCTGAGAAAAATGGCCGCTTAATAGGCTCTTGCCCAAATTCAATTAAGGGAAAGGCCGAGCTACGAGGCTTTGGTATTGTCGAAGTTCCATATCTTGATACGGCAGTAATCCATATGGTTTTGGATCTGGAAGCCCGAGAGGAAATCGACAGGTTGCCGGAGGAGCAGGCGCTAACCTGTGAACTTTGCTCAGTCAAATTAATTCGACAGCAAGTACCAAAGGAAGATCATTTAGCGGCTCTTCGGCTCGCAAATGCACTTATTTTTACTAATCCAGTGCACAACTATTAGCCCTCTGTGTATGAGCATGCTGATTTTTCTTGCACTGCAGCGTGTCCTTCAACAAAGTAGGATTGGAATAACCATAGAGTAGACACTCTGTTAGTTCGCGGGAAATATATGATTGGTCTAGTTCTTGTCACCCATGGTCGGTTGGCAGAAGAGTTCAAATCGGCTCTTGAGCATGTTGTAGGTCCACAGGACCGGGTAGCAACCATCTGCATCGGCCCCGATGACGATATGGAACAACGTCGTCAGGATATCCTGCGTTCAGTAGAGGCTGTCAACGATGGCTCTGGCGTCGTCCTTCTTACCGACATGTTTGGCGGTACACCTTCTAATCTCGCTATCTCTGTAATGGATGGTGGTAGCGTAGAGGTCGTAGCTGGTGTAAACCTGCCGATGCTCATAAAACTGGCAAGCGTTCGCAACGAGAAATCGCTTGCCGAAGCGGTAGAAGAAGCCCGCAGCGCAGGACAGAAGTACATCTCCGTAGCTTCGCAGGTTCTGTCCGGGCAAGGCTAAGAAAATATGGATGAATGCACAGTGCTAGCTCGCGACCTGACCATCGTGAACACCCGTGGTTTGCACGCGCGCGCCTCAGCCAAGCTGGTCAAGCTGGTTGAGACTTTTGATGCCGATGTTAAAGTCTCCAAAGACGGACAGACAGTAGGTGGAACCTCCATCATGGGCCTGATGATGCTTGCAGCCAGCCCGGGATGCTCCATCCACGTTGTCGTCACCGGCAATCAGAAAGAAGAAGCCCTCTCCGCGATCACGCATCTGGTAGAAGACGGCTTCGGCGAGAGAGACTAAGCAATTCGAGCGTTTCGAGGGTCTGATGAAAAAACGTCCAGCCGCACGTCTGTTGGTAGTTGATCCTCAAAACCGAATTCTGCTCTTCAATTTCAAGTTCGATAAAGGTCCTCTCAAAGGGCAGGACTACTGGGCCACCGTTGGCGGTGGCATTGAACCGGGCGAGAGCTTTGAAGAAGCCGCCCGTCGTGAACTTCTGGAAGAAACCGGAATCACCGAGCCTGTCGGTGAGAAGATTCACATCGGAAGAGCCATCTTCCAGACGCCCTCTGGCGAAACTGTCGATGCTGAAGAGCACTTCTTCCTCGTCACCGTACCTCACTCGAAAATCGACTATTCCAATCATACTGAGTTGGAAACACAGGTGATGAGAAACCATCGCTGGTGGACACGCGAAGAGCTGGAAACCACCTCTCTGACTGTATTTCCTGAAAATATCCTTGAAATTCTAGAGCCTTATCTTCCAGAGAAGGTCTGAGCCGATCTACCCATCTGCAGAATGCTTGTATTTTAGTCGGATATAAAGAAACCTTTATATCTTTATTGCTTTCTACTTCCTCTGTGATGTATAACTGCGTGCAGTGATCGCTCATTTTGCGAGCGCTCATCAACCATGCGGGAGGGGACTATGGGCCCGGGCATTCAGGAAGATTTAATGACTGCGTCTAAAGATTACTACGTCAAAGACATCTCACTTGCAGAGTGGGGTCGTACTGAAATTGAAATTGCCGAAACCGAGATGCCGGGCCTGATGGCTTGCCGCGAGGAGTTTGGTGCAAGCAAGCCTCTCAAAGGCGCACGCATCGCTGGCTCCCTGCACATGACCATTCAGACAGCGGTTCTGATTGAAACCCTCGTTGCACTGGGTGCAGAAGTCCGCTGGGCGTCTTGTAACATCTTCTCCACGCAGGATCAGGCCGCTGCTGCAATCGCGGCTGCTGGTATTCCTGTCTTCGCTGAAAAAGGCGAAACCCTCGACGAATACTGGTCTTATGCCGATAAGATCTTCGACTGGGGCAACGGTGAAACCGCAAACCTCATCCTCGATGATGGCGGTGACGCAACACTGATGATTCTTCTCGGTGCGAAAGCTGAGAAAGACCCATCCGTTCTCGACAACCCATCCAACGAAGAAGAAACCGCGCTCTTCGCTGCGATCAAGCGCCGCCTCGAAAAAGATCCAGGCTTCTACTCCAAGGTTAAAGCCAACATCCGTGGTGTTTCTGAAGAAACCACCACAGGCGTTCTGCGTCTTTACGAAATGCAGAAGAAGGGCGACCTGCCATTCCCTGCAATCAACGTGAACGACTCCGTCACCAAGTCCAAGTTCGACAACCGCTATGGCTGCCGTGAATCACTGGTAGACGGCATCCGCCGCGGTACCGATGTGATGATGGCAGGTAAAGTGGCTGTTGTCGCTGGTTACGGCGACGTTGGTAAAGGCTCTGCTCAGTCCCTATCTGGCGCGGGTGCCCGCGTGATCGTGACTGAGATCGACCCAATCTGCGCTCTGCAGGCTGCAATGGATGGCTTTGAAGTCAAAACCATGGAGCAGGCCATTGGCGAAGGCGACATCTTTGTAACCACCACCGGCAACAAAGACGTCATCACCGCTGACCACATGCGCGACATGAAGGACATGGCGATCGTCTGTAACATCGGCCACTTCGACAACGAGATCCAGGTTGCTGCACTGCGTAACTTCAAGTGGCGCAATGTGAAGCCTCAGGTCGACATGATCGAGTATCCAGATGGCAAACGCCTGATCCTTCTCTCCGAAGGTCGTCTGGTAAACCTGGGCAACGCAACTGGTCACCCATCCTTCGTAATGTCCGCCAGCTTCACCAACCAGGTTCTGGCTCAGATCGAGCTGCACACCAAAGGCGAAGACTACAAGAACGAAGTTTACGTTCTGCCGAAGCATCTAGATGAGAAGGTTGCTCGCCTGCACCTTAAGAAACTCGGTGCAACCCTGTCTGAGCTGACCGATGATCAGGCCAATTACCTTGGCATCGACAAAACTGGCCCATTCAAGGCAGAGCACTACAAGTACTGATTCAGGCAGTCCGCATTTGCTGTTAACGCTAAGGGACTTAGCGTTAACAACTCCATGAATTCTACTAGGTCCAGTGAGCTCACTTTCAATATATTGGGGGTGCGCTTGCTGGGCTTACTATAAATTGTAGTGGATGATTATTTCGCCCACAGAATTTGTTTACTTTTTGTAAAGATCCTCTTCTTCCGAAAATTCAATCAGGTTACATTGATTGTCGAATCAGTCGTTAAGTTAGGCAGTTGAGCGACTTGTTCGCGATTCGTGACACCAATGCGGCGTGTGTCATGAATCTGAGGCGGCGAAGAAAGGGGCACAACATGCCAGCATCCTGGCATAAACACGCGCGTGTTAGCGTGCAGTGGCGGAGAAGGTTTAGGCTCGTGCTGAACCTGCTGGGCGTTGCTGTGTTTGCTCTTCTGGGTGCCGCTGGTTTTTCTCAGGCTATGGATATTCTGCCAGCTCTTTCAGGTAGTTCGGTTGACGCCTTCAAGGTTGTCTGGGTCGCGGCAACGGCCGGTATCGCCTTGTACGCTGTCGCTGCCTCCGTTGTGCTCGTTCGCATTCGCAGAAATGACTCATTGTCCATTCTGCAACTTCGCCAGGACAGAGCCGACGCAATGGCGCGCATCGATCGCCTTGAAAGCTTGCTGGAGACCGAAGATAGCCTGCTGCTGGTCTGGGATGGTGAGGCCAAACATCCCGGCGTTGCCGGACATCTGCCAGAAAACCTGGAACTCTCAGGCGGTCTTTCGCAACTGGTTGAGTTTGAAACCTGGCTTGATGTCAAATCTGCCGAGGCCCTGCGCGCTTTTCTCGAGCATTTGCGCGGCCACGGCGAAGTCTTCCGGTTAACCTTAACAACCATAGATGGGGTTTATCTGGAAGCATCCGGTCACACTGCTGGTGGATTGGCAGTCCTCCGTCTGCGTGACCTCACAGGAGATCGCCAGCTCAGTGCGCGTCTTTCTGAGCAGAACAAAGAGCTGCGCGAACAGATCTCCTCGCTTCACAGCCTGTTGGACGCACTGCCGGGGCCTGCATGGCAGCGCGATCACCATGGCCAGCTTGTCTGGGTCAACACCGCTTATGTGGATGCCGTCGAGGCCGAAAGCACTCGCACAGTGGTAGACGATCAGATCGAGCTGTTGGAAGCAAAAGGTCGCAACAAACTCAATATGATGCGCCAGACTGATGGTGTCTATCACTCACCGATGCCAGTTGTGGCAGCGGGCGAGCGGCGCGTCTTTGAGTTGACCGACGTAAACTCTGAGCATGGCAATGCCGGCCTTGCTCAGGATATTTCCGAGCTTGAACGCGTACAGGGCCAGCTTCGCCGCACACTCGAGTCCCATACGCGGACGCTCGATCAGCTTCAAACACCTGTGGCCGTGTTTGGTGCTGATCATCGTCTCCAGTTCTACAACGCAGCCTATCGATCCCTCTGGGATATCGATCAGAGTTTCCTGGAGACCAAGCCGGAAGAAGGCGAGCTGCTCGACGCCCTTCGCGCAGCTCGCAAACTGCCAGAGCAGGCTGACTATCGCGGTTGGAGAACCAAACATCTGGAATGTTACCAGGCCTTGGATGCACAGGCGTTCTGGTGGCACCTACCGGATGGACGGACCCTCCGCGTGATCGCCAGCCCGCATCCGCAAGGTGGTGTGACGTACTTCTACGAGAATGTCACCGAGCAGCTTGATCTGGAAAGCCGCTTCAACGCGCTCACCCGCGTCCAGCGTGAAACGCTCGACCACCTGACCGAAGCTGTCGCCGTGTTCGGCTCCAACGGACGCATGCGCCTCTCCAACCCAGCCTTTGCTGAGATCTGGGGACTTTCTCAGGAGTTCCTGGAAGGTGCACCGCACGTCAATGACCTGCTGGATAACTGCAGAGAACTGATGGGTGATTCCGATCGCTGGCAAGAGCTTGCGCGCGGTGTGACAGGCCTTTCCGACAATCGCACCAGCGTCTCGGGCCGGATGGAACGCATCGACGGATCGGTCATCGACTACGTCACCGTTCCGCTGCCGGATGGTGGCACGCTGCTCACCTTCGTGAACGTCACTGATACGGTCAACGTAGAGCGCGCCCTGCATGCAACCAACGATGCGCTGCAGGAAGCCGACCAGCTCAAGAACGCGTTCATTCAGCACGTGTCCTACGAGCTGCGCTCGCCTCTGACCACCATCATCGGCTTTGCGCAGTTGCTGGGTGATGCCAAGTTCGGCGATCTATCTCCAAAGCAGGAAGAATACACCGACTACATCCTGTCGTCGTCTTCCGCACTGCTGCACATCATCAACGATATCCTTGATCTGGCGACCGTTGACGCAGGCATCATGGAGCTGGAGATCTCCGAGGTTGATGTGGCGCAGACCGTGTCTGAAGCGGTTGAGGGTCTGAAAGATCGTCTGGTCGAGTCCGACATCACTCTACGCACGCACATGCCGGATGACATTGGTATCCTCAAAGCGGACGAGCGTCGTCTCCGTCAGGTCCTCTTCAACCTGCTCTCCAATGCGATCCGGTATTCCGACAAAGGCGGTCTGGTCGACATCAGCTGCCAGCGTGAAGAGAACGAAATCCGCTTCCGCATTAAAGACCACGGTGCTGGCATCCCTCAGGAGATGCTGGAACAGGTCTTCTCCCGCTTTGTGGGCCGCGGAGCTGGCGGAAACCGTCAGGGCGTAGGCCTCGGCCTCTCCATCGTGAAGAGCTTCGTAGAACTGCACGGTGGTACGGTTGATATCACCTCTGAGGAAGGGCAGGGCACTACAGTGGATTGCACCTTCCCGCTGGAGCCGCACATCCATTCGCTGGAAGCGGCGGAATAACTCATCCTTCAGTTTTCAGGAAGATAAAGGCCTCTGGGGCTTGAGTTCCCTTGCTGGTTTTGGCAAGTGCTTACTCTTGAAGAATTCCGGATGCGTCTCGCCTTTGCAGAAGGGCGCAGTGCATTCTATCAGATGACTACGTAATCTTGAGAGGTCAGCGCTAAAGCTCACTCAGGTGCATGCGTAAAGATAAAGGGTGAGAGCAGCCTGCGTGAATGTGATTGCTGCAGCTGCTCGTGAGGCGAACTGAATGAAGGTACTTCTCGAAGACCAGAGAGCGACTGAGCTTTTTGCTGCGGATCTGGCTGAACTGCTGAAAGAGGGAGACGTGCTCGCTCTTTCCGGAGATCTGGGCACAGGCAAATCCACGCTCAGCAGGGCGCTCCTGCGCCATCTGGCAGCTGATCCTCATCTGGAAGTTCCAAGCCCAACCTTCACGCTGGTCCAAACCTACGACCTCACCAGAATGCCTGTTGCGCATTTTGACCTCTACCGCATTGAAGAGCCGGAAGAGCTGGAAGAGCTGGGCCTCGATGAATATCTGGAAACCGGCGTCGCGTTGATTGAATGGCCTGAGATGGGAGATCCGTCCTACTGGCCAGAAGCGCTGGACCTGAAGCTGATCGAAGGCACTGAGCCGGACACCCGCGAAATCACCCTCACAGCCAACTCAGAAAGCTGGCAGAACCGCCTTGATCGCCTCGCCGCCCGCCGTGCCCTGCTGAAAGACGCAGGCTGGATCGATGCTGAGCGCGAGCATGTACAGGGCGATGCCTCCATGCGCACCTATTTTCGCCTTCACAAAGAGGGTGAGACAGTCGTCTTTATGGATAGTCCGCCAACTGGGCCAGAGCCGCTTCTGCCCTCCGGCAAGACATACGGTGAAACCGTGCACCGCGCCAAGGATGTGACCGCATTCTTCGCCATTGGCAACGCCTTGGCCGAGCAAGGGTTTCGCGTCCCAAAGCGTCTGGCAGCTGATCCGGAAAATGGTCTGGCACTGCTGGAAGACTTTGGCGACCAGATTATCACCGAAAATGGTGAAGCCGTAAAAGAACGCTACGAGCTGGCCATCGACGACATCGCACGCCTGCACAGCTGCGATTGGAAGACAGAACTGCACGCTGATGGCAAAACCCATCAGCTCAAGCCCTGCGACTTTGGGGTGCTGATCACCGAAGCAGACCTCTATCTGCAATGGTATCTGCCCTACGCCAACGGCAAACCGGCAACGGAGCAGGAAAGCAAAGACTACGTGGAAGCGTGGAAAGAGATGCTAGAGCCAGTCCTCCAAGGCGAGCCAACATTGCTTCTGCGGGATTACCACAGCCCGAATATCATGTGGTTGCCAGAGGAAACCGGGCTCAATAAGCTAGGTTTAATTGACTACCAAGATGCAATGGTAGGCCCTGCTGCCTATGACGTTGCTTCTCTCGTATACGACGCTCGCGTTGATATGCCGGAGGGCCTTCAGGAGCATTTGCTGCAACGATATTGCGACTTGGCAAGAAAGAATAAACCCATTTTTGATGAAATGGCGTTTCGGAATGCTGTTGCTGTGTTGGCCTTGCAGCGCAATGCCAAAATCCTCGGGGCTTTTGTACGTCTTGATAAGCAGCTCGGAAAACCTAAATACATGGAGATGCTTCCTCGCATCCGCAATTACGTGCGGCAGTGCTTTGCACAAATAGGGGAAGTAAGCCTCAAACCAATGTTCAACGTCATACTCTCGTCAAATGAGACGAGGCAAAGTGACAGCTGATACAAGAGAACAAAACGACAGAGACAACTCGATGCCTAAAGAAATCTCCTTCCATCCTAAAGCGGCTATGGTTTTGTCCGCAGGGCTGGGCAAACGCATGCGGCCCCTGACGGCGACCACACCAAAACCCCTCATCGAGGTGGACGGTAAGTCGATGTTTGCGCGCGCAGCATCCCGTTTGAAGGAAGCTGGCCTCGAAACATGCGTTGTCAACGTGCACTACCTGGCAGATCTGGTTGAAAGCCATGCCCGCAAGTTCGAAGGGCTGGACGTCAAGATCTCCGACGAGCGCGATGAGCTTCTGGACACGGGCGGCGGCATCAAAAAAGCCCTGCCAATGCTCGGAACCGATCCGTTCATCCTCAAAAACTCCGACAGCTTCTGGCTGGAAGGCGTTAAGCCAAATCTCGACCTGCTGGTAGAGACCTGGGATGACGAAAACATGGATATGCTGATGCTGCTTGCTCCAACAGTGAATGCTGTTGGCTATGACGGCAAAGGCGACTTCCTGATGGACAACGAAGGCAGGCTGGAACGCCGCGATGAGCGCTCCGTAGCGCCGTTCATCTACTCAGGCACTGCCATGATCCATCCGCGCCTCTTCAAAAACACGCCGGAAGGCCCATTCTCCCTCAACGTGCTGTTCGATAAGGCAATTGAGAGTGGACGCCTGTTTGGTGTTGAAGGCGATGGCCTCTGGTTGCACGTTGGAACGCCTCAAGGCCTGGACGACGCTGAACGCGCAATCGCAAACAGCGCAAACTAACCTCATTACAGGATTGGCCCGCCACATCACGCGGGCCGCCTCAGCTCACTTCCCAAAACTGAAGCGCTAAAACCACCGCATGGCCTGCCATGCTGTGAGGATGCGACGCGTCCACGATACGGGCATGCGAAACGCTGCGGCTCAGTCATCCAAACCACAGCGTATGCATTCAAAACGACAGGACACCGTGAAACGGGCAATATCCTTCGTTATCAGGCAAAGACTGTCAGATCCTGCGCCAACATCATTGCGTTTCCGTCTGGATCGTAGAAGGTCGCAATGCTGACCATGCCTTCGATGGTCTCAGTAGGGCCATCGAACTTAACGCCAGCACCTTCCATGGCTCCGCGTGCGCTTTCAATATCAGCAACGCCAAATACTGGCACAGTGTTGCCCGGCTTCGGCTCGGTCTGCTCACCAAGACCCAGTGTCACGCCTGGGGTTTTGGTATGCATTTCGCTCCAGCCAGCTTCATCAATGTGGTGCTTCAGCTCAAAACCAAGCATGGAGCTGTACCACTCCGCGCTCGCGTGGCGGTCACGCACAGAGATTGACAATGTGATCGTATTTTCCAAAGAAACAAGCGACATGAAACTTCCCTTTCAGTAAAAAATAAAGTAACTATACTTTATGGACATTAAGGCGCTTGTCAAGCTCACATCTCGGGCTTGGTCTCTAAATATTCTGGCTCACTTGCACGCTGGTGTTCCCGGCAGGCAGGCTCCGCTGCTGGCTGCGTCAGGGGCGAGCCGTACATCGTTCGCTGCAAGCCTTGAGCATCTTGTGGAACTCGGTCTGCTGGAGCGAAACCCCGGCCACGGCCATCCGCTGCGCCCGGAATTTCGTCTGACGCCAAAAGGTGTTCGCGCCGCTGAAATTGCCAGCAGGATTGTAAGTGCTGTCCCAGATGACACTGAGTTCTCCCTGCTGCGCAAAAGTTGGACAGTGCCAATTCTGGCCCTGACAGCCACACCGCAACGTTTCTCATCAATCCGGTCAGATCTGGCAACGATCACAGACCGTGCATTGTCAGCATCGCTGGTCAGGCTGGAAGAGAGGGAGTGGATCAGGCGGGACATCAACACAACCCAACGCGTGCCATTCCCCACCTACTGCGCCGCCAACACGGGCATCCAAATCAACCGCGCAATTGATTTGCGGGTGTGAGGGGAGGGCCGCTTTAGCTTGAATGCCACTCGCATCCCCAAAAATGCAAGGGCATGAAAAGCAACAACTCGGTTGCTTGTCTCCGATCTCCCGTTGCAACATGATGAGATTACAGCCTCTCAGACAGGGGCAATCAAGCGATTTAGTTGAATGTGTTTTTGACGAGAACAAGCATGCAGCCAGTTTTCAGGAGAATATTGAAGGATCAGATTGATTTTCTTCTGTTCCGTCCCATCAAGCCACCGTTAGGCAAGTACTACTCGGCCTATCTGGCATGGGGGCTGCTCGTAACCTGGCTGGTTGGGATCGGAAGATATTGGGATCATCCTTCCGCGCAACTGTGGCAGTACGCAGGCTTTGGCTCTGTTCTATATATCTTTGTTTTAGCTGGTCTGGTGTGGGCGATCACTCAACCTTTGAAGCCAAAGAACTTTAGTTACAAAAACATCCTTCTCTTCATTAGTTTAACCTCCCTTCCTGCCGCTTTTTACGCCATTCCTGTTGAGCGCTTTATGTCGCTTAAAAATGCACAAATCGCCAACATGTTGTTTCTCGCCATTGTTGCGGGTTGGCGAGTCGCGCTGTTCGCTGTCTTCTTGCAAAGGAGCGCAAAACTTAGTGGGCGAACTGTTTTTGTGGCTACAGTTTTGCCTCTTACATTGATCGTGACAGCGCTTGTCGCACTCAATCTGGAACACGCTGTATTCGAGATCATGGGTGGCCTGCGAGATGAAACATCAAATGATACTGCCTATATGATCATGGTTGTCATCAGCACCCTGTCTTTGCTGGCAACACCTATCTTCGTGATTTGGTACGCCCTCCTAGTTTATCGGGCGCACAAGAAATCAGTCACAATATGAAACTCGCGAGATATAAAATCACACCGTGCTTTTTGCTGTCCGCCACGCACCATGATCCTCATCGTAGACATAAATGACCTTGATCTTGAGTTCCGATGATGCACCTCATTTTCTGGCTCCGCTGTGCGATTGGTTTGCTCAGGAATGGGGGGAGATGGACCCGGTTGACCTCAGGCAGAACGGTCTTGAAACTCCAGCCCCCTTACTGGCAATAAGCGAGGAGGGGAAGCTCATCGGTGGACTGGCGTTTACAATAGCCCCAGAACCTCAGAGCACGACGAACTCTATCTGGATCAACGCGTTGCTGGTTGCTCCAGAACACCGGGGGCAAGGCGTTGCTTCAAAACTGATAAGAGCAGCCGAAAGGGCAGCTGCTTTGAAGAACCTAACCAAGCTGTTTGTCTATACAGAATACGCAGCCCTTTACACCGGCTGTTCCTGGGAACTTCTCGAAACAAAAGAAGGCAACTCAGTTCTGAGCAAAGCATTGGAGCCACTGGTTCAGGAAGACCAGCTTTGAGATGATGCAAGCGGATGCACCGTCAAAAACAAAAGCAGTCAGGTTCATCGCTAATCTCGCGGGGATATAAAAACTCACCACGCTTTTTGCTGTGTGCTCCGTGAAAAACTCTATTAAAAAGGAGCATTCGGTTCTTTTCAGGAGGCTCCGGTGGCGGCCACCCCAAATATTTTCAGCGTTTCTCCATCTACGCCATTTCTGCAGGCAACTGTGGAAGCGTTGCTTTCAGGCCAGTTGATCCCGGGTTTTCAGGCGGATGATGATCCGATGGCGCTGGCCGATGTCACCATTTATGTGCCCACCCGCCGTGCTGCCAGAACCCTGCCGGATGTCCTGCGCAAAGCGTTGGGTGCTAAAGCTGCGCTGCTGCCCAAAATCTTGCCGCTGGGCGACGTGGATGAGGAAGAGCATATCCTGAAAGGCCACGGAGATGGTGAGGCACTGCCGCCTGCCATGTCCACCATGGAACGCAAACTGGCCATGACCCGTCTTGTCTGGGCATGGAAGGGCCAGCTCCGCCGCCAAATCCTGCAGCTCAAAGAAGATGATCCAGCCCGCGTTCCGGCGTCCTCCGCGGATGCCGCTTGGCTTGCTGGTAATCTGCTGACACTCATGGATGAGGTGCAGACAGAAGAAGCCAGCTGGGCAGAACTGGGCAGCCTTGTTCCGGAAGATCATGCCGAATACTGGAAGATCACCCTTGAGTTCCTCAAGATCGTCACCGACCTGTGGCCCGAGCACCTGAAAACCATCGGCATGATGGACCCAAAAGAGCGCCGCTCAGCTCTCATCCGAGCAGAAGCTGCCCGCCTGCGTACCACCCCGCCACGCGGTCCGGTGATCGTAGCAGGGGCAACCGGTTCCTTCCCGGCCACTGCCGAGCTGATGAAAGCCGTGCTCAGTCTTGAAAACGGCGCACTGGTGCTGCCTGCGCTCGACAGAGGCATGGATGCAGAAAGCTGGGAGGCACTTGGTAGCCCGTCGGAGCCACAACGTGTGCCGGGGCATCCGCAATACAGCCTCCGCCAGTTGCTGCTGGCGCTGGGCGTAAAACGCGAAGACGTCACCCAGCTTGGTGCGCCGGAAAGCGAAGCCTTGCGTCTGCGCTGTGAGATCGTCAACGAAGCGCTCCGCCCCGCAGAAACAACTGAAGAATGGCAGAACTTCTTCACCTCAGAACTGGCAGAACACCGTGAAACCGCTTTCGCAGGGACGCAGCTGATCACAGCGCGCAACGAGGCGGAAGAAGCCCTCTCCATCGCCTTGCTGCTGCGTGAAGCGGTGGAAGCAGGCAAAACCACAGCACTGATCTCGCCAGACAGAACACTGGCCCGTCGCGTTGCTTCAGAGCTAACCCGCTGGGGCATCATCGTAGATGACACGGCTGGTCGCCCATTGGAGCAAACTCCTCCTATGGTGCTTGCCATCCTCACGGCAAAGCTGGCTTTGCAAGGGCTAGATCCGGTCAACCTGCTGGCTTTGCTCAAACACCCACTTGCCTTCCTTGGCATGAAAGCCAAAGAAGTGCGCTCAGCCGCCCGTGCACTGGAACGCGGCGTCCTGCGTGGCCCACATCCAAGACCGGGTCTGAGCGGTCTGCGTGAAGCGGTGGAAGCCGCTCACGGTCAGGCTATGGAGAAAGCCGACAGACCTGTTGCCCGTTGGCGCAAGCTGGTGGAGGAAGACTGGGACGCCATCAACACCCTGCTGGACCGTCTGGAGCAAGCGCTTGGTCCACTTGAAGCCTTGCTGCAAAATCCAAATGAGATCCCCGTTGAAGAGCTGATCAAAACCCACGTGGATGCAGTCCTGCTGCTCGGGGCTGATGAAAACGGTTCGACGGAAGAGCTGTTCCGTGGTGAAAACGGTAAGGCACTGGCCGAAACTCTGACAGCCCTGCTGGAGGCTGATGCCGCTGGTCTCTGCGTGCCTGCCAATGAATGGCCCGGCGTATTCGGCGCGTTGATCACTGGCGGAGCCGTCCGCTCCCGCACACCTGCTGATCCGCGCATCCATTTGCTCGGCCCAATGGAAGCCCGCTTGCAGCGTTACGACCTCGTCGTCCTTGGCAGCCTGAACGAAGGCACATGGCCACAGCGCACCCGTAATGATCCATGGCTCAACCGCCCGATGAAAGGCCAGATCGGCCTTGATCCGCCAGAACGCAAAATCGGCACCTCCGCCCACGACTTCCTCTGGAACCTGGGTGCACCAGAAGTGGTACTTTCCCGCTCTGAGCGTGTCGATGGCTCCCCAACTGTGGCTTCCCGTTGGCTCCAACGCATCGTCACGCTGGCAGGCCAAAGCGTTGAGCAGCAGATGCGCGCCAAGGGTAAACGCTACACGGAAATGGCCCACGTGCTGGACCGTTCCGAAACACCCGTGCGTCCAGCCAAACGCCCTGAACCAAAGCCACCAGTAGAAGCCCGTCCGGTGCAGCTCTCTGTAACAGCCATCGAAAACCTGATCCGCGACCCATATCTCATCTACGCCAGACATGTGCTGAAACTGGATGAAGTGGACCCCATCGGCGGGGAACCCGGCGCTGCCGACAAAGGCAACATCATCCATGATGCATTGGCAAACTTCCTTGAGGATTGGGATGGCCCGTTTGATGAGAAAGCCGTCCGCGCCCTGCTGACCGAAGGAGGCCGCCTTTTCCGCCCACTGGATGCGTTCCCGGCTATCCGCGCCCTGTGGTGGCCGCGCTTTGAGCGCATCGCAGAAGAGTTCGTAGCTTATGAAGGCGAAGTCGCGCCCAAAATATATGACCGCTTTCTGGAAGAGTACGGCAAAGTGGAAATGCCGCGCCCAGAGCGCAACTTCACCCTCACAGGCCGTGCCGACCGTATCGACCAGATGAAAGACAACACCCTGCGCGTGGTAGATTACAAAACCGGCCAGCCACCTTCCGCCAAACAGGTGGAAGCGCTGCTCTCACCGCAGCTGCCGCTGGAAGTTGCCATGATCCGCCGCAAAGGCTTTGAGGATCTGCCCCACGACATGCCAATCTCCGACATGCTCTACATCCAGCTCAAAGGCGGCAGCGATGCTGTGAAGCTGGAGAGCCGCGTGCCAAAGGAAAGTACGGCAGAAGAGCTCTCCGAAGAAGCATGGAAACGTCTGGAACAGCTCGTCGCCGCCTATGAGAACCCGCGCAAAGGCTACCTCTCCAGAGCGCGTGTGCTGAAGGAAAGGGAATGGGCCGCTTCCTATGATCACCTCGCCCGCGTGCAGGAATGGTCCCTCGGAGAAGACGGGGAGGACGCATAATGGATATCCCAGCAAAAACCCTCGATAGCCAGCAACGCGCCGCGCATCCAGAAAATTCAGCTTGGGTGAGCGCAAATGCAGGCTCCGGCAAAACCTTCGTGCTCGCCCGCCGTGTTGTCCGCTTGTTGCTGTCCGGCACAGACCCATCTCGCATCCTCTGCCTCACCTTCACCAAGGCAGCAGCAGCGGAGATGGCAACCCGCGTATTCGATTCCCTCGCCAAGTGGACACAGCTGAGTGACGCTGAGCTGGCTGCTGAGATCGAGGACATCGAAGGCCGCCCAACTTCACCCAAGCAACTGGCAAACGCCCGCCGTCTCTTTGCAAAAGCACTGGAAACGCCGGGCGGTTTGAAGATCCAGACCATCCACGCCTTCTGTGAAGCGCTGCTCCACCAGTTCCCGCTGGAAGCCAACGTGGCAGGCCACTTCTCTGTGCTCGATGACCGCTTGGCCGAAGAGCTGCTCAACGAAGCCCGCGCCAGCATCCTGCACCGTGCTGAGATTGAGCCTGAGTCAGATATCGGGTCAGCCCTGTCCCAGCTTATCGAGCTATTACCGGATTCAGGCGTCGAAAAAGCCCTCTCAGAGCTGATCAGCCGCCGTGATGCGTTCTACCGCTGGGTTGCTTCTTATGGGGACCTGGAGAGCGCCATTTCCGCGCTATACGCTGATTTCTCCGTCATGCCGGATGATGATATATCTGGCTTTGCATCTGCGTTGCGACGGAATTGTTCTCTCACTGACGACGAAGTTAAAGCGTTTGCAGAAGCCTTACGCGTCGGCTCCAAGACAGATCAGGACCGCGCCAACGCTCTGGATCAGGCAATCACGCTGAAAAGCGACGAAGCCTGGCGTATTGCATGGCTGAAGATCTTCCTCACGGGTACCCTCGGCCCTCGCAAATCCCTCGCCACCAAGAAGGTGCAAACCGCCTTCCCGGAAGTTGTTGAGCGCTTGTTTGCTGAGCAAATGCGTGTGCTGGAGGCTCTGCAACACCAGAACGCCGTCATAACGGTATCTGGCACCAAAGCGATCCTCACCCTCTCAGATGCGGTTTTGCGTTACTACGAGACGGAAAAACTCCGTCGCGGCTACCTCGACTTTGAGGACTTGGTGGTGAAATCTGCGCAGCTCCTGTCCCGTGCTGAAGCGGCTCAATGGGTGCAGTACAAACTGGATCAGGGCCTCGACCATATCCTCGTCGATGAAGCACAGGACACCAGCCCCCGCCAGTGGGAGGTGATCCGCGCACTGGCAGAAGAATTCTTCGCGGGTGATGGCGCACGAGAGAAAGTCCGCACCATCTTCGCGGTGGGTGACGAGAAGCAGTCAATCTACTCCTTCCAGGGCGCCGTCCCAGCCTATTTCGCCGAAATGCGCAAGTTCTTCGCCCGCAGAGCTGAAGAGGCGCAGAAGAACTTCGAGGGCATCGAGCTCAACCTCTCCTTCCGCTCCACACCGGATGTGCTGGGCGCGGTTGATAAGGTGTTCGACACGCCGGAAACCTACAAAGGCCTGTCACAGGACAACGTTGCTCCGGTGCACGAAGCCATCCGCCACAACGATCCGGGCCGCGTCGAAATCTGGCCTCTGGAAGAAGCCGTTGAAACGCTGGAACCGGACGACTGGACCCAGCCAATCGATGCCATCGGCACCGGCAATCCCATGCTGCGCCTCGCCACCCGCATTGCGGAGCAGATTAAGGATTGGGATGAGCGCAATATCGCTGGGCCAGGAGATGTTCTCGTCCTCGTCCGCAAGCGTGGCCCGTTTGTGGAAGCACTCAACCGTGAACTCAAACGCCTGGATGTGCCTGCCGCTGGCTCTGACCGTCTTGTCCTGACCGACCATATCGCCGTCAAAGACCTCGTCGCGCTGGGCCGCTTTATCCTGCTGCCAGAAGATGACCTTTCTCTTGCCTGCGTTCTCAAAAGCCCACTGTTCGGCCTGCTGGATGACGACCTCTTCGAAATCGCCCACGAAACACCGGGTGTTCCAAGGCCGGGCACCCTCTGGCATGAGCTGCTGAGAAAATCAGAGAACAGTGAGAAGTGGCAGATCGTCCGCAAGCAGCTGGAAATCTGGCGAGACCGCGCCGACTTTGTGCCGCCGTTCGAATTCTACGCCAAAATCATGGGCACTGACGGCTACCGCCAGAAGTTCCGCGAGCGCCTCGGCACAGAAGTAGATGACGTGCTTGATGAGTTCCTTTCATTGACGCTCACCTATGAGAAGAGCGGTACGCCCGGCATGGAAGGCTTCCTTGCATGGCTCGCAGAAGCACCAACTGAGATCAAGCGAGAGCTGAACGCCGCCAAAGGCATGGTCCGCATCATGACGGTCCACGGCTCCAAAGGTCTGGAAGCGCCCTATGTTATCCTCGCTGATGGCTGTAATGCGCCCGTCTCCAGCCTGCATGCGCCGGTGATGGTTGAAAAGCAGCGGGCAGGGGATACGGAAGCTGCCCCCGCTCTCGTCTGGCTGCCCAACAAAGCACAGCGCACTGCCTGGCATGAGGAAGCGCTGGAGCTGCTGGCCGATGAGCAGAAAGAAGAATACCGCCGCTTGCTCTATGTGGCCCTTACCCGCGCAAAAGACCGCCTCGTCGTCTGCGGTTGGTCACCAAAGCGCGGTCCTCATGATGAATGCTGGTACACACTCACCCGCAATGGTCTGATTGAGGAAGCGCGCGAGCAAACAGATGCCAATGGTGAAGTGTCCGCATGGATCTGGACCAAGGGTGGCATCGAAAAGCCAGAACCGGTCCTGCTGCAGTCCGAAAAAGCAGAAAGTCAGCAACAGGCAGCAATGCCCGACTGGATTTCCAAAAACGTCAGCGCCCCGGAACGTATCCGCCGCCTGAAGCCATCTGCCGCTTTTGAGGAGATGGAAGCAAAGGAAAGCATCGAGCAGCAAGACCCGAAAGACGCTCTGGAAGCAGCGCGCCAGCCAGAAGACTGGCCTCTGGTCCGCGGTCGCATCGTCCACCGCTTGCTCGAGTTCCTGCCGGACCTGCCGGAAGACCAGCGCTTGGTCTCTGCGGAACGGTTCCTCGCCAGTTCTCTGCCAGAGCGCTTTGAGGATAAACGGGAACGCTTGCTGGATGATGTGCTGGGCACGCTGGGCACGCCGGAGTTCGCTGAGCTGTTCAGCGCCAATGGCAGAGCCGAAGTTCCTATTCAGGGCATGCTCACCGGAGAGGATGGTAAACCAGTCGAAATCTTCGGCCTGATTGACCGACTGCTGGTCAATGACGAAGAAGTGATCATTCTCGACTTCAAGACAAATGCCTATGTGCCAAGAAGCGTGCAGGACGTCTCCGAAACTTATGTTGCGCAGCTGGCTGTTTACAGAAAACTGCTTTCTGAGCTTTATCCGGATAAGAGAATAAGAGCACTGCTCCTCTATACGTCAGGTCCCCGGTTGATAGAAATACCAGTGGAACTGATGAAATCTTTTAAATTCTAGCCGAATGTTGAGAATTCGTTCGCTTGACGCTCGGCACTTGCGTTCTTACTTTCAGGGCAACAGAGTTTGCTCAGTTGGGGGCGACTCAAACTGGATTATGAAAAGAGGCAAAAATGGCCACTGTGAATGTTGAAGACGGTAACTTCGAAGCTGAAGTACTCCAGAGCTCTACCCCTGTTCTCGTAGACTTCTGGGCGACCTGGTGCGGTCCTTGTAAGATGATTGCGCCTTCTCTGGAAGAAATCTCCGAGGAAATGGCTGGTCAGGTTAAGATTGCTAAGCTGGACATCGACAGCAACCAGCAGAGCGCAATGAACTACGGCGTTCGTTCAATCCCAACCATGATCCTTTTCAAGGATGGTCAGCCTGCAGCGACCCTCGTTGGTGCACAGCCAAAGGGCAAAATTGCTGATTGGATCAAGCAGTACTCATAATTTTGAGGGTATCTGCAACGAAATGCTGAGTAAAATCGGGCATTCTGAGGATCTCCGGTCACGGAAGTGGCCGGAGGTCTTTTGTTTTTGGCAAACAGTGACTAAATAAGGACCGAATAAAGTTTTGGCACGGGCGCCTGTTGGCAGCCCTGCTTTGCTCTTCGGTGAATAAGAGCAAGTTTGAAAGACGGGATGACGATGAGCGATCAAGACAAAACTCCGCAGGCAGAAGAGCAGATGAATCCGGAAGCTGTGGTTGAGGAAGCTGCGAGTGCCAATGGCGCTGAGCAGGCAGAAGCTGCTGTGGAAGTAGATCCAATCGAAGCACTGCAGGCTGAAAATGCTGCCCTGAAAGACCGCGCTCTGCGCACCATGGCAGAAATGGAAAACCTGCGCCGCCGGACTGAAAAAGAAGTCAAAGACGCAAAAGCATACGCAGTGGCAAGCTTTGCCCGCGACATGCTCGTCGTCAACGACAACCTTGGCCGTGCAATCGAAGCACTGCCTGATGATGCGCGTGAGAACGACGATAACCTGAAGGCGCTGGTTGAAGGCGTTGAGTTGGTAGAGCGCGAAATGCTCAACCACCTGGAAAAGCACGGCGTGAAGCGGCTGTCTCCAGAAGGTGAAAAGTTCAACCCACACTTCCATCAGGCGATGTTTGAAGTGCCGAACACCGAAGTTCCAAACAACACCGTTGTTCAGGTTGTTCAGGCTGGCTACGTCATCGGCGAGCGCGTCCTGCGCCCGGCAATGGTCGGTGTTTCCAAAGGCGGCCCAAAAGTAGCTCCTGTTGCCGACAAAGCAGCAGAGCCAGGCTCCACAATCGACAAAGAAGCCTAAAAAAGAAAGCCCTCACACAAATGAGGGCTTTTCAAAAGAATTCCAAAACGGAGGTCGATGTTCGGCCTCCGTTTTTTGTTGTGCGGGTGGCGGATCAGTTGGCCTTGAAGAAGGTGTCAACGCGGTCGATGACCTGATCGACGTATTGGTCGATGTCGTATAGGTCGAAGTGTTCGGCGCCTTCCACCACCATCAGCTCCTTAGGCTCAGCTGCATTAGGGTAGAACAGATCAGTCAGCGGGCCGGTGATGGCTGCGTCTGATCCGCGAATGAACAGCTTTGGTAGGGTCAGCTGGTCTCCATAAGGAGAGTGGTTCAGGGCCGGATCAATTGGCAGCTGGAAGGCAGGCAGCATGTTGGAGTAGTTCGGTGCATGTTCCAGCGCGCCGCGGGATGTCATGTAATAATCAACGGCATCAGCGTAATAGCGCGGTGTACCTTCTGGAACTTCGCCCGGTTTCATAGCGCCGAGGACGGGATACCGATCCACTTCACCGGTCTGCAAGTATTTCTCCATTGCCAGATTTGCGCCAAGGATTGCTTGACCGCGCGTTTCCTCATCCATCATCTGCGCGAAGGCTGTTGCACAGTCAAAGTATGCGGACATGGTGGCGATGGCTTTCAGACGCTTATCAAGGAATGCAAGGCGGGTGATGTAGGCACCGCCCATGCAAAGCCCCATGCCGTAAATCCGGTTTTCATCAACACAGTCCAGATGACGTAATGCGGTGATGCCATCTGTCAGCACGGTGATGATGTTCTCGGTGTTCTCGTAATTGCGGATTTCACCTTCACTCTCACCAAAGCCAATGTGATCCACGGCCAGCAGAGCATAGCCACGGGCGGACATCTTCTCACCGTAGACAACGCTGGCCTGTTCCTTCACCTGCGTTGCCGGACGGGCAAAGATGATGGCAGGGCAAGGGGCAGTCTCAAAGCCCTCAGGCAAGTAAAGATCTGCAGCAATCCGGTAGCCCTTTGTTGTGAAGCTGATTGAGTTCTTGCCGGGCTTGAACGCGCTCTGGTCAATCGTGATCATCTGGTCTCTCCATTCTTTCGTGGTTCATAACGACTTGTCGGGACGTATTTAGGTTTAGTAAGCGAGTGCTTACATTGTTGACAGAAAAGTAAGCGATGGATTACTTTGGAGTCAAGAACAAATGTAAGCGGTGGCTTACAATGGCCGGAGCGACCTGAATGTCACAGAATAAACAAAGAGATGCTGCACAAACCAAAGACCGCATCCTGCAAGCGGCGGGTGCCAAGTTCTCGCAAAAGGGCTATGATGGTGCGGGAACAAGAGAGATCGCGGACCTTGCTGAAGCCAACATCGCTTTGGTGACGCGCTACTTTGGCTCCAAGGAAAACCTGTTCCGCGAGGCCGTCCTGCCAGGCATGACCATGGCGCCGCTGATGATCGGAGATATGGAAAGCATCCCCACCCGCATCGCGCACTACATGACCACCAAGAACCTCGATGGTCCGATGACGCTGGACCCGACACAGGCGATCCTGCGGTCCATGGGCAACGAGACCGTGGCCCCCATGATACGCGAAGCTCTGGGCGATAAGGTGGTCGATGAACTCAGCGACAGCATCAAGGGGGACGACGCGAAACTCCGCTCAATCCTCGTCATCGCCTTCCTGTTCGGCCTCGATGCCATGATGCGCGTGATGCACCTCTCCCCTGAAGAGGAGGACGACAAGCAAGCCATGGAGAAGCTGATCAAAGAGACGCTGGAAGGCCTGATGTTGCCGGAAGCTCTGCAAGAAACGCAGGGCTGATCTGAAGTTCTCGGCGCTGTCCCCAAAACCTTCACAGGATCTCGGGCTATTTAAATCCAACAAATGAAGTAGTGTAGTTCTCCGGTTGCTTTTTTAAGATGGCTGACTAAAACCACCAATCTTGAAACCAACGAATTTGCGGACAAGACGTAGATGCATTCTGAGATCTGGCAGTATCTGGACTTTTTGGGCGTGGCCGTGTTTGCCGTGACGGGCGGACTGGTCGCTGCACGTCTGCGTCAGGATTTTATCGCGTTTCTGTTCTTCTGCTCCCTAACGGGCATCGGTGGTGGAACCCTGCGCGATACGCTTCTGGATGTGCCAGTTTTCTGGATCGAAGACGAGAGCTACCTCTATGTCTGCCTGATCGTCTCCATCGGCATGTGGTTCTTTGCTCATAGAGTTGAAGCATGGGGCCGCCCGTTGCGTTGGCTGGATGCGGTTGGTGTTGCCGCCTACTCTGTGATGGGTGCTGCGAAGGCAATCTCACTGGGTGATACGGCTGCTATCGCTGTTCTCATGGGAGTAGCGAGCGCGACATTCGGCGGAATTTTGCGAGATATCATCGCCGGCCAGCCCTCAGCTCTGCTGCAAAGAGAGATCTATCTCGCAGCCGCCCTTGCAGGTGCGACCACGTACACCGCTGTGCTTATGGTAACAGGAGGCAGCAATCTTGCAGCTGCTCTTGGCTTTGCTGTTGCGATGATACTGCGTGGTGGTGCTATCGCGAGAGACTGGCACCTGCCGAGCTACGCACCGCCAAGAAAGAAAGATCTTGAGGACCTCGACTAGGCCTCAGCCGGAAAAGCCGAGTTAAACGCGCAGATAAACGTGCCCCGCAGCGGCCAGATCAGCAAGTGCGGTGCCCGTTGATTTGAACAGCGTGATCTGCTCGTAAAAGCGGCGGCCCGCCCGGTCTCCCTGACACAGCTCCGCCAGATCAGAGGCAATGTCCTGCAGGCTCAACACCCCATCCGCCAGCGGCTCCTTCAGCTCTCCGGCAGTCGTCGGCGTCGTGTCATAGCTGTCGAGGAACAGCCGCGCCTGCGAGATCACCCCATTATCGCACTCACGTTGATCCGCATGAGTTGAACCCACCAGATCCAGATGCGTGCCTTCCTGAAGCCATTCGCCTTTGATGAGCGGCGTATGCGTACTCGTGGCGCAACAAACGATATCCGCCCCACGCACAGCCCCTCCCAGATCCGTTGTGGCTGAAATCGTAAAGGCTTGGCCCTGCATGGCCTCTACCAATTGCTGAGCGCCGGAAGGGCTCCGGTTCCACACCAGAACCTCTTTGATAGGCCGCACAGAGGCGTGCGCTTCAATCAGATACGGCGCAAGACTGCCAGCCCCCACCATCAGCAGACGGGAGGAATCTTCACGAGAGAGGTAGGAGGAAGCCAGCGCCGATGTGGCCGCCGTACGCCAGTTCACCAGCGCTTTGCCATCAAGCAACGCAAGCGGTGTCCCGGTTTTGCCGGACTGCAAGAGGTAAACACCAGCAACACTGGGGGATTGATGTTCCTGAGAGGTGGGAAGCGAGCTTTCGATCCGCGTGCCAATAAACCCGCGCTCAATGGTGTCCTGAGCAGCAAAGTCATGCCATGCGGAGGAAATGGTGAGAGAGCCGTCGTCGAGGCCGGTAGGACGTGCAATTCTTTGTGTGAGCGGGGAAGGGGCCACCGCACCAACACGAAAAGCACGTCTCAGCGTTTCAAGAAGATCACGAAAGTTCATCACCTCCTCAATTTCCTGAGCAGTGATGATCCGCATTCGTAATCCCCGTTTTCAGCGTTCAGGGCAGAGTTATAAAGCGGTTAGGCTGCCTTTTTATGGTCTGGTGATGGCAGGCCAGGTGCAATGTCACCCTGTGCCACCTTACGCAGTGAATCCGCTTCATGTTTAAGCTGGTTCGCTTCCCGCCGCTGTACGCGAGCTTCCTTGCGGAAACGGCCTTGTCGCATCCAGGTCGCCACACCGCCGAGCACCACGCCCAGTCCAACAGCGCCAAACAGTAACCAGAAAACCGGGATGTTGAAGGTCAACATCGGATCCTCTGGATTAAAGGGGTTAAGCGAAATCAGCGTGGAATGCCGGTTCGCAACCGCGAGTACAACAAGTAGAGCTGCTATAGGGATAAGCAGCAGGTTCCGAAGGAAACGAGCCAATTTATTACTCCAGGATCAGTCTTCGCCGTGATCCGTGCCGTCGTTCAGCCGTTCGCGCATTTCTTTGCCGGTTTTGAAGAACGGAACGAACTTTTCGCCAACTTCAACTTTCTGGCCAGTTCTTGGATTGCGTCCCACGCGCGCAGGGCGGTTCTTCACGGAGAACGCACCAAAGCCACGCAGCTCAACGCGGTCACCGCGCATCAGCGCTTCGGTAACTTCATCAAGAATGGCGTTTACGATATTCTCTACATCACGCTGATAGAGATGCGGATTACGCTCCGCGATAGTCTGAACTAATTCCGATTTAATCATGCTTTGCCCCCCCAAGTGCTGAGACTGTTGCCGCATCCGGAGCCTGCCAAACAGACACGAGACCGTCAAGCGGTAGGCTTGAATCTACGACACTTTTTGCTGTTTTGAGAAGTGAGTGTATCAAATTCTGGTTCTCACTACCCAAAAAGCCTAATAAATTTGCAGGGAACGGGAGTGTCCGTTCGTCTGATTCTGGTTTCCAGTCGATAATTTTCAAATCACTGGAAAGCCCTTTTTTCTCAATAAGCCACTGATGCGCAGCCTGTTCGCCACCAATCTCATCGATCAGCTCCAGCCCTTTTGCCTGATGCCCGGTGTAAACCTGACCATTGGCAAGCTGAAGTGCACGCTCCTGGGAAAGGCCTCTGCGTTCTGCAACCAGCCCAACGAACCACATATAGGTATCGTCGATGATGTCTTGCAAGGCTTCCTTCACTTCAGGTGTAGCTGGCTCATAAAAGTTTGGTTCAGCTTTCAATGGCGCGCTTTTGATCGCATCCATCTCAACACCAATCTTATCAAGCAGGCCCTTCGCGTTACCGTATTGGAAGAGAACACCAATTGAGCCGGTCAAAGAGGTGTATTGAGCAACAAGGTGGTCACTGGCGATAGCAGAAAGATAAGCAGCGGAAGCGCCAAGCGTCGTAATGGACGCTGTCACAGGCTTCTTCTCGGCAATCTTGCGCAGCGCATTGTACAGCGCTTCACCGCCGGATGTAGTGCCACCTGGGGAATTAATGGAAACGATGACGCCCTGTACGGTGTCATCCTTGGCAATTGCTTCAAGCATTTCCAGCTGGCGGCGATCATAGGTGATCGGTCCGCTGATTTCGATGCGAGCAATATGTTTTTCGGATCGGGCAAGCTCTCCAAGGCCGGTTGCCTCAGCGCCACCCCACAACAGCAATGCTGCCAGTGCTAAAAAACTAACGACACGCCAGAATGAAACTTTACGTCTCAGGCGCCTACGATCAATAAGAACGTCACTATCTAGACTCATGGGGTCTTCCCGGTCAAACTCAATTAAGCGACTATAGGGAAACAATACCTAAGCTTTTGAATAAGCCAAGTGTTCTTTCTCTGCAGGCGGTAAAAACACGACCATAAATTAGGCTTTGTCACTGCCAAACGGTTAATTTGGGGGACACAGCCTGTCAAATCTCCGAAATTTCTGGTTGCAATGCTAATCGACTAAGATGCCAGAGAAAATGGCGATACTATGTTATTTTACGTTTTCCTCTGCTTCCATCAGGTCTTCTTCGTGCGCAATCGCACTTTCCATCAGGTGCCGCCACATCGTCTCGTAGGTTTTTTCGTTCAGTCCGGCTTCGCGGGCATGCGCCTTCACATTGCTGGCCACCTCTTCAACGCGGCTTTCAATGCGGGCAGCAAGGCCAATCGGTTTTTTGATTTCCGCAGCGCGGGTAATGTACGTCCAGCGCTCTGCAAACAGGGTGATAAGTTCGGAATCCAGGCGATCAATTTCAGCGCGGATCTGAGCCATGTTCTGACATTCACGAGCAGAGGTTTTCATTAGTTTTTTGCTGCCTATCGAATTGAATGAAGCGGCTGGGAAATGCCACCTTTTGAAATGTCATACCCGAAATAATTGCCGGGTCGCAACCGGCATATGATTATCGCATAAAAAATCCGTTCCGTTCATCAGGAGGTGGGGGGGAGCTGAGAACGGAACGGGATCTTATCGGCCATGGGGCCAGTTGGACTTTTCGTCTTTTTTGGGCCACTGTTTCATCGGTTGCTCTGAAAACCGACAGGTTCAGTGATCTTAATTCTTGACGCGAGAACTAGGGGCATAGTTCATCGCGCGCTGTTGGAAACCCAAAGCCGATTGCTGCAAGGACGGCGTAAAACGGGTTTCCAGTTAGCCCTGCGGTTTCGGGCGGACCGCGAGGGCATTCCGAAGTCCTGAACCAGAACGGACCTTATTATTGTTATTGGTCTCGCTCGTGTTCCAAGACAAACAGCACAATAGAGTTTGAGAGAATGGGATACTCTCTTGCTCGCTGTGTAAAGTAATATACAGACGTTACTTGAAGATAAATAGAAATCAGAAATAGAAAATTTCGAAATATGACTCGATCTTAGGTGGTATATAGCAAATTAAAAGTTGATACTAAAAATACCCATCAATTTACTATTGCTTATCTATTATATTTATTTTGATTAAAGTGAATTCATATTTACATTAATTAAAATTGAAGCCATGTAAATGCTGTAGATCACAGAATTTGCTTTATTCTTACCTTAGGGGAATGCGTTGCTGCATTAAAAAAGGGACGTCTCCGCCCCTTTTAGGTCTCGCTGATTTAAGACCTTCCTGCTTAATCATCGAAAAGTCTGTCTCCGCAAAATGCGAAGCCAGCCCTGACAAAATTATCCAACCTAGATTGAACGCGTAATTCCGCCATCAATGCGGATATTTTGTCCTGTCATGTAGCTGGAGGTGTTTCCGGCAAGGAAAGAAATCAGATCAGCCACTTCCTGAGAGGTGCCATAGCGGCCCATTGGAATGCGATTCCGGCGCTCTTCTTTCTCCGGCAAACTATCAATGAAGCCCGGGAGCACATTGTTCATGCGGATGTTTGAAGCCGCGTACTTGTCCGCAAACAGCTTGGTGAAAGCGGCGAGGCCCGCTCTGAACACGCCAGAGGTTGGGAACAGTTCTTCAGGCTCAAACAGCGCATAGGTGGAAATGTTGACAAAGCTGCCTTTGCCCTGCGCTTCCATGATTGGCGTTACAAGGCGGGTGATGCGGACAACGTTCATCAGATAGAAGTCCATGCCTCTGGCCCAGTCTTCATCTGTCAGCTCAAGGATCGGTCCTTTAGGGCCATGACCAGCACTGCTCACAACAGTATCGATGCGGCCCCATTTTTCCATGGCGGCATCAACAAGGCGCTGCAGGTCGGCTGTTTCAAGGTTGGAGCCGGTCACGCCAACACCGCCCAACTCTTCAGCCAGCTTCTCGCCTTTGCCTGAGGAGGAGAGGATAGCAACCTTGTATCCGTCCTCTGCCAGCTTGCGTGCTGCTGCAGCACCCATGCCACTGCCACCAGCAACAACAAGCGCGACTTTCAAATCACTCATGAAACCCTCCTGAATTAATTCAGGACCATTCCATTTTCTGTGGGGCAAGAAATCAAGTGACGATTTGTCATCACCCTGAGAGAAACCGGGCGAAGGGCATAGTAATTCTGTCATTTGCGTTCCTAACGGAAACGTGAGGAACTCAATTGCTCTGATTTCAATAAAATACTTCTACTTTTAACTGGTTGAAAATAACTATGTATAAAAATCGCGAGTACAGGCACATGCCGTGAGATTCAGTGATTTAAAGCTTATCGCCGAAAACACGACACCGGTTTTCGGATGAAGCTACGCAAACTGCTTGAGTTAAAGTCGTTTTATGCATCGGTAAGGGAGAAGTTTGTTGCAGGCAGATGTTGTCACATCGAAAGAGCTTGCTGCTGTAAAGCAAAGCTCAGCAACAAAAGCACTCCAAAACCCATCGGTGCGCGTGCTGCAGTCTCCTGTAGAAGTCGCTGACATCCAGCAGCACTGGCGCAAGCTGGAGCAATCCGCCAAGGGTAATCCGGTCTTCCAAAGCTATGCCTGGACCATGGCGATGCTTGAAAACCCTTCAGTGGTCCAATCCGCCAAGATCTTTGCGGTTTACGATCAGCACAACCTGATCGCGGTTTTGCCGCTGCGCATTGAAAAGCAAAAATCCCTGAAAGCGTTGACAGGCCTGGGCGAACCTTTCCAGCAGTACTCCGAGATGCTGCTGGAACCCGGCTACAAACCAGCCGAAGTGCTCAACCTCCTGAAGCCACATCTGCAAAAGGCCGGAGCGGATATCATCCACCTGCGCCAGATCAGAGAAGGCGGCGCTCTCTATGATTTTGCCTACGCTCAGTTTACGGAAGTTGGAGAAACAGATGGCGCACCATGGCTGGAGCTGAACCAGTGGGACAGCTTCGAGGACTATCTCACGTCCATCTCTGCCCGGTCCCGCAAAACCATCCGCAACCAGCGTAATCGCCTGCACAAATCAGCAGGCCTGACGCACCGCGTGATCCGCCAAGGAGATCCTGAGCTGGAAACTATGGTTCTGCGCACTCTGAAAGGGCGTGAGAACTGGGTGGAAGCCATGGGATACGCCTCTCGCGCTCTGGAAGGTGATGGCCTGCAGCAACTCCTGCTGGCTTTGGGCAAAGGCCCTGCAAAAGGCTGCGAACTTATCGCATTCGAGCTGAAACACGGTGATCTCCCGATCTCAACCGAATGGGGCTTCCTCTTCGAAGGCTGTTACTCCGCCTATATGGCAGACTGGAACCCGGACTACGAACAATCCAGCCCCGGTAAACTCCACCAGATGGATGTCATCGAAGCCTGCTTTACGCTTGGGATTGATAAGATCGACTTCCTCAAGCCAGCCTCCCGCTACAAGATGACATGGACCTCAGAAGTCGCCAGCGTCTTCGACGCCGTCAGCCCGCTCTCCTTGAAAGGCCAGCTCTACGCCAGCCTCTGGCTCAAGAACCTGCGTCCTCTGGCAAAACGCATCGTCCTCGCCCTGCCAAAAGGCCCAAGAGCCCTCCTGATGAGCACCGTCAAGAAAATCATCGGCTAACGCAGCCGGGCTTCCTTACTGGCTACCACTCTCAATTTCTCAAGACCTGTGATAATGCAAAGCAGGACTATCCTCGCAGGCTGGAGGTTTGAACGTGAGCAAGACAGAGAGCTTTCAGGAACGCGTAGCCCCATGGCTATTGGAGTGCTTCGGCAAAGAAATCGCCACCGATAAGACAGAACGCAACCATCGCTTTCTGGAAGAGGCTCTCGAACTGGTCCAGTCCGCAGGCTGCACCGCCAGCGAAGCACATCAGCTCGTCGACTTTGTCTTCAATCGGGAAGCTGGAGAGCTCAAACAGGAAGCCGGTGGTGTCATGGTAACACTCGCCGCCCTCTGCCTCGCCCATCACATCGAAATGCACGATTGCGGTGAAGTGGAGCTGGAAGAAATCTGGACCAAGGTGGACGCCATTCGCGCCAAACAGGCAGCGAAGCCGAAATATGCACCGCTCCCGTAATCTGAGCAGGTTTAGGGTGCTTCTCTGACATAAGCGCGCAAAAAAACACGAAGTAACGCAAACGAACGCATTCATCAGCGCAACAAAAAAGCCCGCTCAAATGAGCGGGCTTCTTCGCAAAATCTATTGCTAGATCTTATTCGTCGTCGGACTGCTTCTTCATAGCTGCAGCGAGGATGTCGCCGAGAGAAGAGGAAGCGTCGGAAGAACCGTACTGTGCAACTGCTTCTTTTTCTTCAGCAATTTCCAGTGCCTTGATGGATACACCAACGCGGCGGGTCTTCTTGTCGAACTGAGTAACGCGAGCTTCGATTACGTCGCCAACGTTAAAGCGTGTTGGATCCTGCTCACCGCGTTCACGGGACAGGTCAGCGCGACGGATGAATGCAGAGAGGTCGCCGTCTACGAGTTTAACGTCGAGACCACCGTCTTTGATTTCAGTCACTTCACACTTAACGATTGCGCCCTTGCGAACGTCGCCAGCGGATTCGAACGGATCAGCGTCGAGCTGTTTGATGCCGAGAGAGATGCGCTCTTTCTCAACGTCAACGTCAAGAACGACTGCTTTAACAACGTCGCCCTTCTTGTACTCTTCGATGACCTGCTCGCCCGGACGGTTCCAGTCCAGATCGGACAGGTGAACCATGCCGTCAACATCGCCTTCGAGACCGATGAACAGACCGAATTCGGTCTTGTTCTTAACTTCACCTTCAACGGTTGCGTTAATTGGGTACTGCTGAGCGAATGCTTCCCATGGGTTCTGCAGAGTCTGCTTGAGGCCCAGGGAGATACGGCGCTTAGAAGCGTCAACTTCCAGGATAACCACTTCAACTTCCTGAGAAGTAGAAACGATCTTGCCTGGGTGTACGTTCTTCTTGGTCCAGGACATTTCGGAGACGTGGATCAGGCCTTCGATACCTGGCTCCAGTTCTACGAATGCACCGTAGTCGGTGATGTTGGTAACACGACCGGAGAACTTCGCGTCCAGTGGGTACTTGGCTTCGATGCCATCCCATGGATCGGTTTCCAGCTGCTTCATGCCGAGGCTGATGCGGTGTGTTTCCTGGTTCACACGAACGATCTGCACCTTCACGGTCTGACCGATGGTCAGTACTTCGCTTGGGTGGTTGATACGACGCCATGCGATGTCGGTAACGTGCAGGAGGCCGTCGATGCCGCCCAGGTCAACGAATGCACCGTAGTCAGTGATGTTCTTAACAACACCCTCAACGGTCTGACCTTCTTCCAGGCTCTGAACGAGTTCAGAACGCTGTTCTGCGCGTGTTTCTTCCAGAACGGTACGGCGAGATACAACGATGTTGCCACGGCGCTTGTCCATTTTCAGGATCTGGAAAGGCTGTGGAGTGTGCATCAGAGGAGTAACGTCGCGTACTGGACGGATGTCTACCTGAGAGCGTGGCAGGAATGCTACTGCGCCATCCAGATCGACGGTGAAACCACCTTTGACCTGGTTGAAGATCTGACCAGTAACTTTTTCGCCAGCTTCGAAAGCAACTTCCAGGCGAACCCAGCTTTCTTCGCGGCGTGCTTTGTCGCGGGACAGAACAGCTTCACCCATCGCGTTTTCAACGCGCTCAAGGTAAACTTCTACTTCGTCACCAACGGACATTTCGCCGTCACGGCCTTTAGCGCCGAATTCCTTCAGAGGAACGCGACCTTCAACCTTCAGACCTACGTCGATTACTGCGAGGTCTTTTTCGATAGCAACAACGGTGCCTTTTACAACGGTGCCTTCGTAAAGGTCGGAAGTCGCAAAAGATTCTTCCAACAGAGCTGCAAAGTCTTCAGCAGCAAAGTTCTGATTTTCCATGAAATCTCCTGGTGCCATAAGAATGGCGCTCGCCGGCGGGTTTGTGTTAACACTAAAGGACAAGAGCTTCCGGTTCTCAACTCGCGTTGAAAAACAACCACTTACAAGTAAGTGGGCCGGCGAAAGCGGTCGCACTTGTCCAAATTCGGTATCATGACAGTCGCTAGAAACGACAAACGCGAACTCCGATGGCTGTTATGAAACAGCCGTTTTCCGGGCGCGTTCGACGATATCCACAGCCGCACGAAATGCGGAGTCTATATCCATTTCTGTCGTATCAAGCAAGTGTGCATTTTCAGCGGGTTTTAATGGGCTGTCTTTGCGGGTGCTGTCACGCTCGTCGCGGCGCTCCAGATCCACTAGGATTTCATTAAAATCAGCTGGAATTCCCTTGCCGTTCAACTCGTCCGTACGGCGCTTTGCACGCGCTGCCGGAGAGGCTGTTACAAACAGTTTTGCAGTCGCATCAGGACACACAACAGTGCCGATGTCACGGCCATCCAGAACAGCCCCTGGCTCCTGCTCAGCAAACGTACGCTGAAGGCGCACCAGTTCCTCACGAAGACCAGAAAGAACAGCAATGCGAGATGCTGCTTCTCCAATCTCATGGGCAGAGAGCTGATTGCGGTCCAGATTGCCCAGATCAAGGTTCTGAGCAACGGAGATGGCAACAGCTTCATCACCAAGTGGCAGGCCGCGCGCAAGCAGCGCAGCGGCAACAGCACGATACGTCAAACCGGTATCCAGATGGCGAAGTCCAAAATGCTCAGCGAGCTGGCGTGCGAGTGTTCCCTTGCCAGATGCCGCTGGTCCATCCAGAGCAATAATCATGCAGCTTCCTCATTCTTATTTTCAAGCTTGCCACCCAGCTCGCCAAACATGGAGAGGAAGGTCGGGAAGCTTGTTGCGATTGGTGCTGCATCATCAACTTGAACCGGCTTGTGAGCAGCGAGCCCCAGAATAAGGAAGCTCATTGCGATCCGGTGATCCAGATGTGTAGCAACAGTACCACCGCCAATATTGTTAGCACCACCAGTAACAGTCAGACTGTCCTGTTTTTCAACGCACGGAATACCGTTTGCTTCTAGACCACGTGCAACAGCAGCCAGACGATCTGACTCCTTCACGCGCAGCTCTTCAAGACCGAGCATAACGGTCTCACCCTGAGCAAAGGCAGCGGCAACAGACAGAATTGGATATTCATCAATCATGGAAGGCGCGCGGTCCGCTGGAACCGTAATACCCTTCAGTTTCGAATACTTGGCGCGAATGTCGCCAATCTTCTCTCCACCACTTTCCCGTTCATTCGAGATGGTAATATCAGCGCCCATTTCAAGCAGACTAGTAATAAGTCCAATACGATGCTCGTTCAGGAGCACGCCTTCAACGGTCACATCAGAACCCGGTGTGATCAACGCAGCAACAATCGGGAAGGCCGCAGAAGATGGATCGCCAGGAACAGTGATGTCCTGCGGCTGCAGCTTTGGCTGACCCTGCAGGGTGATCACGCGCTCACCGCTTTCATTGATCTCAACGTTCAGCTCTGCACCAAAACCAACGAGCATCTTCTCGGTGTGGTCACGAGTTGCCACAGGCTCGATAACGGTTGTTGTACCAGCAGTGTTCAAACCAGCCAGCAGCACTGCAGATTTAACCTGAGCAGAGGCCATTGGCACACGATACGTGATCGGAATAGGAGTGTCGCTGCCGCGGATAGACGCTGGCAGGCGATCGCCATTACGTGCCACAACCTGAACACCCATCTCGCGCAGTGGGTTAAGGACGCGGCCCATTGGGCGCCCTGACAGGGAGGCATCACCAGTCATGGTGACAGCAATAGGATGGCTCGCAAAGATGCCCATTGCCAAACGTACACCAGTACCCGCATTTCCGAAGTCGATTGGAGCTTCCGGCTCCAACAGGCTACCCAGTCCAACGCCATCAACCGTCCACGTACCATCTTCCTGGCGAACACACTTGGCACCTACTGCATTCATTGCGTTTGCAGTACCAATCACATCTTCTGATTCGAGCAGACCAGAGATGGTGGTTTTGCCGAGTGCCAATGCACCAAACATGAGGGAACGGTGGGAGATAGACTTGTCACCTGGAACTTTGATCTGGCCGTTAAGCGGAGAGCCACTGTGAGCGGTCACAATTTGCGGTGACGAATTATGGGACATGTTCATTTCCGGGGTTGCGAGACTGAAAAAACTAGTTCCTCCTAGCACGGAAGAAAAAGACAGTCACCCTAGGGCGCATTGAACTATTGCGAAATTTCGGCAGTGAATGTACGACTTCGGGTAGATTTCTAAGATTTATCTTTGACATGATGGCCAACCTGAGGCTAAGGGGGCCGTCAACGAGATACAAACAAAGGTGAGAACCGTGGCAAGACCGGAACTCGGAACCAAGCGCCTGTGCGCGGCGTGTGGCGCTAAATACTATGATTTGAACCGTGACCCAATCATCTGCCCTAAGTGTGGCGATATGTTTGATCTGGGCATGACAGCGAAGACTGCAAAAGCTGTAAAAGCTGTTCAGAAAGAAGAAGCTGAGGACGCATTGGTAAAAGACGATGCAGAATTGGTATCTCTGGAAGAAGCTGATGCAGAAGCAGCTGGTGAAGATATTCCTGATCTGGACGAAGATGGCATCAGCGATGACATCGGTGGCGATGACTCCGACGTATTCCTGGATGATGAAGACGACGAAGACGCTTCCGTTCCAGGCATCGTAGTGAGCCGCGACGACGACGAAAGCTAAAATTTCCACAGCCTGTGAAACCGCAGGCTGTTATGAGAGTATTCTCTTGAAATGTGGGGGCGGCCCATCTATGTTCCGCCTCCATCAGCACTAAAACTTCATTGAAGTATCGGTGCTTAGAAGAAGAACGGGGCCTTAGCTCAGCTGGGAGAGCGCTTCGCTGGCAGCGAAGAGGTCAGGGGTTCGATCCCCCTAGGCTCCACCAAAACCATTTTGCAAGAAATGGCTATCTTCTTCCCAAATCAGACATGTCATTAGTCTGATAAAGATGGGGCCTTAGCTCAGCTGGGAGAGCGCTTCGCTGGCAGCGAAGAGGTCAGGGGTTCGATCCCCCTAGGCTCCACCAATTACCCTTTAGCTAGAAATAGCTGACTTCTCCCAAAATCATCGATTTCAAAAGCTTCGCCTCCAGCAACTCCTGCTATGAGAGAATTGAAGCTCTGCAGCCATTGATACGCAAGGAATTTGCTATACATCTGCCGCAACTGTTTCTTTTGCGCAGAGGTCGTCGATGTCAGCATCCATCGTAATCCATTGGTTCCGTCAGGATCTTCGCCTGAGTGACAACCCTGCGCTGTCTGCGGCCTGTGAAGCTGGCGAAGTTATCCCTCTCTATATTCTGAATGATAAAGAGTACGGTGCTAGAGAACTCGGCGGCGCGACCAAAAACTGGCTGCACTATTCTTTAAAAGCTCTCAATGAAAGCTTGAAAGGGCAACTGTTGATAATGCGCGGTGACCCCACCGTAATCATCAACTCGCTCATTCAGGAGACCGGTGCAACGGGTGTTTTCTGGAACCGATGCTATGAGCCATGGCGTGTAGAGCACGATGCTCAGCTGAAATCTGACCTTGAAGAAAACGGTGTCACAGCCAAGAGCTTCAACGGCTCACTCCTCTGGGAACCCTGGCAGGTAGGTAAACCGGACGGCAGCCCGTATAAGGTGTTCACTCCCTTCTATCGCAAAGGCTGTCTTCAGGCTCAGGAACCCAGAAAGCCTTTGCCTGTTCCTGACCAATTGCGCATGCATTCTTTAAGTACGGCAGGGGCTCTCTCAATCGATGAGCTCAACTTGCTCGAAGAACGGCCGTGGTCAGCTCAAGTGAGCAGTCACTGGGAGCATGGCGAAAAAGCTGCCCAAAACCGTCTCTATGCATTTTTTGAAGATGGGCTCTCTGATTACAAAGATGGCCGAAACTTCCCAGCTCTGACTCATACTTCCCGCCTGTCGCCTCATCTGCACTTTGGTGAGATCTCTCCCAGCCAAATCTGGTGGGCATTAGGCTCACATGAGGAAACACGAGACATCGATCATTTCCGCAGTGAGCTGGGCTGGCGTGAATTCTCCTATTCTCTGCTATTCAACAACCCGACCCTCCCAAAGAGTAATCTGAACGAAAAGTTCGACAACTTCCCATGGCTCTCGGATGATCAGCGCCTTCTCGCATGGCAGAAAGGCCAAACAGGTATTCCGATTGTCGATGCAGGTATGCGTGAACTCTGGCAGACCGGGTACATGCACAATCGCCTGCGCATGATCGTTGGATCGTTCCTCGTCAAAAACTTGCTGCTGGACTGGCGATTGGGAGAGGAGTGGTTTTGGGACTGTTTGGTCGATGCTGATCTCGCCAACAACAGCGCCAGTTGGCAATGGATCGCCGGATGTGGTGCAGATGCAGCTCCTTACTTTCGCATCTTCAATCCAATCCTGCAGGGCGAAAAGTTTGATGCTCATGGCGATTACACACGCCGTTTCCTGCCTGAACTAAAAGATCTGCCGGACAAGTATCTCTTCAAGCCTTGGGAAGCGCCTAAGGACATCCTGCAGGGTGCTGGTGTCACACTGGGAGAAAACTACCCGCTTCCAATCGTGGATCTCAAGAAATCTCGAGATGAAGCCCTGCGTGCCTTTGAGGAGATAAAATAAAATTCGCTCTCATGTGATCTGCCTTCAGAGATGGTCAGTATAAGACTTTGTGCGCGGCGGTCTGTCGCAGTTAATCCTTATGTAATTACCTCGTTACATCTCTGGGGAGTGGAGGCTTCTATGCGTTTATCTATGATTTCACTTGTAAGTTCACTCATTATTGCTGGTTCATTAAATGCAAATGCAGGAACTATTGTAGAAGTAGCTCAAGGGGCAGGGCAGTTTAACACCCTTATTGCTGCCGCTCAGGCTGCGGGCTTGGATGGAGCACTGGCCAATGGTGAGAACCTCACCGTGTTCGCTCCGACTGATGAAGCCTTCGCAGAGCTTCCGGACGGGACGGTCGAAACGCTTCTGAAGCCAGAGAACAAAGATCAGCTCGTTGCCGTACTCAGTTATCACGTGCTCCCACGCAAACTGGCATCCACCGATCTGCCAGGACGCACCATTCACGTGAAGACGATTAAGGGATCAGGGGATAAGACACTCTCCGTTTCGAAAAACACGTCTGGTGTGACGGTAGATAATGCAAACGTCATCAGCGCAGACATTCCAGCTGACAACGGGATCATTCATGTGGTCGATAAAGTGTTGCTGCCCTCAAACTAAACGGGAAGCGACATCACTCATTATGAGTTTCTGCCAGAGGGCGTGGAGCATCCGTTCTGCGCCCTTTGAGCTGTCATAAAACGGAGTCGGGTGACTCTATTTGATTGAAATGAATGCATTTCACCTGCTCAAGAATGCAAGTTTTTGCATTAGAAGTTGTATTTCGAGAGTTGCACACAGTGCGCCTGTGGATAAGTTCAGGCCTGTTTTGTCTTCGAAAATTTGCGCGTGCAAGCATTAAGACAGCTCATCGGCATAAACGTGCAAGGTGCAAAATTTGAATTTGTTCGCCGTCTAGGTATTTCCCCGATATATCAAGTGATTAGCCGCCAAATCTTTCTGTAAATCTCAATGTTCGTATTATTTCGTATCGAATTTTTCCGAAACAAAACTTCCAATTTTAGACACTTCAACCATGCTGAAAGGTCGAAAATTTGGCATAAAAAACAGTCTGCTTAGGTGGGTTTCGTTTTTCCGAAACATGACAATCTCATGATAATTATGAAAAAAAACGAAGATCCAATTGCAATTCATCGAAACTTCAAGAAACTGTCATCCTAGTGTGAAACACCTAAGTGATATCGCAGATGAGGCGTAGGGGATGGATCGCCAAGGCGATGGATCAGGTGTTCACTCCGCTTCGCATGTTAGATTTTTTCAACTTTCCCACTGGGGGGCAACAAAAATGACTCTTCGTAAAGCAGCTGGTGTAGCAACCTTTGCAGCACTCGCAATGTCTTCAACAGCGTCTTTCGCTGCGACAGAAATCAACTGGTGGCACGCAATGGGCGGCCGTCTGGGTGAAGTTGTCAACGAAATCTCCACCAAATACAATGCATCTCAGGATGTCTGTAACCTGACCCCGGTTTACAAAGGTAACTACGAAGAAACTTTGACCGCAGGTATCGCAGCATTCCGTGCCGGCGAACAGCCAAACATCTTGCAGGTATTTGATGCAGGTTCCGCTACCATCATCGGTGCAAAGGGCGCAGTTGTTCCAGCTGAAGACCTTCTGAAAGATGCAGGTGTTGAGTTCAACATCGAAGACTACATTGCTGGCGTACGCTACTTCTACGCAGACGCAGCTGGCAAAATGATCGGCATGCCGTTCAACTCCTCTACTCCAATCCTCTACTACAACGTAGAAGCACTGGCGAAAGCAGGCGTTGAAGCTCCTAAGACTTGGGAAGAGTTCGAAGCGATCGCTCCTAAGCTGAAAGCAGCGGGATACGTTCCACTGGCACAGTCTCACCTGCCATGGATCTTCACTGAAAACTTCATGTCCCGTCACAACCTGCCATTCGCAACCAACAACAACGGTTATGATGGCGCGAAAGGCACCAAGATCCTCGTAAACAACGATGCGATCAAAATGCACTTCACAAAGGTTAAAGGCTGGCTTGATGCTGAGCTGTTCGGCTACTACGGCACTGGCTGGGGTGACAACCAGAAGGTATTCCAGGACGGTTCCGCTGCAATGTGGCTCGGTTCTTCAGGTTCCTTCGGTGGTCTGATGAAGTCCACAGACTTCAAATTCTCCGCAACCAACCTGCCTTACTGGGCTTCTGTTAACGAAACCGGTACCAACACCTTCATCGGTGGTGCTGCGCTCTTCGCAATGGCTGGCAAGCCAAAAGGCGAAAACGACTGTGTTGCAAACTTCTACTCCTTCCTGACTTCCTCTGAGATGCAGTACTACTGGCACAAAGAAACTGGTTATGTGCCAATCACCAACGCTGCATACGACCTTGCGAAGAAAGATGGCCACTACGACCGTCTTCCAGCAGCTGAAGTTGGAATTAAGCAGCTGACACTGCCAGGTGGCGACCACACCAAAGGTTACCGCATGGGCTTCTACGTTCAGGTGCGTGACGTAATGAACCGTGAATACGGCAAAATCTTCTCCGGTGAAAAGTCTGTAGACGACGCGTTCCAGACCATCGAAGACGAAGCAAACAAGCTTCTGGCTCGTTTTGCTAAGACCGCTAACTAAGACTTAGCACTTAGATTTTCGCTAGGGCCGGAGACGCTATCAAGTGCCTCCGGTCTCAGGTTGTTTTAGAAATAAAATGTTCCCGAACGGCAGTTTGTTCGAGCAGCATTTTTAAAACAAGCGGTCAGGCTTGCTAGGCAACCGGCCACCACAACGAAAACAGCGACTAGGCCAGTCCATGAAACGAGTTCAATTCTCACATCCATTGATGCCCTACATGCTGCTGCTCCCGCAGCTGCTGATTGTTGGCGTCTTCTTTCTGTGGCCAGCGGCAGAAGCAATCAGAGCGTCTTTCTATCTTGAAGACCCGTTTGGTTTCGGCTCGACATTTGTTGGCCTGGATAACTTCACAGATGTTGTCACTGCGAGTGAATACGGCAGAACTGCCTGGTTCACGCTCATCTTCTCCGCTGCAGTTACTTTCTTTTCTCTCAGCATCGCTCTTCTGCTGGCAGTAAAAGCCGATAACGTCATCAAAGGTGCCTCCACTTACCGCACTTTGCTGATGTGGGTTTATGCGATCGCCCCTCCCGTCGCAGGCCTCGTAGGCGTTATGCTGTTTGACCAGCACATTGGTCCACTCAACGATCTGGCACATGCCCTCGGCTGGAACATGCAGATCGGTGTGAACTACTTTGATACTGCATTTGCTATGACCGTGATCGCGGTTTGGAAGCAAATCCCAATCAACTTCATCTTCTTCCTCTCTGGTCTTCAGAGTGTTCCGAAATCCGTTCAGGAAGCAGCTGCGGTCGATTGTAAATCTTCTTCCCGTCGTTTCTGGACTGTAACGTTCCCACTGCTGGCTCCAACCAGCTTCTTCCTGCTGATCATCAACATCACTTACGCGCTCTTCGATACCTTCGGTATTATCGATCTGGTGCTTAAGGGTGAGCCAGGCAACAACCCTGTAACTCTCGTTTATAAGGTGTTCCTCGATGGCTTCCGCGGAAACGACCTTGGTGGGTCTTCAGCACAGTCTGTGATCCTTATGATCCTCGTGTTCGCTCTCACGGTCTTCCAGTTCCGTATGATCGAACGTCGCGTGCACTACAGTTAAGGAGGGATCAATGAAACGCTCACAGTTTTGGGATCATACGATCCTCGTCCTCGGCGCTCTCTTTATGCTGGTGCCAGTCGTTTACGCTCTCATGACCTCCAGTCATGATGCGGTGTCCATTTACAAGCATGGTCTGCAGTTGACCCCGGGCGGTCACTTCACAGACACCTATAAGCAGGTTCTGACTGAAGCTGGTGGTTTCACGAAGTCCGTGACTGGCCTGACCATGCTGTGGAACTCCTTGATCCTCGGCCTTGGCTTCGCCATTGGTAAGATCGTAATTTCCATGTTGGCGGCTTACGCAATCGTGTACTTCCGCTTCCCGCTTGGAACGTTCTTCTTCTGGATCATCTTCTCCACGCTCCTGCTTCCGCTGGAAGTGCGTATTCTGCCGTCCTACGAGATCGTGCAGGGACTGGGCATGGCGAACACCTACACCGGTTTGATCGTACCGCTGATTGCGTCTGCTACAGGCACTTTCTACTTCCGTCAGTTCTTCAAATCCGTACCGGATGAATTGGTTGAGGCAGCGCGTATCGATGGTGCAGGGCCGCTGAAGTTCTTCATCGACATTCTTGTTCCACTCTCCAAAACCATGATTGCTGCAATCTTCATCATCATGTTTGTTTTCGGTTGGAACCAATACCTCTGGCCAACACTCATCACCACAGATGAAAGCCTCTTCACGCTGGTGCGTGGTATGAAGCAGATTCTTCAGGTGTGGATTGGTGCTCAGATCCCGGATACGAACCAGGCAATGGCGCTTGCGGTTCTCGCAATGCTTCCACCGGTTCTCATCGTGGTGATCTTCCAGTCTTGGTTTGTAAAAGGGCTCGTGGAAAGCGAGAAATAAAAATGGCAGGCATTAAACTTAACACCCTTCGCAAGATCTACGCGGGCAACGTAGAAGCGGTTAAAGGCATCTCCATCGACATTCAGGATGGTGAGTTCATTGTTCTCGTCGGCCCTTCCGGTTGCGGTAAGTCCACTCTGCTGCGCATGGTGGCTGGTCTCGAAACCATCACCGACGGTGAGCTGTTCATCGGCGACCGCCTTGTAAACAACGTAGAGCCAGCAGACCGTGACATCGCAATGGTGTTCCAGAACTACGCGCTCTACCCGCACATGAGTGTTTACAACAACCTCGCGTACGGCCTGAAGAACCGCAACATCCCTAAGGATGAGATTGAAAAGCGCGTTCGCAAAGCCGCTGAGATCCTTGAGATCGGCGACTTCCTCGACCGTAAGCCACGTCAGCTGTCCGGTGGTCAGCGTCAGCGTGTTGCAATGGGTCGTGCGATCGTTCGCGAACCTGCTGCGTTCCTGTTCGATGAGCCTCTATCTAACCTCGATGCAAAACTGCGTGTGCAGATGCGCATGGAGATCAAGAAGCTTCAGAAAGAACTGGGAACCACCAGCCTTTACGTGACCCACGATCAGCTGGAAGCAATGACACTGGCAGATCGCCTGGTCGTTCTCAGCGGGGGTGAAGTCGAGCAGATCGGTTCTCCGATTGACGTCTACGAGAAGCCAGCATCTACCTTCGTTGCAACCTTCATCGGTTCTCCAGCAATGAACCTGCTGCCACTGACCAAACAGGGCAGCGACTGGAAACTCGACAACGGTGCAACTGTTGACGTGAAGCTGAACACCGATCTGTCTGATCTGATCCTCGGCGTACGTCCGGAAGATCTGGTGATCGAAGAGCTCAGCGAGAAGTTCGACACCGGCCTTCATACGGCTCTGACCGTAAATGTCGTGGAGCCTGTTGGTGCTGAGAGTTATGTTCACGGCACCATTGGTGAAGGCAGCGTAGACGTTGTTGTGCGCGCGCCTGGCAAGCTGCACTTCGAACCAGGCCAGATCCTGAAAGTGACTGCAAAGCCTGAGAAACTGCATACGTTTGACACCAAAACCGGCAAGCGTATTGAAGTGCAGGGCGCACTCGAAGCAGCTTAAAGCCTGCTCTGACAAAGCTTTAGAAGGCCCGGCATTGCCGGGCTTTTTTTGTTGGAACTGTGTACGGATGCAGTCCAAAAGCTGTGCCATTTTATCGCAGCTACGCAATCAGCCCTTTCCAAGATTTAAACTTGATGTAAATACTCATATTTAGCCAGCGTATAGCAAGCCAACCACGAATTCAAAACTAGGTTGACCGATGCAAGCAGCAGCGCTGGAGCAATTCTTCGCTCAGGAAACAGATGATCCCCTCCGTTACGCTTTCCAGCGACGGGGCCCACATATGCCCGGATCAGCCGGAGAAGCCGTTGCTGAAGATGCTCAACAGCAAGTTTGGCACGAAATCCAGCACTCTAATCGTTCAGGCATGGCGGTCATGTACTTGCATGTGCCATTCTGCGCCAATCATTGCCTGTTCTGCGGCTTCTATCGCAACAAGTGGCAAGAAGAGCACTCCGCTCCATATGCTGATGCACTGATCAAAGAGCTGGAGCTGGAAGCATCTTCCCCTGCTTCCCAAAGTGCACCAATCAACGCAGTCTATTTCGGCGGCGGAACTCCAACAGCGCTTCACGCAAACGACCTTGCCCGCGTCATCCGTCGCATCCGCGAGCTGTATCCGCTCTCAGCTGATTGCGAGATCACTGTCGAAGGCCGCATCTTCCATTTCGATGATGAAAAGATTGATGCCTGTCTGGATGCCGGTGCGAACCGTTTCTCTACTGGAGTCCAGTCCTTCAACACAAAAGTCCGTAAGCGGCAGGGGCGTAAAGCAACCGGTGAAGAAGCCATTCGCTTCTTCGAAGGGCTTAGAGATAAAAATCGCGCTGCTGTCGTTTGTGACCTGATATTGGGCTTGCCATATCAAAGCGAAGAGGTTTGGCGGCAGGATCTCAAAACCGTGGTGGATTTGGAGCTCGATGGCGTCGATCTTTACACGCTCGCCGTGTTTCCCGGCAGTCTCCTCTCAAAAGCCATCGCAAAAGGCTCCTGCGACCCAGCAGCGCCTCTTCCGCAACAAGGAGGCATGTATGGCGAGGGATTGGAGTACATGCGTCAGTACGGCTGGAAACAGATCTCTTCCAGTCACTGGGGTCGACAAACCCGCGAGCGTAATCTTTACAACACGCTGATTAAGTCCGGCGCGGACTGTCTGGCCTTTGGGTCTGGGGCAGGCGGAAACATCAATGGTTATTCCTACGGCATCCATGGAGGAATCGTGGACTACATGAGGTGCCTGGAGGATGGGGAGAAGCCTCTGTCGCGGTTGCACAGAACTGACCCATTGTCTTCTCCCCTCAATTTCCTGGCTGCTGGCATTGAAGAGATGCGCCTCGACCTTGCCCGTCTGGAGCGTGCAGATCCCAAAGCAAACGGTTTCCGAAGCTCAATCGATCCACTCTTAAGCAACTGGCGCAGCACGGGCCTGATAGCGGGTGAAGAAATCATCTCGCTCACAACGGCAGGCTGTTTTTGGCACCAGACCCTTCTCACATATCTCAAGGCTGCCTTTAAGCTGCATTCCGCCAGCTTGCAGCCAGTAACCTGAAACCATCAAGAAGAGACAGCATGACCGCACAAATCACAGAGCTGAAAGAGAAACTCGCAGAAAACCCAGCAGGCATTCTGGAGAGCATTGCCAAGGAGCATGGTCTCTCAATGGCTGACACAATCCGTTGCCTGCCGGAAGAAATGTGGCGTGAGCATTCTGGTGAGCGTTTTGATGAAGTGATCAAAGCGATCCCGTCATGGGGCAACGTCACAAGCATTGCAAACACTGGTGACATGATCTTCGAAGTGAAAGGTCCATTCCCAGAAGGCTCTTACGCGCGTGGTTTCTATAACCTCAAGCAGACAGAAGGTGGCTTCTCTGGTCACATCAAGGCTGATGCGTGTCATTCCATCCTGTTCCTGAAGCGCCCATTCTTCTCCAAACTGGCAGTATCAATCAACTTCTTGAATGCAGATGGCGATTGCTACCTGAAGATCTTCCTTGGCCGTGATGAGGAAGGTCAGATCAAAGAAGATCAGCTTGAAAAATTTGATGAGCTCGCGAGCTGGTGAACCTGCGAGACATCCAAGTCATAGGCCCACGACCTCTCTCACTGTGAGCCTATGAAAAAACAGAAGCCGGGGCATTGCTCCGGCTTTTCTGTTTACACAAACATCGCGACCACCAGATAACTCGCCATTCCATACAAGCATAGCAAACTCAAGCTCATGAACAGGCCCCGCAATCCGGTTTGTGTAGAAAGATAACTGTAGGTGTAGCCAAGGCGGGAAACTGCGAAGCCGACAATCCAGACCTGGGCCATCAGCGCGACTGGAGAAATCACTGCAACAACAGCCGCCAGAAGCACAAAGTAGATTGAGTTCTCGGTCGTGTTTCGATGCGCATTGTGCCGCCGCTCCAATGCATCACGAGCTTCCTGAGCAATAGATTGAGGACGCCCGCCTTTCTCTTCCCACTCTTCAGGTGTAGCGGCCAGATCATACTTGGCGCGAGTAAGTTCGGTCACAGTCATCAGCCAACTATGGTTACCGAGCAGCAGAACCGCAGCAATGATTACTGCATCAACGACTTCAGGGGAGGGTAGCGCAATGACAAGCGGCTCAACGCCAAAAACGAGTAGATTGATGAGCAAACTGAAACAGACCAACACAAAGGGGTAGGCTTTCACCATCAACGTTGCCCGCGAGTTATTCACCTCAGCAATGTCCATAATACCGCTCCCCCTAGCGCATTCCTTGAAAGTTACCAAAGGGCAAACGCTACGATTTTTGAGGGAAACCGTAAACCTGTCATTCTCAACACGTGGTGATAGGCTGGACTGCAATGGCGGACTGTTGAAAATTCTGCGAGTTTACCACCCCTGCTTGTTTTGAGGTCTGCAAAACTTGTCAGTACCCGAGAGAATTAATTGAGTATCATTAAGTTAACTTGAAACCTTCGCCGCTAACCGCCATATTCCAGAGGAAAGACCGAGGGTGAGATGCCCTCACACCAGATGCCTATTGAGGGTCTGGAGCTGGGTCGCTTTGAAGAAGGACTTGGATTATGACGCGAGTATCTGCGTTTTCGAGCCCATTTATGTTGGGTTTCGACGATATCGAGCGTGTATTGGATAGGGTGAGCAAAGCAGCCAACGACGGCTACCCGCCCTACAATATCGAACGCTTAGCTGCCACCGACGAAAAAGGTGAAGTTATCCGCATTACGCTCGCCGTAGCGGGTTTCACACGTGACCAACTGGATGTTTCTGTTGAGGAAAGCCAACTGGTAATTCGTGGTCGCCAACAAGAAGACAAAACTCGCCAATACCTTCACAGGGGTATAGCTGCACGTCAGTTCCAACGCGCTTTTGTTTTGGCTGAGGGCATTGAGATTTTGGGGGCAGACCTGCGTGATGGTCTGTTGTCTATTGATCTTGCTCGTCCAGAGCCAGAGCGCATCGTTCGCCGAATTGAAATCTCGGCGGGGGACTGAGGTAAAGGAACATTCCTACCTTCGCGCTGATCTGAATATTGAAGCGTATCGCTGAAATCTGACCTCTCAGCTTTCGGGTAAAGATGCGTGATAAAATAAAGACTTAGAGCCTGACACGTGATTGCAAAAGACCGTGGCATGCTCTGATAACTTCCAAGGAGAAGGCGATGACACGCGCCCCTTCTGTGCTGGCCGACGACCCGTACGAAAATTTTGAAGAGCTTGGAGCTGGTGAAGTCGCTTATGTAAGGCGCGTTTCTCCAAACGATCTTAAGAAGATGTTCCCGGATGCTGAGCTGCAGGATGCTGATTTGCCAGCATGGGCACTGCTCGCTGCTGATGGAACACCGCTGGTTCTGACAGACACCCGCAACGCTGCAATTGCGAACGCGATTGAGAACGATCTGGAAGCTCTGAGCGTCCACTAACCCTGTTCCTGCACTCACTGAAGGGTGAGGTTACAAGAAGAGGCATACGCGCAGAAAAGCTGCTGCAACGCATAGAAATACTCTTCAAAACCAGTGAATTAGGCAAAGAAAAAGCCTGGATTGGAATGCGTCCGATCCAGGCTTTTCTGTTTTTATGAGCCAACCGGCCTCAAGCTGCGCTTGGCGAAGCCTGTGGGTGGGTCAGAATAGAGTAAATTGCAGCAGCATCTGTTGTCGCGCGCAGCTTGCTCGCAACATCAGCATCTCTCAGAAGTCGTGCAACACGTGCCAGAGCTTTCAGATGGTCCGCTCCAGCGCCTTCCGGTGCTAGCAATACAAAGATCAGATCAACAGGCTGGTCATCCAAGCTGTCGAACTCGATCGGTTTGTCCAGTCGCGCAAACAAACCGTGCAACCCGTCCAGGTTCACGATTTTTCCATGCGGAATTGCAATGCCGTTTCCGACACCTGTAGAGCCGAGACGTTCGCGTTGCAGCAGCGTATCAAAGATATCGCGCTCAGTTTCTCCGCAAATCTCAGAGGCCCGTTCTGCAAGTTCCTGCAGGGCTTGTTTCTTGCTGTTTGCCTTGAGATTGGCAATGACAGCTTCAGGACGAAGAAGTTCGTTCAGATCCATTCCTTGATCCGTGTTCATGCAAAATACAAAGCCGGTTAACACCGGCTTTGTACAGGGTCACGATGACCATGATTATTAGTTAGGGGCAGCCCCGTTGGAAAGATTTGGATCAATCCAGCCAACGTTTCCATCGTGACGACGGAATACGACATTTACCTCACCATTACCAGCGTTGCGGAACACTACAACGGGAGCTTCACTTAAATCTAGCTCCATAACTGCCATACCAACAGTCAGTGTTTTCACCTTCGCTTCGGTTTCTGCAACCACAAGTGGGCTGTAGTCGGCGGGTACCTCTTCTTCCTGCTCAGGATCAGCAAGAACATACGATGTTGCACCGTACGTTTCCCACTCTGCAGGGAGACCATTTGTGTGGTGGTCGTTTAACTTTCTGTTATAGCGCCTTAGCCTTTTCTCAATGCGTTCGGCTGCTTTGTCGAAACTTTGGCGTGGATCCTGGCTATCACCCGAAACCTGAAGCACCACACCTGTACTGAGGTGGACTGTGCATTCGGAACGGAAGCCAGAGCCTTCGCGCGCGATTGTCACATGACCCGTATATGCGCCTGGGAAATATTTATCCAGTGCATCGGAAATCCGGTCTTCAACGTGAGTTCTGGTTGCATCACCAATGTCCACGTTCCTCCCCGAAATTCTAATTGTCATGGGAACCTCTTATGTTGTGTCGACTTAATCGCTGACAGGTCCTTCAGCTAAAGAGCAAAGAACCCTTCAACACATGTAGTTTGGACCAGCTAAGTTTAAAGTGCTACTGTTTTCGAGTTCTTAGAAAAATCTATGAGAACAGAAAAACATCCTATAGAGGTTATTAACCGATACGGGCCCTATTATCTCTCTTTGAAACTATGAGAAATATCAGTGGTTTAGGTGAGGCTTTTCTTTTCTCTGCGTCGCTGCACGGAGCTGGGAATCCTTAATGCTTCCCGATACTTAGCTACAGTTCGTCGCGCTATATCCACACCGTCATCTTTCAGAATTTTCACAAGAGCGTCATCTGAGAGAATCTTCTTGGGATCTTCGGCATCAATCAGCTGCTTTATCCGGTAGCGTACTGATTCCGCTGAGTGCGATTCACCACCTTCAGAAGACGCAATTGCGGCAGAAAAGAAGTACTTAAGCTCAAAAATTCCGCGCGGTGTGGCTATGTATTTATTGGAAGTCACACGGCTCACAGTGGATTCATGCATACCAATGGCGTCTGCGACCACACGCAGGTTCATTGGACGCAGATGTTGTACACCATAAGTGAGAAAACCATCCTGCTGCCGCACAATTTCCGAAGAGACCTTCAGGATTGTCCGTGCGCGCTGATCCAGGCTCTTCACAAGCCAGTTCGCGGTCTGCAGGCTATCCGTGAAGTACGCCAGCTCCTTGTCCTTTTTGGAGCTCTGGGAGATTTCAGAGTAATAGCTCTGGTTCACCAGAACCTTAGGCAAGCTCTCAGTGTTAAGTTCAACAGTCCAGCCGCCATCAGAAGCGGGGCGAACAAACGCATCAGGAACAATTGGCTGTGCAACTTCAGTGTTGAACGCAGCACCGGGTTTGGGATTGAGCTCTTTAATCTCAAGGATCATGTCCTTGAGATCCTCATCATCTACCCTACAAAGCCGCTTCAGCTTTGTCAGATCATGTAGTGCCAGCAACTCGATGTTCTCGACCAGAGCCTGCATGGCAGGATCATACCGGTCTTTTTCTTTGAGCTGCAGTTTCAGACACTCAGAAAGGTCGCGTGCAAATACCCCAACAGGGTCAAGACCTTGCAATGCGAGAATAACCCGTTCCAGATCTTGCTCAGTCACACCCAGGCGCGCAGACATCTCTTCTGCATCAATGCGCAGATATCCGCTCTCATCAAGGCAATCGATAAGCTGTTGCGCGATCAGAATGTCAGTAGGATTGGAAACAGCAAAACCCAACTGCTCCTGCAGGTGTTCACTGAGCGAAACTTCTGCAGCTACAAAGGCTTCCAGATTGTAGTCAGAAGCGCCTGAGGATGCGTTGTGGCTAGGTGCTTGCCAGTTGTCGGCCTTTTGCTGAACAGGATCAACAGACTGGCTCTCGCCATTGTCATCAGGAAAGACGTTTGAGAGCTCGGAGTCCAGATTGCTTGAAATGGCTTCAGGCGTTGTCTCAAGCTCATTGTTGAGCCAATCACCTTCCTGCATCTCAGCAGAACCACTCTCGTTATCAGAAGAGTTGTCAGGAGCGGAGGTTTCAGCAGTTGGACCAGCTCCATCCGGGCTGTCATCCCGTTCCAGAAACGGGTTACTTTCTAACTCACTATTGATATGTGCAATCAGGTCCACATTCGACAGCTGCAACAGCTTGATCGCCTGCATCAGTTGCGGCGTCATGACAAGCTGTTGGCTTTGTCTGAATTCTAATTTTGGACCGATTGCCATAGAGTTATTTCATCCTCCAAGTGCCGCAAGCTAACTTGCAACACTCTTCTACGCAATTCGGCATAGGTTGGAAATCAAAGAGTGAACTGTTCCCCGAGATACAAACGCCTTACATCCGGATCTGCAACGATCTGATGCGGTTTGCCTTCCGTCAGAACTTCACCCGCCGCGATAATGTAAGCGCGGTCAATCAGGCCAAGCGTTTCACGCACGTTATGGTCCGTGATGAGGACACCAATGCCACGTTGTGTCAGATGACGCACAAGCTGTTGAATGTCTCCGACAGCAATAGGGTCAATACCCGCAAATGGCTCATCAAGCAGCATAAAGGATGGACGAGAGGCAAGCGCGCGCGCAATCTCCACGCGGCGACGTTCACCACCACTGAGTGCAATACTTGGTGATTTGCGAAGGTGCGTAACACCAAACTCGGTCAGTAGAGAATCCAAGTCTTCTTCACGACGCTTCTTGTTTGGCTCCACCACCTCCAGAACGGCACGAATGTTGTCTTCAACAGACAGTCCGCGGAAAATGGATGCTTCCTGAGGAAGATAGCCAACGCCCAAACGTGCACGGCGATACATCGGCAGCTGTGTCATATCGAAGTTATCGAGACGAATAGCGCCATGATCCGGACGGATGAGGCCCGTGATCATGTAAAAGCAGGTGGTCTTACCAGCACCGTTTGGTCCCAGCAGTCCAACAGCTTCGCCGCGACGCACATTCAGGCTGACGTGTTTTACAACCTGGCGACGTCCATAACTTTTGCCGATGCCATCAACTTCCAGCACCGCTTCGGAAGGATCAGCATACTTGATGCCTTCTGGCTGATGCGTTGGGATCTGAGGATCAATTGGGTGTGCACTCAAGGGCGTGGCCTATTTTGCTTTAGTTCTTATTTTCAAGGCTGTTTGGCTGCAAAAGCATCCGCACACGACCGGTGTTGCCACCGGTTCCACTGGAATCCAGATTTGCTTTGCCAGTTTCCAGATTGATCACAAGGCGTTTGCCCACAATCACATTTGGTCCCTGACTCAGGGTCACGCGCTTACCGGTCATCACAACGACCTGTTTTTCCATGTCAAAGCTGGCATCATCACCTGTGGCAACCTGATCCTTGGAGGAAACAAGCACATCGCCTTTAGCTTCAAGGCGGGAGATCGACTGCTGGACAGGCTGTCCGTCTGCGTTGCCATTGGCCATGGAGCCGCTGTAAAACACGATCAAACGCTGAGCTTCCAGCTTCGCTTCACCCTGGGTGACGACAACATTGCCGCTGAAAATGGCGCTTTTGTCTTTGTCACGAACCTGAAGGTTAGCGGCTTCAATCTCGATAGGTTCTTTATTGTCAGAACCGAAACCTGCAAATGAATCGGAGAACGTTTGCGCATGGGCCATTCCAGCCAGCCCGAGTGCCATAATACAAGATAGAGAGAATATCCTCATCCGGTTAATCATTGACCGTTCTCCAGTGCCCAGGGCAGAAGCTTCATCTTTACGCCCCGGCGAAAATTCAAAACATTGTTTTTCTGATCAAATTCCATAGATCCAGCATCGATATAGCCACCTTCAGATGTGACATCAACTGTATCGTTGGTCTGGATTGTACCTGTCTTCATATCGATATCGAGATACTCAAATTCTGCGGAATAACCTTTGCTGTATGCGACCGTGATCCCGTTGGTCAAATTCAGGGTTTCCATCTCTGTATCGAACGTCCCGTTTCGGGAGGTGATACTAACAGTTTCCCCGGGAGCTATTGTGATTTCAGCCACAATATTCTCCAAATCAATCACTTGCGGGTTCGTAATGCGCTGAATAGCCCGGTCTGCCTGAACGTTGTATGAACGATCACCATCGTTACCCGACAGGTGCGGGTTGGACATCACAAGCCCTTCTGTGGTCAGGCTGATATCCCCGATGCTCAGTCCTGCAAGAATATTCTGGAAAACGACCATGGCAATCACGCCGGCGGCGATCAGCAATCCGCCGGCTGGAAGTGCAAACCGGAGCAAACGAACAAGAATGGAATGTCGACGCGCAGCTTTACGCGCTTTCTCCAGCCGTGTTTGCGCTTCACTCGCAAACTCTTTTGGCATGTTCTCCATTGTTGTCATTCGTAGTCCTGGAACATTCTGGAAGCGATACACATGGGGGATCGCAATCCGGTTGCCATTTTCCGGTCTGTCTCACAGTGAGTAACCAGTATCTTAAAGGCACAAACCGCTTCCGTTGATACGCAAATTTTCAGGTAAAACCTGAAAAGGAAGCGGTAAGCACACACTAGCTGCCTAAATGGGGGTGCTTCAACAAATTACAAATGTTGAAGCACAATAAACCGCAAATACTGGTAGAAAACTCGAGTTTTCGCTTAAGAATGTGCGAAAATGTCAGTTTCAGGCCATCCTGCAAGATCAAGCTGCGCACGTGTCGGCAGAAAATCGAAGCACTTCTGTGCAATCTCTGTACGCTCTTCGCGCTCAAGCATAAATTCAAGGCGCTCTTTAAGCTTATGAAGATGAAGAACATCTGATGCAGCATAGGCAAGCTGTGCATCTGTCAGTTTTTCAGCTGCCCAATCAGAGCTTTGCTGCTGCTTGGAAAGGTCAACACCAATCAACTCGCGGCAAATATCTTTAAGTCCGTGACGATCCGTGTAGGTGCGCACAAGCTTGGACGCAATTTTGGTGCACCAGACCGGCGAAACGGAGATGTCCAGATACTCTTTCAATATGGCGACATCAAAGCGAGCAAAGTGAAAAATCTTTGGCTTGCCTGCGTCTTCAAACAGCGCTTGCAGGTTAGGTGCAGCCAGCTGGCCACGTTCAATCTGCACAACATCAGCAGAACCATCACCAGAAGAAAGCTGTACAACACACAACCGATCACGGTGTGGGTTCAGACCTAAAGTTTCAGTGTCCACTGCAACTGCATCAGCAGAAGAGTAGTTGGAAAGGTCCGGAAGATCGTTTTTGTGATATCTGATTGTCATTGTTGCTCTCGAAGAAGTATACGCGCGGTTTGGTATATGAGACGTGTTTTGTCGCGTCTACACCAACCGGTCAAGTTACTCTGCAATTTTTAGGGAGAGCTTTGTGAAGAAAAGATGGTGCCCAGAAGAGGACTCGAACCTCCACGCCCATGCGGGCACTAGCACCTGAAGCTAGCGCGTCTACCAATTCCGCCATCTGGGCACATATTCATCTTTTTCTTTCAGAGGGTTGCTGCTTGGCAGCGCCGCTCTGTGAGGAGGGGTTCTAGTGATCTGGACGGGGATTGTCAATCACACATTTGCAAAGAGTTTTAATTTCTCCACAGAGCGCCTTCACAACCCCAAACCTTGGGCGTATTAACGTCCCATGAATTATAGCTTTTTTGAGGGTTATGCGCACTAATACGCGTACCTGCAAAAATTTGGCAAAGGTGGATGAAAATGGCGCAAGCGCTTAACGGGAAACTTATAACCGTTTTCGGCGGGTCAGGATTTATTGGTCGTCACGTCATCAGGATCTTAGCAGAACGTGGATACAGTATCCGCGCAGCTGTGCGTCGTCCTGAACTTGCAGAGCATTTGCAGCCGCTGGGGGCTGTGGGCCAGATCATGCCTGTGGCAGCAAGCGTGCGAAACAAAAAATCTGTAGAACGCGCTGTAGAAGGCGCATGTGCAGTCATCAACCTTGTGGGTATTCTTTACGAGACTGGCGCCCAGAAGTTTGACAGCGTGCAGGCAAAAGGTCCTGGTGTTGTTGCTGAAGTCTGTAAAGAGCAGGGCATCGACACATTCGTGCATGTTTCTGCAATTGGTGCAGATGAAAACAGCCCGGCTGTTTACGCAAAAACCAAAGCTGCTGGTGAAAAAGCTGTTCTGGAAGCGATGCCAAATGCAGTGATCTTCCGCCCATCCATCGTGTTCGGTCCTGAAGATGATTTCTTCAACCGTTTTGGAAGTATGGCTCAGCTCTTCCCGGCTCTGCCGCTCATCGGTGGTGGTCACACCAAGTTCCAGCCAGTCTATGTTGGTGATGTTGCGCTTGCTATTGCAAACGCTGCCGAAAACAAGGTTGAAACCGGCAAAATCTACGAGCTCGGCGGGCCGCAGGTTGCGACCTTCAAAGAATGTTTGCAGCTGATGATGAATGTCATTCTCCGCAAGCGCATGCTGGTTTCCCTACCATTCTTGATAGCTCGCATTCAGGCTAAGTTCCTGCAGATGCTGCCCAAGCCAATGCTAACTATCGATCAGGTGAACCTGCTCAAGAGCGACAACGTGGTGAGCAAGGAAGCACAGGCTGAAAAGCGGACATTCGAAGGTCTGGGCATCGAGCCGCATTCAATGGAAGCAATCCTGCCAACCTATCTCGATAAGTTCCGCCCGCGCGGACAGTACGATTCCCAAAACGCCGCGAAGTCATAAACTCTTCGCGTTTTTGAGAGATAAAGCCCCGCTTCTGGCGGGGTTTTTTGTATCTACAGCACCTAAGCGACCCGATACAAAAGGCCTGCTCTGAAGGCTCGTTCAAGTTTTATCTAAGCTCACTTGCTTTGCATAAGCATATGTTCACCACCAGTTTTAAAAGCCCTCCTGCCTTCATCAGAGTAACGCATAATGCTCGATAATGAGGCGTCCACGTGGAAGCTGAGCCTTCAAGACTGGAATGAGACCATGCCGCTGACCGATTTGACCAAAGAAGAGCACCAATGGGCAGATGATATGTTCAAGCTCCTTCACATCAGTGCAGATGGCGAGGAGGGGGCAGAGAATGGAGCTGCATCAGCTGGAACGCCCGCGGACTTCACCCATCTTGAGCAATCTATTTCAGAGCTCAATGCCAAAAGTGACATTCTGAGAAACTACAAGGCTCTTAGCTCAAGCTTCAAAAAAATTGAGAAGGCGACACAATCTGCGCTCAAGGCAGCCCTCGCAGCGATCCATGAAAAGAATGAGCAGGCAGTCGGTTCAACTGTTTCTGCTTTGCAAAAGTGCACGTCAGAGCATGCTGGTCTGATCAACGATGCTGAAAGAACGCTTTCAGAGCTCTCAGATGAAGTTAGGGGTCTACGGGAAGAACACAAAGAACATACTGCCCGCAAAGCAGAGTTTGTGAAGCGTGCGTATTTCAGCAAAGCCAACGCGAAGAAACTCAACAAGTACACATCCGCCTGCGAGGACGTGGACAAGGAACTGAACCAGGCTGAGGCGAGCGTGCAGGCACGTAATATCGATGATGTGAACAAAGCCCTCAAATCTAGCACCAAGTGCCTTCAGAAACTTCGCAAGGAAATGGATTGGTTGGATACAGCTGAAGCCAGCAAACCTGAAAGCAAACGGATGGGCGATGAAAAACTTCAGGGAGGACTGGTAGCTGACTATCAAAAGAAGAAAGAGAGTTGGCAACCGCAAGTTTGCTACAATGCCGCGATGAAAGTCGGTGTTGTTGAAGGAAATCTTCCCGAGTTCATGCGCCAGAGCCTGATTAATCAAAAAAGAGTCAATGGTTATCCGTCAGGTTTTCAGGAGCTTATGGGAGTAACTGCGGAAACGGTAGAAAAGAAGTTTGATCATTCCAAGATAGAGGAATCTGGCATTCTTAACTTCGTTGATGATGCAACAGGTCAAATTTCACATACTGCGTATCTGCAAAAAACTGACAAAAACACATTAGAAATTTATCATGCAAACTGCCAAACCTTGGATATGGCGTTACTGGCCAAAGGCCAGGATGTGCCTAAGGTTGGCTTGGTGACGCATTATGAGTTAAGTGATCCTGATACGCAGAACCGATTCCAAGGGTGGCTTGATCAGGGATTCAGCTTCAAGCACACACCAGCCTCTGACCTGAAATAAAAAAGCGTCGCATGTCTGCGACGCTTCAAAGGTAACCTATGCTTTAGGGTGATTAGCTCTGTGTCAGGATGAGGCCGAGCAGCCCAAGCCCGCCAACAATAATGCGCCACCAGCCAAACAGGGCAAAGCCGTGTTTGGAGACGTAATCCAGCAAGCTGCGCACCACAAAGAAGCCTGCAATGAAGGAAGACACCAGCCCGATGATGATCAGGGTCCAGTCATCTTGCCCCAACGCGTCTTTGTTCTTCAGGAAGTCAAAAACAAACGCTCCAACCATGGTTGGCATGGCGAGGAAGAATGAGAACTCCGCTGCGGATCGCTTGTCTGTTCCCATCAACAAAGAAGCAACGATCGTTGCGCCGCTGCGGGAAACACCCGGGATCATCGCCATGCACTGGGCAAAGCCGATCTTGATGTAAAGCGACAGAGGATAGTCTTCCACGTTGGTGTAGCGTGCCTGCAAGGGCATTTTATCTACCAGTAGCATAATGATGCCACCAAAGATGAGCGTGACACAAACGAGGGCTGGGGTTTCAAACAACACAGCCTTGATGAAATCATAGGCCAGTGCGCCAATCGCTGCCGCAGGCAGGAAGGCAAGCAAAACGCCAATCGTGAAATGCCGCGCTTTTGCACTTGTAGGAAGTGCGACCGCAATTCTGGTGAGCCGTGTGAAGTAGACACTCAGGATCGCGGCAATAGCGCCAAGCTGGATCATCACCTCAAAGGCGCGACCCTCACTCTTAAACCCGATGAAATGCCCGATTAGCAGCAGGTGGCCCGTTGAGGAAACTGGAATAAATTCAGTCAGGCCTTCAATGATGCCGAGCACGAGAGCGCCGACGATACTATCAGTTGTCATTAAACAGTTGTCTCCACGAATTTTCCCCAGATGTCATTGGTGAGGTTGTCCCCGTGTTTTCGTATGGTTTACGGTCTCAAGACTCTTTTGAGACAAATTACATTCCTATAGCAACCTTTTGGTTACAGGTTTGCTCATAAATCAGAACAATGCTCAAGCTCTATCATCATCCTTTCTCTCCTGAATCGCGCTTCGTTCGCTTGGCGCTCGGAGAATATGGAACCCCGTTTGAAACCCAGACGGAGTACCCTTGGGCACGCCGCCATGACTTCCTTATGATGAACCCAGCGGGCACACTTCCCGTTCTGAAGGAAAATGATGGCCCTGCTGTGTGCGGAGCCACCGTTATCATGGAATACTTGGACGAAACTCGCGGCTATGCGATCCCCAACAACCGTTTGCTACCGGATCATCCCGAAGCACGTGCAGAAACTCGTCGTCTCGTCTCTTGGTTTTTGCAAAAATTCCTCTCTGAGGTTATTGGCTACATCGTGCAAGAACGCATTTACAAACAGGAGATGCCGGATAGCCAGGGTGGCGGACAGCCAGACTCAAGCATCCTTCGGGTCGCTCGTGCCAATATGCTGAACCACATGCGCTACATCGGATACCTTGCTGCCACACGAAAGTGGCTGGCTGGTGATCGGCTTACATTCGCTGATCTGGCCGCGGCAAGTCTTCTCTCCTGTGCAGACTATCTTGGTGAAGTTCCATGGTCCGAGGACGAAAACGTGAAGAGCTGGTACGCGCGGATGAAATCTCGTCCGAGCTTCCGCCCAATTCTGACGGACAAGATGCTCGGCATGCCAGCAGCGAAGACTTACGCGGATCTCGACTTCTAAAACCTCACTCAGACACACAGTTGACGGAAAAACAGGCTGCGCGCGTTAAGGCAGATCTGATCAAACGCGCGCGTGCAATCGGCTTTGATGACATCCGCATCACCACAGCGGATGCAATCCCGCTGGCACCCGAACGCCTACACCACTTTATCGAACAAGGTTACCACGCCACCATGGAGTGGATGCCGGAAACCGAACTTCGACGTTCCAGCCCGCTTGAACTCTGGCCGGAAGCACGATCTGTCATCATGTTGGCGATGAACTACGGACCAGATATTGACCCAATGGAGATGCGGGAAAAACCAGACAAGGCGCATATCTCCGTCTATGCCCGCAATCGTGACTACCACGACATCATGAAAGGCAAGATGAAGGAACTTGCCAGCCTATTGGTTTCTAAAGGCGGCGGGGATGTAAAAGTGTTTGTCGACACCGCGCCGGTAATGGAAAAGCCGTTGGCTTATTCCGCTGGGCTGGGGTGGCAGGGCAAACACTCCAATCTTGTGTCCCGTGAACTCGGCTCCTGGTTCTTTCTTGCTGCAATCTTCTCTACACTGGACCTGCCGCTGGATGAGCCGGAAGTAGATCATTGTGGCAACTGTAAACGCTGCCTCACAGTCTGCCCGACCAAAGCGTTTCCAGCTCCCTATCAGGTGGATGCAAACCGCTGCATCTCCTACCTGACTATTGAGCATCACGGCCCAATTCCGCTTGAGTTCCGCAAGCCAATGGGCAATCGCATCTATGGCTGTGATGATTGCCTCTCCGTGTGCCCATGGAACAAGTTTGCCCAATCTGCCAGCGAAGCCAAGCTGCAGGCGCGGGAAGATCTGATGGAACCAGCCCTTGCAGATCTGTTGCAAATGGATGATCCAACTTTCCGCAAGTTCTTCTCAGGTTCACCAGTCAAACGCATTGGCCGCAACCGCTTCATCCGCAACTGCCTCATCGCAGCAGGCAACAGTGCAGAAGAAAAACTCATTCCTCGTGTGCTTGATCACTTGCAAGATGAAGACGAAACCGTCCGCGCAACCGCCGTTTGGGCCTTATCTCAGCTTGTCTCTGAAGCTGACTTCGAAAAGCACAAATCAGCAGCGTTCAAAAATGAGCAGAGCGAAACGGTCCGCACTGAATGGGAGCAGGGCACTTCATCTTAAGGTGCCCACCAATCAGGCTGCTTTTTCTGTCTTCGGATACTGAAAGCCGGTCAGTTCTTCAGAAATAGCCCAAAGCTTCTCCTGTACACCCTTATCAACTGCCAGCCCGGTAAGTTTGATCGGGCTGGGATTGCCCCAAATGCCAAAGCGTGGCCCCAGGAAGGAGCAGGCGGGTAGGCTTGTGTCGGTTGCTGCCATCATCTGAGGTCGTGCACCAAACTCGACTGGACGTGCCATCACGTGAGACAGCCAGCCACCAATGCCGATAGACTGCTGCCGCTCCGTCGCCGCAAGGCCGGGGTGGGCAGACATAGACTTTGCAGTTGAGCCAGCAGCATCAAACCTATGCTGCAAGGCGAACATAAACAGCAGGTTCGCAAGCTTACTCTCAGCATAGCTGCCAACACGGGCATATGGGCGCTTTTCCCAGTGCAAGTCGTCAAAGTTCATCTTTGCAGCTTTGTAAGCGCCACTGGAAACCGTCACCACTCGAGCATCTGGCGTTACCACCAGTGTTTCAAACAGCAGTCCGGTCAAAAGAAAATGCCCCAGATGGTTGGTTGCCATATGCATTTCCCAACCCTCTTTGGTGCGCGCCAACTCCTTCAGGTTCACCACACCAGCATTGCTGAGAAGAATATCCAATCGATGATGCTTAGCCGTAAAGGTCTGAGCAAACCGGCGGATGCTGTCGCGGTCAGTCAGATCCAGCGGGAGTACCTCCAGCGACGCAGAGCTGACCTGTTGGTGCACACGAGCCATTGCGGCTTCACCCTTCTCGACGGTTCGGCAGGCAATCACCACGTGCGCGCCACGCTGCGCCAATTCCAGCGTGGATTGAAAGCCAAGGCCGATGTTTCCGCCTGTAACCACAGCCGTTTTTCCTGCAAGGTCTTGACTGTTTTTATTATTTGGCTGCTGTTGCAAAGCATCTCTCCTGAGATTGTCAAAATAACAGAACGGCGGTAGTTTATTTGCAGGTTTCTGGAGAGTCAATAACCGACTGATGGTCGTTTATGTGGTGCGTGGAAAGGCGAGAAGAAATATGAGCGAAAAAACAAAAGCTTATCAGCGTGCGAGAACCGCAGAACATTTTGCGGAGCGCGAAAAGATGATCCTGACTGCCACACGAACATTGATGGATAGGGAAGGTATTGAAAACACTAGCCTTTCCGCCGTCGCGCGCGAAGTTGGCCTAGCAAAATCCAGCCTCTACCGATACTACGAAAGCCGGGAGCAAATCTTAGTCGCTTTGCTGCTGGAAGATGCTGACCACATGCTCGCAAGCCTCCAGAAAGCTTTGAACACATTGAATGGCGACACAAATCTGAAGACCATCGCAGGCATCTGGGCCAAGGTCTGTTGTGATCATCCGCGCCTCTGCCTTCTGGTCAGTCAGCTCTCACCTATTCTGGAACATAACCTCTCAACCGAACGCATTGTTGAGGCCAAGCAGGAGTTTTTGCGCCGTCACCGAAAAATGGCAGGGATATTGGGCGCTGTGTTACCCAAGCTAAGCGAAGCTGGTGCTTTTGCAGCCGTTCAGTTCGTGTTCACGGTGGTTGCTGGGCTTTGGCCGATGAAGGCGGAAAGAAAAAACACGCTGACAGCTCTGGAGCATCCCGATCTCAGCCATCTGAAAGTGAACTTTGAGGACAGTCTGGCAGGCTCGATCGAGCTCTGCCTGCTGGGTGTTCTGGCAAAAGAGCAGAACTGGGTGCCTGAGCTGAAATAGCAGCTGCAATTAATGCCGCCTGCCCATCCGCTTTTCGATCTGGCGTTTCTCCCAGTCATCGCCAAACGGATTGAATATCTCAAACACGCTCAGGCCATGGCCGACGACACCAATGCCCCAGCCTGCGGCAACCCAGAGAAACCAGAGATATCCCGGTGAGGTGAATAGGTTCAGCACTGCCAAAGCTGAAATCATGACGGCATATTGGATCAGGTGCATATAGAACGAGCGGATGTCCCGCACATACTCCATGGCCTTCTGCTCTTTCTGGGAGAGTTGGGGCAAAATCCCGTGTGTTCCTGATGGCATGTCCTGGTCCTTCCTGAGATTACCAAAATCCGTGTCCAGAGCAGAGGCAATGCATTTCAGAGTTTCAGGGCTGGCATTCGCACCACGTTCAATGCGCTGCAATGTGCGTGTGCTGATCCCAGCCATATGCGCGAGCTGCTCTTGAGAAAGCCCTTTTTCAATGCGTAGTTTTCTGACAATCACGGACAAATTCCTGTTTTCAATAGGAAGCAATCTGGAAGTTTCTTAAGCAAAACACCACGACAGCAAGCCGACACCGGCACGACATCGCCGTGACAGGCCAGCCAGTCAACCGGATAAACGCCGGATTTCCTGTCAGAGTAGCGCCTCAAGCGCGTTTAGCAAAGTATCGCACTCTTCTGTCGTTCCGATGGAAATACGCAGCCAGTTGCGGATACGCTCTTTCTTGAAATGCCGAACCAGAATGCCTTTCTCTCGAAGCCCAGCCAACAGGTGCTCTGCAGGAACGTTCTCATGAGAGGCAAAGATGAAGTTGGCAGAGGACGGCAGGACCGTAAACCCAAGTCCCTGCATTCTCTCAGAAAGCCGCTTGCGATCAGCCACAATCTGATCACGTGTTTTCTCAAACCACACTGTATCTTCCCAGGCAGCTAGAGCCCCAGCCAGAGAGAGGCGCCCAAGTGGATAGGAGTTGAAACTGTCTTTGACCCGGTTCAGCCCTTCAATCAGATGTGGCTGCCCAACGGCAAAGCCAACACGCATCCCGGCGAGACTGCGGGATTTGGAAAAGGTCTGCACCACCAGCAAGTTGTCATATTGCGGCACCAGTGCAACGGCACTCTCAGCACCAAAGTCGACATAAGCCTCATCAACCAGAACTACTACATCGGGGTTGGCTTTCAGAACGCGCTCTATATCCTCAAGCGGCAGCGCGATGCCGGTCGGTGCATTCGGGTTGGCAATGACAACACCACCGCACGGCCCCTGAAGTTCATCAAGATTGATCCGGAAATCATCTGTCAGCGCTACCATCCGATGCTCAATAGAATAGAGCTTGCAGTAGGTTGGGTAGAACGCATAGGTGATCTCAGGAAACAGCACCGGCTCTTTGCCGCAGAAGAAGGCATTGAACGCATGCGCCAGCACCTCATCGCTGCCATTACCCGCGAAGATGTGGTCCGCATTCAGCTGAAAGGTAGAAGCAATGCTTTCCCGAAGATCAGAAGCAATAGGGTCCGGATAGAGCCGCAGGGCATCACCCGAAGCATCCTTGATTGCTTCCAGCGCACTTGGAGAAGGACCCCACGGATTCTCATTGGTATTCAGCTTGATAAAGGACTGATGCTTTGGCTGCTCACCCGGTGTGTATGGCTCCAACGCGTGGATAATAGGGCTCCAAAACCTGCTCATTTCTCAATCCAATCTCATGCAAAAAACAACGGCAATCGCTAAAGAGCGAACCTATGACCGTTTAGCCAATGCGTCATTCAGCACGCATTGCATACGGTAGTAAGTCTCAACTTCTTCGTCAGAAAATGACTGCGCGAACTCTTCTACCTTGTTCATCTCAGCGGTGCGAACTTTTTTAATCAGCGCTTTGCCAGCTGGTGTCAGGCGATAAAACACGGAGCGTTTGTGCCGAGGGTTGCTCAGCTGCTCCACCATCTTCTTGTCCAGCAACTCTTTGAGCATCTTAGCCACAAACTGCCGCTTCAACTGCAGAAAGTCGGTCAGTTCAGGCGCCGTTGCCTGTTCAAGCACCAAAGCTGCTTCCATCACAGCCCGTTGCCCGAGTGTAAGATCCGTGCCTTCCAGATCTGCTTCCACACGCATGCTAATCGTCCGCAGCAACGGCCGTGTCATCTGAATGCCTGCATAGAGCAGCTCGGTCTTTGATTCTGGTTTCTTAAGCATATGATTTATCTTGCTTAATATCTACATTTGTCAATTATGTTGACAGATTAAAAGTCATAATTTAGGTCTAACCTACACTTTTTCAGACAGCCCGACAGAAAAATAGGGTGAGAACGATGAGTTTTAAAAGTCTTGCTGAGCGCCAGATCCTGAAAGCACAAGCTGAGGGGCAGATGAGCAATCTGGAAGGGGAAGGCAAACCACTTCCAGCCCGTGCACCGGGGGCCTATGACACGGCAGCCGGCATGCGGATCATGGCAGACGCTGGCGCTGTTCCGAAAGAGATTGAGCTGAAGAAGGAAATCGACATTCAGCGTAAGGTGGTTCAGGAAGCTGAGGGTACGCCGGACTGGAAAAAAGAAATGGCGAAGCTTGCAGACCTGCAACTCCGCCATGCCATTGAGCAAGAAGCCAGAAGACGGTTCTTCACCTGATTGCGGCTGTAATCGCTGCCACGAAAACCCGCGTTAAGCCGTAAACTCAGAAAACGCCTCTACCACATCAACATAAACTTGATACTTGAAGGGGATCACCAGTCCCGGCAGGTTCTCTGCCTTCTCCCAGCGCCATTCACAAAACTCCTGGGCATGGCCATCCGGAGGTGTGAGAATGTTGATCTCGCTGTCATCACCATCAAAACGGAAGGCAAACCAGCGCTGGGTCTGGCCACGATATTTTGCCTTGCGCACTTTGCGCTGGATTTCCTCAGGAAAATCATAGGAGAACCAGTCAGGCGCTTCCGCCAGTAGGCTGATGGAGTTGACGGAAGTTTCTTCAAAAAGCTCGCGTTTAGCAGCCTCTAAAGGGTCTTCTCCCTTATCCAGTCCACCCTGCGGCATCTGCCAGGCATACTCTTCAGGAATAGGCTGCTTGTCGCCATAACGTTTGCCGGTCCAGACAAGCCCATCTCGGTTGATAAGCATGATGCCAACGCAAGGGCGAAAAGGAAGAGAACTATAATCAGTCATGTCCGGTCCAATATGCGAATATCTTCGGGCAGTCTCCAGATGCAAACAGTGCAGGCAATGAGAGACGGGTAGATGAGGATTGAGCATAAACCACGTTCAGGCCTCAGCGCAGCCTGCTCGATGGTGTATCCCCGAAAAGTGATCTTGGTTTGCTGTATGGTACTCCCTCAAAGCTGTGTTTGAGGGAGCAACGACGCTGTAGATTTAACGTGTTGAATTGATAGCAGAGCTAACTGGAACGAGAGAAAGTCCACGCTCTTCCAGCCGTTGAGACCACGCTTCCAAAGCATTCAGTGTCACCGGAAAGGCCGTCGCAGTCGCAACAGCAATGCCACGCTGGCGTGCGATGGTTTCCAACTCCAGCAGCTGCGTGCCAATGGCTTCAGCGCTCAGGTTCTGGTCCAACACCAGATCAGCCTGCACAAACGGCACTTTTTGCGTTCCAGCCACTTGGCCAGCTTTGGAACGAGGGGAGGAGCCATCATCAACATACATGAGGCCACGATCCCGCACCTTGCTCAAAAACTCGCTCATACGGGCCTCATTCGAGGTGAAGCGATCGCCCATGAAGTTCACAAGCCCAACATAGTTGCTGGTCTGCCCTAGAACCCAGGAAAGGCGCTCATCATTCTGCTTCTGGTCCAGATTGGTCAGCAGGCTCTGCGGTCCGGCATCATTATCCGGGTAATCAAAGGGCTCCATCGGCGCCTGAAGCAGCACTTCATGGCCGGAAAGGCGTGCAGATTCCATCCAGCTGTTAACGTCGTCCCCATAAGGAGAGAGCCCCAGCGAGATGTCTGCAGGAAGATCCTCAATGGCCTTGATTGTCATATCGGAATTGAGGCCGATACCGTTGATCAGAATAGCAATCCGCGCCTGCGTCAGCGTCGCCGGATTAGGCCGCCGCGCATAAGCATCCAGCGGACGAACCCCTTCAGGAGAGATCTTTGGAAGAGACCCGAACTTGTTCGGCTCCAAAAGCTGCTCAATCGGTTCGGTAGAAAGCGACTCGCTGGAGAAACCACCGTCCAGCCCCTCATAATCAACCCGGCGTGCCAGATCGACGAGAGACGTCGGCCCACTGGCCTGATCTTTCAACTTAGATCCGAGCTGGCGGGAAGGGCGATAGCTGCCGTCAGGACCAACACCATTTGCGTCAAACTGTTCCGCTTCAATCAGATCCAGCTGAGAGCCGTCAGGAAGGTCGACAATTTCAATGTCGCTGGGAGCAACGCCGTCAAGTGCACTGGAAAGCTCGATGGTTGCCATTGGCTCGCCGCCATTGGGATCATCTACAATGCCAATCCAGATGAAGCCGGTGGTGAAAATGACAGTCATGATGGCGACGCCAATCAGGCCGAGCGGCAATCGCCCGATGCTCCGACGCTTGTTCATTCCAAGCGGAGCTGTCAAATCGCTCCTAACCATTGGTGCCCCCACCCTGTCATAAAATTCCGCCGCGCCAAACGAAGGTTCAGCGCGGCGTACAATATCACTTTATAGCATATCCCTGAAATGTAGCTACCGGTTTTCGGTGCGTCATATGCCTGAAAACAAACAGTTAGGCCCCGGGCAATCCAGATGAACTGCCTGGGGTCCTAAATCATTTAGATGTGTTTGCTGCACTGTCTGCACTTGGTGGGAAGGCTGCATCAGTCTTCTCACCGCGGAGCAGGGCTTTCGCCAGATTCAGCTGCACGTCTTTGTCTTTGTCTTGCGGCACGTAAGCCTGGCTACCAGAACCTTCATCGCCTTCTTCAGCCTGAAGGTGACCACGAAGACCAGCTTCGCCTTTGGTTTCTGCACGGCCCTTCAGCTCATCTGGCAGTTCCTGCAAGGAGACGATGTCAGGGCGGATACCCTTCGCCTGAATGGAATTGCCGGAAGGCGTGTAGTAGCGTGCAGTTGTCAGGCGGATAGCACCATTTGCACCCAGTGGAATGATGGTCTGAACAGACCCCTTACCAAAGGAGCGGGTGCCCAGAATGGTCGCGCGGCGATGATCCTGCAGCGCACCAGCCACAATCTCGGAAGCTGAAGCAGAGCCACCGTTCACCAGAACGATCACAGGCGCACCTTCAGTCAGGTCACCATTGCGAGCGTTGTAGCGCTGGGTTTCTTCAGCATTACGGCCACGGGTGGAAACAATTTCACCACGGTTCAGGAACGCGTCAGAAACAGCAATCGCCTGATCCAGCAGACCACCCGGGTTGTTGCGCAGATCCAGCACAAAGCCCTTCAGGTTGTCCTCACCGATTTCAGCGGTCAGCTCATCAACAGCGGTTTCCAGACCGTCAAAGGTCTGCTCGTTGAACTGGGTGATGCGGATGTAACCGATGTCTTCTTCTTTGTTCCAGCGAACAGAGCGAATGCGGATCACATCACGGGTGATTGTAATATCGGTCGGCTCATTCAGGCCTTCACGACGTACGGTGATGGTAATGTCTGTATTAACCAGCCCGCGCATCTTCTCGACAGCTTCGTTCAAGGTAAGGCCCATAACCTGTTCCCCATCAAGATGGGTAATCAAGTCACCTGCCTGAACGCCAGCTTTAAATGCCGGAGTGTCATCAATTGGAGCGACAACCTTCACGAGGCCGTCTTCCATGGTCACTTCAATGCCAAGCCCGCCAAACTCACCGCGGGTCTGCACCTGCATATCGCGGAAGCTCTTTGGGGGCAGATAGCTGGAATGCGGATCAAGGCTTGTGAGCATGCCGTTGATGGCGGTTTCGATCAGTTTGGAGTCTGCTGGCTCCTCAACATAATCAGAGCGTACACGCTCAAACACATCGCCAAACAGATTAAGCTGATTGTACGTATCAGCAGACGCAGCTGAAGCTGGTTCAGTAAATCTGAATGGGGCCTGAGAGTATGTTACGACCGCCGTAGCCCCCATGACCACGCCAACCAGCAAAAGCGATGCTTTCCGTATCATCCGCGAACCTTTTCGTTTTCGGCGCGTGACCACCATGGGTTGGGGTCGATTGCAGTGCCGTCTTTCCTGAATTCTACATATAAAACCGGCTGGTCCAAACTAAAATTAAGGTTATTAGCGCTCGCAAGGCGCGTTTCTCCCATTTTAGCGATTGGCTCTCCAGCTAGAATAAACTGCCCTAACTCCACCATGACGTTGTCCAGACCGGACAAAAGCACATGGTATCCGCCGCCTGCATTAACAATTACCATCTGCCCGTATGAGCGGAAATCCCCTGCATACACCACCCAACCATCAGTGGGGGAGGTGACCTGGGCATTCGGGCGTGTCGCAATGGATTGGCCAGTGGTTACGTTACCAAATCCATCTGCAACCCCAAAGTCTTGCAGGAGCGTGCCGGAAACCGGATCAGGCAACAGCCCAAGGGTCTCCGAAAAAGCAACAGCCGGTTTCAACCGGCTCGGATCAGCAAACGGATCCCCGGAAGCAATCCGGTTCTGCCGCTCAATGTCCGCTAGCCGCGCTGCTTCTGCTGCCCGGCGGCTGCTTTCCACTTCTCGCTCAAGGTTAGCAAGCAACTCTTTCAAAGAGGTTGCCTTCTCGGCAAGTTCCCTGGCGCGAGCCTTCTCGGCTTCCAGCGCTGCAAGGCTTTCCTGCCGTGCTGCCTTCTTCTTTTCTAAAAGTAATTCAACACGATGGCGCTCCTCCGCCATCTGTATTGCACCACTTCGAACCCTGTTACGCTCTGCTTCAATTTTTGCTCGAAGCCGAGACAATTCTGCAAGATCACTTGCCAGTGCTTCCGCCTCAATCCGCACTTCCGGCATGATTGAGTTCAACAGGATCGCGCTGCGTACCGCGCCAAGAGCATCCTGAGGACGCACGACCATGGCTGGCGGCGGGCGATGCCCGATCCTTTGCAAAGCACTTAAAACTTCAGCTAAAACATCTTTACGTTCATTCAATGACGCACGTACAGATTGTTCATTTTTTCTGTGGCGACCCAGCCGGGCTTCGGTGGCTTCCAGCTGGTTTTCCAGCTTCTTCATGCGCTCACCGGTGCGGATCAACTCCCCGCTCAGGCTCTCACCATCGCGTTCTAGCGCACGAATAGACCGTTGAATTTCCTCCCGCTTCTCTTTGGAAAGCGAGATATTCTGGTTCAGATCACGAAGCTCTTTCTCCCGCGCCTGCTTCTGACGCAATGCCTCAGCAGCCGGATCCTCAGGATCAATCGCATCCTTCTCAATTTTAAAGGAGACATTCGTCAGTTTTTGCGCAGTACTTTGCAGCGGCAACGCGAAGGCAGCCACAAAAAACAAGGCAAAGCTTGTCAGCAATTGGAGGAGCAGATTTCCCCTAAAACGCAACAACTGAACTCCCAAAGTGCAGCGCCGAGCAAAACGCTGACTTTCTCAATACTATGGCGTATTCCCGAAAAGTGGTCCCGGCTTTCGGGTAAGAATACGCTTCAACAAAGTGTTAGAGCATGATGCGCGAGCGCAGCTTGCTCTAAACGTCGACGCAGGCCAATCCTGCAGAAAACAGGCACACGGCCTCAAAGTTAACGCCGAGGATAATGCTCCACACAGCGTTAAGGAAGTGTCAACCACGTTGCAGGCTTAGCGACTTCCAGTAAAAACATCAATATCCACGATGCGCAAACAGCCCAGCCCACTCGGAATGGGCAAGCAGAAAACACAGTTTGTCGAGGATCTTGGAGAAAGAAAGGCAACTCCACGCCAATCAGGCGCGGTGATAGGGATGTCCAGTTAAAATGGTAATGGCGCGGTAGATTTGTTCGCCGCACATGATGCGGACCAGCTGGTGGGGCCATGTCATGGAGCCGAGGGCCAGCTTCAGGTCTGCGCGTTGCAGCAGCGCCTGTCCGTGCCCGTCTGCACCACCGATGGCAAGAACCACATCGGAGATACCCTGATCAGCCCAGCCGCCAACCTTTTTGGCAAAGGCCTCACTGGAAAGTGCCTTGCCATGCTCATCCAGTGCGATAAGGATCGCGCCAGAAGGAAGCGCATTGAGCAGAAGTTGCGCCTCTTCGTCTTTTCTGTCTTGCGTGCGGGAAGCCCGGCTCTCTGAAAATTCAACCACGGACACAGAGGTGATGCCAACAGAACGGCCAGCTTTACGAGCTCGGTCCAGATAGCGTTCGTACATGTCCTTTTCCGCGCCAGCTTTCATTTTGCCAACGCAGGCAATCGTGACTTTCATAAAGTCTCCGGGTTTAGTTCAGAGTTGCCCGCAAGAAGATCTCATGCAGATGGTTCAACACCTGCATCAGCGGCAATTGTCCAGACTCCCTCATTCCCTGAAAGGGCAGAGAAACTGGATACTGCAATACTCAGTGCTTCAAAGAAGCACTGATACTATCCGATGAACTGCGTTGGTGCAGAGCTATCCGCAGACCACATCTTTTCTACATTGTAGAAACTGCGGACTTCTGGGCGGAAAATGTGAATGATTGCATCACCGATATCGATGAGCACCCAGTCACAATGCGGCATACCCTCTACGCGAGCGTTACCGTAGCCAGCATTTTTCAGATCACGGAGCAAGTGGTCAGCAACAGCGCCCACATGGCGGTGAGAGCGGCCAGAAGCCACAACCATGTGATCAGCCAATGCAGACTTGCCAGCAAGATCGAGTGATACGATGTCCTCAGCCTTGGAATCTTCCAGACTGTTGAGGATCAGTGCAAGCACATCCCCATCCTTGGTGGGATCGTGCGATTGAAGAGGAGCGATGGTGTCCGTCCCTTCATGTTGAGTTGTCATGGTCAGCTTAAGAGCCCTCGCCATGGTTAGAGAAAGCAGTAGTCTGCTGTTAGAGAAAGCTTGAAATGCACAAACTCAAGCCTTCCGTCAAGAAGAATACTCAGGTCCCTATGGCATTTTCAAGACACTAGTTTCCGCAAAAAGCGCAAAGTTACCCTGGGGTGTGTCCTCTATTCCTCAGTAGAGTGGAAGAGGTTTCGTCCAGAGGACCGCGTAAAATGGTCCAGCACGGGGCTTTGCACTCAGGCAGTTGGTCTGCACTTTTTTCTTTTAGTTGAGCAAAGGCATACCGTTGGCAAACTTGAGCGGAAAGCGACGAAAGGGTCGCTTTGGGCCGGTCAACAATTGCCACCGGCACCCCTTCTATAATGCTCTGCCAGTTTTGCCAATGGTGAAAATTGGAGAGATTGTCTGCACCCATCAGCCAGACAAACTTGAGATGCGGCCGCCGCACCTGCAGTTGCTGAACTGTGCTTGCAGTGTAGGAGGTGCCCAGCACTTTTTCAAAGGCAGTCACCTTCATCTGCGGGTGCCGCGCAAGGTCTTTAACCGCAGCAACGCGCTCTTCCAATGGTGCTAAATCACGATGAGATTTGAGCGGGTTGCCCGGAGTAACGAGCCACCAGACCTGATGCAGCTTCAATCGCCGCAGAGCAGTTTCCGCCACAAGCAAGTGGCCGGGATGCGGGGGATTGAACGATCCCCCAAACAAACCAATGCGATTTCCATCAGCCGCATAGGGAAGGCGCATCCAGTCCGGCTGCACGTTCCCCAACTTGCCCCAAAGCTTACCTTGGTTTTCTATCGCGTGCGGTTTGGTGTTCGTCATGGACGTGTTTGGCCGTTCCCGCGAACAACGTATTTGAAGCTGGTCAGCTGCTCGACGCCAACGGGACCGCGCGCATGCATGCGGCCTGTTGCTATGCCAATTTCAGCACCCATGCCAAACTCACCGCCATCCGCAAACTGTGTGGATGCATTGTGAAGAACAATTGCTGAGTCCACCTGAGCAAAGAATTTGCGGGCTGCGATCTGGTCTTCAGTGATGATGCAGTCGGTGTGGTTGGAGCCATAGGTGCCGATATGTTCAATCGCTTCTTCCAGACCACCAACAATCTTCACGGAGATGATTGCGTCCAGATACTCGGTTGACCAGTCGTCCTCTGTCGCCTCAGAAGCAGTTGGGCACAGCATCATGACTTCTTCATCGCCGCGGATCTGACAGCGCTTCTCCTGAAGCGCCGCTAGAATTGGCGGCAGAATGGTTGCTGCGACAGCTTCATCAACAAGAAGGGTCTCAGCAGCACCGCAGATACCTGTCCGACGCATCTTGGAATTGACGACAATGTCGATCGCCTTATCCAGATCAGCTTTTTTGTCGATGAAGATGTGAACCAGACCCTCAAGGTGCGCAAACACTGGCACGCGGGCTTCATCCTGAACGCGGGCAACAAGGCTCTTGCCACCACGTGGAATGATCACGTCCAGGTTTCCATCCAGACCCTTCAGCATCTCACCAACAGCCGCACGGTCTTTCACTGGAACAATCTGGATCGCATCAACTGGCAGTCCAGCATCCGCAAGGCCAGCCTGCAAGGCTTTGTAGATCGCAAGATTGGAGTTGATGGTGTCAGAGCCGCCACGCAGCACAACTGCATTGCCCGCCTTCAGGCACAGGGCACCTGCATCTGCTGTCACGTTTGGGCGGCTTTCGTAAATCACGCCAATCACACCAAGGGGCGTGCGCACGCGGGAAATGTCCAGGCCATTCGGGCGCTGCCACTCAGCAATGGTGGAGCCAACAGGATCGTCCAGATTTGCAATGTCTTCCAGCGCGCAGGCGATTGCCTCAATGCGTTCTTCATTCAGCGTACCGCGATCAATGAAGGAAGCCAGCTGGCCGTTGGCTTTCATGCTCTCCAGATCGACAGCATTCGCTTTCAGGATGTCCGGGGTCGCAGCGCGAACGGCAGCAGCCATCGCTTCCAGGCCTTTGTTCTTCTGGCTTGTGGGGGCAATTGCAAGAACACGTGCAGCAGCGCGTGCTTTCTTGCCAATGGTTGCCATCAGGTCGCGAACATCGGTGTTGTCCGCATTTGCCACTTCAGAAGTATTCAGCATCTGCAAAACCCTTAAGTCATCACTGGTTGAACTTGCTCAACCTAAACAGTTTCTATGAATTGTCCAAATCAGATGTAGAGAGCACAAGGTCGTCCGTATGGATCATCTCGGCACGTCCCGGGTAGCCAACAATAGCTTCAATTTCCTTGCTGTTGCGTCCAATGATGAGAGAGGCCTCACCATAATCGTAGGCAACAAGACCGCGTCCCACATCATGGCCGTCCGCATCAACAATGCGCACCGCATCACCACGGGTGAAAGTGCCGTCCACCTTGGTCACACCAGCGGGCAACAAGCTCTTGCCAGCCTTCACGGCCTTCAGTGCACCTGCATCCAGCTGGATAGTGCCATGCGGCTTCAGATGGCCGCTGATCCACGTTTTGCGAGCGCGGGATGGAGAAGATGGGGCAGGGAACCATGTGGCCCGTGCGCCGTTCTCAATCGCATCCAGCGGGTTCAGCGTCTTGCCGCTGGCAATGATCATTGTGGTGCCAGCGCTCTGCGCAATCTTGGCCGCGTCGATCTTGGTCTTCATGCCGCCGGATGAGAATGCGGAGCCAGGTGCACCAGCCATTGCCTCAATCTCTTGCGTTACCTGAGGAACCTCAGGCAGGAAGATCGCATTCGGATCAGTTTGCGGAGCGGCAGTATAAAGCCCATCCACGTCAGAAAGCAGCACCAGCAGGTCCGCACTCGCCATGGTCGCCACACGGGCGCCCAGACGGTCGTTGTCGCCATACCGGATTTCGGAGGTCGCGACGCTATCGTTCTCGTTGATGATCGGCACAGCACCCATCTTGAGCAGGGTGCTGATTGTCTCGCGCGCATTGAGATAACGGCGACGCTCTTCTGTGTCGCCAAGGGTCAGCAGAATCTGACCAGCCGTCAAACCACGCGCACCAAGAATTTCAGAGTAAGCCTGAGCAAGTGCAATCTGGCCCACAGAAGCGGCGGCCTGCGCCTGCTCCAGCTTCAAGGGGCCAGCGGGCAAACCAAGCACACCACGACCAAGAGCAATAGAACCGGAGGAGACCACCAGAACCTCTTTCCCAGCTTCGGAAAGAGCCTGCAGATCATCCGCCAGAGATTCTAGCCACTCCCGCTTCAACCGGCCATTCTCTACCAGCAGGGCAGAGCCGATTTTTACGGTGATGCGCTTATAGTCGCTCAGACTTCGGGCCATTATGGGCGCCACTCCTCGATTCCATCAGAAGGAACGGAATTAGCCTCTTCTTGCTTATCCTTGTCAATGGCACGAATGATCATTCGTTGCGCAGTGTCGATGTTCTCACCACTGGCCGAAGAAATAATCAATGGTTTCTGCCCGCAAGCCTCTTCCAGTGACTTAAAGCGCTCTTCACGCAGCTCATCAGTCAGCGCATCTGCTTTGGAAAGGCAAACAATTTCAGGCTTCTCGTCCAGGCCATGGCCATAAGCTTCCAGCTCACCACGAATGGTGCGGTATGCATCGCCCGGATCTTCCTCACCAGAACCATCCACCAGATGCAGAAGCACGCGGGTACGCTCTACGTGACCAAGGAAGCGGTCGCCCAGACCATGCCCTTCGTGTGCGCCACGGATAAGACCCGGAATGTCAGCCAGTACAAAGCCGCGACCGTCCAGCTCACAAACACCAAGGTTTGGATGCAGTGTGGTGAACGGATAGTCCGCAATCTTCGGGCGGGCTGCGGATACAGCAGAAAGGAAGGTAGACTTACCTGCGTTTGGCAGACCAACAAGGCCAGCATCCGCAATCAGCTTCAGGCGCAGCCAGATCCACTTCTCTTCGCCTTCCTGACCAGGGTTCGCGTGACGCGGTGCCTGGTTGGTAGAGGTTTTGAAGTGCGCGTTACCAAAGCCACCGTTACCGCCGCGCATCAGCAGCAGGCGCTGACCTTTTTCGGTCAGATCAGCAACAACGGTTTCGTTGTCTTCTTCCAAAATTTGGGTGCCCACTGGCACGCGCAGCACAACATCGTCGCCTTTAGCGCCGGTTCTGTTGCGGCCCATGCCATGCATGCCGATTTTCGCTTTGTAGTGCTGGGCATAGCGATAGTCGATCAGCGTGTTGAGGCCTTCAACGCACTCAACCCACACATCACCACCACGGCCACCATCACCACCGTCGGGACCACCTTCGGCAACATATTTCTCTCGGCGGAAGCTGACGCTACCCGCGCCACCATCGCCAGACTTTACAAAGATCTTTGCCTGATCGAGGAATTTCATTTTATTCTCTTTCGTCCACCTGTGACGTTCTTTGGAGGACGTCATAAAGCCCTATTGCGCTCCCGCCAAGGGTGGAACAGCAAATCTGGCTAATTTTGTTGCTTTGCGTACTCCCGAAAAGTGTTTCGCGGTTTTCGGACAAGAGTACGCAACTGATAAAGCGTACCCCCGAAAAGTGCTTCGCGGTTTTCGGACAAGAGTACGCAACTGATAAAGCGTACTCCCGAAAAGTGCTTCATGGCTTCTGGGTTACTGTACGCTGGATGTATAAAAGCGCGCGCTGAAACAGCCAAAAGGCTCGCGAACATCAGTTCACGAGCCTTCCGAAATGAAGATAAGCTGAGATGGGAGGGTTTTAGGCTGCAATCGCCTGCATGGATGCCCATCTGTCCCGGGTCAGTGTGACCGTCGTATAATCCATTTCGATGTCGCCGCGTGCGCGGTTCTTTTCTTTGGTCTCTCCGGTAACCTCAAACCCGTTCTTCTGAAGCACATTCAGAGACTTTGGGTTGATGGTGAACAGACCGGTGTTCATTGCACCTGCTTTCAGCTGGTTGAACACATAATCACAAACCAGATTGGTTGCTTCACTGGCATAGCCTTTGCCCCAGTGAGACTTCGCCAACCAGTAACCGAGGTGAGGCACTGTCGACACATTGCGAATGCCGATCACGCCGACCAGACCTTCACCATTGTCGATGACCCAGTTGATTTCTTCGCTATGCGGTGTGGTGCGGCAGTGGTCAAACCACCAGTCGCCATCATCCTTGGTGTAAGGATGCGGAACCACGGTCAGCATCTTGCTCACGTCGAAATCGTTCAGAAACTCGTTATGAATATCAAAATCACCCTCGCGAAAATCGCGTAGGATCAAGCGCTCGGATTGCAACTCCGGGAACATGACAAACTCTTCTTATTCTTCTTGGAGCGCTTGGCTTATTTTTGCTGGCGCTCTTAATTCAAGTACACGAAGATAGCGTCAAGCCCGTCAGTCCACATGCCTGCAACGCGCCGGTGCTATCCAAACCACGCTTTAAGTTCCTGAATTTCAAATCTCTGAGTGCGATGCGCAGCCAAAAAACTGGTGGATGATCAACCAGATGGACGAGGGAGCAAAAGGCTGTTGCCGCAACCTTGCTCAAGACCCTTATCCTGCCATCTGCTGAAAGTCGCGGAACGCATAAACTGTCGCGCCAGCCAGTACAGAATGAGCAAGACCCATCTTCAATCTCCTTGATCCAAAAAGAACCAGCAGGAAACTGAAGCTGATCAACACCTGCGTCTCGCTTCAAACTGAAGGAAACCGGCCAGGTAACAGTATCTTGGAGATTTCAAAATCCGAGAGGAACTTTAAAAGCTTGGGGGCGGTCAGTATCTCGGACAGAACCCGATTGCAAGCACTTAGAGCGTGTTTTTGGAAATTTTTTCACTGAGTGAGGATTATTTGAGAATGCCGATACGCATCCCTGCATCTCTCAAAGAAGAGAAACCGCCTACAGGCCTTGTGTGTGAAGATCAAGACCTTAGTGAAAACCCCAAAGAAAATCTTAGGAAAGAGTTCAGCACACCCACATTGTGCGTATGAAAAATGCGTGAGCTTCGCTCTTTATGAAATGCCGGGCTTTACTTGAGGGTAAATATATGGAATGCCCTCTGTACGTTAAGACTATCGACTCCCTGTCTCCTTATGGCGTCAGTGCACTCGATTTTGCCCTGACGCTAAAGCTGCTTGCATGTCGCAACAGCATATCCAACAGGAGATATCACGATGGCTAAAGGCACCGTGAAATGGTTCAACACCACCAAAGGTTTCGGTTTCATCGCACCTGAAGATGGAAGCAAAGACGTATTCGTTCACATCTCAGCTGTAGAGCGCTCCGGTCTTTCCACTCTGGCAGACGGCCAGGAAGTGACTTTTGAACTGGAAACAGGCCGCGACGGCCGCCAGAGCGCTGTAAACCTCGAAACCGTATAATTCGAGCGACACAGTTTCTAAAAAGAGAGCGTAGCAATACGCTCTCTTTTTTTGTTTGGAGTTCACTCCGAACTTTGGGCGCCGATCTTGAGAGCATCGATTGAGTTACTCATGGGATCCCAACCTGCCCACTTCGTTTCTTCTTGCCAATCCACTCAGAAGCTAGTGTAAGGTACGGTATCGTACTTGCCTGAGAGTTGGAAGCATTGCATGGAAACGGAAAAAAAGGTGTCACGTGGCGAGAAGCGCAGAAATGAGCTTCTGGAAATAGCAGCTGACACGATTATCGAACTTGGCTATGCCAACACCTCGATGGATGAGATCGTCAGGCGCGCCCGCGCCTCCAAAACCACGGTCTATAGACACTTCAAAAACAAAGAAGCAATGCTGGCAGAGATTGTCAGCAACCTGTCGGAAGGGCCAGTCCTCTCGATCAAGCCGTTGGATTCTCATGCCGACGGCGGATCTCTTCAGGAGCTGGAAGAGACACTCTTTGTCTTTGGCAAAGCAGTATTGACCTTAATCTATGACGACAGAACCTTAGGACTTTGGCGCATGCTCATCGGAGAGGGCAGTCGCGCGCAGCATATCACGAAGTCCTTCTTCCAGCTCGGCCCCAAGCGCGCAAGCTCCAGCATCGCACAGCAACTGCAACTCGCCAATGAGCTTGGAATTATCTCAGTTGAGCACGCTGAAAAGGCAGCGAGCATATTCATGGGCATGCTGCGCGAAGACACGCACCTTGCGTTGCTATTGGGCGTTCAGTCAGCACCGAGTGAAGAAGAAATTTCATCTCATGTTCGCCAATGCGTAGGCGACTTCATGAAAGCTCACAGGGCCTAGCTGCACCCACGTGGAGGCAGCTCGAAACCTGTGAAGCTTGACGAAAGCAATTTTTATCTGCTAAGTGTACGGTACGGTATCGTACACTTATGGAGGTAGAGATGCTTGACAATAACACTGTTGCACATTCCATCGTAACCCGCGCCGAGGCCATGCCAACGCCGCAGCACATCAGTCTGAACAAAATCAGGAAGTCAAAAGACGGTCTGGAGCTTGAGGTTGATTTGATCGCTGAGCTCACAGGCGATGGTCTGGTCAAGAGCGGCGTGGTGCAGCCCAACGTTCCCGGTTTCGGCGCTTTTGAACTCCTCTGCGATGAAGGCTCATCCATCGGTGGAGCAGACACCGCGCCCGCTCCGCTGTCTTATCTCGCAGCTGGTATAGGCTTCTGCCTGCTGACCCATGTGCATGGGCTGGCCCAGTCCCGGAAGCTGAACATCTCCTCCATTAAGCTGGAGCAGAAGATGAAGTTCCAATCCAAAATTCCGGGAATGACGGCGGAAGAAGGCTCGGAAATGCTCGGCGTCTCAAAAGGCATTGAGACCGTCATCATTATCGAGTCGCAAGAAGATCCATCGCTTATCGCTTTACTGGTGGAGGCAAGCGAGAAGGCATGCATGGCACTTCAAACCGTCGTAAATGCAATTCCGTCATCGACCACAATCATCAACAATGGCCAGAAACTCTGAGCCAGACCTGATGCGTAGGGCTGCCTGCAAAATGAAATAGCTTAAGAGGCAGCCCTCTACTCCAACTCACCTTCTGAATATTGAAGCAGAGAAGGGCGGGGGAAACACAATGATGTCCTCGAAAAATCCCACCTACTATCCCACCACGTTCCGTAACCCGCTGATGGCGACAATTGTCTGGGCCCAGCTCTTTGTTCTCTATTGCATCACGCTTCTGGCCTTCAGCACGCAGAATGAAAGTCATGTGCTTTGGGCTGATCCATTTATCAAGATCATACCAATCTATGCCTCAACCTGGCTCGTCATTCTCACGTCTCTGCTCTTGGGCTGGTATTGTTTTAAAAAGCTAGGCTGGGCAGGGTTGAAAACGCATACACCTGTCACTCAGATCATTGCTGGTGCAGGCACAGCTGTCATCGTGACCTGCATAATTTGGAGCATCTTCGGAAGCAAACTGCCGGACTTTGTTCCAGCCGAAGAAAGCTCACGCCCCGGTTTCCTCTTTGGTATGGTTGCCGGATACGGTGAAGAGCTGTTGTTCCGTATGCTGATCAGTGCGCCTGTCTTTTTCGGCATGTTCAGGCTGCTGGCAGGCGTAAAGCACAGCTATCGTGTATTTTGGTCTGCGTTAACTGCGGTTCTCATCGCCGCGATTGCCTTTGTTGTCTTTCACGAGCTAGGCGAAACAGATCACACATTGATGTGGAACTTGATAGCCACCCGCATGCTTGTGCCGGGGCTGATAATGGGAAGCCTGTTTTTCCTGCTCGGGCCGGGATTTGTCATTTTTATGCATGCCTCAATGCACATAATGATACCGCTGCTGTTTAACTGACTGTGCTCACGGGCAGGTATTCTATCGCGCGAGTGAAACGGCCTGTCGTGTACATGCTTTGATACGCGACAGGCCAATAGACAATCAAACAGCCACTGCCCGCATGGCTTCCCATAGATCGCGGGTGAGTTCTACATTGATCAGGGGGATGTCTTCCTCACCACGGGCGCGGCTTTTGTCAGGTTGGGTGCCGACGGTCTGGAAGCCGTTTTTGGCCAGCACGTTCAGTGAGCCATCATTTTCCTCAAAGGCGCCGGAGGTAACCTTGGTGGCCCCAAGCGTTTCAAAGCAGTAGTCGACAACAGCCTCGGTTGCTTCGCTCATGTAGCCTTTGCCCCAGAACGGTTGGCCCAGCCAGTAACCGATGCGTGGGTAACCATCTTCCGCAATGCGGATTCCGATAACACCCGCAAATCCGTGCTCAGATTCAATAACCCAGTTGGTCTCTTTAGTCAGAGGCGTCTCGCTGATGTGGTTGAGCCACCATTCGCCATCTGCCTTTGTGTAGGGGTAAGGAACCACAGTCAGCATTTTACTGACTTCAAAATTATTGATGTTCTCACAAATCGGCTCCAGATCATCCTGCCGAAACTGGCGAAGGGTGAGACGACTGGTGTTAAGTTCAGGAAACATTTTTTGTCCAATTTCTTGTATTTAGGAGCGCTCACCATTTGGTCTTAAACGCTCAGGAATTTCGTTGGTTGCTGATGTTCTCAGGCAATCGTAAGCCGTTCTGCCCACTGTTCTTTTGTCAAACTGAAAGAGATACTCGGCAGTGTTTCACCTTCGCGAGATCGTGGTGTAGAAAAGCCTCTACCGACTTCGCGAAAACCCAGCTTGTTCAGAACACGTAAGCTGGCAGGGTTTTCTTCTAGCGCGGAGGTATAGATCGTTGGCAAGTCGAGCGTTTCAAAGCCATATTTCACAACAGCTTCAGCGGCCTCACTCATATAGCCTTTGCCCCACAGATGCTCCGCAAGCCAGTACCCCAAAATAGGTTTACCGCTTTGCAGCTTCATCAGCGTGATCGCACCTGAAAAGCTCGCCGGCCCCTCAATAACCCAGGCAATCTTTTCAGTGAGCGGAGTGGTGCGGCAAAAGTTGATCCACCACTCTCCATCCTCTTTGGAATAAGGATAGGGCACCTCGGAAAGTGTTTTCACGACTGCAAAATTGTTGATGTGCGTACAAAGCGGCTCCAGATCTGTGTGCTTGAACTGGCGCAGTGTTAGCCTGTCTGTTTTAAGTTCAGGAAACATCTTAAATACTCATGTGCTCGCGTCTGTGCTGGTCAGACGAAGAAAGTCATCGCGGGTTATCTGAAGTTGGATCTCATCCAGCTCTGCATTGTCCCGTGCACGGCAAACATGTTTGGCCTCTCCGGTGATTTTGAAGCCGTACTTGGTCAGCACGCGTAAAGAGGCCGGGTTTTCCTTGAAAACACCGGTGCGCACCACATGAAGCTCTCGCTCTTCAAAGAGATAAGCAAGAACAGCCTGCAAGGCTTCACTCATCAGGCCTTTGCCCCAATGCTCTCGCCCAAGCCAGTATCCAACACTCGCAGCCCCTTGCAGTTCCTTGGCTTTAAACCCACCACAAAACTGCCCATCAAGCTCAATGGCCCACGTCACGTTTTCAGCAGAATTGTTCGCAAGCGCCTGCGCAATGTAATCCCGCCCATCCTCTTCAGAAAACGGATGCGGCTGACTGCTCAGTGATTTAGAGACCTCAAAGTCCCCCAAATAAGCACAGAGCCGCTCAAGATCTCCTGCCTGCATCTCCCTCAGCACAAGTCGGTCGCTGCGGAGCACTGGGAAGGTTGAAAGGGTGGTGTCTCGTGGGCTCATTGCAACAACCCTTTATCTTCAAAAGGCAAATCGACATCAATTGCTGTGCTGAACTGCTCAGATGAAATCATAAGAAATGCTTCCTCCAGCTCTTCACCACCCCGTGCATTGCAAGTGTTAGTGCGCAGCTTTTTGATAGTGAAACCAGCTTTCTGCAGCACTCGCAAAGAAGCAGGATTGCAGCAAAACGCTCCGGTTTGCAGTGTTTTAAGGCCTCGGTGCTGGAATAGATAAGTCAGCACCAAACGTATTGTCTCGCTCATGAAGCCTTTGCCCCAATGTGGCTTTCCGAGCCAATAGCCGATACCAGGATAGCTGTTCAGGTAGTTTGCTTTAAAATACCCGCAGAACTGCCCTTCATGCTCAATCGCCCAATGGATCTCGTCATTCAGATCACCGCTCAGCGCTCGCATAAGATACTGCTGCCCGTCCTCAAGGGAGAAGGGATGCGGCGGACTGCAAAGCATCTTCGCCACATCATAATCACCCAGATACTCAGTCAGTAGTTCCAAATCGGTTTCCCGCATCTCCCTCAGCACAAGTCGGTCGCTGCGGAGAACTGGGAAGGTGTTTTGGGTCTTCATGACGATCAGCTTTCTGCTTCTGCAAGATCCACGAAATCGGCGAGAGGCAAGGCAAGCCGGATATGAGGAACCATCGTATCACCACGTCCTTTGGAGGGGATAGATTCTTCTCCAATTTTGCTGAAGCCCATTTTATCCAACAAGTGAGAAGAGGCAGGATTGTCTGCAAAGACACCAGCCTCAAAGCGTGTCACAGCGCGGTGTTCAAACCCAAAACGCAAAACCGTACGCAGAGCTTCACCCATGTAGCCACGGCCCCAATAGGGTTCACCCATCCAATAACCGGTCCAGCCAGTGCCATCCTCAAACTTGGCCCAGATACAGCCAACCAAGCCAGTTCCATTATCAATCGCCCACAACACCACACTGGCAGGATCATTGGTCCGGCCACGACTGATATAGAACCTAGCAGTTTCCTCCGTAAATGGATGCGGCATGCCTGAAAGCATGCTCGCAATCGCGAAGGAGTTTGCCAGTTGAACAAGGCGATCGAGATCACCGTCGTCGATCATGCGCAATCGGAGACGGTCTGTTTTCAGCTCTGGAAAAACCACTTTATCTTATCCCCGCCACAGCAAGTTGTGGTTGCTCCACCGCCTGACCCAGATTGAGTTCGAAGTTCTGAGTCTCCACCTCGTCAGTTCCTCTGGAGACGCAGGAGTGCGTGCAAACGGATGTCGGAACGAAGCCATTTTTCAAAAGAACGCGAAATGACGCAGGATTCTCCAAAAAAACGCACGCATCAACGTTTTCGACGCTCCGCTCATTTTGCAGATAGTTTACAACGGCTTGCACCGCCTCACTCATGTAGCCCCGCCGCCAGTAGTATTTTCCAAGCGCATAGCCCAGAGACGCGGATTCTCCAATCCGGTGCGCACCAATGGACCCGATGAAGCCGGTACCATTGTCAATCGCCCAAACCACATCCGTCTTCAGATCAAAAGAATGGCTACGAGAGATAAACTCATGCGCCCACTCATCCGTGATCGGGTGCGGAAAACTGGCGGTCATCCGTGCCACGTCATAATCAGAGAACAGAAACCGCAGCCGAGGAAAATCGTCTGGCTGAAGTGCTCTTAAAATCAACCGGTTGGTCTGTAGTTCAGGGAAGATCATTGTGCTGCCTCCTGCACTCTGAGCTGTTGTGCTGCGATGAAATCACTAGGGGATATGCGGAACTCTACTGTGGGATAATTCCCGGCAAGACGGGCGCGGCTACGTCCCTCATTTCGCCCCGTATGGACAAAACCAAGCTTTCTCAGCAGGGCCTGTGAGCCAGCATTGTCACTGAAGGCATCCGCGCAAATGGAAGGGACTTCGCGCTCCAGCAAAAGGTAGTTGAGCGCTGCACTAACTGCCTCGTACATAACGCCTTTCTTCCATTTTTCTTCGGCGAGCCAAAAAGCGATATCCGGTGTCTGCTGCAGATAACCAACGCCCACTCCGCCAATCACGCCCCCCTGAAGCTCCACGGCCCAGTTCACAGCATGACCTAAATCACCGGGCATAAACCTTTGCAGAAACACCTCAGCGTCTGCCTTTGTGAAAGGGTGGGGCTGCGATGCCAGCATGCGCGTAATGTTCTGATTTTGCAGCAGTTCCACGAGGCGCGGCGCATCCGTCTCTCTCCATTCCCGCAGTGTCAGGCTTGCTGTTCTCAAACGAGGGAAAGTGGTCATTGTGCTGCCTCCTGCACTCTGAGCTGTTGTGCTGCAATGAAATCCAGCGGGGATATAGCGAACTCTTCTGTAGGATAATCTCCAGCCAGACGCGCCGCGCTGCTCCCCATTCCTTGCCCGGTATGAACAAATCCAAGCTTACGCATCAGCGCTTGCGAACCGATGTTATCGCTGAATGCATCCGCAACGATCTTGGGGAGTTCGCGTTCAAGAAGAAGGTAGCGCAAGGCTTCACTAACAGCCTCAAACATAATGCCTTTTCTCCAGTGCTCCTCAGCCAGCCACCATCCGATGCCAGGTGTGTCATTCAAAGGTCTGGCGCCAACGCCGCCGATCACCTCTCCCTGAAGTTCAACGGCCCAGTTCACAGCCTCGTTCAGATCACCGGGGATTGCCGTCTGCAGAAAAGCCTCTGCATCCGCTTTGGTAAAGGGATGTGGTTTCGAAGTCAGCATGCGCGTAATGCTATGATTTTGAAAGAGTTTCAGTGCACGCGGCGCATCCGTCTCTCTCCACTCCCGCAGTGTCAGGCTGGTCGTTCTTAAGCGAGGAAAAGTGGTCATAGCGCAGCTCCCATCATCACATGCGCATCACCATGCAATGCCTCAAACCGATCCCGCGGCAGATGCATGATGATATTCTCAACGTCTTGTTGCAGAGGTTTAGAGTAGCGAAGGCAAACACCAGCAGGCTCAAAGCCTAGCTTTTTCAAGGTCTTCTGAGAGGAGTAGTTCGTCGCAAATACACGAGCGGCAAACACATCACATGCCTCGCGCGAAAAGCCCCAGTGGAGCGCGGCAACACATGCTTCAACCATAAAGCCTTGCGCCTGAGCTTTCTGAGAAAGCCAGTACCCAATGGTTGGCAGCTCCGGGAACTCCTTGAGATCGCCGGGCTTTTCAATCTCAACGCCGCCAATGAGTTGGCCGTCAAGTTCGATGGCAAACGGAAATGGGTCCGTTTTTGGATTTGCTGCACTGGCCTTTTCGATAAAGGCTTCAGCCTCCATCATAATTGGAGGCCACGTTAACCCGGTAAGCCAACGTGCAATCTCATAATCAGAGTGGCCGATCTCCCAAAATCGGGCGAGATCGTCAGATTGGAATGGGCGCAGCTGCAGCCTTTGAGTATCTAAAGTTGTGGTGAGCATCGTAAAAGGCCTTGTAAATCAAACGCATATTTCTCTGGTCGTTATTTGAAATGGATAAGTGAAGGTAAAACGCAGCAGCCCCCGATGACCCGGAATGCAGACATAACGAATGCATCAGGATCAGAAGGATCGCTGGTTTGTGTGGTTGAAGGTATGCCGTTACAGGCAAACAACAATCACGCTGCCGGAAGCAGGTTGCTTTCGCTACAACCTGCTGATCTGGCATCACTTAACCAGCAGATCCCCATCGCGTATTCGCGATCCATTGGGTGCGGGTCAGTGTAAAGCGTGTGGCATCCACCACGGCCATAGCGCCGAGAGAATGCAGCTTTGTTGTTCCATCCTGCTTAAAGCCGCACTTGGTCAGCACGCGGTGCGAGGCAGGGTTGCTCACACGGCAAGAAGCGGAGAGCTCCTTAACGCCGTTGGCAAACGCGAATTCGATAACAGACTGAACTGCTTCTGTCGCATATCCCTGGTTCCAGAATGGCTCGCCTACCCAATAACCCAGGTGCACAGCACCAAAGTCTTCGGCAAGCGGATTGAAACCGATAGCGCCAATAAAGCGGCCAGTGTTCTTCATGCGGATCGCGAATGTCGCTTGAGACGGTAACTGAACTTCACACCGCTTTACGAGCGCTTTAGCGTCTTCGTACGTGAAAGGATGCGGCATGTTCGTCAGTTTCTCAGCGATCCGACGGTTGTTGGCCAAAAACAGGATGTCAGCCAAATCATCCTTGCGCGCTCGGTCGATGACGAGACGCGCGGTGTCCTGCGGCGACCCGGCCGCAAAGCAACTGCTTTCTTCTGGGATCTCTTCGTATTCAACTACCATGGTTCTTACTCCGGTCTTGCTGCCCGTCCCACAGGGCAAAGAAAAAGGGGAAGACGGTGTCCCATCTACCCCTTAATCTTGATCTTTTTGATCTTGACCGGATTTTCCTAAATCCGCCGGGGTCTTGATGAGACGCCGACGATTTGGATTTCCACGTCAGCGTTACTCAGCGGCGAGCGCCACTGGCATCACATTAATAAATGTTCGGCCGTTGCGTTTTTCTTCAAACGCAACTTTGCCTTCTACGGTCGCAAAGATAGTATGGTCTTTACCCATGCCTACACCTGCGCCTGGGTGCCACTTAGTGCCACGCTGACGTGCAATGATGTTGCCAGGTACGACAGCTTCGCCACCGTATTTTTTGATGCCAAGGCGGCGACCAGCTGAATCGCGACCGTTGCGGGATGAACCGCCAGCTTTTTTATGAGCCATAACGAAGTACTCCTCGTTTAATCTCTAGGATAGCAACTGCGCGAATTACTTCGCTGCGAGTTCCTTAGCCTGTTCAACCCAGTTATCGCGTTCAAAACGGCCTTTCAGACCAGCTTCTTCTTCAACGCGGGCGATATCTTCAGCGGAGAAAGCTGCGATCTGTGCGAAGGTGGAAACACCTGCTGCATTCAGCTTTTTCTCGATTGCTGGGCCAAGACCCTGCAACTTCTTCAGATCGTCGGAACCTTCAGCAGCTGGTGCAGCAGCAGCTTTCTTAGGAGCCGCAGCTTTTTTAGCTGGCTTCGCGCCACCGGTCAGGATGTCAGTGATTTTCACAGTAGTGAATGCCTGACGGTGACCGTTGCGACGACGGGAGTTCTGACGACGACGCTTTTTGAAGACGATGATCTTACGATCACGACCCTGCTCAACAACTTCAGCTACAACAGATGCGCCTTCAACGGTTGGTGCACCGATGGTGGTTTCAGCATCTGAACCAACCATGAGAACTTCGTCGAAAGTTACTGTTTCACCAGCTTCAGCAGAAACTTTTTCGATCTTCAGGAGATCGTCAGCAGCAACAGTGTACTGTTTACCGCCTGTTTTGATGACTGCGAACATGCGCATGTCCTTCTTATCTAAGCGCACCCTTCGGCGTCGCAGGTATCTGCGAACTTGTTCGACCGTTTCCCTAATTGCTCTGGGAACGTCCCTCTGTGGAGAGATCGACCGCAAACTCTGGAAAAACCAGAAGGCGATTTCGATGTCTTGCCTCGGACAGCGCGGAAAAGCGGGATTACCCGCAATTTATTGAGCTGCTGGAATATACGCAGGCATTCTGGAATGTCAACGCAGAATCTCGCCAAAAATATTAGAAATACGAGTGGTGAGATCTATGTCACATAAGATCAACTTTCAAAGAACGCTCTGGTGTCGGAGTGATTCGCGCTATGGTTGCGCAAACAGATTTATACCTACGATCTAATTGTTACGTCCAAATACCTATTCCGCTGCGTTTAAACGCCCATTCTACGATTGGTTTAAGGATCGATAAACCTTCGCCAGCCAACAATAGGGCAACGCGATTTGTGCATGTTCCATACAAGTGCCAGGGGGGGATTGGGCGCTCAATATGGAATGACTGTGACAATCTCGCGATCATTATCATCCAATGAATTAAACCGCATACGTGCGGGGGGCATAAAATGCGCATTCCAAAGTTCGCCTGGATATATTCCGTCGTAACGAGAGTTACGGCCCTTGGATTACTGCCGATACTTGTGCTGGGTGGGGCACTGATTTCCCTCTCCCAAATGAATAGTCAAAATGATGAGTTCCAAAAAAACACGCAGACCTACAATCAGCTGATGCAAAACGCTCAGGCGATTAGTGCTGCGGTTGACCGTATGCGCGCAATTGGGGGAGAGTTTTTGCTCCACCCGAAAGCTGAGGCCGCTGATATTGCTGCAGAGGCCCGCGAGCGCGTTGTTGTATTGGTTGAGGAAACACGCGAACTGAACGTTCCGGGCATCGAAGATGAGCTCTACGACAATCTGGAAGGCTATGCCTACGGGTTCTCAGAGACATTCGGCGCCGTTGTCGAAGCGACGCTGGAGCGTGGCACCAACTCTGACGGAGGTCTTATTTCAGTCCTCCAGGGTGCAAGCTCCACAATGCAGCTGGAAATCAACAAGGCGCGCCGTCAGCTGAACGTCAGCAAAGACACCCACCGTGTTGCAGGCTTGTTGAAAGATCTTCAGGCCATGGAGTGGACCATTGGCGTTGATGGCTACGAAATTGAAAAGAGCACCTTTAAGAGCCGCATCGAGCAGTTTGGCATGGTTATCCAAACCGCGAAGATGCCAGAAGAAACATCTGCCAAGGTCAATGAGCTCTGGGCTACTTACACTGAAACACTGGACGAAATCGAAACCCTGAATGCAGATATTCAGGAGGAGATGGTCTTCGCGCTGGAACAGCTGGATGAGATGATCCCGGCAGCACAGCAGCTCAATGACTTCGGTGTTGCAGGAGAACAAGAAGCAACAGCGCTGCACCATGAAGCTTCAGCTGCCAGCATGCAGCGCTTTTTGTTGCAGGCCGGCGCAATGGGCGTCATCGGTCTGATGATCGCTGGTTATATTGCGTGGCGCATCTCTCGTCCGCTGGCTAATCTGCATCAGGCCATGAGCGTGTTGGCAAAGGGTGATGTCTCAATCGATATCGAAGGCACCAATGGCCGCGACGAGTTCGCCAAGATGGCAAAGATCCTCGAAGTGTTCCGTGCCAATGCGATCGAACGCAATCAGCTCAACGATGAACGGGATGAAGACAACAACCGTCGTCAGGAGCGTGAGCAGAAAGTGGCCATGCTGGTGCGTGAGTTTGAAAGAGCAGCAACAGCTGCAGGCGATGGTTTCAACTCAGCAATCCAGTCATTGCACGAAGCTTCATTTGCATTGAACGTCACTGTAGAAAGCGTCTCCGACAAAGCTGGTAAGGCTGGTGAAGCCGTCAGCCATGCCTCTTCCTCTGTTGCAACAGTGGCATCCGCCAGTGAGGAAATGTCTCTCTCCATTAAGGAAGTGGCTTCCGAAGCCGTAAACTCCAAAGACGTTGCGGATGAAGTTGGTAGTCTTGTCATCAATACCTCCAAGACAATTCAGGAGCTTGCAGAGTCTGCATCTCGCATTGGTCAGGTCGTCAACCTCATTAAGGATATTGCCGACCAGACCAACCTCCTTGCACTCAACGCGACCATTGAAGCGGCTCGTGCAGGTGAAATGGGCAAAGGCTTCGCAGTTGTAGCATCTGAAGTGAAGCATCTAGCAAACCAAACCACCACTGCGACTGAGGAAATCTCTCAGCAGATCCATGCAATCCAGCAGGTGTCTACAGATGCGGTTGGTTCCATTGAAAAGGTAACCAGCATGATGGAAAAGCTGTCCACCAGCTCCTCTGCCGTAGCAGCAGCCGTGGAACAGCAATCTGTAACTGTGGGTGAAATTGCCCGCTCTGTCACAGACGCCTCTGATCAATCCCGCATTGGTGAGTCTGAAATGGTTGAAGTTGCCAACACCATCGAAAACTCCACCAAAACGGCTGAGGACATCAACAATCAGGCAGACAACATCTCTGAAGAAGCTGATCAGTTTAATCGCTCGATCAAAGCCTTCCTTGAGGATGTTCAGGCAGCCTAAGCCTCTTAAAATTTGCAATTATTTCAACGCAGTGGGCTCGCTCACTGCGTTTTTTAGTGCTTGAGTAAGGTCAGCTGTGAGTTATATGCGGCATAGAGGCCGCAGGGCTTGCCCAAGGGAAAGCTTCTTTATAAGGTCCGGCAATCCTCAGGCATGAGGATCAAGCGGGAGAGTTGCCGGAGTGGTCGAACGGGGCGGTCTCGAAAACCGTTGAGCACGCAAGTGTTCCGAGGGTTCGAATCCCTCACTCTCCGCCATTATCTCTTTGCCTTATCAGCCTTTTTTCCCAATAATCATCGACAGCCACTTCTCATCCTTACTGTAAGGCTTGTTGCTCAGTGTGATACGAACATCTTGTAGCTCTAAGCTGGGAACATCTTCGAGGATGGTTTTGAACCGGTCTTCGGTCATCATGGAGAAGCGGCGACCATCATCTCGTGAGATTTCGCCGTCCCCCAGCTTGAAGGATGCGAAGAGAGTACCGCCGTCTTTGAGTGCATTGCTGAGGTTGGTGAGTGCCAGAGGAAGTTCGGCATAGGGAACGTGCAGCAGAGAAGCGTAGGCCCAGATTGCATCGTAGATTGGGGGACTGTCGAACGCCTGAAATGTGTTCTGTTGAACCTCAATCCCTATGAGTTTGCTCGCAGATTTGGCCATCTCACTTGAGGCGTCAAAAGCATCCACTTCAAAACCCATCTGCTTGAAAGCGTGAGCATCACGGCCTGAGCCACAACCTGCATCAAGAACGCGGCCACCAGCAGGAACTCTACTCAGAAAACGCTGATAATGCTCAGTCATATCCAGATGCAAGGTGCGGGCGATGAAGCTCTCGGCATACTCCTCATAGTAAGCTTGTGTGGTCTCTTGCGTGTTTGACATGAGAATTCGTGTCCTCGCCTCAGCTTGCAGCAAATCAGATGCAGATTTTGAGATAGTTTCCCTGAAAACACCATCACTTTTGCGAAAGACCATTTGCAATTGAAGATCACACACCTAATGATCCTACAGGCTCTGGTAGTGTTGAGGCGCTATTAGATGTTTGAGAGCTTAGGAAATGTGGAGAATGCATAATGACCGTTGAAGCAGCTGAATCACAACAAGTTTTAGATGCTCCAAAGAAACTGGGACGTCGGTTGCGTCTGGGTATGATTGGTGGTGGTCAGGGCGCATTTATCGGTGCTGTTCACCGCATAGCGGCACGGTTGGATGACCGCTATGAGCTGGTTGCCGGCGCATTGTCTTCAGATCCTGAGCGGGCCAAAGCTTCGGCAGAAGAGCTCTTTATCGCACCAGACCGTGCTTACACTTCTTTCGAAGAAATGGCAGCAAAGGAGCCGCTTCGGGATGACTCGGTGGATGTGGTGGCGATTGTTACGCCAAACCACATGCATTACCCGGCTGCTTGCGCAATGCTGGAAGCTGGCATTCATGTGATCTGCGATAAGCCAATGACTACCACAAGCGAGGAGAGTGAAAAGCTTGTGCAGCTGGTTGAAGAAACCGGCAAGCTCTTCCTGCTTACGCATAACTATACCGGGTATCCAATGGTACGGCAGGCGAAAGCCATGGTGGAAGCAGGTGAACTTGGCAAAATTCGTCTGGTGCAGGTGGAGTATCCGCAGGATTGGCTGACTGAGCCGATCGAGCAGTCTGGTCAAAAGCAAGCGAGCTGGCGCACCGATCCAAAGCGCTCCGGTGCTGGTGGATGTATCGGAGATATTGGTACGCACGCCTACAATCTCGCGTCATTCGTTTCCGGAATGAAAGCCACGGAAGTGCTGGCCGAACTCACCAGTTTCGTTGAGGGCAGAGTGCTGGATGATGATGTCCAGATGCTGCTGCGCTATGAGAATGGTGCGAAAGGAATGCTCTGGGCTTCTCAGGTTGCTCCAGGAAATGAGAACGGCCTGAGACTGCGCGTTTATGGTGAAAAAGGCGGTCTCGAATGGGTGCAAGCGGATCCGAACCATCTGGTCTACTCACCCTATGGCAAATCAAGCTATCGCATTACCCGTGGTGGACCAGATGCAATCGATGCGGCGAACTCTGTCTCGCGTATTCCAGGTGGACACCCGGAAGGATATCTGGAAGCTTTCGCAACACTTTACAATGAGTTTGCAGATGTATTGAGTGCGCGGATTTTGGGTCAGCCAGAACCGGATTGCAGCAAACATCTGCCAACTGTTGCAGATGGCCTGGATGGATTGAAGTTCATCGAAACCGCCGTGAAAAGCTCTCAAAACGGCGGTTCCTGGCAAAAACTTTAGAAACAACGCCCCTCGCCACCTGTAAGCGGCGAGGGGCGTTTCTTTAGGCTTGGGAGCCTGCCGGTTTCATTGGGGCATCATCTTGCGATGCCATACCACCTGAGACTTCTTCTGTTGCCTCAGCTGAAAGCTCTTCTGGCAGAACAAGATTCAGCACAATCGCGATGAGTGCTGCTGGAAGCAAGCCGCTGGTCATCAAGATGCGCAGGGTGTCTGGAAGATATTGAACAGCTTTTGGATCCAGCTGCAATCCAAGACCGATGGAAAGCGAGATTGCAAAGATCACCATATTCCGTCGGTTCCAGTTCACGTCAGATAGCATAGAGACACCTGCCGCAACCACCATGCCAAACATGACGATCACACCGCCGCCGAGCACTTCAATCGGAATAGTGCGGATGATCGCGCCAACTTTTGGCACCAGCCCGCATAGGATCAGGAACAGAGCCCCAATCGTCACAACATGGCGGCTCATAACGCCAGTCATCGCGATCAGGCCAACGTTCTGACTGAAGGACGTGTTGGGCAAACCACCAAAAACACCGGCAATCGCAGTGCCAAAGCCATCTGCATAAGTTGCGCCCTGGATTTCTTTGTCAGAAGCTTCACGGCCTGCACCGCCTTTAGTGATGCCGGAAACGTCGCCAACAGTTTCAACGGCACTCACAAATGCCATCAGGCAGAAGCCGATGATTGCCGCAAGGCTGAAGTCGAAGCCGTAAATAAATGGCATTGGCAGAGCAAAAGAAGCGGACCGGCTCACACTTGCGGCGACACCGTCCACGGTTACCATGCCCACCATCATCGCATAAAGATATCCGGCAAGAATGCCGATCACGACGGCTGAGACAGCGAGTATCCCACGGGCATAGAACTTGAGGCCGAGCGTCACAAGTATAACAATCAGCGCAGCTGACCAGTTCAGCATGCTACCATACTCAGGCTTGCTAATCGCAGGTACACCGCCAGCCGCATACTGAATACCCACTTTAACCAGCGCCAGACCGATCATGGTCACTACAAGGCCGGTTACAAGTGGTGGCAATGCAAAACGAATGCGGCCAATGAACATGCCGAGAAATGCGTGAAACAACCCGCCAATCAGAACACCACCAAACAGTGCAGGCAGCGCTTCAACACCTTTGCCAGCCACAAGCGGGATCATAATTGGGATGAATGCAAAGCTGGTGCCTTGCACAATCGGCAGCCGTGCACCGACAGCGCCCATTCCGATGGTTTGAAAGAGTGTGGCGATCCCTGCGAAAAGCATGGACATCTGGATCATGTAAGTCATGTCCGGAAAGCCCTGTGCCCCCGCATCAGAGCCAAATCCAAAACCGGCAGCACCTGCAATGATGATAGCTGGCGTGACGTTAGAAACAAACATGGCAAGCACGTGCTGAATGCCAAGTGGAACCGCCCTGTGTAAGGCTGGCGTATAGTTGGGATCACGCAGTTGTTCTGGTGTCCCGATGGAATTGCTGGTCATTTAGTCCCCTCCTACTAATGACGCACAGTGTTATTCCGTTATCAGGTAGGCCTCCTTTAGCCAGTGTTCTTCTAGGTTGTTACCGTCCCCAATCCGATCGACAACGGCGAACAGTCCTGAACCTTTGATGGGGGTCAGGACGCCGTGCCATGTATTGCGTTTGATATTGATGGATTGGGTCGCAATCGCCATAAACGCGCGCGGGGTTGAAGGCCGTCCACCTTCATCCTCTGCAACGATGACGAGATATTCCGATTGCGCCATGGGAATGAAGCATTGTGATCCCAAGGGATGCCGCTCCAGCATAGTCAGTGTGTGAGGTAAGCTGCGAAGCTCAGCCTGAAACAGACTCACCCCCGCGCGTCCGCCAATAAACTCGACGCCCGCCAGATCAGTAAAGCGCTCACATCTGCCCTCATTGATCAGGATGGGCGATGTCATGCTGGCCTCAATCAGCTCGCCAAACGGAGCGAAAGTCTCAGCGGTGAGCTTCTCAATCCTGATTGCGCGCTCTGTGGTGACCTGATCACTCATGGCTGATCACCTCTGAAACGAACCAAGAGGAGCATGACGGTTCACGTCTTTGTAAAGCAGGTAACGGAAACGCCCTGGACCGCCAGCATAACAAGCCTGCGGGCAGAAAGCGCGCAGCCACATAAAGTCACCGGCCTCCACTTCAACCCAGTCATTGTTGAGACGGTAAACAGCCTTACCTTCTAATACATACAGGCCGTGCTCCATCACGTGGGTCTCTGCAAACGGGATACAGCCGCCGGGCTCGAAGTTGACGATGTTCACGTGCATATCGTGGCGCATGTCATTTGGGTCAACAAACCGGGTGGTGGTCCAAGCACCGTTGGTGTCCGGCATAGGAGCGACCACAGCGTTCTTCTCGTGCGTGAACAGCGCATCAGGTTTTGGAATGCCCTCAACCGCCTCGTAACGTTTGCGAACCCAATGAAACACGGCTGGCATAGAGCCGTTATTGCAAACTTCATAGTCTGCTCCAGCGGGCAGATAGGCATAACCGCCCTCTGTCAGCGTAAATGGCTCATTGCCGAGAGTGATTGTGATCTCACCCTGAACAACAAACATAACCCCTTGCGCCTCTGGATCTGGCTCAGGCTTGAGGGAGCCTCCATCTTGCTGAACTTCCATGATGTATTGAGAGAAGGTCTCAGCAAAGCCAGAGAGCGGGCGGGCTATGACCCAGGCACGTGTCTTTTCCCAGAAAGGCAGATTGGATGTCACGATATCGCGCATGACGCCTTTGGGAATGACAGCATACGCATTGGTGAACACCGCCCGGTCCGTCATGACTTGCGTTTGTGGTGGCAAGCCACCGGAGGGAGCATAGAATGATGAAGGTGACATACCTTCAGAAGGCGCATCAAAGACGCGAGGGGGCAGTGTTTGGGTACTCATAGTTTATGTTTGTTCCTTCTACGACGCTCTTGCACCGAAGAGGCGAAAGAGCGAAGCAACCCGAATTGATTGAATTCCTTGCCAGGGGGAGGTGCTCTCGTCGGATTAGGGACCGACGTAGCAATGTTTGAGACACTGGGCATATGTGCTGGCATAAACCGTGTCCTGAAAGCTCATCAGCTGGCAGGCCCACCAAACTCCTCCCAACTATAAGTTTAGCCTAATAAATGAATCGCATTATCAAATAAATTTTGAAAGTGTTTCGCGATTACCTAGAAAAAACAAAGACCTAAAGCTGCTCTGAAGGTGTAAATTTATCCGTTTTGCATATGAGCAGCGTATTGAGAACTCTTGTCTTTTAGGTACGCCTTCAACCGTGCACTCACAAATTTGAGAAACAGCCGGATCTTAGGATCTTGATAGCGTCGATGTGGGAACAGGCATGCTAGATGCACATTGGAAGGTGGTGTAGCTGTACAGATGGCAACAAGATCACCGCTGAGCAAATGGTCTACTACATCAAACAGTGGTGCGTTGATAATTCCATGATGCTCCAGTGCCCAGTTTACAAGCACATCGCCATCATCTGAGGTGAACGGACCTCCCACCGCAAAGCTTTGTTTGCCTTCTGAAGTTTGTAAGACCCAGCGGTTTTCGGAGGAACCGGGGAACTGCAGCAGCAAGCAGTCGTGCTTACCGTGCTGTAAGTCTGCCCCTTGCTTAGGCTCTCCACGACGGTCCAGATAAGCAGGCGAAGCACACAACACACGCGGGCAATCCAGCAGGTTTTTCAGCCGCATTTCAGAGTTTGGCAACTGTCCTAGAATGAATGCCAGATCCAGTCCTTCTCCAGTTATGTTGAGTGGGCGATCAGACAGCCTTAGGCGCACGTGGATCTCTGGATAGGCCTCATGAAATTCAGGAATAAGCGGTGCGATCAAACGTCGCCCTATGCCCAATGGTGCGGAAATGAAGATCGAGCCACGAGGAGTGTTTGTCACCTCATGGACAGCAGCTTCTGCCTCTTCCATCGCCTCCAGCATCTTGCGGGCGCCTGGGTAAAAAATGCTACCTTGTTCAGTGGGTTGGATCGTACGCGTGGTGCGGTTGAACAAGCGAATACCCAGATGCTTCTCAAGCTCTCCAATGCGTGATGAAGCCACTGCCGGAGACACATGCATATCCCGTGCCGCAGCTGACATGCTGCCAAGCTCAAACACACGCACGAACATCCTGACATTGTTGATGTAAGACATTGCTTTATCTTCGAAATCCCCGCCTCAAACAGAAACATATCAGCATCACAGTGTTCTGGATAGGCGTTTTTCGTTGTAGGCAGGGTAGAAATAAAACATAGTTTTACTCCAAGTTGTATTTCAATTTTACTCGTTTAGTCTTGTTCTTTCTAGTTGTTACTCTACTTTTGAGTGCTAATGCTCCTGAGATTCTATGTGGATTGTCTTACCTGCTAGAATTCAGGAACAAATACTATGCATTCACTTGAGGGTGTTACTCGCTCAGATCAATACAGAGCATTGGGGCTCAGTACCTTTGCTTTTACTGTCTGCTTTGCAGTTTGGACTATTTTCTCCATCATCGGCGTACGGATTAAAGGCGAATTAGGCCTGTCAGATACGCAATTCGGCCTGCTGGTCGCGACCCCGGTACTTACCGGCTCTGTCAGCCGTATTTTCCTAGGTGTCTGGACAGAACAGTTTGGCGGTCGAATTATGTTCCCGCTGCAGATGCTCATCACAGCTGTCTGTGTCTGGCTTCTCACCTCAGTACAAACCTATGAAGTCTTTCTTTTAGCCGCCTTGGGCCTCGGATTGGCCGGCGGCTCTTTTATTATCGGCGTCGCCTACGTCTCGCAGTGGTTTGAAAAAGAGAAGCAAGGCACCGCTCTTGGCATCTTCGGTGCTGGTAATGTCGGCGCTGCTGTCACAAATTTTGTGGCTCCCTTTCTCGTTGTCGCTGTTGGGTGGGAAGGTACTGCCCGCGTCTACGCCATCGTGTTGGCGATCACAGCAGTCCTTTTCTACCTGATCAGTAAGGATGATCCAGCACAACAAGAACGGAAGAAAGAAGGTAAGCAAGCCGTCTCAACAGCGGAGCAACTCGCACCGCTCAAGAACCTCCAAGTCTGGCGCTTTGCGACCTATTACTTCTTTGTCTTCGGTGCCTTCGTGGCACTCGCATCATTCTTGCCGAGATACTACACCGGCGCTTATGGACTGGAACTGACAACGGCTGGTGTGTTCGCCGGCCTTTATTCATTGCCAGGGTCTGTTTTCCGAGCACTAGGCGGCTGGATGTCTGACAAGTGGGGCGCCCGCTTTGTCATGTACCTCACCTTCATTGTCTCACTCATCTGCCTGTTCCTGCTCAGCTATCCAGAAACTTCTTATGTCGTCAGCGGCATCGAAGGCCCGATTGAGTTCACCTTCGGCCTCGGTGTCGGAGCATTTGTTTCTGTAACCGTTGTGCTGGGTTTCGTCATGAGCCTTGGCAAAGCGGCAGTCTACAAACACATCCCGGTTTACTACCCGTATCACGTTGGTGCGGTGGGTGGACTTGTTGGCATGATTGGCGGACTTGGTGGGTTTTTCCTCCCAATCGCCTTCGGCATCCTGCTGGATTGGACCGGCGTTTGGACAGCCCCCTTCATGCTTCTCTTCATCATCGTCGCCGTCTCAACAGTGTGGATGCATGTCGCCATCCGCAGAATGGAGCGCAAGCGTTATCCAGAATTACAAGAGGAAACCGATCTTTCTGATCTTCCGGAAGAGCCTGTCGAAGGCCCTGACGGACCAGCAGGTGCAGACAAATACCCATAACCAGCGAAGCCCTTTCTGGACAACGGTCTAGAGAGGGCATGTAGCCAAAAGGAATAAATGTATGTCTGATGATAAAACCCAAGCAGGGCACACACTCATTGATTGGAGGCCGGACGAACCGGATTTTTGGGAGACTAAAGGTAAAGCGATTGCCTCACGAAACCTTTGGATCTCAATTCCAGCTTTGCTGCTGGCGTTCTCTGTGTGGCTGGTATGGAGTGTTGTTGTTGCAAGACTTCCTGCGATTGGGTTTGATTACACAACAGACGAGCTTTTCCTTCTAGCAGCGTTGCCGGGCCTTTCTGGTGCAACGCTCAGGATCTTCTATTCCTTCATGGTGCCGATCTTCGGTGGCCGTCTCTGGACAACGCTGACCACCGCCTCGCTTCTCTTGCCCGCTTTGGGCATTGGCTACGCGGTTCAGGAACCTGAAACCCCTTATGCCATCTTCCTACTTCTGGCACTGCTGTGCGGTTTCGGGGGCGGTAACTTCGCGTCTTCTATGGCCAACATTGCTTTCTTCTATCCCAAGAAAGAGAAGGGCAATGCGCTCGCTCTCAACGCTGGCCTTGGGAACCTTGGTGTTTCCGTCATGCAGTTTGTCGTGCCGCTTGTCATCACCGCAGGTGTTTTTGGCGCGATTGGCGGGGCTCCCCAAGTCCTTGAGGATGGATCGCATCTCTGGATCCAGAACGCTGGTTTTATTTGGGTTCCTTTCCTTGTTCTGGCAACGTTGGCAGCATGGTTCGGCATGAATGATATCGCCGATGCAAAGGCGAGCTTCAAAGAGCAATCCATCATCTTCTCCAGAGCGCATAACTGGATCATGTGTATCCTCTATACGGGTACATTCGGCAGTTTTATCGGTTACTCCGCAGGCTTCCCACTACTGATGAAAACCCAGTTCCCGGAAGTGAATGCACTTTCCTATGCGTTCCTCGGTCCGCTTGTCGGCGCGTTGTCCCGTGCAGGCACTGGTTGGGTTTCAGATAAGTATGGCGGTGGCCGCGTAACTTTCTGGACCTTCCTGTTTATGGCAGTGGCCGTTGGCGGTGTGCTATTCTTCCTGTCGATCAAAACAGAGCCGGGTGCTTTCTGGGGCTTCTTTGCCTGCTTCATGGCGCTGTTCTTCCTGACAGGTGTCGGCAACGCTTCCACGTTCCAGATGATCCCAACCATCATGCGTCAACAGGTTGGCCTCTTGATGCCAGAGCTGGATGCAGCAGCTCACCTGCGTCAGTCAGAGCGAGAAAGCGCAGCAATCATCGCGTTTACCTCTGCCATCGCAGCCTACGGTGCCTTCTTCATCCCCAAAGCCTACGGCTCATCCATCGCCTACACCGGTGGTCCTGATGGCGCGCTTTGGGCCTTCGGCATCTTCTACGTGATCTGTCTGGTGATCACTTGGTTCTTCTACACCCGCAAGGGTGCATCCGTTCCGTGCTAAGCAAATAAAGTGAAGGGCATTCCTGATGTCTCTACTCCTCGATAAACTGAACTTTTTCGCAAAACAGGACACTGGTACCTTTGCAAACGGGCACGGTGTTACGACGAACGAGAACAGAAACTGGGAAGACAGCTATCGAAAGCGATGGCAGTACGACAAGATCGTGCGTTCAACCCACGGTGTGAACTGTACAGGGTCCTGCTCCTGGAAGATCTATGTGAAGGGCGGGATCATCACGTGGGAAACCCAGCAAACGGATTACCCGCGCACACGTCCAGATCTGCCAAACCATGAGCCGCGCGGTTGCTCCCGTGGTGCCAGTTACAGCTGGTACATCTACTCTGCAAACCGCGTAAAACATCCGCTCATACGCTCTCGCCTTATCAAGCTTTGGCGCAAGGAGCGTACGGTGAAATCACCTGTGGCAGCATGGACTGCCATTCAGGAAGACCCAGCTAAGCGTTCAGACTACATGAAGGTGCGCGGACACGGCGGGTTCGTGCGGGCCACGTGGGAAGAGGTCAACGAAATCATCGCGGCAGCAAATGCCTACACCGCGAAGAAATGGGGTCCTGACCGTGTTGTCGGCTTCTCGCCAATTCCGGCTATGTCCATGATTTCTTATGCAGCAGGCACCCGTTACCTGTCACTGCTCGGCGGCACATGCATGTCGTTCTATGACTGGTACTGCGATCTGCCTCCAGCCTCACCGCAAACCTGGGGTGAGCAAACGGATGTGCCAGAATCCGCAGATTGGTACAACGCTGGTTTCCTGATGCTGTGGGGCTCCAATGTTCCGCAGACCCGTACACCAGATGCGCACTTCTACACCGAGGTTCGCTACAAGGGCACCAAGTCAGTTGTGGTCTCTCCAGACTATTCAGAGGCTGCCAAGTTCTCTGACCTCTGGCTTCATCCAAAGCAGGGTACAGATGCAGCGCTGGCGATGGCCATGGGCCACGTCATTTTGCGGGAATATCATTTAGACAGGCAGGCGGATTACTTCGAAGAGTACTGCCGCAAATATTCCGATATGCCTCTGCTGGTTCGCCTCGTTAAAAAAGACGGCAAGTACATCCCGGAACGCCTCATCAGAGCTTCCGAGTTTGCTGACAAGCTGGGCGAAGAAAACAATCCGGAATGGAAGACCGTTGCCATCGATCGCAAGTCGAAGAAGGTTGTGGTCCCTCATGGCTCCATCGGCTTCCGCTGGGGCGAAAAAGGCAAATGGAATCTGGAAGAGAAGGACGGTGCAGGCAAAGACACGGATCTTGCTATGTCCTTCATTGAAAAAGCCGATCACGATGAGATCGCTGAAGTCGCCTTCCCATACTTTGGCAATCTCGAGCATGATCACTTTGAAGGCACCAACCATGACAGCGTTATGGTCCGCAAGGTTCCCGTTAAGAAGCTCAAACTGACAGAAGGCGAAACACTCGTCGCCTCTGTGTTTGATCTGTTCGTAGCAAACTACGGGCTGGACCGGGGCTTGGATGATCCAAACTCCGCTAAATCCTATGATGAAGAGTTGCCCTATACCCCTGCATGGGCAGAGAAGATCACAGGTGTTCCAAAAGATCACATCATCACAACTGCTCGGGAATTTGCGAGTAATGCGGAGAAGACCAACGGACGCTCCATGGTCATCCTCGGTGCCGGTCTGAACCATTGGTACCACATGGACATGAATTACCGCGGCATCATCAATCTGCTGGTGATGTGCGGCTGTGTTGGTCAATCCGGTGGTGGCTGGAGCCACTATGTGGGGCAGGAAAAACTCCGCCCACAAACCGGCTGGACAGCCCTTGCATTTGCTTTGGACTGGGCCCGCCCACCACGACATATGAACTCCACATCCTTCTTCTACGCGCATACAGATCAATGGCGCTATGAGACACTGAAGGTGGATGAGATCATCTCTCCAACTGCGCCTGAGGGAGATTGGAACGCATCTCTGATCGATTACAACATCCGTGCAGAACGGATGGGCTGGTTGCCATCAGCACCTCAACTCCAAACCAACTCACTTCAGGTCGCCAAAGACGCAGAAGCAAGCGGTAAGGACGCAAAAGACTACGTTGCTCAGGAACTGAAATCAGGCAGTCTGAAACTGTCCTGTGAAGACCCTGATAACCAAGCCAACTGGCCACGCAACCTGTTTGTCTGGCGCTCCAATTTGTTGGGCTCCTCCGGTAAAGGCCATGAGTACTTCCTTCGCCACCTGCTTGGTACCGAACATGGTGTACTGGGCAAGGATCTGGGCGAAGAAGGCCGTCAGCGCGCCAAGGAAGCTGTCTGGCACGACAACGCGCCAGAAGGAAAGCTCGACCTGCTGGTCACGCTAGACTTCCGCATGTCCACCACAGCGGTTTACTCCGATATCGTGCTGCCGACTGCAACATGGTATGAGAAAAACGACCTCAATACCTCAGACATGCACCCCTTCATTCATCCACTTTCCAGTGCAGCTGACCCTGCTTGGGAAGCGCGCAGTGACTGGGAAATCTTCAAGGGCATTGCCAAGTCATTCTCTGAGGTCTCTCAGGAAGTGCTCGGCAAGGAAAAGGACGTCGTGCTTGTCCCAATCCTGCATGACACAGCAGGCGAGATTGCCCAGCCATTTGACGTAGAGGACTGGAAGAAAGGCGATATCGAGCCGCAACCGGGCAAGACAATGCCAAACGTTGTGGTGATTGAGCGTGACTATCCAAATGTCTACAAGCGCTTCACAGCCCTTGGCCCGTTGATGGATAAGCTCGGCAATGGTGGTAAAGGCATCAGCTGGAACACCGAGCACGAAGTTGAACTCCTCAAGGGCCTCAATGGTGAGGTTCTGGAAGACGGCCCGACCAAAGGCTTCGCGAAGATAGAAACTGATATCGATGCAACAGAGGTTGTCCTGTCTCTGGCTCCGGAAACCAACGGTGAAGTTGCCGTGAAAGCATGGGCTGCGCTCTCCGAGTTCACTGGTAGAGACCACACCCATCTGGCTTTGCCGAAGGAAGAAGAGAAGATCCGCTTCCGCGATATCGTGGCTCAACCACGCAAGATCATCTCCTCCCCAACGTGGTCTGGCTTGGAATCCGAGCACGTCTGCTACAACGCAGGCTACACCAACGTGCATGAGCTGATCCCATGGCGCACCATCTCCGGTCGCCAGCAGCTCTATCAGGATCATCTCTGGATGCGTGCCTTTGGTGAAGGTTTCTGCGTGTACAGGCCGCCGATAGACACCAAAGGCATCAAGCCTGTCATCGACGATAAGTCACTGGGCAGAAAGCAACTGGTGCTCAACTTCATCACTCCGCACCAGAAGTGGGGCATCCACTCCACCTACACCGACAACCTGTTGATGCTCACGCTCAACCGCGGCGGACCTGTGGTCTGGATCTCTGAAGTTGATGCGCAGAAAGCTGATATTGAGGACAACGACTGGGTTGAAGTCTTCAATATCAACGGTGCGCTTGTCGCTCGTGCAGTGGTCTCCCAACGCATGAAGGAAGGCACGATCTACATGTATCACGCTCAGGAAAAGATCGTGAATACACCGGGATCGGAGCTCACCGGACAGCGCGGCGGTATTCATAACTCGGTCACCAGAGCCGTGACTAAGCCAACGCATATGATTGGCGGATACGCTCAGCAATCCTACGGCTTCAACTACTATGGAACGGTTGGCTCCAACCGCGATGAGTTCGTTGTGGTTCACAAACTGGAAGAAGTGAACTGGATGGAAGAACCACTGGATGACAGTGGTCAGGAGGCAGCAGAATGAAAGTCCGCGCACAAGTCGGAATGGTGCTGAATCTGGATAAATGCATTGGCTGCCACACCTGTTCAGTGACCTGTAAAAACGTTTGGACCAACCGTGAGGGTGTCGAGTACGCCTGGTTCAACAACGTTGAAACCAAACCCGGCATTGGCTATCCCAAAGACTGGGAGAACCAGAAACGCTGGAATGGTGGCTGGGTTCGCAAACGCAACGGCAAGATCCAACCCAAGATGGGTGCCAAATGGCGCATTCTGGCGAAGATCTTTGCCAACCCGGACCTGCCGGAAATCGATGACTATTATGAACCGTTTGATTACGACTACGAGCACTTACAGGGCGCACCTGAAAGTGCTCAGTTCCCAACGGCACGGCCTAAGTCTGCGATTACCGGTGAGCGGATTGAAAAGATCGAATGGGGACCTAACTGGGAAGAAATTCTCGGTGGCGAGTTCTCCAAACGCTCCAAGGATTACAATTTCGAAGGCGTCGAGAAGGAAATCTACGGCGAGTTTGAAAACACCTTCATGATGTACCTGCCACGCCTGTGTGAGCACTGCCTCAATCCAACATGCGTTGCTGCGTGCCCATCCGGTGCGATCTACAAGCGTGAAGATGATGGCATCGTCTTGATTGATCAAGAAAAATGCCGTGGTTGGCGCATGTGCGTCTCTGGTTGCCCCTATAAGAAGATCTACTTCAACTGGTCCTCTGGCAAATCAGAAAAATGCATCTTCTGCTATCCCCGCATCGAGTCCGGGCAGCCAACTGTCTGTTCAGAAACCTGCGTGGGCCGCATCCGTTATCTAGGAGTGATCCTTTACGATGCGGATAAGATTGAGGAAGCAGCCTCCACCAAGGATGAGAAGGATCTTTATGAAGAGCAACTCAAGGTCTTCCTTGATCCTCATGATCCAAAGGTGATCGAGCAGGCTCGCAAGGATGGAGTTCCTGAAGACTGGCTTAAGGCTGCTAAGGCGTCGCCAATCTACAAGATGGCTATCGACTGGAAAGTGGCGTTCCCGCTCCATCCGGAATACCGCACGCTTCCAATGGTCTGGTACATCCCACCTCTCTCTCCAATCCAGAATGCCGCTGAAGCTGGCAAGATTGGATGGGACGGTGAGCTGCCAGATGTCCGGAGTATGCGCATCCCTGTTCGATACCTCTCCAACCTGCTCACTGCAGGCAAGGACCAGCCTATCGTCTCTGCACTGGAACGCATGCTCGCCATGCGCTCTTACATGAGGTCCAAGAGCATCGACGGCGTGGTCAATGAGGAGATCGCAAAACAAGTTGGTCTTACACCTGAACTCATTGAGGACATGTACAAGATCATGGCGATCGCCAACTACGAAGATCGCTTCGTCATCCCAACCACGCACAGAGAAATCTCTGAGGATGCCTACGATGTTCGCGGCTCCTGTGGCTTCTCCTTCGGTAATGGTTGCTCCGGTGGCCGCGATGGAACAGACCTGTTCGGCGGCTCTCGTAAGAAGGCAGTCGAAACTCCAACTGATGTGTTTAAGGAGATGCGCGGATGATTGTCTCCTTAAAAATCCTCTCGCTCCTGCTCAACTACCCAACGCAGGAGCTGCTGGATGATCTGCCAGCACTGAAGGAGGCGGTGAATTCAGACCGCCTGCTCTCGGCAAAAGGCCAGAAGATGATCTGCAATCTATGCGATGATCTGGCCGACAAAGATCTGTACGAGGTGCAGGAACGCTATGTGTTCCAGTTTGACCGAACACGTTCCCACTCCCTCCACCTGTTCGAACACGTGCATGGTGAAAGCAGGGATCGCGGTCAGGCACTTGTAGACCTGCGGGAAATGTACCTGAAGAACGGATTTGCGGTAGAAACTACAGAACTACCAGACTTCATCCCACTCTTCCTGGAGTACCTCGCACATCAGCCCTTCACAGAGGCACAAGAACTGCTTGGTCAGACAGCCCATATCTTCGAGGCGCTCCGATTACGCCTCAAAAAGAAGGGTTCAATCTACGCCAACGCGTTTGCAGCTGTTGCTGAAATCAGCAAGGCACAGCCATCAAAAGAGCTCCTCTCCAACATCCTTGCTGAGCCGGATGATGATCCAAACGACCTCGAAGCGATGGATCGCATTTGGCAGGAAGAAGTCGTCAAGTTTGGCGGCAATGCAGGGGAAGGCAGCTGTGGCCCTGACCGGTTGAGAATGCAAATGAGAGCCGCGGACAGACGCCCGCCCGACGCAACCCCACAGAACATCCAGGGGGATCACTAGACATGTCTGGCTTCTTCAACACGTTGTTCTTCGGAATTTACCCGTACATCGCCCTCTCGGTTTTGATTGTTGGGACAATCATCCGATACGACAGAGAACCCTACAGCTGGCGGGCAGGCTCCAGCCAGCTGCTCCGCCGCAAACAACTGGTCTGGGGTTCTGTGCTCTTCCATGTGGGTGTGATCATCATCTTCCTGGGCCACCTCTTCGGCCTTCTAACCCCCATTGCGATCTTTGATGCGCTTGGGATTGGACATGGAACCAAACAGGTACTGGCGGTTGTCGTCGGCGGTATTGCTGGGCTCATGGCGATTGTCGGCGCAGGAATGCTTATTCATCGCAGGCTCTATGATGAGCGGGTGAGGGCAGCTTCCAGCGCCATGGACACCTTCATTATCTGCCTCCTTGCGTTCCAGCTTCTGCTCGGCCTGGCAACTATCCCGATTTCGCTTCAGCATCTGGATGGGGAAGAAATGGTTAAGTTCATGAGTTGGGCACTGGGCATCTTCACCTTCAATGGTGAGGCCGCGACCTATGTCTCTGATGTCTCATGGATCTTCAAGCTACATCTCTTCTTCGGCTTGACGATCCTGCTCATCTTCCCGTTCACACGTCTGGTGCACATGCTCAGCGTGCCGGCAAGATACCTGTGGCGTCCCGGTTATCAGATCGTACGTGAGCGCAATTCCACCAACTCACGTCATCCGGCAGAGTGAGGTGAAATGGCCAATCTCTATACAAACCCGAACCTGAGTGAAGGTGCTCAGGCAGGCATGGACCTGCCGAGCACCAAAGTGCCACCAAAGAGCAAACCGATCATCACTGATGTGGTGGTCAATGGTGTTCAGATACCGGAGAAGGATATTCTGGCCGAAGCTCAGAACCATCCCGCCGAAAACCCCGGTCAGGCCGTTCAAGCAGCTGCAAGAGCTCTTGTGGTCCGAGAGCTCCTGTTGCAGCAGGCACGGGCTTTAAACATCATCCCGGCACCAGAGCAGCATGACGACGGCAGCGAAACCGAAGAAGACGCGGCCATCAGAGAGCTGATTGAGCAGGAAGTAGATGTTCCGTCTGCTTCTCAGGATGAGTGCCAGCGCTATTATGAGAACTACAAGGCCCGTTTCAGTTCAGAGCCGATTTATGAAGCCAGCCATATTCTGTTTGCAGCAGGGCCGGACCAACTCACAGCCCGCAGCATCGCAAAAGCGCGCGCGCATGATGTGATCAAGCTGCTTCAGGACAAACCTGAATCCTTCGCCGATCTGGCAATGGAGTACTCCGCCTGTCCATCAAAGGAAACCGGCGGAAATCTGGGTCAGCTGACAAAAGGAAGCACTGTTCCTGAGTTCGAAGTAGCCCTTCAGTCGATGCAGGCCGGACAACTGTCAGAGCATCCAATCGAAACCAAGTTCGGCTATCATATCATTTTCCTGAACCGGAAAATTGACGGAAACACTCTGCCGTTTGAACATGTTGAGGAAACCATCAGAGCATGGTTGGAAGCTGCAAGTTGGTCCAAAGCAGTCTCTCAATACATCACAATTCTGGCAGGATCCGCAGAAATCAAAGGCATTGATTTACTTGGTACGGACAGTCCCTTAGTTCAGTAAAATTGTAAGTAAACTCTGAGAGTTACCTGCTCTTTTATCGATAAACTTGGATAATCCATGAGCCGTCGATCTCGGGTGTTTTCTCTCTGCTGAAATATGATTAGGGTTATTTTCGGAGTCCGTCCCGTGATGTTCTCGGGATCCTGTGTTCTGGAGAAAAACAATGTCGAAACTGAACTGGGGCTTTCTGGGAACAAGCTTCATCTCGCTTACCATGGCGGATGCAGTTCAAGCGGAAGGTTCTACGCGGATTCATTCCGTTGCAGGCCGCTCAGAAGTACCTCTGAAAGTGTTCGCAGAGAAGTACGATGTTGAGCATACTTTTGATGATTTCAATGAGCTGATTGAAGACGAAGCCGTTGATATCATTTACATCGCACTCCCTAATCACATTCATCATGAGTACGTGATCAAAGCGGCCAATGCAGGCAAGGCGATCCTCTGCGAAAAGTCACTTTCCGTGGATATGGAAAAGACAGATCAGGCGCTGAAAGCTGTTGCTGAAAATGGCGTCTTCTTCGTTGAAGGCCTGATGTACCTGAACCATCCGTTCGCTGCTGCTATTCGTGATGTGGTTGCCTCTGGTGAGCTGGGGGAAATCCAGTCCATCACTGCTCAGTACTGCGCTTCTATCGCTCAGTTCGTGAACCCGCACAGCAAGGGGGCATTATATAACCTCGGCTGCTATCCAACCTCGTTGATGCACTTGCTTCTGCAAACAGCGTTCCCGACCCATGTCTTTGAAAACTATAAGATCTCCGCGATGGGCCGTCGTGGTGCGGACGGGAATATCTGCGAGTCTGCAGCGACCTTGAGGTTGAACAACGGTGTTGTCTGTCAGCTCCACACCGCTGAAGACTACGGTCTGCATGCCGGTTTCACGGTATTGGGATCCAAAGCCAGCCTCGTGCTCAATTCCAACCCATGGCTGCCGGAAGCGGAGGGGAATAGTTTCACCGTCACCCCTTACGAAAAGCCCGGCGACACCCGCACCGTAACAGCGGAAGGCAATGCGTTCCTCTATCAGGTCAGAGCAATCCGCGAAGCGATCGAAGCTGGCAAGACCGCACTTGAAAGCCCGGCGCCAAGCATGGAAGACAGCCGTCAGATCATGCAGATCCTGACTGACTGGGAAGCCGCAACGGTGACCTCATGAGCTGGGCAAGCTCACAAAACTCGGGAAGTGCCACGGCACTTCTCCACGCCTTCGAGGCAGCCCAAAGCCATCATCCCCCACAACTATTCCCAAATTTCTTTCATGTATCTAAAAGGCGCGCTATGCTCGCTTGTTGAGCACTACACTCCAAATCCTGCATGAAATCAGAGCTCTACCTGCGTGCATTATAAGCACTTGGAGCAATCAATGGGCGCACTGCGCTATTTTTCAATCTATGGAAAATATTGCAAAATATTATTGATTGAAATTATTTGACCGAAAAGTAAAATTTCAAGATGTTGCTTCGATTCGAGTGTTTTATCGTCACTTGGCTCAATCCACAGCTATATAGTGGTTTAATAATATTTATGCGGTCGATAAATAACTGAATACCATAAGAAAAGTACTGTGTGTTCTGCATTGATTTACGTGCCGTCATGCAAAAAATACTTCTGAGGCATCTAGTCATTAGCCGCTTTGTCTCGTATACAGCCATTTTTAATGCCTTCGTCCTGATCAGGACATTTTCACTTTCACTACGAGATAGGGCAGATTGCGGCTGCAGTCTGATCTGCAGCCCTGCACAAATTATTGATTTCAGGGGGTGTGCATGTTTGCGACACGTTTGAACGGTTTTGTGAGACGCCATGTTCTTACAGCCGTGGCTGTTTTTGCGGCCGTAATCACGGTTTATTCTCCGGCAAAAGTTTTGGCTGCTGAACCTCTCAAGGTCGCAGCGATTTACACCGTTCCTGTTGAACAGCAATGGGTTGGCCGTATTCACAAGGCCCTCAACGCAGCTGCTGAGCGCGGTGATATCACCTATGTTTACTCCGAAAACACCGCCAACACAGACTATGAGCGCGTCATGCGTGAATACGCCGAAGCGGGTCATCAGCTCATCGTCGGCGAAGCATTCGCAGTAGAACGCGCAGCGCGCAATGTAGCAGCTGAATACCCTGAAACAGCCTTCCTCATGGGCTCTTCCTTCCCGGCTGCCGAACCAAACTTTGCTGTGTTCGACAACTTCATCCACGAGCCATCCTACCTCTCCGGTATGATCGCAGGCGCGAAGTCCAAGTCTGGCAAAATCGGCATGATCGGTGGCTTCGCCATTCCGGAAGTCAACCGCCTCATGCACGCATTCATGAATGGTGCTAAGGCAACCAATCCTGACGTGACCTTCACCGTCAACTTCATCAACTCCTGGTACGACCCGCCAAAAGCAAAAGAAACCGCTTATGCGATGATCGATGCTGGCGCTGATGTTTTGTATGCAGAACGCTTCGGCGTGTCTGATGCGGCGATGGAGAAAGGCATCTTCGCAATCGGCAATGTGATCGACACCGCTGCTGATTATCCAAACACCATCCTTGCCTCTGCCATCTGGCATATGGAGCCAACCGTTGATGCAGCGATCGCAGCTGTAAAGGCGAATAACTTCAAGGCTGAAGACTACGGCAAGTTCTCCTTCATGGGCCATGGTGGTGGTTCACTGGTGGTTGATGAAGCGCTGGTGGATGCGGACCTGCTGGGCAAGGTCAAAGCTGTTGAAGCGAGCATTCTGGATGGGTCTTTCACCGTTGAAATCAACGACGAAGAGCCAAAGTCCTCCAATTAATGCAGGTCGGGCCGGGGGATAACCTGGCCCGTCTTCTCCGTCTGCCGCGCGCATAACCTCTTCAGTCCAAGGGTATCCCATGCCAGAAACTAAGAGTGAGCATCCGCTTTTATCTCTTCAAAACATAACCAAGATCTTTGGTGATCTGGTTGCCAACGGCAACGTCAATCTGGACCTGCATGCAGGGGAAATAGTCGCGTTGCTGGGTGAGAACGGAGCGGGCAAAACCACGCTCATGAATATCCTGTTCGGTCATTATGTGGCTGATGAAGGACGTGTCATGGTACGCCACTCCTCTGGTATTCTGGTAGATCTGGAGCCCGGTGCCCCTCAGGCAGCCCTTGAAGCGGGGATAGGTATGGTTCACCAGCACTTCACGCTGGCTGAGAACCTGACGGGCCTTGAGAACATCGTTCTGGGCACGGAGAGCCTGTTTGCACGCCGCTTCAGCCGCTCCAAAGCGCGGGCAAAACTACAGGATCTGATGCAGAGTTCTGGCCTCGAAGTCGATCTGGATCTGCGCGTTTCAAAGTTAGCAGTTGGGGAAAGACAGCGCGTTGAAATCCTCAAAGCGCTCTACCGCGATGCCCGTATTCTGGTGCTGGATGAACCCACTGCAGTTCTCACACCGCAGGAATCCGATAGTCTTTTCAAAACCCTGAAGCTGCTTGCAGCCAAAGGCATGGCAATTATCTTCATCTCCCACAAGATGGCAGAGGTGCTGGGCGCATCTGACCGTGTTGCGGTATTGAGAGGGGGTAAGATTGTTGCGGACCTTCCAACATCGCAGTGTGATCGCCATCAGCTGGCTGAGGTGATGGTCGGGCATTCAGTCCAATCCACAGAACGCAAACCCGGCTATCCGGAAGACGAAACGCTGATTTTTGCTGGTGTCAGCGCCGGTGAGGGGCGCGAGCAGATCGAGAACGTCAATCTCACCCTCCGAAAAGGGGAAATCATCGGCCTGGCAGGTGTCTCTGGCAACGGCCAAAGCACACTCGCAAAGGTCATCTCCGGGTTGGAAACGCCAACCGCTGGCAATGTCCAGCTCAACGGCAAACTGCTCAAGGCCAGTGCCGCCGCTGCAATCAAATCCGGCGTAGCTCGCATCCCAGAGGATCGCCACCATGACGGCATCGTGGGTGCCATGTCGGTGGAGGAAAACCTCGTGCTGGAGGAAATCCGCAAGCCTGCCTACCAGCGCTTCGGCCTTCTCCGCTTCAACGAAATTCGCAAGCGTGCTCAAGAGGCTATCAAAGCCTATGATATCCGCTGCTCCGGCCCGCTTGCCGTCTCCCGCCTGCTTTCCGGCGGGAACATCCAAAAGATCGTCCTCGCCAGAACGCTGGACCAGCAACCCGATATCGTGCTTGCCGCGCAGCCGTCCCGAGGGCTGGATGTAGGTGCAACGGCTGACGTGCACCGCCGCCTTCAGGAGGCGCGGGACAGAGGCGCAGGCGTCCTTCTCATCTCTGAGGATCTGGACGAGCTCTTCCAGTTATCCGACAGGATCGCCGTGATCCACCGCGGGCATATCTCTGAGCCAGTAGAGACGGAAAAGCTGGATAAGAAACAGGTCGGCCTGATGATGGCAGGACATTCCGCAAAAGGGGAACAAGCAGCATGATCCGGTTTGAACCTCGCAGCAATGTTTCTGCGCTCTTTGCTTTTGCCCTGCCAATTATCGCAGGAATCACCGCGCTTGTGCTTGCGGCGATCCCCATTGCAGCCGCAGGGGGAGAAGTTTTTGCCGCCTACGGGCACATCTTCAAAGGTGCATTCGGCTCAAAGTTCGCATTGTCTGAGCTTCTGGCCCGTGCCACCCCGCTCATATTCACCGGCCTTGCTGTTAGCGTCGCCTTCAGAGCCAAACTCTGGAACATCGGCGCAGAAGGCCAGCTCTATGTCGGCGCACTCGCTGCTGTCGCAGTTGGCTCTGGTGCCATCTCAGCCCCTGCCTACATCATGATCCCGCTGATCATGCTGGCGGGTATGATTGCGGGCGGCACACTGATGCTCGTCCCGACACTGCTGAAAACTAAGCTAGGAGCAGATGAAGTCGTCACCACTTTGCTGCTCAACTTCGTGATTTTGCTGTTTGTGCAGATGATGCTGGAAGGCCCGATGAAAGACCCAATGGGCATGGGCTGGCCGCAATCAGAACCAATGACCAGCGCCGCCACACTGCCCAAGATGTTCCCTCGCATGCGCATCCACTGGGGCCTTGTCATCGCTCTTGTTTCCGCGCTTGTAATCTACATCATGATGAAGCGCAGCGTTTGGGGTTTTGAAATCCGCGCAACGGGTGAAAACTTCTCCGCCGCAAAACACGCAGGCATTCCTGTCACCTCCACCTTCATCAAGGTGGGTTTGATCTCCGGCGCGCTCGCAGGCCTTGCTGGTGTCAGCGAAGTCGCTGGCCTGAAAGGGTATCTGACCTCCGATATCTCTCCGGGCTTCGGCTACACCGGTGTTGTGGTCGCTATGCTCGCGGGTCTCTCACCCGTTGGTGTGGTTGTGGCTGCTGTCTTCATCGCCGCAGTCTTTGTAGGAGCAGACAGTATGAGCCGCGCCATGGGCGTTTCCAGCTACATTGCGGATCTCGTGGTTGCCATGTCCCTGATTTGTGTGTTGATCTCCAGCCTTTTCGTGCGCTTCAAAATCCGCTTTGTGCAGCCGAAGAAGACACCACTTGCAGCCAAAGGGGAGGCATAAGCCATGGAATATATTGATATTCTTCTCTCCGCCAACTTCTGGGCTGCTGCCATCCGCATCGCCACTCCGCTCATCTTCGGTGTGCTCGGCGCGTTGGTCTGCGAGCGGGCAGGGGTATTGAACCTCGGTATTGAGGGCATCTTCGTGGTTGGGGCCATGTGCGGCTGGATGGCCGTCTGGCTTGGTGCTGGCCTCTGGGGCGGTGTTCTCATCGCGGCGCTGGCAGGTGCGTTCTTTGGTCTGCTCCACGGCATCCTTACGGTGCCACTGGGTCTGTCGCAGCACGTCTCCGGCCTCGGCATAACCATGTTTGCCACATCGGTCAGCTACTTCACTTATCGTACAGCGCTGCCAAAAGTCTCCAGCCCTCCGCGTATTGAAGCGTTCCAACCGCTTGATATTCCGGTGCTGTCTGACCTGCCATTCATCGGCCCGGCTTTGTTCCAGCAAACTTCCATGACCTTCCTGGCGCTCGCTATGGTCCTGCTGGTCAGCTACGTGCTCTATCGCACCCCACTTGGCCTTGCGATCCGTGCAGTGGGCGACAATCCATCCGCTGTTGAAGCACAGGGCCTCTCTGTCTTCGCTCTGCGTATCGGCGCAATCATGGCCGGGTCTGCACTCATGGCACTGGGCGGCGCTTTCCTCACCATGTCCGCCTTCGATGCCTTCTTCTTCGGCATGATCAACGGACGCGGCTGGATCTGCATTGCTCTGGTGGTGTTTGCAAGTTGGAGACCGGGTAAGGCTTTGCTAGGGGCACTGCTGTTTGGCGCTTTTGATGCCTTCCAGATCCGCCTGCAAAATGAGGTTGGTGCGGTGATCCCCTCTCAGGTCTTCCTGATGATCCCGTACCTGCTTTCCATCGTGGCGCTGGTGCTTGTAGCCCGCAAAGCAGACTACCCACGCGCACTTCTGCAACCTTATTTCCGTGGTCAGCGTTAAGCTAATAAGTAAGAAAGGCAACACTCATGTCTCTGGATTTACTCGTAAAAAACGCAGTCCTGACCACAGGCGAAACAGGTGTCGATATTGCAGTGAAAACTGGCAAAATCACCGCGATTGAAGAAGACATCACCGCAGAAGCAGAACGCGTGATCGATGCTCAGGGTCAGCTGGTTTCAGCACCATTCGTTGATCCTCACTTCCATATGGACGCCACCCTTTCTCTTGGTCTGCCAAGAATGAATGAGAGTGGCACACTGCTGGAAGGCATCAGCCTCTGGGGAGAGCTGAAGCCACTACTTACCATTGATGCGGTTGTCGAACGAGCACTGCGCTATTGCGATCTGGCAGTCTCTCAGGGCCTGCTGGCCATCAGAACCCACGTGGATGTTTGTGATGATCGTCTGTTGGGTGTGGAAGCCCTGCTGGATGTAAAGCAACGCATTGCGCCTTATATCGATTTGCAGCTGGTCGCCTTCCCGCAAGATGGCTTCTACCGCTCCCCAACCGCAGAAAACAACCTGCTCCGTGCGCTGGACATGGGCGTGGATGTGGTCGGCGGCATCCCACACTTTGAGCGCACCATGGAAGATGGCGCCTGCTCTGTAAAGGCCCTCATGGAAATCGCAGCAAAGCGCGGCCTGCGGGTAGACATGCACTGCGATGAATCCGACGACCCGCTCTCCCGCCACATCGAAACGCTGGCTTACGAGACCCAGCGCTTAGGGTTACAGGGCAGGGTAACCGGATCACACCTCACCTCCATGCATTCCATGGACAATTACTACGTCTCCAAGCTGCTGCCTCTGATGGCAGAAGCGGATGTCTGTGCCATCGCTAACCCCCTGATCAACATCATGCTTCAGGGCCGCCACGACACCTATCCAAAACGCCGTGGCCAAACCCGCGTGCGTGAGATGCGCGACTACGGCATCACCGTCGGTTTCGGTCATGATTGTGTGATGGATCCATGGTACTCGCTGGGCAACGCAGACATGCTGGAAGTCGCAGGCATGGGCCTGCATGTAGGCCAACTCTCAAGTCGTGATGACATCCGCTATTGCTATGAGGCCGTCACCACCAACTCCGCAAAGATCATGGGGCTGGAAGGATACGGCGTTAAAGTCGGCGGCAACGCAGACTTCGTGCTGCTGCAGGCCGAAGACGCAATCGAAGCGATCCGCATGAAGGCCACCCGCCTTGCAGTGGTCCGCCGTGGCAAAGTCATCGCCGAAACCGCCCCGCGCATCGCCACCCTCTCTCTGGAAGGCCGCCCAAAAACTGTGAATGCCGCGGATTACTCTCCAAATGGCAACGCCCAAAACGGGGACAACACCCGCCAAACCACTCTTGCGTTATAATGTGCATTGGTTTGCGTTAATTGCGTTTTTCCTGCGTTCCTCCGTCCTGCAGCACTCTGCGGGGCGGAAAAACTCCCACCAAAATAAGTTATCCCCCTCTGCGCCACAGCTGGTTATGATGAACTTCTCTGATCGAGCAGGAGGGATGAGCGGTGGAACGCATTCCGGCGGAGAAGTGGTATCGCACCACGAAACTGGCAGATGACATTACGCTGATTGATGAGCCCTACATCAAGCAGTTCTACCGCTGCAACATCTGGCATGTGCGCGGTCGCCATAAGGACCTGCTGGTGGACAGCGGCATGGGCGTTGTCAGTCTGCGGGAGCATGTGGCACTGACCTCCGAAAAGTCCGTGATGGCCGTTGCTAGCCACACCCACTTTGACCATATCGGCTGCCAACACGAATTTCCGAACCGTCTGGTCCATAAGGCAGAGGCCGATCTGCTCGCCCACCCAACCCGTCAGAACACGCTGGTCGAAGGATGTGTTGCGGATGATATCTTCGATGCCCTCCCGCCAGAACCCTACAAGTCCTCCGCATATGCCGTTGAACCAGCACCGGCCAGCCACCTGCTGGAAGACGGTGAAGTGCTCTCCACCGGTGATCGTCACTTCGAGGTCATCCATACACCCGGCCACTCACCGGGTGGCATCGCTTTGTGGGAGAAGGCAACCGAAACCCTGATCGCCGGAGACATCGTCTACGATGGGCCGCTGGTGACAGATTGCTACCACTCCAACATGGCAGACTACATCGCCAGCATGAAGCGCTTGGCCGACCTCCCGGTCCGCACCATCCACGGTGGGCACTTTCCCAGCTTCGACGGCAAACGCCTGCACGAGATCATAGATGCCTTCCTGAAGGAGCACGACAAATAACGCTAACTGCGTATTTGCACTTACGAAATCCAGTCATTTCCTGTGACGGTCAGAACAGTCACCCGCAAAACCATTACCTACTCTGAAAGGCGGGAGGGCAGATTGCCCGGGCCGCTGACACCATGGGAGTTGGACAATGACAGCGATTGGTTTGAACAGTTTCGTCTCTACCGCACACAGCATTCCGCAGGATGGCAAGCTTACGGTTGCTGAGGGGCAGGTGAAGGCCCACTCCAGCACCGCAATCGCAGGCAGGCTCGTCACCTGGGTCAAACAGCAAGCGGCAGGAGAAGCCCAGAAGCAGGAAGATCAGGGCGCCTTCCGTCTGGCACTCACCAACCACTACGGCAAAACGCTGGGCGAGAAAGCCTATGAAGCGGCATGCAGGGCTTGCGACCAAAATGACGGCAACAGCCACAGCCTGACGGCCAAACAGGTGCTGGAAGGCGTCACCTTTGCAGAGCGCCGGGTGCTGAGCGATGAAAGCTCCGCAGTGCGTACCAAAGCGCTCTCTGAAGATGTAAAGCGCAACTCGATCAACGGACTGGTACAGAACAAAGAGCATCAGACCATTCCATCTTTCCAAAGCGAGATCATTGAGACCCCGGAGAGCAACACCGAACTCTTCGCCGCCCGCGCCGATAGCAAGTACACAGAGCGAAACCCCTTCCATGTGGAACGGGAGCTGATGGCCCGTCTCAGCACGGAGATTGCCAAGAAGTATGATCCTCTCATAGCAGAGGAAGCCACCTCCAAGGCATGGAGCAAGGAGCTGCTGCAAGGCATCTACCGCGATGTGCTGCATGATCAACGGCCCGTAGAAAAGGGAGAGGCTCTGAAAATCTCAGAGGTGCCTCACCCAATGAAGATCGCAGTTGAACGCTTCGAAAAACAGGTCTGGAACTACGCTGAGCAAAACTTCCTGCGCTCCCTGCCGGAAAATGCAGAGGACGCCATCCACGACCTGAACCGTCAGCTGACCTGGCAGAACTTCCCCGCGCTGGCCGAGCAACATGGCGTGACGGGTGTCAGTTGGGCGAATGAAACGACAGGCACCTACTTCGCAGCCAACATCCCCCCAATCCGGGACCTCGCGATCGAAAGGCTGATTGAAAAGCGGGAGGATGAGACGTTCCTGAGCACCATCACGGTGGAGAGCTTCAATGATATCATTGAGGATGCGTTGAGCGAGCTGAAATCACCGCAGCAAAAACACGCCAGCCCACCAGCTGGCGACACCACCAGCGACACTACAAAGCACGTACGCTGGGTTTAAGGGGCCTCCTTCGGCACCCATGAGATGATATAGCGCGGCAAATCCGGAAATGGCTCTTTGCCGCGCATCTCTGGCGCAAGCTGCTCAAACCGCCCCGCCTTGCCAAGCGCCTCACACCCGCATTCCCAGTTCGCCAGCCAAATCCCCAACGCCACCATGGCGTAGTACCGCGACTGCGTCGCCGCACAAAAATCTACCCGCTGTATCTTCGCATTCTCAGCCAACACAACAGCGCGCGTTGGCTGTGCGTTGTAGGAAGACGGCGACCACTGGCACACCTCATAACACCGTCCAAACTCTCGATAAGGCCGCGCGTTCGTGTTCAGCGGTTTGGCAAAGCCAGTGTCCGCATAAAACAGCTTCTGCACATCCAACCGATGCTGCTGTGTTTTCAGGATGAGGCGGATGGCCAAAGGGATGTAACGGGACCGATACCCAAATGCACAAACGCAGATGATGTGGTCCTTCTCAGGATCAAACCGCGCACCCAGGTGCTTGATGATACTCTTATGGTCAGCGCCCGGCCCAATCCAGCACGTCGCCAGCCCTTGCCGCGTGGCTTCAATCACCACCTTCTGCAAACTGCGCCCCACATCCACCACAGCCATCTCGTGATACTCACGCGGTGCAATGGCCACCAGAAACTCGCGCGTTCCAACCGCAGGCCAAACAACCAGCGGATTGTCGACATACTCAAAGCGAATGGGGGAGGGGCTCAAGCAGTTCTCTGGCCTGCTGTTCTGCTCTGCCAGAGAAAGCACCATCTGCCGATGCTCTTCGCTCATCAACCGCTTCTGAAAAGACCGGCACGAAACCCGCGCCCGCATCACCTCAAACGCATCCAAATGCTCAAGGCTGGTCGGCAGCGGCTCTTCCGGGTGATAGCCATACCGAACCGTCACCACATCGAAGATCAGATTGAGAAACAACAGCGCTGCAAGAACAAGTGGCAGGTCCACCAGCACAAGCGGCCAGCACCCAATCAGTGCGCCAAGTCCTGCGAGCACCAGCAACAGCAGTACGACCACCAGATTGGGCAGATACTGCAGCCAGCTGGTCCATTGCAGCCACATCTTCACCCGCCACCACCACCGGGATTCAAACCAGGCCTCATTTGGCGTGTGCTTTTCTTGAGGAGGCGTTTCGCTCATACACATGTTCCGCATTCAGGCCAGACCATGCCAGCCCGGCTCACTGCGGAACATCTTAAGCGAGCCGTGTTCCTGAAACGTAACTACACCTCAAGAACACGAAGAAGGGTGAAGATCAGCCAACCGCCTTGGCTGTTTTGGCAGGGCGATAGAGGAACCGGTTGAACGCATCCTCTGGCATCATCTGGATCAGACGACCAATCAGCGCCATCGCCGCAACGCAGAACACAAAACGACCAACCAGTGCGCCGGACCAGTGTGCACCAAACGCCATCATCACCAGCGGATCTTCAATCAAGCCGTGACAGATGCCCATGAAGGAGAGGGACAGCACCACATCGCGCGAAGAAAGCTTACCTTCCTGCGCTTCTTTGATGATGAGGCCACCGCCATAGGAAAGCCCAAGCAACACACCCACCATGGTGATTGGCGTTGCCGCCTTGCTGATGCCCATAATGCGCAGCAAAGGCGAGAGCAGCCAGCCAATCAGGTCCGTCACCTTCAACAGCTCAAGCAGTTTCAGGAAGATGATCAACCCCAGAATGATCCAGAACATGCTGAAGAGCAGGGAAGCACTGGAGTAGCTCCACTCCAGCCAGGTCTCTTCAATGGTTGGCGTATAAGGCAGCCAAGAAAGCTCAATCGGCTGCTGCAGCCAACCACCTGCAGAATAAAACAGATTCAGCACTATGCCGTAGGCAATGCCCACCACAAACCGCAGACCGGAGGAAAAAATAAAGCTTATCCCAGCACGGCGGGAAATGCTCTGTTCCAATGGCAGGGCATGGGCGATCAAAACAACGGAAAGCAGCACCGTTACATCAGCCACACTCAGCGCTACCAGCGGCAAAATGCTGATCATTACGGCCACAGCGGAATAAGTGCCCACCAACAAACCAACGGCCAGCACAAGACCGGTTGCAGCTGGCAATCCCATCAGGCCCATCAGTGGTTCCAGTGCCACGCCCAGATAATCAACCAGCCCAAACTCCATGCCAATGCGCACGAAGATCATCACTGGAACCATGGTCTTGACCATAATCCAGAACAAGCCAACGGAGTCTTTCGCGATCTTCTGACAAGCAGCGATGTAGCTATTCATTTTGACAAACCAAATCTGCGCATGCGCTTTGTGTTGCTCAAAGCGCTCTAAGGAATGGGGATGGGAAAATCAAAAGGGGCAGGCCCTTGCTGTAATGCCCTGCAAAACTACTAGGATATTTCAGGTTTTGAGGAAATAGTATTTTACTCAACCCTCCCACTTTAAATTCTCAAAGGAATGAGTGTGCTTGGCTGAAGGTCTTCGAAGGTCTTGATGCCGCGACAGGAGTAAATGCGCACATCGCACCGCTTGCTTTTGTCATCTCCGGTTCTGTTTTGCTTAACTAACGGAAGACCTCTTTCTTTTGGGCCTGCTTGTTTTGCATTAGCGTTTTGCCAGAGCAAAAACAGGTGACAGAAATGGCCGGAAAAACCCTGAAAACCTTCAAGAACCTTGCTGAATTTCGCAGTGGTTTCTCTGATCTTAAGCAGAAGATGGACCACAAACACAGTATTAGCCGGGTGGATATAACCAACTTCGACAAAGAACTGGGCAGCAAGACCTTCCTCGACAAAAAGTACGAAGCAGCTGTCGAAGACTCACCGAAGGTCTCCAAGGTTTCAGAAGCACACGGAAAGCTCACGCGCCTCAAAAACTCTCTGGAACGTGAAAGCAGCGGCTTTGATGATCTGGATAAGCTCTACAACAAGCTGGTCGCCCAGATGAATGAAGCGCGCAAGAGAAACAAGGGCGATGTTCAAAAGCTCAATAACGATCCGGACTATGAAGCCGCTGAACAAAACCTGCTAAAGCTGGCCCCTCATTGGAAAAAAGCCAGCAAAAAGCGGGATGACTTCCGAAAAGCCGAACGCGAACTCGCCGCCCTCGACAAAAAGCTCACGGAAATCAAAGCGGAAGCCTCAAAGAAATGCCCTATAGAGGTCAAACGAGACGCCAAAAAACTCCAACTGCTCATCGCTGGCGATAAGGTCGTCGAGTACGCGATGAAGTTTACTAAGTAGCTTTGCCTCTGGCTCCACTCACTGAGTTACTTCAGCACTGGCCGCAAAAACTGGCGGTCATAGCGGCGGATGCATTGTGTCTCTTCAGCATAGGCAAAGGCCTTCTGGCAGTCTTCATCCTTCATGCTATCCTTGCGATACTGCTCGTAGGCTGCAAGGGATGGAAACGAGAACAGAGCCAGCGCCAGATCATTTGCGCTCTCATGAGGCAGAAAATATCCATGATGCTGCCCGCCAAACTTCTCCACCAGCGGAATCCAAAGCTTGGCATAATGCTCAAACTCAGCAACCTTCCCCGGCTCCAACTCATAATGCACATAACAGGTAATCACAGCAGCACAGCCTTTTCGAAAATGTGAGGTCACACGGAAAGAGTTAGGTGTAGTTCAGAGAGGTTACAGCAGCAAGGTTGCATTTAAGGTAGATGCTCACATCATATCCACGTTTTGCGCGCTGTTTTTGCCTCCCTGACAGAGTTGTGATTGAGGTGTCAGGGTCGCTGTGATGAACAGAACAGGAGTGCTTCTGACTTAACGTTAGCCTGATCCCATTGCAAACAGAGACCAGCAGAATGGGATGAGCACTATGACTTCAGTAAGCTTGAGTAACTTCCAGACCATCGCGACCAATACAGCCTCCTCACAAAAGCTGACAGTCGAAGGCGGAGACGTACTCCCCCGTCTGGCAAGCACGTCAGTTAAGGGGCGGTTTGTGTCCTGGCTTGCTCTGCAGGGCAACCTGGATTCTCAAAAAGCAGCAGATCAGGGAGCGTTCCGGACTGCCCTTCAGGACAAGTATGGTGCAACCCTTGGAACACAAGCCTACGAAAAGGCCTGCAACGCCTGCGGTTTCACAGCTGGCCAAAACCACAGCCTCACGTCAAGGCAGGTCATAACCGGTGTTCACTACGCAGATGAAAAGTTGAACAGCGATCCACTCGCCGTGTTAATTTCCGAGCACGAAGTGACAGCTGCAAAATATGCAGCGTCCAGTTCTAACGGCACTGGGCTAGATGAGGACACGGCCGCGTTTGTTGCAAAAGTCGACGCGAAAGCAGCAATACCAGAAAACCATGACGTGGCCTCTGTGCTTCCGGAAAACTTGCTGACAGGAAACTTCTCTGTCCCTGACAATGAGATCAGGCAGGCCGCCGTGGATACCCTCGATGTGATCACGCAGTTTATCTCAGAAAAGTACACGCCTGAAATTGCAGAGACCGTGGAAGGCCGAATTGTGGAAGCAGGATTGTTTGATGAGCTTCTTGCTGAACAGGTTGATCCAAACAACAGCGTTCAACTGCGCGAGACCATCAGCATCTTCATTGATGCAATCTGGGAAGAAGCGCAAAGAGTTCACATTGAGACGCTCCTGTAATTGATCAGGAGCCGCGCTGAACCTTAACCGTCGGCCTTTGCTCAGTCCAAAAGCCAACAAGGCAAAAAAGAAGCGCCTGCTAGGTGGGCAGGCGCTTACAAACCCCGGGCAAGGGAAAGTTTAATGATGACCGCTGCTCTTACTCGGCAGCTTGTTTTACTTCCAGAAGACCAAAGAGATTGCGTGGATCAGCTGGTTCAGCGATCATCTCAAGGTCCTGGGTTGTTTCGTCCTGCTTCACCAGATCGTAGATGTAACGCAGGCCGGAAAAGTCCTCGATGGCAAAGCCAACGGAGTCGAACAGCGTGATATCGCGCTCGCTCGTACGGCCTTCCGCACCGCCGGTGATTACTTCCCAAAGCTCAACGACCGGATAGTCGTCGTCCAGCTGCTGGATCTCGCCTTCGATGCGGGTCTGTTCCGGGAACTCCACGAAGATCTTGGAACGCAGCAGAATGTCCTTGTGTAGCTCGGTCTTGCCAGGACAATCGCCACCAATCGCGTTGATGTGCACGCCGGAGCCAACCATGTTGTCGGTCAGGATCGTGGCTTTCTGCTTGTCCGCGGTCACGGTGGTGATGATGTCCGCACCGGTGATCGCCTCTTCAGAGCTGCGGCAGATGGTGATGGTGAAACCCTTGCCATCAAGGTTCGCCGCACACTTCTCCGTCGCTTCCGCATCCGTATCGTAAAGGCGCAGATTGGTAATGCCCATCACGGCTTTGAACGCCAGCGCTTGAAACTCAGACTGAGCGCCATTGCCGATGATCGCCATGGTCTTGGAATCCGGACGTGCCAGATGCTTCGCCGCCATCACTGAGGTCGCAGCTGTTCGCAGAGCCGTCAGAACCGTCATCTCGGAAAGGAAGAACGGATAGCCCGTATCCACATCTGCCAGCATGCCAAAAGCTGTGACAGTCTGCTTGCCTTCCTTGGTGTTTTTCGGATGACCGTTCACATACTTGAAGCTGTAAAGCTCCCCATCACTGGTCGGCATCAGTTCAATCACGCCAACTTTGGAGTGGCTTGCAACACGAGGTGTTTTGTCAAACAGCGGCCAGCGGCGATAATCCTGCTCCACATACTCGGTCATGCCCTTCAGGACATTCTCGACACCGTGTTTGTTGACCAAATCCAAAATTTTAGAAACGCTTACGAACTGGACCATATGGGGATACCTATCTTTTATTATGTGACTGAGATCAGGCGCGGTTTGGGTGGTCCAGCACCTGCTTGCCAAACAAGCTGCACACCAGATCCGTCATCAGGGTTGCTGTGCGTCCGCGGACGTCCAGGAACGGGTTCAGTTCCACCAGATCAACCGAAGTCACCAGCTGGCTGTCACAGAGCATCTCCATGATCAGATGCGCTTCACGGAAGGTCGCGCCACCAGGAACCGTCGTGCCCACCGCAGGGGCGATATCCGGATCGAGGAAGTCCACGTCAAAGCTCACATGCAGACGGCCCTTGGCTGCCTTCACACGCTCCAGGAACTCATTGATTGGCTTGACCACACCGTTCTCATCGATCCGGCGCATGTCGTAGGTCTCAATACCGGTTTTCTGCAAGGCAGCCCGCTCTGCATTGTCGACGGACCGCAAACCCATCATGCAGATATTTTCTGGCTTAATCGCTGTCTTCAGTTCCGGATAATACCCCTCAAAACCGGGAAGACCGCAGAAATAAGCCACGGGCGTGCCATGCAGATTACCGCTACTGGTGGTGCTCAGATTATGGAGATCCGGGTGCGCATCCAGCCAAAGCACAAACTGCTCTTCTTCAGCTTCTGCCGCCGCATGGGCAATACCGCTGACGGTGCCTGCCGCCATGGAGTGATCACCACCAAGGAAAACCGGCAGATGCCCTTCACGCATTTCATGCAGAGCCACATCATGCAGCTTAGTTGTCCAGCTGATTGTCTCACTCAAATGGTGGATAGCGCTGTTGGAATGAACCCGATCAGGACTTGCCTCTGGTAAAATGTTGCCCCGGTCTATAACGGAGTAGCCCAGTGCCTCAAGGGAGCCTTGCAGTCCGGCAGTTCGCAGAGCATCCGGGCCCATCACGCAGCCCTGAATGTTGGTTCCTGTCTGTACAGGTGCACCTACGAGCACAACGGTATTCTTCATTCCCACTTCCCGTTTAATTCCAATATGGGGTATTATCCTTGTGGAAGTGGCGGTAAAAAGCTGGCATTGTGATCAAAATGGTGGTCGCATTGGCCAGAATGGTAAGTAAGGTTACGCACTTTGGATGATATAGATCAAAAAATCATCGCGATACTACGTAGGAATGCGCGGGCGAGTGTTTCTGATCTAGCCCTTGAGCTGAAGATATCTCGCTCAACGGTGCGCGCACGCATGGAGCGTTTGAAATCAGCTGGTGATATCCTCGGCTACACAGTCGTGCTGCGGGGAGATGTCTTTGAACAACCTGTTCGTGGCATAATGATGATCAAGATCGAGGGCAAAGGCACCCAGCGCATCGTCAACCAGCTCAACAAGATGACCGAGGTCTCCGCTCTGCACACCACAAACGGCAAGTGGGATCTGATCCTGGAGCTGGGCACGGACACGCTGGTGCACTTTGATGATGTACTGCGTCGCATCCGCCTGATTGACGGCATCTCAGCCAGTGAAACCAACCTTCTCCTCTCCACAAAACGCACCAGCGAAGCTCGCCGTAACGTTCTGCTGGATTAGAGGGACAACAGGAAACCACCAGTGCATCTGATGCGCACTGGTGGCGACATTTATGCGTCAGGCTTCCGCGTGGAAGCCGCTCATGACAACTTTGCCAAGAGCTTCACCGGATTGCAGCCTGTCATGGGCTTTGGAGACGTCCAACACGCTGAACTCCGTCTCATCCAGCAGCGGAGCGATTTTGCCCTCATCCACCAGCTTGGCAATCTGCTCCAAAATCTCACCATGCACGCGGCGGTTCTTGCCCGTCACCATCGGAATTAGCATCAGAACACTGTGGAAGCTCAACCCCTTCAATGCCACTTGCAACACATCAGCAATCGGCAGGATTGTAGCAACAGCGCCGTTCATGCGAGCCGCTTCAAAGCTCTTTTGAATGTGTTCACCAGCGATGGTATCAAACACCGCATCAAACCCTTCGCCGCCGGTGTGCTGACCAACATACTCCGCAACGGATGTCTCCTCTGCATTCACCACATGATCTGCGCCTAGCTTTTCAGCGGCTGCGAGATTTTTGGCAAGGGATGTGGTCGTCACCTCCGCTCCCAGCGCTTTTGCCAGCTGAACGGCGATATGACCAACTCCACCTGTCGCGCCGTGAACCAACACCTTGTCATCGGCGGATATCTTCAGCTTCTGCACCAGTGCTTCCCAAGCTGTGATAGAAACCAGCGGAAGCGCTGCTGCCTGTCTCATGGTCAATGAGTTGGGTTTGTGAGCCATTAGGTCCGCATCAACCAGCATGTACTCACTTAAAGCGCCATTGATGCCAGCCACACCACCCGCGCAGCCATACACGCGGTCACCAACCTTGAAGCGTGTAACGTCTTCGCCAACTTCCTCAACAATGCCAGCAACATCGCCATGCAGAACCTGCGGGAGGTTTTCCGACCACGGTGTTTCAGTGGACCGTAGCATTGTGTCCAACGGGTTCACGCTCGTTGCGCAAACTTTCACAACAACATGCCCGGCAGTGGCTATTGGTTTTTCCAGTTCAGCCAGCTCAAACACATCGCTTGCGCCCAGACCGTTCAAAATCATCGCTTTCATGAGAAGCCTCACTCGTTATGGGTGAGGCGACCTTATTTTTGCGGCTGATGCAGAACAATGCGGCTGTAAACAAATCATTTTTGCGTATAAGGCAATAATGATTGCCTGAGACAGGAGGAAGCCACCATGATGAAGCGCATTGCCTACTTCAACGCCGTCATGGAGGAGCAAAGCATAACGGAAGCCAGTCGCCGCTTTGATTTGCAGCCATCCTCCATCTCCCGCCAGATAGCCAGCCTTGAAGAAGAACTCGGCGTGCGTCTCCTCAACCGAAATACAAGAAAGGTCTCTCCCACCGAGGCAGGCCTGCGGTTTTACAGCTACTCCCGGCAGATCCTCTCAGACCTTGATGAAGCCAAACGCGCAATCAGTGACTTGCAGCAGGAGCCTCAAGGCACGCTCACCATCAGCTCCACCGTCGGCTTTGGCGAAACCGTTATCTTGCCGCTGGTTCCGGCCTTTATGGCGGAGTATCCGAAACTGAAGATCAAAGTTGAGCTGACCGAGCGGGTCGTGGACCTGATTGAGGAAGGTGTTGATGTGGCAATCCGCAGTGGAACTCTGGCAGATTCCTCTCTTATTGCCCGTCACCTTTTGCCAAACAACTTCATCATTTGCGCCAGCCCGACCTATCTGAAACAAGCAGGGACTCCCGAAACTCCACAGGATCTGACCGAACATCGCGCGATCAAATACGGCTATGCAGGCTGGGCCAATTGGTTCCAAATCTCAGATAAAATTGAGAGACTTACCTTAAGTGACACTCTGGAAACAAACAGCGTCAACGGGCAGAAGCAACTGATCCTGAACCACGGAGGACTGGCCCTCATTCCACACTGGGCCGTGCGCCGGGAACTGGCGGCAGGGGAGTTGGTTCAGGTGCTACCAGACCTAACCTTCAGCCCCCACGGCCAGCAGACATCTACCTATGCTATTTATCTGAAACGGGAACTCATCTTGCCCAAAATCAAAGTCTTCATGGACTACATCACCAAAAGCATCAGGACTGCGAGTTAACCCGCAATTGACAAGAGAACGATGTTCACTTAAATGGTGCCGCAACGAAATTGCGAGGGCCAGATGGACTTCATTCACTACACGCTGCAATGGTGCAAAGGCGAAATTCTGGAAGCATCGATCTTTGGCACCGCAGGCTTAGTCATCTTGCTCTCCGGCATTGCTTTCGGCTGGTTTGGCTCCACACCAAGCGCCAAGGCTATGATGATCCCACTCATCGTGCTGGGCACCATTGGCTTCACAACGGGCATCTTTGGAGTGGTCAACAACACTCAGCGCATAACCACGTTCGCAGAGCAGTACCACGAAGACCCTGCTGGCTTCATCGCTGAAGAAAAGCAGCGAGTGGAAGGGTTTGAGAAGATCTTCCGCATCACATACCCCCTCGCGATCGCATTCGCTCTGGGCGGCCTCGCCTTGTTCTTCCTGTTCAGCAATGCCCACGCCAACGCCATCGGCGTGACCTTGCTGATGCTTGCCACACAAGGCCTCATCGTTGATATGTTCGCCGCCGAACGAGGTGAAATCTACTATAAACGCATCCTAGAGGCTCAAGCCGCTAGTGAGCAAACAGCTCCTTGATCAACCCGCGCAGCCATTCATGAGCTGGGTCGTGATGCTGCCTTGCATGCCAGTGTAATCCAACTTCATGCCCTTTCAGCTCAAAAGGCAGGCTGAAACTGGTGAGCTCAAACCGCTTCAGATAGTCCAGCGTTATGAGGCGCGGCAAGGTCGCAATGAATGATGAGCCTTCAAGAACATGAGGTATCGTGTGGACGTGAGAGCTGCGCAACACCACCTTGCGCTTCTTGCCAAGCTTGGACAAAGCAACATCCACGGTGCTTCTACCATACCCCTCCAGCGAAAACAGCAGGTGCTCACGCTGGCAATACTCCTCCAGTGACATCTGGCTACTCTCAGGCCCGCAATGTGCTGAAGCAACGCCCACATAATCGTCGGAATACAGAGGTTCATAGGAAAGGTTAGCGACGTCTTGCTTTGGGGCAAGAACCAGATCCACTTGCCCCGTACTGAGGTGCTCGCTCACATGGGCACGCTGTATCTGTGAGGTGGTGATGCTGACACCAGGTGCCTGCTCAGCCAGCGCCTTTAAAAGACGCGGCAAAACCAGCATGCCATTATAGTCGCTGATGGAGATGCGAAAATCCCGCGTAAGTCCTGCGGGATCAAAGCTCTCGCGACTTTCAAAACTGCGCAGCATTTCCAGCGCATCCAGAACACGACCAGCCAACTGCTCTGCCAGATCTGTCGGCACCATGCCGTCCGCAGTGCGAATGAAAAGAGGATCCTGAAAAGCATCCCGCAAACGACGCAGCGCATTGCTGACAGCAGGCTGCGTCAGGTTCAGCCGCTTGCTCGCCCGTGTCAGATTGCGTTCTGAGTAAACCGCTTCAAACACCAGAAGCAGGTTGAGATCCATACTGCTTAAATTCATGAAGTGAATAATAGACCATAATGAAAATAAACTTCAATGAGTGCGGGCAGAACGATACCTTCTGGGGATGGAAGAACGAGCAAAGAGGCATCGCAATGCATGAGATAAGCCACGGCCAATGTTCCTGCGGTGGAACGCACGTGCAGCTGAAACTGCAGAAGCCTCTCAGTGAGTACGCACCTCGCCGATGCTCTTGCGACTACTGCACCCAACACGATGGCATCTATCTGTCTCACCCCAAAGGGGAGCTTCTCATCGAAGCATCGCAGCCACTCACTGAAGAAAAGCAGGGAAGCCGACAAGCAACCATCCTGTTCTGCCCAGCTTGCAACGATATGATTGCCGTCACCTGCCAGATAAACGACCAACTCAAAGGTGCTGTCCGCGCCCCACTCCTCAAAGACTACCCAGTCTTGCCCCCAGCACAACCAGTCTCCCCAGCCTCACTCTCTCCAGAAGAAAGACTAAACCGCTGGGACCAGGTCTGGATGTCGGTTGATCTGAAAGTGGTGCAATGACGGAAACTGAGTTTGTGTTAGACGATCAAACTTTAACCTTGGCATCTGTGGAGCCAAAGGTGACGTCACACCCACATCTGGGAATACAGCTTACATTTGCTGAAAATGACACTGCCGAGGCATTTCTAAGCTTTCTCGAAGCAAGATATTTAGTGCTCTACAAGCTAGCCTCAGATGAAGCTGGAAACCCGCAGCTCACCTTCGGCAAAGCAGCCTCAGCCGAAAATGTCACCCTGCTGTATCACGTTTTCGCAGCTGAAAGTGGCCTAAAGAGCGGCGCCAGCTGAATATGCAAGCTGCTGCAGCCTGAGCCAGCCTGACAAAAAGAAAAAGAGCCCTGAGCGCGTCTTGGAGGACGCTCAGGGCTCTTGAGTTTACAAATACCTTGGCTTGATGGGGGCGAGTGCCTTACGCTTCTACTGGCGTAAGTGCTTGTTGTTGTTGCTTTCTCAATTTTGCCAAGTGGTAAATGTTGATGAACACGCACATGCCGTTGAGCAAAACAACCGGGTAAGCATCAACTGCAACACCATAGATGGTGAACAGGATACAACCGATCATGTTGATCACACGAAGCCACAGGACGTTGCCCATCAGGAGGGAAGTCATCACGGTGATTGAGGCCAGATAGCCTACAAGTTCCATATTCATTATGCGTCAGCCATATCAGGTGTTGTTGCATAAGCAGTTTCCAGAGCGAGCTCCATCATCTGGTTGAAGCTGGTCTGGCGTTCTTCAGAGGAAGTCTCTTCTGCAGTGATCAGGTGATCAGAAACGGTCAGCACGCAAAGTGCTTTCACGCGGAACTCTGCAGCAATCGCAAACAGAGCCGCAGCTTCCATTTCCACTGCCAGAACGCCCATTTTCTGCATGGCTGGCAGCAGAGCTGGATTGGAACCGTAGAACAGGTCACCAGAGAGAATGTTGCCGAAGCGCGGCGAGAGGTCGAGCCCTTTCGCAGCTTCAGAACAGGCCTTCAGCAGTTCAAAATCCGGTGCAGCAGCATAGTCATAGCCTGCAAAGCGATCACGGATCATCGCGGAGTTGGTGCTGGCGCTGGTCGCAACGATCAGATCGCGCAGTTTCAGCTCTTCATCAACACCACCGCAGCTGCCGACGCGGATGAGCTGCTTGACGCCGTAAAAGTTGATCAGCTCATGTGCATAGATCGAGATGGATGGCATACCCATACCATGCGCCATAACGGAAAGTGGTTTACCCTTGTATTCACCAGTAAAACCAAGCACGTTACGCACGTTAGTAACTTCGCGTACATTTTCCAGATAGGTTTCTGCAATATACTTTGCGCGAAGCGGATCACCCGGCATGAGGACTGTTTCAGCAAAGTCTCCAGTCTGGGCGTTGATATGCGGTGTCATCAAGATTCTCCTATGCAGCTTGCAAGGAGAAAGGTAGAAATATCTCCGATTCAAAAACAGGACAATTGTCCGCATCTCTGAATTAAATAATGCAAAAATGACAATTAAATCGCTCGCTGAAATTGGACATAAGGAAGTCTTGGAATGGATCAAATCTGGCCCGTTCCTTTTGCGCCATATGGAGCCGGGAGAATACCTCCTCCGGCAAGGCCAGACCCTTGAGCACCTCTATTGGATAGACGACGGATATTGCACGGTCAGTTACACCGCAGCTAATGGGCGACGCTTCAGTCATGGCCGTTTCAATATAGAGGATCGCCTCTACGGAGAGATTGAATTCCTCACCGGCAAGCCGATCCAGTTCGATATCCGCTGCGATGGTCCGGTGAGCGTCCGCGTTATCCCGATTGCTGAGCTGGAAGCGTTACTGGTTCAGCACCCGCATGTGGGCATCTGGCTCAGCCAATGTCTGGCAGACACCTATCAGGGCGTGATGGATCGGGTCACATCGCATTTCATGTACCCGCTGGCCTACAACATCGCCAAAGACCTGATGCTCCGCGAGCTGGGCAACAAGCCCCCAATCCAGTTTGAGCGTGTTTTCCGGGAGGCTGAGCGCTTCGGTTGCTCAGAACGCGTCTATCGCCGTGCCGTCAGCCAACTGATCGAACTGGGCCTCGTCGAAAAACGAGGCCGCGAACTCAAAGTCGCCAACAAAGATAAGCTACAACGCTACCTCTCCGATGAAGAAGAGCGGTAATCAAACCGCCTTTGGCTCCTGCGCCACAAGCAAAAGCACCTCATGCGGTGAGCTCATTACGCCGTGGTGCTCCTCCAGACATTTATTGATCTCAGCACGCAGCTGAGTCTGTTGTGCCTCCGTCGCCTCATTGCCGGGAGGGTAGGACGTCAGGGTTGCGAACACGGTCTCAGCGTCATCAATCTCGTAGATGTCTTTATAGGTCAGCAGGGTGATTGAGTTGAAACGCTGCTGCAGCTGGCCGGCAACGTCAGCAGGTGGTGCTATCACAGTGGAGGGGTCAACTGGAGCCACATCAAACACGCGGCTGTTGATCTCATAAATCTGCTTCAGGTTGGAGGGGCTGTTAAGCGAGATGACAAGCTGCCCATCTGGTTTCAGGATACGCTGCATTTCATCCATGGCTTTATCGGGATCCGACAGGTGATAGATCATGTGCATCGCCATCACCACATCGCAGGAAGCATCCTCAAACGGGATTGCCTCAGCCTTTTCAACGTAACCGGAAACACGCTGCACGGCAGAAAGCGCTTCCAGCGTTCCTTTGGCCTCAGCCACCATCTGCGCGGATTGATCGAGCAATGAAACATCCAGCCCTTTTGGCAACACATGTTGATTGGCTGTCCAGAACCAGCCCGTGCCACACCCGATGTCTGCGATCTTGATGTTTTCGCGAAATCCCATATGTTTGTAAGCCCACTCAAACCAGTTTTTATTGGCATAACGCCGGTGCAGGTTTGCGCGGGTTCTAAGATTTGAGCTGGTCTTGTATTGCTGAGTAACATCGACAGACATGAGCGATCCAATCTTTGCAATAGGCATCAGGAAATCAGAAGGGCGCAGCAAGTTGTTGCCCTACAAGCTCTATTTTCCTCGCAATACAAGCCGCATTCAAATGAAAATCCGTAATCTTTGGCTGGGCACGACTGATTAACACTAACGCCAGCAATTCGCCTTGCTTGCGAGATGCCCTACCATCTCACCATTGCCCACGAACCACACCGTGATAATATGTGCGCGCTGCATTTCCTGATCGTAGGGAGGCATCATGTCTGGCGCATCAAGACGGGACTTTTTCAAAGCTGCCATGGCAGCAGGTGTTGGCGGAGCAGTGGCGACACAAGCCTCCGCAGCTGAGTATCCATCAGGACCATTCTGGAACAACGTTCCCGAACCAGACCTGGCAAACAAAGAACTCCCGAGATTCAAGTTTGAGCTGGAGAAAACCACCGGACGCGTCGATGGCGGCAGCTTTGGCAAAGAGGCCACTGTAGAACAGTTCCCCATCTCAACTGGCATTGCCGGTGTGTCCATGAAGCTGGAACCGGGAGTTGCCCGCGAACTGCACTGGCACGCAACTGCCGCAGAGTGGGCCTTCGTCATGGATGGCCGCTGCCGAACCACAGTCATCAATCCCAACGGTCAATCTGCAACGGATGATTTTGAACCTGGTGACGTCTGGTACTTTCCAAGAGGCCACGGGCATTCCATCCAATGCCTGGGGGATGAACCCTGCCACTTCATTCTGATCTTTGATAACGGCTACTTCTCAGAGTTCGGCACCTTCAGCATCACCGACTGGTTGGGCCATACACCGAAGAACCTGCTGGCAAAGAACCTTGGGATGCCAGAAAGCGCGTTCGACAACTTCCCCAAATCAGAAGCCTACTTTGTCAACGGCGTCATCCCTCCGGAGCAACCAACACTTCCGCATCAGGGGGAGTTCAATCCCACTCCGGAAGCGCACAAATACAGCCTCCTGAAACAAGAGCCCAAGGTAACGCGCAAGGGTGGACGTATATGGCGTGTCAGCCAGAATGAGTTCCCCATTGCAACAACCATCACCGGCCTTGTTTTGGAGCTTGATCCAGGTGCGCTAAGAGAACTTCACTGGCACCCCAATGCGGATGAATGGCAGTATGTGATGGAAGGCAGCATCAGCGTCACCATGTTCGGTGCCAAAGGCCGCTATGCCATTGAAACTCTGAGTAAAGGAGATGTCGGCTATATCCCGCAAGGCTACGGCCACTCCATTGAAAACACAGGAACAGAAAAGGCGCGCATTCTGATTGCCTTTAACACCGGTGAGTATCAGGCCATCGACCTGTCAGAATGGCTTGCCAGCAATCCGGATTACCTGCTGACAGCGCACTTCAATCAGCAATCCAGAGCTGTCAGACAGTTTCCGAAACGAGATGTTTTCATCGCCACTAAGGAGGGATAAGCATAGAGCCAAAGAGATCAAGTTTTGGGAGTAAATCTGTTTGCTCCCCCATTGATCTGATGGCAAATTGCTGAAGGCGGACCACGAAGCGAACAAGGGAGGGAAGGTGTGCAGCAAAATCAAACCAGCACGTCTTTGCCTGAAACGCTCGCTCAGGTCTGGCATCATTCCGGACAACTGGGCGTCTCCGGCCCGATTCTGCCAGATGGCTGCCGGGATCTGATTGTCACAGAAGTGGAAGGCTCTCGCCCCGTTTGGCAAGTCTCTGAGCTGTTTGACGAACCCCACCAAACCGATCGCATCACTGTAAACCGCATGATCGGTTTCCGCCTCAAGCCGGGCACACAGGTCAATGAGCCAGCATTGCTCGCTGAGCTCAAGGGACTAGGCTCATGGGATGAAGCAACCATCTATCATCTGCTCGCAGACCACACCCGTCTCAACACGCGTGTGTCTGAAGCACTGGGCTGTATTGCGGAGGAGCAAGTATCCATTGCCGCCTCCGCAGGAGCGTTGGGGGTGACGCTCAAAACGTTGCAGCGCACCTTGGCGCGCCACACCAACCGTTCACCAGTCTACTGGCGTCAGCTTGCCCGCATCCGCAAAGCTGCCCGCCGTATTGAAGCCGCCGATAGTTGGGCCGATTTTGCCCTCGACAACGGCTTCTCTGATCAGGCGCACATGAGCCGTGAGTTCCAACGCTGGTTCGGCGTCTCGCCCATGCAATTCGCCGCAAACACAAGCTTTAAGCAACAAGCCCAATCCGTCGCCTTTGGCTAAATTTAGGCCGGAGCCGTCACCGGCGAACAAATCTCGATCAGGAACCCGTTCATGTCTTTCACATAGGAGGTCGTTTGCCCCCACGGCTCTTCCTTCACGTCCTGCACAAGTTCAGCACCTGCGGACAACGCTTTTGCAAGGCCGCCAGCCACATCCTCAGTCTGGAAGGCAACCTCAAAGCACGGATTACTCGCATCTGCATGCGAAGGATTTTTGCCAAGGCTTTCCATCAGCTTGAAGGAGGAGAACGACAGAGTTGTCTCTCCGGTTTTCACCTCACAATAATCACCTTCTTCGGTGATCAGACCGGGCTCCACATCAAAGGCTTTGCAATAAAAGTCGATAGTCTCGCGTGGGTTCTCAACGTACATGATGACGTATTTCAAGTGCATGGAATCTCTCCTGTTTTCCTGAGAAGAAACCTAACTAGCCACAACCCACGCGTATTGAAAAAAAGCGACACTTTCAGAAGGAGCTCTCTGATCACTCGTGGATGCAAATACGAGGGAATCTGTTAGGCTCCCTCAGGTTCCTGCCAGCGAGCGAGGCATGCTTCATGCGCAATTTCCGCAAAGTCCTGTACGTTCTGATCACCTGCTTCATCAGCGGCTATGGCGCTTACTTCGCCTACACTGCGTTTTATGAAGGCACCCTGTTCAACGTCATCGCAGGCTTGCTGATTAGCGCAGTCGGCATCGTAGGGCTCTACGGCACATTTCGCGGCAAAACGCAGGACAACAATGAGGGGAGGGGATGATGAGCGATCTATCTGAATACAAGGCCAAATCAGGCCGTTTTGAGCCGGTTTGGACAATTGAAATCCAAACACTGCCGGAAGACACGGACCGCATCCTGGATGCCGTCATGCAAGTGCACCCGCTCAGCTTTGGCCGCTACCAACGCAACGCAAGCATCTCCGCAATCGGCAAGGAAACCTCTCAGCCAGAACCAAACTCCACCACCACAACCCACGTAGATGGTTTCGAAGCAGGGATGACAGAGACCTACCCCATGGTGGAGCTCAAAATCTCCATTGAGCGTGACCTGCAAATCCTCGAAAAAGTCATGGACGCCATCCTCCACGTCCACCACTACGAAGAACCCGTCATCTTCCTCCGCGAAGACTGGGCCAGCCGCGCCGCTTACAACCCCAACAGCACCAACCCAAACCGCTGGTGGAACAACGGCAAAGGCATGCCGGAGAAGGTGGGGTGAGGAGCGTGGAAAGCGTAGATAGCTTGCGCTTCACAATACCCTGCTTGAAACGTCCTCACCACACGACAGTGAATCGCGAAAAGGTTGCATGTAAGCGATTGAATAACCTGTGCGAGAGGTGCGATTTGGGCTTGATGCTAGTGGAGATGAGCTTAAGCTTTTTTGTGAGCTCTATGCATCACGATGGTAACTGTACGGAGGTTAGAGACCCTACAGATTGCCTGACATGAGCGTGAACTCCTATTCCTATCTCTTGGGCACCAGAGCCCGGAGGAATATGAAACAGCAAACTAGCTTGATAAGGTGCCCACTTTTAGGGCCTCGTATAGCTTTGATTGCAAGCTTATACAAAGCAGTGGAACGCTGAAACAAGCACTCAGCTATGTCCTCTGAAAGAAACACCAATAATTGGAGGTGTTCGAAAATGAGTAAGTACGAAGATACCATCAAACTTATTGAAACGCGTTGCGGAAACGACAAGGAAGTGATTATTGCCCTCGCGACAATATCCTTATCTGAAAAGGAAGTCGGCAAACCCCGCCCTTCAACCCGCATGGTTTGCGCCTACTATGAAAATGGCGTGTTTTATGTTTCTACTGACGCAAGAAAAAACAAAACCTTGCAAATAGAGAAGAACAACGAAGTTTCTGTTTGCGGTATGGAAGGTTTTTCTTTTCAGGGAACTGCTGAGAATCTCGGGTGGGTGAAAGCTGATAGGAACTCGGAAATTAGAGCGAAGTTCAAAAATATCTTCAAATGGTTTGATGAAGAAGGTGATGAGGAAAACCCTAACTCAATCGTACTGCGTATTACCCTTTCAGAAGGTACTATCCTCGATGGTGAGCAGGCCTACGGCATTGATCTGATCAACAAGGTCGTCCATTAGAGATTATCGCGTGAAGTAACTGCAATCTTATGTTTTCTGTGTCTGGAGTTGGTTCTCTATACGCAACCGTCGCTTATGGGCGGGAGGGCGGTGAATACAATACCCTTTGCGGGGGAATAAACCCGCCTGTCTCTGTCAGGTTTCGAACCTCCCGCTCGCCAGTGGGTTGTCGAAAGCTTTCTGTCGAGTGGTTTGTTCAACAAGCCAACAGAGAAGGCTTAATGATGACCAAAACTGAAGATGAGAAAAGTGCCCATATGTCCCTTCGCAATGAAGTGGATAAGCTTCAATTTTCATCCAGCCACCTCAAAAATCTGGTTTATTCAATGAGCGTGGTGATGAGTGAGCGCATGGAGCACACGCAGGAATATGAAGCGTTGCTGACGCTGTTTGATACTGTGCGCAGCCACATAGAAGATGTGCAGGGAAGTAGCGAGAAGATTTCGGAGTTGCTCGATCCTTGCACGCTGAACCTCACCAAAACCTAACAAGCATAGAGAGTGAGCAGAGGCATAACCTCTGCTGAACTTGCCTGAGAGGCAATGTGCTTCTCAGGCTTTTTCGAAGCGGTGTGCTTAGAACTGGACCGGCACAGTCTCGCCAGTAGAAATCTTACACTGGCCAACGCCGCCATCCGCAAACCCGAGGCTTGGGTTGCTTAGGGTGATCTGACACTGCATGGAACGAGCAGCGCTGAACAGCACGCCTTTGGCTTTGGAGCTGTAGGTGGTGGAAGAGCTGGAGGTGAAGAAGTCATCGTCGTCATCTTCATAGAAGAAACCGTCTTCAACGCTCTCGGTCTGCTTCTTCTCAGTCACCAGCTTACCGGTGAAGAACTCACCGCTGGAAAGTGTCGCCACAACAGAGGCTGCGCCATTGTCGAGAAACTCTTCGGTCACCTGAAACGTCACGCTCTGAGAGTTCTTGCCATCCTTGCTGACAACACGGCCTTGCCCCGTCGTGGTCGACTGACAGCCCACCAAAGCTGAAAATGCAGCAACGCACACACCGATTTTTAGAATAGTCTTCATTGTAATTCACCAATCCCGAATAATTGAATGTCGGGTTCGGCTGTCAGAAAATGAGTTCAAGCACCACAGTCACCACAGCCAAAAGCCCCTGAACCGGCTGTAGGTCAGGGGCTATGAGACCAGCAATCACAAAAAGCACAGTAACGAAAAGATTTCGCTCTCTAGAACTCCACTGGGAACGTGCCGCCATTGGAAAGCTTACACTGCCCGACACCACCGTCAGAGAAGCCACCGGCTGGGTTGGAAAGCGTCACGACACAGCGCATGCTGCGCTTGGCACTGAACAGCACACCACGCGCATAAGGGCTGTAAGTGGTCGAGAAGGTTGAGACAAGGAACGGCCCGTCATCAAATCCGTCAAAATCATCGAAGTCGTCGAAATCATCAAAGCCGCCGAAGTCGCTCTCACCAACGTTGGTGGTCTCGCTCTTCGCTGTAACGAGCTTGCCCGTAAACACTTCGCCATCAGGCAGAGTGGCAGTCGTCGCTGCGCCACCACCGCCAAAGAAGTTCTCGGTCACTTCAAACTGAACGTCTTTACCACCCAGGCGACCCTGACCAGGCGTCGTTGTCTGACATCCCGCCAAACCAGCAATGGCAATCAGGCACAGGCCTGTCGTGAAATAGCGTCTCATTCTGCGTTCCAATCCCGAATTAAAATGCAAGAGCGTCGGGCCAGAATTGCAGACAATGGTTTCCAAACGTCTTCAAACACTGCTTCCAGCACAACTTGAAATGCCGCTGAAATCCGGGACTGAAGGCGCTATTTCTTCTTGCCGTGGCGTACAGCTCCCCGCCGCTTGAAGATGCCTTTGCGTTGTTTGGTGACTTGTTGTTTGAGGATCCGCTCCATGCTGGCAATCAGGCTGCGCAGAAAGCCGAACTGAACCTCAGCTTCGGTGATCTTTCCGTTTTTCAGGAAGCTCTCGATTTTGTAAGCGGCCTCGCTAGCAGTCTCGTTGTGATCAACGAAGATAGCCATGTCATCATCGTCCTGAATGACACTGCGCTGACCGAAGAGCTGGTTGATGGTGTCTGCCAGCTCCTCAACCTTGATCTGATAGGCCTCAAGCGTTGCAGCAGTGCGCTGGCCGCGCTCAAAGGCAGCCCGCACATTTTCCATGGCTGCCTCCACCTTATCAAAGGCACTCTTGGCATCTCGCCCGCCCAGCTGAGCTTCGGCATCTTGCAGATAGGTTTCAACCTCTTTGACGAGGCCGTTGAACTCAGCGAGGTCCTCTTTGTTTTTGAAGAGGTCTTTGCGTTTTCCGAAGGACTTAAGCTGCCGATAGGTTTGCTCAATGCCAATCGCAATGCGCTCATCCTCATCAATCTCGGGTGTCTGGTTCTCAGCAGAAGGCAGCGGAGCTTCTTTGAGCATCTCTTCCAGATTTGCCACGCACTCATCAAATTTAGCAAACTGGTTCTCAACTTCCTTGCCATTCTCGGCCTTCAGGTTGTCCAGCATCACCTGAGCGCAAACGAGAGCCATCGCGTGTTGCTTGGCGAAGCGCTCCAGCAAAGCTTCATTCCCATCAAAGCGGTATTGCTGGGCAAACAGCTGTGAGAGCTTAGATTGCTTGTCAGAAACCTGAATGATCAGATCAGACCGCAACATATCGCGATTTTCGCAGGTCTCAGCATAGGCTTCTTCCAAAGCCTGCTTATCATCCTCCAGCTTATCGAGCAGGGTCTTGGCGTGCTCCGCGATCTGGTCCTTGATGGCTTTATGCAGATTGCGCAGCGTCTCTTGCGCTCTGTTGTGGGCATTATCAAACTGCGCCAGGTCCACACTCCAGTCATCAAACTCTGCCCGCTTCTGATAGATGCCGGAAATCAGCGTATCGTAATAAGTCGCCCCCTCGGAGAGGCCATTCAGCAGAGAGGTCAGGATCTGCCGGCTGTTGTCCTGAATGGTCTGCATGACACTCAGAACCTGCTTGGCTGCTGAGGCCGAGGCACGAGCTCCTTCCAGATCACCTGCTGTCAGAGCAGCGCTAGCTTCTTCCTGCTGCTGCATCGCTGAGGCGTAGGCTTCCTCCAGATCTTTCACATACTCGTCGACGCAATGAGGCCGGGCCTGACTGAAGATCGTGTTGATCGCAGTTCGGATCTGATCAAGCTGCTGCCCCAACTCCTTTTGCTCAGCCGCTTTAGGATCAACAGCTTCCGCTTGTACCTCTTGCTCCTGAACAGGCGCCTCAGTGACTTTGGGATCAGCCTTTGCTTTCTTTTTCTTCGGCGGTTTCTGAGTGACACACCGTTCTAGATTGGCCAGCGCAACTTTCAGATTGCTCAGGATCGCGCGAGCATCCTTCACTCTACCTTCCGCAATCAGGCCCTCTACCTGAAAGGCGAAATCTGTGGCGATGCTGTTGTAACTGAGGAAGTCATTTTTATGATCCGGGTTTTGCAGCGCCATGCCTTGCTCATAAACCGCAGTAATCCGGTCTTTGGCAGCTTCAACATCAGCAAGGAACCCTTCCACCTTTGCTGCTGTATCGGCCCCGCGTTCATAGGCAATTTCTATGGAATCGAGCGTAACACGCGCGTTATCCAGCGCATCCTCTGCATTCGCAAACCGCTTTCTCGCCAGCTGATCCTCGGCCTGAGAAACATAATCAGCAGCCTTGTCAAAAAGGTGCGCGTAGATCTTGAGCTCTTCATTGTCCCTGAAGACGCTGCGCATCTTATCATAGTCCTGAACATCAGCCCGCACACGCGCAATGGCCTTCTCCAGCATCTCACGCGCTTCGTCTTCCGTTGCCGCACTGCTGACCTGAGGCATCCAGAGCAGGCTCTTCGCCTCCTTCTCTAGTCTCTTCAAACCATTGCGGGAGTTGCCAACGGCCTGATCCGCTTCCTCAACCCGCTGGCCTTGCATGCACACTTCAGCATAATCAATCAGTGCCGACACTTCTGCGCATACCGCATCAAACCGGCCAAGTTGTTTTCCGCCAAACTTCTCATCAGCCTGCGCATACTTTTCAAAGTCCCGACGCTTGTCAGCCAACGGCTCCAGCGATCTTCGCAGGTCCCGAATTTGCTCTGCAAGAACCTCAAGCGCACTTTCTGCCTCCGCAATGTAATCCTTCATGTCCTCAGCAGCATCACGCACATCATGAATGCTGGCCTGTGCCGAAAATCCGTTCCGCGCCAGCAAAGCCGCTTGCGCTCCAAGGATCGCAGTCTGCGCAGACTGATAAGCCGCTTCAAAGGAGGGGTAGTTGATGCCATGATTCTTGACCAGATCACGCTGGCCGTTGAGCTCGTCGACGATTTTCTCCTGCCTTGAAACATCATCAGCAAGCTGCTGAAGGAAAGTCTCATCCACATCGTCAGATGGCGCAAACTCGCTCTCCGCGGCGGCTGTACGCGCCAGCAACAAAACCTGCTGCATTTGAGAAATGGCCTTGTCCGCTTTCGTCAATGCGGCCTCACAATCCCGGCCACGCTTGCCAAGAACAGCATCATTGGCCTTCTTGGCCTCAACGACGGCTTCATCATGGGCCTTGTTGAATGCACCCAGCTGATCCGGCGTGTCATCCAGCGTAATGCTCTGCTCACTCAGATCCTTGATTGTACGCTCTGCAATTGAAACCTTGAGCAACAGCTCGGTGCTACTCGCATCCGCATATCGCTTCGTACTGTCAGTCGCTTCCTTCAGCTGTGCCAGCTTTTCTTTCGCCACATCCAGAGTGCGATTGACCTCGGACACCACGTAGCCAGAAATGGCGCGGTTCATCTCAGTGAAGTTGTCCAGCGCTGCACTGTAGGCACTATCAACTGCGGAAAGGTCTACGTTCCAGTTTGTCAAAGGCGCGCGTTCTTTGTGGAGCTCTTCAACACGCTGCTGATATCGCGCGGCGGTCTTCTTCAGGTCTTCCAGCTCCTCAACGGCTGTTCCCTGACCTTTCTGATAGGCAGCTTGCATGGTCTTCAGGTAATGATCGGCTTTATCCAGATGCCCCTTGATCGCTGCAAGATCATGAAAACCATCCTGATCTTTCTGGCCAGAAACTTCAGTTGCCAAAGCAATTTGCTCTTCACCAAGCGCCTTGGCGGCTTCAAACAGATCCTGAGTTTCATCCTCTTCGGTGAACACCCTACTGCGTTTGCCCGCAACCTCGATAGATTTTCTGATACGCTTCAGGCGCTTATAGAGGCTACTCAGTTCCGCATCATGTGCCTTCTTCCGGGCTTCCAGTTCAGAAACGGGCTCTTCGATAGCATCTTCCGTGTTACCTGGAGAAGAGGTGTTAAGCTCCACATCATCCAGCGGAACTTCCTCAAGCTCTTCATCTTCATGAGGGTCGCCTTCCACTAACGGGAACTTCCACTGCAAGTGCCGGTAGACCTTTTGTGCCCATTGATGCTGTTCGGGTGTGAGCTTATTTTCTGGCATCGGAAACTCCGCAGTGAATGAGATCGACTGGCTGTAATTTAGTCTCGGATGCTCTGGAAATGACGTAGATTCAGGCGTTCACGTAGGGATTTGAAAGAACTGGTGAAGAGAGACTTGTACCCGCGGGCAGACATTAAAATAAAAGTGAGAGTTACTTGCCTTCTTTGGGTATCTCACCTAGTAAAGCCTCGTTATTTTGCGAGTAAGGCTGCCAGATGTCTGAGAAACAACCCATTATCGTTATCGACCGTGAAACCGGCAAAGAGTTTGAAGAAACGGTTCTGGGAGAAAAGTGGATCCGCTGGGCCTATCAGGATTCCAGCTCCAGCCTGATCGAAAAACTGCTGTTTCGCTCCGCAGCCCTCAGCAAGGCGATGGGCTGGTACTACGACAGCTCGCTCTCAACCGGCAAAATCCAAAGCGCTATTGATGAGCTCAACATTGACACCGCTGAATTCGCGGATCCGCAGGCAAGCTTTGCGTCCTTCAATGAGTTCTTCATTCGCCATCTGAAAGAAGATGCCCGCCCGTATGACAGCGATGCAAACAGCATCGTCAGCCCGGCGGATGGGCGTGTTCTGGTGTTCCCAAAGCTGGATGAAGACACCTTCGTTCCGGTCAAAGGTCACCCGTTCTCCATCCGCAAAATGCTGCCGGGTATCTCAGAGCGCTACATCGGCGGTGCATTGGCAATCGTACGCCTTTGTCCTGCAGACTATCACCGCTACCACTTCCCGTGCTCTGGTGAGATCGTAGATGCGAAAGATCTGCAAGGGGCCTATCACTCTGTGAACCCAATCGCATTGGGCGCAGGGCCTGATGTGTTTGGCGAAAACAAGCGCAGCTACACCCTCATTGAAACCGAAGCTGCAGGTACCATGTGCTACGTGGAGGTCGGTGCGTTTGGTGTCGGCAGTATCGTAAACACCAAAACCTCTGGCCGCGTCGAAAAAATGGACGAGAAGGGCTACTTCAAGTTCGGTGGCTCAACTGTTGTTGTCGTGTTTGAGCCGGGTAAAGTGAACTTCAGCGAAGATCTCGTCGCCAACAGTGCGGCAGGCAAGGAAACACTGGTCAAAGTAGGCCAGCCCTTCGCAACGGTTGCCTGAGAAAATCTCCAGATCGCCTAGCATAAGTTGTATTTATCCTGAGTAACTCTTCGTCCAGACTGTTGGCTTCGCTAACAGACTGGACGGGACCATGCCATCATCACTTATCACTCAGGAGCATATCGATACCTATCAGCGCGAAGGCGTCGTTCTGATCAAGGGCCTCTTCAAAGATCATATTGATCTGATCCGGGCTGGTATCGAGCGAAATATGACTGAGCCGGGTGAGTATGCAGCGGAAAACCTGAAAGAAGGCGAGGGCGGTCGCTTCTTCGATGACTACTGCAACTGGCAGCGCATTCCTGAGTTCGTTGAGGTGGTGAACAACTCACCAGCAGCAGAAGTCGCCGCCGACCTGATGCAATCCCAAACAGTCCAGATGTTCCACGACCACGTGCTTGTAAAAGAGCCGGGGACTTCTAAAGCCACACCATGGCATCAGGACGGTCCCTACTATTTCGTGGAAGGGCAGCAGACCGTCAGCTTCTGGTCCCCAATGGACCCGGTCACCGATGCCACCTTGCGCAGCGTTGCAGGCTCTCACCTCTGGGAAAAGCCAGTATTGCCAATCCGTTGGCTCTCAGAAGAAAACTTCTACGGTGACAGCAACGAGTACATGCCAATCCCGGACCCGGATGCAGAAGGCATGCCGATCCGTGAGTGGGAGATGGAACCGGGCGATGCTGTCGCGTTCAACTACTACACACTGCATGGAGCCCGCGGTAACACAACAGAACAGCGCCGCCGCGCGTTCTCGCTGCGCCTGTTAGGTGACGACGTACGCTACATCGAACGTCCGGGCCGGACATCTCCCCCATTCCCGGGCCATGATATGAAGCCGGGTCAGGTCCTGCGTGAGGACTGGTTCCCAATCATCTACAAGCGCTAACCGTTGAATGTGGGAGTGCGGTCAGAGAACCGCACTCCCCAAGCTTTAGCTCTTACCAGCATTCAGAGCATCAGGCTTGAACTCTAAGACCCAGCAGGTCTTCAGATGACCTTTCCTGAAGATGTTTCTGGTTTCGCTGTGATACTGAACTTCACGCAACTCCAGAAAATCAGGCAGCTCTTCCTGAGCATCTCTGTCTTTTGCCAGCAACTCACCCCACGCACGGGCCAGTTTGCTTGGTTTCTCGACAATTTCCTTACCCAAGCTGGTCTCACCCGTTGGCTTCAGGATCAACTGCCCCCGATTTTCCGGCTGCAGCAAGGCCCGCAGGGAGCCAGTTAAGCCCGGAAACTCATCACGAGGCTGCTGAGCGGTTGCTTCAGCTTCCGGATCTTCAACAGCGATGGTTGTTGCCGTTGGCTTGGCTGGCTCAGGATCTGTCTTCTGCTTAACTGAGATCAGATACTCACTCTTCTTGCCACCTTCAGGCCGTGTAACGGAAACATCAAACAGAGCTGCCCATGGTTGTTCTGAAACCCATTTCTGGATTTTGCTCAGGCTGCCGCCAGACTTTCCAATCCGCGCATGCACTTCATCGCGTACGTGCTCCATCAGCTTATCTAAAGCGAAGTGCGCTTTGCCAAAGCTCATTAGCAAGCCATTGCCTTTAGTGCTCAGGAACGTATCCAACCGCTCTCTCATTTCAGTGAGCTTGCCGGTTTGCTCAGTCTGATTAGCCTTCAACTCGTTCATGTTGATGGTCATCGCGGCCAAATTCTTTGCTGCTGCTTGCGGTAAACCTCTCATTCTGCTGATCTCAGAGAGGGTATGAGAGGCAGGCTTGTACTCAACCACCCATGCAGGCTCCAGCATGTCGTTCTCGATCAGGAAACCTTCGATCTTATGATAACGAACCTGCTTCAGAACGAAGTAATCCGGCAGCATCTTGGAGATGTCGTCGCCCCGCTGTTGGGCCGCAACCAGAGTGCTGCCCCACGCCAAAGCCAGATCACTTGGCTTCTCAACGATCTCCAGATCATCAACGCCCTCTTCGCCTGTTGGCGTCAGCTTCAATGCCTCCATCATCTCCTTCGAGCGCAAACCGTTCAGAACCAGTTGAGGGTTGTCGCGCAAGGCGCTCTTGGTCAAACCTTCCTGCGGCCCGACATCAGTGTTGTCATAAAACGTGCTGTTGCCGACTGTTCTCGCAGCAGGGTCATGACGCAGATTTGTGCCGATGTCGTAGTAGCCACCATCTTTGCGGATAGAGACCGAAATCAGGGAGGCCCATGGCTGCTTGGCAATCCATGCCTCTGCTTTCCTGATGCTGTTGTGCTTGGCCAGATGCTGCTCTGTCAGATGAGAAGCCACCTCCTGCAAGCTGGCCAGAGCATACTGAGCACGGCCATTTTCATGCGACAGGCTTGCTGTGCTGGCAAAGATCGCATCGCCAAAGCTCATCGCTGCAAGTGCGTCATTGCTGGCGTTTAACGCCTGCGCCATTTGCTCAGAAGTCGCGAGCCGGAAGGCAATGGCTTCCTTCTCCATCTTATCCAGATACTGAATATCCTGTTCAGTCACAGCATTTGAGCGCGCACTTTGCACTGCCTCGATCACGCCTTTGCTGAACGCGTTCTGACGGATCAGCGCATTTGCATCACCAACGACATCTTTGTTCAGAGCCTTCAGGTTCTGGCTCAGGAAAACCAGCAGCTCTTTGTGATTGCTGGATAAATCCTCAGGGGCTGCCAGTGCCGCGATTTTCAGGAAGGCAAGAAAACGTGGATCATGAGCAGCGTCTTCAAAGATTTGCTTGGCCAAGGCGCGCGCGTCATTGTCCAGTCCACTTCTGAACTGCATCCGCAAAAACGTGTCAGCTTTATCCTGCTCCATGCCCAGCAAACCGCGAATACGGCGCTGCCAGGCTGCAGCCTCAGGCCCTTCATGGGCGGTGCCTGTCGGATCATTGATGAAAGCTGTTTTCTTCTCCTGATAAGCGTTGAACTGTGCTTCCAGTTCCGTGCTCACAGCCAGATCCAGCTCCTGCATAGCCAGCATGGCCGGATGTGGCTTCACTTCCAGCGGTTCACTGCGCGGTTGTGGAGCAAATGGCTGTTCTGCTGTTTCCAGCTTTGTCGGAGTGCTGACCTGTGATGGTCCAGCGACAGCGGAAGCACCGTTGCTCTCTGGCTGCGGTGTTTCAACAATCACATATTCGCTCAAATCCGGATCAGAGGTCATCTGATCAAGCGTTCTGGTATGAGCAGTAAGCAGGGATTCTGCCTTTGTAGGGGTAGGTTTAGCACTCGCCTGAGTTGACGCCGTGCCATGCCCCATCAGTTTTTCCTGAGGCAGCCGATATCCTTCATACCGCGCTTTTTTCTGCGCGCGTGACATGCCATCCGTTGGATGGGTGGGCTCACCCTCTGGCTTATGGTGTTTGTGATAGGCAAGTGGACGCAACTGCGGGTCTCTTGCACCCGCTTTGGCCGGACGGCTGTGCTTTGTGGATGTGCCATTCAGCTCATCCAGTTGATCCAGCAGGCGATGCACATTTTTCGGCTCGGCATGGCCCAGCTTGTGCCCTTTATGCGAGCTGGTTGTTTTCTTCGGTGTTGCCCCTTGTTGATCCGGATTGATCTGAGGCTGCGAAACTTTTGAATGAATAGGAGAACGGCCCATGGGACACCTCATAAACTTCGGGTGCTGGCCTCCAGTTGATCAGGAGTGCCAGTGCACCAAAACCAAAACAGTAAATTCCATTGAGTTTTCAGAGTGATCACGACCCGAGGATCACCATGTCCGATCCGAACTTTGGAAGCGGAACATGAATCTCGTCGATCACATCGTCTTCGGCAGATGGCTGCGCACGCTCCAGCTGCGCATTCGCGTCCAGCAGCAAATCAAATGCTGTGCGCATAAGCTCAACACCGCCATTAACGGACACTTCAGTCCAATGCGAAACGCGCTGGCCGGTAATCGAAGCGATAATGTGCGGTTGGGTAAAGGCGTTGCCGTTGCTCTTCAAAAGCATCAGCGCCTGCTCAGCAGAAAGGTCCACTTTGCGCAAGCCGCTCGTCAGCGCCATCATGATGAAGTCCGCATGATGTTGGCATAAAATCAGATGGCTGCGCTCATCAACGCAGAAGAAATAGGCACCATTACACGGCTCTGGCAGGTCCAGATCAAAACTGGATGAAAACGCCCGAACCAACTCGTCAAAGGCAGTCGTCTCAGTCATGGCATACTCCTCACCATGAATAGAAGAGACCTTGGAATGAAGATCTCAATGTAGACGAGAGTGACACTTCTACAGATGCTCTACTGTGCTGATCGGAACAGTTACTTTCAGAAAATGCAGAAAAGAGCTTCAGCGGGAAAATGTGAAGCAAAATCTAGGTTAAATTACTTATTTTCACCTATCGCTTTCGCGGGAACGGTGTATGCTGCCAAGCCTAGACTCAATAAGTCCCGCCAGTTTTACTCAGCCATTTCAGCATCGATGATTTCGTTCAAGCATATGTATTTGAAGGCCTTACCGCTCTTTCTCACCGGTAGTGCCGCTTTGTTCACCAACTGGACAGACACCTACGTCTCCAGCTTCTTCGGTGCTCCCGCCGTCGCCGCAGTGGGTATCTGTGGCATGATGTTTTTTGTGCTGTTCTCATTTTCAAACGGCTTCTCGATTGCCATCCAGTCTTTCACTGCAGGCTTTCTGACCAGTCGAAAAAACAACGAAGTGTTGGATGCGTTCGTTGTCTGTCTGGTGTTGGGAGTGAGCCTGGCGCTCATTTTGACAACAGCTTCGATCTATTTCCTTGAAGACATCCTCATGTTCATGAACCCGGATGCAGAGGTCCGCACAGCCGCGAGGCAGTATCTGGAGTATCTCCTGTATGCGACACCGTTCTACTACGTGTGCAGCTCAGCCCGTGGCCTGCTTATTTCGGTGGGCAAAGCATGGGTTGTCTCCTACATCGGCATAGGCACGCAGGTGGTCAACGCAGTCGCGACTGTCGTGCTGGCATTCGGTTGGGCTGGAGCTCCGAACCTTGGCGTATCTGGCATTGGTTTCGGCACGTTCGTCGCATTTGCGCTAGCCTCAGTGTTTTATGTGCTGGTGGCTCTGCAAGCGATCACTCGCCAGAAACTAAGGGTTGGGGTGCTGTCTTTCCCTTTGATTATGGAGATCGTTGGCAAAGCATTCCTGTCTGCCTCTCAAAGCACGATCTATGCTCTGGGGATCTTCACAAGCTATTGGATCGTCGGGCATCTGAGTGTGCTGGCTCTGGCCGTTTATCAGGTGATCACCCAGGCAACCCTCATCCCGATTTACGCAGCCAATGCCTTGGGAAGTGTCGCGATCAGTCAGGTCGGCCAAGCCGTCGGTGCTAAAGACCAATCCGGAGCGCAACAGGTCGGCATGAAAATGATCTCCGGCGCTGCCTATCCGATCGTGATCTATGCCTTGCTCGTCATATTGATTTCAGAGGACCTCCTGATCCTCTTGCTGGGAGAAGCTTTGGATGAGCCGCAACTCATCATGGTTTTCACTTTCTCCTGCTTAATCCTGCCGCTCAACATCGCAGGGGCCGTGGCAAACTATGTCCTTCAAGGTGCTCAGCTGTTTGGTCGTGTTTGGACAGTTTCTGCCATCACTCAATGGCTCGTATTCCTGCCGCTTGCTTATGTCTTCGGCGTCTTGATGAACTACAGTCTGGCAGGCGTCATCTTCGCCGACTTCATCTATCGCAGCAGCTTGTTCTTTGTGCAGTACAGCTTCTGGAAGAGTTACTCGGAGCCTGCGCTTGCTAATCCCTGAAACATAACAAAACCGCAGGCTCACAATGACGCCTGCGGTTCTTTAGAAGAGGGAGGTTGGGTAAAGCCATGCGTTATGCTGGTGCCATCTCGGCCTCTGGTTTGTGCAGGCTCACAACAATCGCAACTGCAATACCGTTTGCCCAGTAATAGGCGGCATCCACTCCGGTAAAGCCGAAGAGGAAAGGTGCGAACAGGAAGAGCGCACCAACTGCGCCATCAACGGCCAGATGGAAGTTGTAAGGCAGTACGCGGAGCACACCGAACTGGTGATCCGTTAGCAACGTTAAAATCAACGCAGCAGTGCCAGTTCCAACGGAGAGCCAAAGCGCAAACGGATTGGTAGCACCGAGCCCCAGAATGAAGGGCAGTCCGATCAAGGCAAATGCGACGGGATAATCCAGGTAAGCATGGATGCTTTTTGTGACGAAACGGAGGGACATGACTGAGTTCCTTTTTGACTGTGTAGGTCTTTCGTTTTGGGCACAGTCAGATTAGGAGGAGCCCTCATTTTGCTCAATTTCAGGTCGTTCAAAGGAATGTGCAGATCGTTCAGAATGGAGCAATGATGAGTACAATTGAGCGGAATATGGTCAATGAGTAGCGCGATACGCCGCTGGAGTTAACCCTACCTCTTTCTTGAAGACCCGTGTAAATGCAGATTCAGAGGCATATCCGGCAAGTGCAGCCACTTCTGAAACGCTCATGTTATCATCCACCAAGCCTTGCTGCGCAATCTGCATTCGCCAGCTTGTCAGATACTGCATCGGCGTCTGCCCCATCTTGCTGGAAAACTGCGTCGCAAACCCGGTTCTGGAAAGGCCAGCTTCTCGCGCAAGCCCCTCCACACTCCACTCGCGTGCAGGTGATTTATGGAAGGCCGCCAAAGCCCTGCTGAGCTGCGGATCAGCAAAGCCAGCAAGGCCAATATGTTTCTCACCTTCCTGCTCAATGAAGCTGCGCAGAGCCTGAGCAAACAAAACTTCCGTCATTTTCAACGCGATGAGATCACCCCCCATCCGCGTTCCGTTGGTCTCATCTCCAATCAAACGCAGAGTAGCTTCCATCCAGCGCCCGGCAGCTTCTCCGTAATTGGCAATGTGGATGTAATCCGGCAACTGATCAAAGATCAGATGATGCGCATTTCTGGCAAGTGAGATATGGCCGCAGATCAGCTGAGTTTCCCGCTCATCCTGCTCCCCGCCATAAACCAGAACACCTTCGCCGCTGTATCCGGAAAGCTCCAGCACGCGATCCAGTGGCAGGATGACTTCCTCTTCAGAGCGACCACAATAGATATCGTGCGCAGCGCCATGGGGAACAATCAGCAAGTCGCCCTGAGCCAGCAGAACCTTCTCGCCAGTCTCTTTCACGCGCACCATGCAATCACCGCGATGCGCAAAGTGAAAGCGCGCGACATTCTCATAGGAAGGCACAGCAACGCCCCACGGCACCGTAAAGGATGTGCGGAAGTAGAGCGTGCCTTTCACATCAAGGCGGGTAAGGATGTCACTAAGCGTATCAAGCATACGCTCACTATGAGCGCGAAAAGCTCATTCGTCCATAAGCCTGAACGATCTGAGAGATAATATGAACGCTACGGCCTAAACCGCATCAATAAAGATCGCGCGGAAGTCGTTTACATTCGTCAGAGTAGGGCCGGTTATGATGCTGTCACCAATGGCTTCAAAGAACCCATGTCCATCATTGTTGGCAAGGGAAAGCCTCGGATTGATCTCCTTTCCCCATGCACGCTCCGGGGTAGTTGGATCACAATACGCTCCTGCGATCTCCTCAATCCCGTCTACACCATCCGTGTCTCCGGCAAGCGCATAGACGCCTTTCTGCCCATCCAGCGCAACAGCCAATGACAGCAGAAACTCCACATTCCGCCCACCTCGGCCTTTGCCCTTGATGGTAACTGTTGTCTCACCACCGGAAAGCAACAGGCATGGCGCTTTGAACGGCTGTCCGCGAGCAGCGACCTGCTTGGCAATGCCCGCCATCACCACCCCCACATCAGAGGCTTCACCTTCAATGCTGTCACCCAGTATGTAAGTTGAAATACCTTGCTTTTCAGCGAGAGCAGCAGCTGCCTCCAACGCAATCTGAGGCGTTGCAATCATGTGTGTTTCAACATTGGCAAGGCGTGGATCAGCTGCATCTGGTGTTTCTCCAGCACCCGTTTCAAGGATTTCCAGCGCCCGTGCTGGCAGCTTGATCTTATAACGCTCCACAATCGCCAGAGCATCCGCACAAGTCGTCGGATCTACTACCGTTGGCCCCGATGCAATGTTGATTGGGTCATCACCGGGTACATCAGAGATCAACAGGTTGATCACCTTTGCTGGATGACACGCCGCAGCCAGACGCCCCCCTTTGATCTGGGAGAGATGTCGGCGCACGCAGTTCATCTCGCTGATAGTCGCTCCACACCGCAAAAGTTCTTTATTGATGGACTGCTTGTCTTCAAGCGAAAGCCCATCAAACGGCAGAGGCAACAAGGAAGAACCACCACCTGAGATAAGGCAAAGAACGGTGTCGTCAGCTGAGAGATCAGAGACAAGCTCCAGCATACGCTCTGCGCCATTCAGCCCAGCTTGATCAGGCACCGGATGCGCTGCTTCGATGATCTCGATGGACTGACAGGGAACGTTGTATCCGTAGCGCGTTATCACAAGTCCGCTGAGGTCTCCGTCCCAGTTGTCTTCCACTGTACGCGCCATGGCTGCGGAGGCTTTACCTGCGCCAATGACGATGAGACGACCTTTGGGGTGAGCCGGCAAGAAATTAGGGATGCATTTTTCTGGTTGCGCCGATTCAATGGCCGCATAAAACAGGTCACTCAGAAAACGCTTAGGATCAGCCACCATCGCTGCCCACCCCCGATTGCTACCGAAAAGTTTCGGTTATCTTTTTGAATTTCTTTGTATTTTCTAGCTTTAACCAGATGTGATTTCCAGCAAAAAACAACGGGCTCCGCTCTCAACTGAGAAACCGGAACCCGTCATTTTTCGAAACTTGGTCGAAACCTGAAAAACTACAGCGAGTTATCTCAGCAGGAAGCCGTTACCAACAGGGTCATCATTTTCCCGCCAGAAGGTCGCTTCACCGCTGTAATGCGCTTTGCCAGCCACCTGAGCAACGATGGCATCATGTGGGCCGCACTTGGTGTCTGCGTAATAAGTGCCTTCAAAGCTGGTCGCGATCAGACTTTCAAACCGACGGGTTTGGCCTTTGCTGATCAGGCCCTTTGCAGCTTGCGCAGCCAAACGAGCAGTCACACCAGAACCTGTCGGGCTACGATCCACTTGACTGTCCGCAAACACACAAATGTTGGCAGTCGGATCCGCGCTGTAAGCGTCATTCCCATCAGTCAGAATGGTGCCATAGAGGAATGCAAGATCCGCATCATCAGGGTGCTGAAGGGTAACAGCTGCACGGATCGCATCGCTCACGGCATTGGCCGCATCAACAAGGTCTCTTGTCCGTGATTTCTGAACATCCAGACCAAACGCGGAAGCTGGTGCTAACCCGTAAAACGCGCCGCCGTAAGAGACATCGACAGTCAGCTCGCCCAACCCTTTCACATCTACGGTTACATCCCGTGAATGCAGGAAGGCCGGAACGGAATGGAAGGACACTGCACCTGTCACGCCATTCTCAACTTCAACGGACGCAACCACCAGACCGCATGGGCATTCAATGCGTACTTCGGTGACAGGTGACTTCGCCTCAACCAGCCCATGATCGATCGCATAACGACCCAGAGCGATCACTGCATGGCCACACATGGTGCTGTAGCCTTCGTTATGCATGAACAGCACGCCAAAGTGAGCGTCCGGATGGGAAGGCTCAACAAGGATCGCGCCATACATGTCAAAATGACCGCGAGGCTCAAACATCAGAAAATGCCGAAGATGATCCAGATTGTCTCGGGTAAATCTGCGCTTCGCCAGAATGCTCTCGCCGGGGATCTCTGGGTAGCCGCCAGTCACAATACGAAGTGGCTCACCACCAGTATGCATGTCGACAACACTTATTTTCTGTTGCTTATCCATGTTCTCCCCCGCAACTAGTCGGAATGCCTTATTTCCGAACTGATTGTCTTTGAATAGAGCTCCTGCTGCGCACTCCGTTTGGTTGGCTGCAACCAGACAACAAGAATGCGCTCAGGTACAAGTTGAGCACCTTCATAGCCTGCGTGGGGGACACGCTCAATACACTGTGAAATATTACTGCTCAAGTGATTTGGAGTTTTTCTTAAGATGTTGGTGGCTCTGGGTGTTTATGGCGGCTTGTTTGCATTCTCTTTTCTGGCTGCAACCCTCGCTCCGGGCTCTTCAGAAGCTGCCCTCAGTGGCCTGTTGCTGGCCGGAGGATGGGATCCGGTGATCCTGATTGCCTCGGCATCCTTGGGCAATGTGGCAGGCTCTGTCTTCAACTGGTACTGTGGTCGCTTTCTGTCGCATTACAAAGAGCGTTCCTGGTTCCCAGTCAAAGAGCATCAATACAAGAAGGCAGTGCGCTGGTTTAGGCGCTACGGTCAGGCCTCAATGCTGCTCGCCTGGGTGCCGATTATTGGTGATCCACTCACCGTCATTGCTGGCACGCTACGCATGAAATTTATGAATTTTCTGGTACTGGTCGCGATCGGCAAGACCGCCAGATATCTGTTTGTGTATTACGCAGTCACGGTTTGGCAGGGATAAACTGTTGATCCCGCTCGATATGCAATAATCACTTTTGATTAGAGTGAATCACGGAACTCTATGGTTTCTATAGATAAAATTGATATTATGTGTGCAATGCAATTTTCCATTACTTAGCGGAAATATCGACAACTCAAAGGGGGGATGGTAGAGAAAAACGATCTTTACTCGAACCCATATTTTGGTAATGCCTTCGTCCACGTCTAACGTCTCTATCGCCTATCGAAAACTGAAGCAGGCTATTCTTGAGAACCGGCTCGGCCCCGGCACTCAGGTGCTTGAACAGGAAGCTGCTACCCAGTTGGAAATGAGCCGCACCCCGGTGCGGGAGGCCATGCTGATGTTGCAGAAGGATGGGCTCGTTGAAATGCGCCCCCGTCAGGGCATGCGCGTTCTTCCAATCACGGTTGGCGATATTTCGGAGATCTATGAGATCCTTGAGGTTGTTGAAGGCCTCGCGATCCGAAAACTCGCCGAAAAGCCGATCAATGAAAAAGAGGCACGCGCTCTGGAAGACTCTGTCACGCTGATGGATCTTTCATTGGAGCGGGGAGACCTCAGCGTCTGGGCTGCGGCGGACAAGAAGTTTCACGAAGACATCGTCAAGTTCAGCGGCAATGTGCATTTGGAGACGGTTTTTCTTCAGCTATGGGATCGCTCCCAGCGCGCACGAAACATGCTCCTGAAGGCACATGGCGCGCCTGTAAACTCCGCTCAGGAGCATTGGGAACTGTTAAAGTTCATCAAAGAGGGAAAAGCAGCTGAGGCTGTCGAGTTTCAGAAAAGCCTGCGTGCGGAAGCGGCAGAGCAAATCTGCAAAATGATCTTTGATGTTATGGGCGGAATGGTGCCCTCATAAAAAAGCGGAGCCAAAGCCCCGCTTCTCTGCAAAATCTGATCTGAACTTAATCAGCCTGCCAGAGGTGGCCCGGCTTGCCGGTGACGTAACCGTTCGCCAGTGCTCCTGGCAGCGGCAGTCCCTGCAAACGTGCCTCTGCTTCAGCGCTCTCAATCTTGCCATCAACCAGATCACGATAGATCTCAATCACCGCAATCATGTCGATGTCCTGCGGGGACAGACGCAAACGACCAATGCCTTTGGTCAGCAGTTCATCACGGTTCATCGTGATCGCTTGCACGCTGTGAGACAAAGTCTGAATACCGTTTGCTGCAAGGAACTTCTGATCATCCAGAGTTGTCACGTCCATGCCATCCGGATCACGATCACAGATGAACTGGCAGTTATCCTTATGCAGCTTGTGCGCACGTGCGTGGTAGCAGCGGCCAGAAACAGCCAGTGGCAGACGGCCAAATGCAAACAGCTCAATCGTCAGATCCGGCAGGGCCTGTGCAATCGCCTCTACGGACTTCATCGGCAACTCAACAGGTGGACAGAATGTTTCCATGCCCAGATTCATCAGAACCTTCGCAGTCTGCTCATTATAGATGTTGAGGAACGGACCACCCACAAACGGCTGGCCAGAGCGCTTGTGTACACCAGCAATGTCGTTTGCTTCGACCAGTTCACCATCTTCAGAAAGCGCGCTAATGGATTTGCGGTCACGAACAGTCACCGGCAGAGCGATGGTAGAGAACACAACGGTCTTGCCTGCATTGGCAAGACGCTCATAAATCTCTGGCCACACCTTGTCGTTAAACGGCATGCGTTTACCGCAAATCACTTCGCCGATGTAAACGCGCTCAACAGGAGCTTCGTCCGCAATGCGGGCGTAGAAATCAACGAGCTTCTCGTTGGACCAGTTGAAGAAGTTAGGACCTAAGGAAAGTTCAATCTTGCTCATGTTCTGTCCTTATCTCCAGATCTTCTTATAAGCGCCGGTGGTTTCACGCCCACCTTCAGTCATCGCGCTCAACATGGCGGATACTTCTTCTTCTGCATTGCCGCCTGCATCCATAGCGTCGACTGCCGCACGGAAGGCCTTCACCACCTGAGAGATATAGGCTTTACCGCGTTGACGACCTTCAATCTTACAAGCAGTCACCCCGGCTTTCTGAAGGCGCGGCAACAAGCTTGCTGCATTCAGGCTGACAGGATCTTCAAACAAGTAAGAGGTCTCGCCCTCTGCCTTGAAGCGACCCTTACAAAGAGTTGGGTAGCCAGCTGTCTCGCCTTCACCAAAGCCATCAATGGTAAACCCACCCAGACGCGCGTAGAGATTGCTTCCATCTTCATCGTAGGAAACATCGCCAGGAGGGGAGCACACGCCGGTCAGGTTCGGAGACTTACCAGTGGCGTAAGAAGAAAGCGCACAGCGCCCCTCTGTCATCACGCAGAGGCCACCAAAAACAAAGACTTCGGTTTCAACCGTGATCTCTTTGTTGAGTTTGACGATCTCCTCAACAGACATCACACGCGGAAGAACCACACGCTGAACACCAAAGGTATCCTGATAGAAGCTGATGGACTCAGGCGTTGCAGCCGCCGCCTGAACGGAAAGGTGCAAACGCAGGTCCGGGTGCTTTTCTTTAGCGTAGTCAAGCACAGCAATGTCTGCCGCGATGATCGCATCAGCACCAGAAGCTGCAACAGCATCTACGGCGCGCTTCCAGATATGCGTATCGCCTGCGCGGGCAAACGTGTTCACAGCCACAAGAACATGCGAGCCATGTTTGTGAGCAAGACGGACACCGGCATTCAGCTCTTTTTCAGAGAAGTTCAGGCCGGGGAAGTTACGTGCGTTGGTTTCGTTGCGCAGACCGCAGTAAATGCTGTGTGCGCCCGCTTCTGCGGCGGCTTTAAGAGCAGCTGGTGTACCGGCTGGGCAAACAAGCTCCAGCGACGGATTATTATCGTTGCGCTGTCCAAGCATAAAACACCTTCCAGAAAATAACAGAGTGAACCACTTGGTTCGCGCAGGGCGCTCCCACCCTGCAGCGGCAATCAGGAAGTGGCAGTTGGTGCGTCGAGTAGTCGGCGCAGATGATCTAATGTCTTGTTGGTTGCCCCATCCACGACCTCACGCGGACGACCATTGAAGCCCAGGAACTCAGCAGGTGAGAGATCGGCTTCTTCCATGGTGTTGCGAAGCGCAAGCACAGCGTCCGTATCGCCCTCAATCACCAGATCGCGGGTGAAAAACACAGCATCACCATCATAGGTGCCATCAACCAGCCCAAGCAGAACGATGAGCGGTCCGGAGATGCGTGCTGCACCTTCAGGAGCATCTTTCCGCTTGAACATCTCAACAGTCGCGTGCTCTCCGTTTGGAATAAGGCGGAACACGTGCGGGATATCAATCGGATCAATGATGAAGTGCGAGCGTTTGTAGGTATCCAGACGCTCAAAGAGATCTGGACGTGTGCGGGCAAGCCGGCGCACTGCCTTGGTCAGAGCAAAGCCAAGCGGAGGAACCGGCAAGATGCCGAGAGCTTTTTGCAGGGCAGGAGGAAACAGGCCTCGGTCCGGTTTAAAGAACATACTTTAATCTCCACTGATCAGTATCCTCTCCTATTAATCCTAGCGGCACTCATCATTGATGGAGGTCAAGGAACTGAAAGGCTACTGCCTTCAAATCTGTGTTAACCCGGTGGACAGATCCTAAGTTGGCCGCGGTAATCTGGTAGCGACCCTTTGATCTGGTAATGGAATGTATTGGCGTACAGAAAAGAAGTTCGAGACACTCTCCAGCTTTCTCAATGTTTTAGAAGCACAGCAGGAGCTTGTAAAAGTAAAGGCTCCGGTCTCGGCTCAGTTCGAAGCCACTGAAATCCATCGTCAGGTGATTGAGCAGGGCGGTCCGGTTCTTCAGTTCGACAATGCACTCACATGTTCAGGAACTCAGAGCAGCATGCCACTGCTTACAAATGTGTTCGGCACGCGCGAACGCGTCGCTCTTGGCCTTGGCTGCGCGCCCGATGAGCTGCCTGCCTTGGGCGAGCTGCTGGCCTACCTGCGCTCACCACAACCACCAAAAGGCCTGAAAGGCTTCATCGACGCCTTACCTGTCGCAAAAGCGGCATGGGCCGCCAGACCGAAACGCCTAAGATCCTCTCCGCTGATTGATATGCCGGTGGATCTAGAGCAGCTGCCGGTCCAGATGTGCTGGCCAAATGATGCAGGGCCATTGATCACGTGGGGTATCGTCATCACCCGCCCTCCGGGGAAAGACGATCCTTCTCAATACAATCTCGGCATTTACCGCGCTCAGGTCATTGGCAAGGACAAAGCCATCCTGCGCTGGCTTGCCATGCGTGGCGGAGCAGCACATCACCGCCTCTGGCAGGCGCGTGGTGAGCGCATGCCTGTCGCTGTGGTCATTGGCGCTGATCCAGCCACAATCCTGTCTGCCGTGATCCCAACACCATCGGACGTCAGTGAGTTGATGATCTCTGGTGTGTTATCTGGCGGCAGACCGGAGCTGATCCCCTGCAAGCACGTAGACCTGCACGTGCCAGCATCCTCTGAGATCGTTCTGGAAGGCTTCGCTGAGCCAACCGAAACAGCCGAAGAAGGCCCGTTTGGCGACCACACCGGCTATTACAACGACCCTGACCAGTTCCCAGTATTTAAAGTATCGGGTATCCGTGCCCGCAAGGACCCAGTTTACATGAGCACCTTCACCGGCAGAGCGCCCGACGAACCAGCTGTTCTCTCAGAGACCATGAATGATGTCTTCTTGCCGCTCCTCAAGCAGCAGATCCCGGAGGTCGTCGATCTGTGGTTGCCACCAGAAGCCTGCTCCTATCGGATTGCAGTTCTCAAGATCAAGAAGAGCTATCCGGGTCAAGCACGCCGCGTCATGATGGGCATGTGGTCTCTGCTGCCTCAGTTTACCATGACAAAGCTGATCATCACGGTTGATGAAGACATTGACTGCAGAAGCTGGAGCGATGTGATGTGGGCTGTCGCCACGCGCATGGATCCATCTCGTGACCTTGTCGTTCTGGATCGTACCCCAGTTGATACGCTGGACTTCGCATCCGGTATGGAAGGGCTGGGCGGAAAGCTTGGCATCGACGCGACGACCAAGATCGGTTCTGAAACACGCACCGACTGGCCGGAAGTCATGCGCATGCCAGAAGAGCTAACCAAGAAGGTTGAAGACCGCTGGGATGAACTGTTCCCCGGTGGTCTGCCGAAAAAACAGAACAAAGATCAGCCAAACGATGCTATCTCTCCAGCAGAGAAAACAGGTTCTTCTGAGGGAAGCGAGTAATCTGCATGGCCAAGCGCATCATTGTTGGAGTTTCTGGAGCATCTGGAGCTCAACTTGCTCTGAAGACACTGGAAATTCTGCAGGTATTGGGTGTTGAAACACACCTCGTGCATTCCAAAGGTGCGGTTGCCTCTGTCCAGCATGAGCTTGGCGATGATGGTGTTGAGCAGTTGCGCGCGCTGGCTTCCGTCACATACGCGCCCGATGAGATGACTGCCTCAATCGCCAGTGGATCATTCCACACCGATGGCATGATCATCACGCCTTGTTCCATGCGTACTTTGTCTGGTGTGGCCTATTCGTTCTCTGACAACTTGCTGACCCGGGCAGCAGACGTGGTTCTGAAAGAACGTCGCAAGCTGGTTCTCGTGCCTCGTGAGACACCGTTGCATGAGGGTCATCTGGAAGCGATGCTCAAGGTGACTCGGATGGGTGGAATTATCACACCACCAGTGCCTCCATTTTATGCAGATATGCAAAACAAAGAGGATATGCTCAAAGAAATTGCTGCCCGTGGGATTAATACACTAGGAATTGACCCGGGTGTGAACATGACTAAGTGGCAATAGACTTATCCTAGGTTACTTTATTGTAATCTTATGAAAATTCACCGCCCACTTTGCGGCTTAAGTTTACAGCTGACAGCTACCTTCACTTCAGAATTGAATAGGTAATTTCTATTCAATTTTAATAGAAAAATACTAAAGGTGAAGATAATGTCCCTGTGTTTCAAGCGCCCCCTCTGGTTTGGCCTCTTTGTGTTTTCGGCTCTTTTCCTAGTGTTAGCGCTGGGTCAGAAAGCGAACGCAACCTCCATCACTCTGGATACCACTGACACCGAGCTTTGCGAAGTTCAGGTCACTATCGGACCGGAAGCTCCAAACGGACCCATCCATAGATTCACTGATATCGATACCGATGATCGCTATACCTTCCAGACGAACAAACTCTGCAATCGTCGTTCTGTAGGTGGCGAAGCATGCACAGGTGAGTACACCGAGTGGGCATGCTGTGAAGCAAAAGATGGTGAGGACATCACCTGCAGAGTGCCTTAAAACAGGTCTCCCAGCTCGACTGCACAAAAAACGACCTTCTCTAAGTCGGCACAATTTGCCAACATAGTTCCTGCGACGAGTATTTTATGTCGAGGAATAAATGAAAACGATTGGCTTATTGGGAGGAATGAGCTGGGAGAGCACTGCTACTTATTATAGGCTGATAAATCAGCAAACACGTATGCGGCTCGGCGGGCTTCACTCTGCTGAGCTGTTATTGTGGTCCTTCGATTTTTCTCAGATCGAATTGCTTCTTGCTCGCGGTGAGTGGGAAGAAGCGGGCAGCTTGCTAAAACAGGCGGCACACAAGTTAGAAAGTGCCGGTGCTGATTGCATTGTGATCTGTGCGAACACAATGCACAAAGTCGCCTCCTACATCCAGGATGGTTTGACGATCCCATTCATTCATATTGCTGAAACAACTGCGACTGCCATTCAAAAGGTGAAACGCAGAAAACCACTTTTGCTTGCAACACGTTATGTGATGGAACATGATTTTTATATAAAGCGATTAGAGGAACTCCATGGAATGTCGGTTGTCGTCCCTGACAATGGAGGGCAAGCCGTCGTCCATGACATTGCATATAATGAGTTGTGTCGGGGGCAGATTAACGAGGATTCTCGCCGCACTCTTTTGCAGATTGTAAGGAAGGCTCAGGATCAGGGCGCAGACAGCGTCATTCTGGGCTGTACGGAACTTGGGCTGTTGGTGGGACAGGAGGATATTTCCGCTCCGGTCATTGATAGCACCACAGAACATGTACGCGGAATTTTGGATTTTGCATTGAAAAAAGAAAGTGAATTTGAAGATCTAATCTAATCAGCGGGAATTTGCCCGCTTCAGGAGGGAAAATAATGAAAAAACTATGGGTCTCTGCCTTATTGGCAGCAGGGCTGGCTCTACCTGCTCAGGCGCAGGAGGCAGCAGACAGCGTCGCGCCGGAAATGGCAAGCGGCATCTCCGACAAGCAAATGGTGACTGCGCAAAAGTTTATGGTAGTCGCCGCAAACCCCCATGCATCTCAGGCTGGTTTTGATGTCCTGAAAGCAGGCGGTAACGCCATCGACGCAATGGTTGCCGTACAGCTGATGTTGGGATTGGTTGAACCTCAGTCTTCCGGTATCGGCGGTGGCGCTTTTCTCGTCTACTACGATGCTGAAACAGGCAAGCTGACCACATTTGACGGTCGTGAAACCGCTCCAGCCTCTGCAACGCCAGAACTGTTCCAGAACGAAAACGGCGAACCGCTCAAGTTCTATGATGCTGTTGTAGGTGGTCTGTCAGTCGGAACACCAGGCACCGTCAAACTGCTCTATGATACCCACGCAAAGCTGGGATCATTGCCTTGGGCGGACTTGGTGGCACCTGCGATCAAGCTGGCAGCGGACGGCTTTGAGGTCTCTCCACGTCTGAACGCTTTGATCACCAAGGATCAGGAGCGTCTCTCTCGCTTCGAGACAACAAAAAACTACTTCCTGCCAGACGGAAAACCTCTTCCGGTTGGACATCTTCTTAAAAACCCTGAGTATGCAGCCACGCTGACAGCAATCTCCAAAGATGGTGCAGATGGCTTCTACTCGGGCGCGATTGCAAAAGCGATTGTGGAGACAGTCCAGTCTGCCAAAGGCAATCCAGGCAAGCTCGCCCTTGAAGATCTTGCAAACTACAAGATCAAAGAGCGCGCTGCTGTTTGTGCAGAGTATCGGGCTTATGAAGTCTGCGGTATGGGCCCTCCATCATCAGGTGCTCTGACTGTTGGTCAAATCCTTGGTCAGCTCAACAGCTACGACCTGCCGTCCATGAACTCTGGCGACCCGAATGCATGGCGTCTGATTGGCGATGCATCACGTCTCGCGTTTGCGGACCGTGGTCGTTACATGGCAGATAGCGATTACGTGCCAATGCCAACCAAAGGCCTTGTGGCACCAGCTTATCTGAAAGAGCGTGCTGAGCTTCTGAGCGGCGATAAAGCACTGTCCAAAGAACAGGTCGTACCGGGCAACCCAACCTGGGATCACGCCATGCTGTTGGCTGATGATGAAAGCATTGAGCTGCCATCCACCAGCCACTTCTCCATTGTGGATGCGAATGGCAATGCTGTTTCCATGACAACCACCATTGAGAACGGCTTTGGCTCTCGCCTGATGACCAACGGCTTCCTGCTCAATAACGAGCTGACAGACTTCTCATTCCGCACTCACCGTGATGGCGTGCCGATTGCAAACCGTGTTGAACCGGGCAAACGTCCACGTTCTTCCATGGCACCAACAATCGTCATGAAGGATGACAAGCCGTTCGTTGTTGTTGGGTCTCCGGGCGGTAGCCGCATCATTGGTTATGTGGCAACAACACTGGTCGCAAATCTGGACTGGGGCATGAACATTCAGGAAGCGATTTCCATGCCGCATCTGGTCAACCGCTTTGGCACCTATGACCTTGAAAAAGGCACCGCTGCTGAAAAGCTGCAACCAGCTCTGGATGCAATGGGCTACAAAACCAACATTCGTGATCTCAACTCCGGTCTGCACGGAATTGTGATTACAGCTGATGGCCTGCAAGGTGGGGTCGACCCACGCCGCGAAGGCCTTGCTCTGGGTGAATAAATCCCAGAACTGACATTCTTGAGGCTCGGGTGATCTGTGCAATTGTCACCCGAGCCTTAGGGCTCTGCTAAGCGTATACCAAAGTGCGCTCTTAAGCGGTTTCTCACCGTCGTGGTAGCTAGAAGCTCTCGCAAGTGGCTGCGCCCAATGGCACCGGCCCCCAGAGGTGCCGGTGGCCAATGACGGAGCTAACACAAAATCACTCTCATGATGACTGTATGCCTTCGGTAACTCACCGATGGGTGCTCTTGGCTGCCATGAGCTTCATCCTCGGCTTAACATTGCTGGATGAGACGGTCGTCAGTTTAGCGCTGCCAACCATCTCCGAAGAGTTTGGCATGACGCTCACTCAGGCGCACTGGGTGGTAAACTCCTATCTGCTGATGTTTGCGGCACTGGTTGCGCTGGGCGGTAAGCTGGCAGATCTGGTGAATATCAACTATCTGATCCTGTCGGGCATGATCATCTTCGGTTTGGCCTCACTGGCCTGTGGTTTTGCGCCAAACGGAAGCTTTCTGGTTGGCGCACGTGTGGTGCAGGGCATTGGCGCCGCGATCATGTTTCCTCTTCCGATCGTTGCGATCTCTCGTATTTTCCCACCTGAACGACGAGGATTTGCGCTGGGCATCTTTGGATCCATCGCAACCATCTTTCTCTCTTCAGGGCCGTTGGTCAGTGGGTACTTCACGAGCTACTTCTCATGGCGTTGGATCTTCTGGATCAACCCACCGTTTGTCCTGATTGTCTGCTTGGTGATTGCCCTTGCTCCACTGAAAGGCCGGGTCGCTCATGGACCAGATCGAGATATCTCGAACTATTCCTTCGACTGGCTGGGCTTCATCACGCTGCTTGTCGGGCTGTTCTTCTTCGTCCTGGCCATCATGCAAGCGCCGGAGTGGGGCTGGTCCTCAAGAGATATCCTGCTGTCTTTCATCATCGGAGTGACTGCGCTGACGATCTTCGTCTGGAATGAACTCCGCAGAAAAGCACCACTCATACAGGTGCGGTTCTTCAGAAAACCGTCCTTCGCTGTGGCAGCCTTTGTTGTTTTTCAGGCGCAGTACTCCAAAATCGTGATGTTCATTTTTGGAGCGCTGTATTTTCAGGATAAACTCGGCTTTGCCCCATTCTTCGCAGGCCTTGCATTGATGTCCGCAGTCGTGATGAATGCTGCAACAGCAGGCTTAAGCGGCGTTTGCGTTGACAAATTCGGAGTTCGCACGCCAGCAATGTGTGGGCTCTTTGTGCTCTCCAGCGCCACCCTCTGGCTAACCGCCTTCATTGCACAGGACGACTACTGGCTGCTGTTGCCTGCGCTTCTTGCATGGGGCGCTGCGATGCCATTGTTGTTTCTGCCTTCTATGAAGTCATCCGTGGACTCGGTGGAGCTGACAAAAAAGGGGCAGGCGAGTGGGGTGATGATCACCTCTCAGATGTTGGGCGGAACAATCGGCATGTCCATCTCCAGCTCAATATTCCTGTTCACGCAAAGCTACGAGTTCGTATTCGGCACCGCAGCAGCTGTGACACTGCTTTGCTACTTGCTGTGTTATTTCCACTTCGGGAAGGGCCTTGAAACTGCCGATACAAGCAGTCGGGACTGATCATTCAACCAGTCCCACTCAATGCTTAAGCTGCTTGAGAGTACACGCGCTTGCCATCAACATAAGTCGCTGCAATAGCGCGGTCATCACCAAGGATCATCTGGATAAACAGCTGCTCAATCACGTTGTTGGCATAAGCCATCCGATGTCGGATAAGCGGGGTTGAAAGCGGATCAATAATCGCAAAGTCAGCTTCCATACCCACTTTGATGTTACCAATCCGGTTTTCCTGATAGAGCGCCTTCGCTGAACCAACGGTTGCCAGATAATACGCTTGCACCGGATGCAGTGAGTATCCCTGCAGCTGAGCCACCTCATAGGCTGTCCGCATGGTGGTCAGCATGGAGAAGCTGGAGCCACCACCCACATCCGTTGCCAGTCCAACGCTGATCGGTTCGTGCGTAAAGTGCGAGCCGCGCACATCAAACAAGCCGGAACCGATGAAGGTGTTTGAGGTTGGGCAGTGAGCGATCGACGTTCCTGTCTCGTGAATGAGCGATTTCTCGCGGTCATTCAGGTAAATGCCGTGCCCAAGGATGCAGCCTTTGCCAAGCAATCCAAAGTGCTCATAAACACCAACATAATCAGGATGCTCAGGATAAAGCTCACCAACCCATTCCAGCTCCTGACGGTTTTCAGAGGTATGGGTTTGCAATAGCACCTCAGGATGTTCTTTCCAGAGAGCCCCGGTTGCTTCCATCTGCTCTGGCGTGGAGGTAGGCGCAAATCGTGGAGTGATGGAGTAAAGCGCACGGCCTTGCCCATGCCACTTCTCCAGCAATGCCTTGGATTGGTCATAGCCAGTCTGGGCTGTATCACGCAGGTTTTCCGGCGCATTGCGGTCCATCATCACTTTACCGGCGGCAATCCGCATGTTGTAACGCGCCGCCTGCTCAAACAGAGCATCGACGGATTCAGGGTGAATGGTGCAGTAAACAGAAGCGCTGGTGATGCCATTGGCAAAGCTCTGCTGCAAATAAACATCTGCAGCACGCCGTGCATAATCAATGTCGCCAAACTTGGATTCAGCTGGGAAAGTATAGGTGTTCAGCCACTCAATCAGCTGTGCGCCATATGAGGCGATCACCTCAGTCTGCGGATAGTGAACGTGGCAATCCACGAAACCCGGCAGAATGAATTGGCCGCTGTGGTCATGAACCATCGCATCATCCGGCAGTGTCTTCAGCAGCTCTGCTGCATCGCCCACTGCGGTTATCTTGCCGTTTTCAGTTACGACAAGTCCATCAGACCAGTCAGTCAGAGCCTCTGCCGGATTATCGCAGAACGGATCGCCGCTAAATTGAAACACATGGCCGCGAAGCGCTGTAATCGTCCGTACAGTCTCTTGCATCAGATCTTCCTCGGGAATTGAACCAAACAGCCATAACTAACGTAATTTCCAGCATGGAGCGAGGGAAAATACGTAGTTACCCGGGAGAGATCTGAGAACAACGTGATGCGAGTAAGAGATCAGTTCTCTTCTACTGCTGCTTCATTGAGTTCAACGTCAATCATCAGGTCAGCCGCAATTCCTTCAAGTGCCTCAGACACTTCCGTCGGAGACAGATGCGGCGGAATGATAATGCGGGCATTTGCGCGGAACATCAGATCACCACTCATGGAACCCGGCTCAACCAGAGATTCCAGAGTTTCAATGCTCACATGCAAATCTGCCAGTACGCTGGATACGCGGCTGATCATGCCGGGTTGATCTTGCCCCAGAATATGAAGAAGCGCATGAGCACCAGCCGGAGCATCGCCCGTGTTGTGCTCGTGAATGCCGATGGTTAGACCCAGCGTTTCAAGCTTGATCAAAGCTGCTGAGAGATCCGCTGCCTGTGCTTTGTCAACATGCACACGAACAATCCCTGCAAACTGACCTCCCAAACGTGAAAGGGAACTATCGATCCAGTTTGCCTTGTGATCAGCAACCACCTTGGAGATTTCACCAACCAGACCTGGGCGGTCATCAGCAACGACGGTGAGGACAAGCTCTTTTTTCATAACGCATTCTCCACAAAAGCGACCCTCTTAATAGGCTGGGGCCTGTCTATAATAGCAATGCCAGATGCAGGTGTAAGTCAAACACTTCGATCAAGTTCCCCGTAATTTTGCACCTAAGAAAACCTCTGGTATCGACCAATTGCGCAAATTATCAGCTTGCTATCTCCAGGGGGGGCAACTAGCGTGCTCCACGTAAAACTATGGACGGCGTCCCGTGACGGACTGAAATGGATTTCGGGGGCGGTCGACCCACATCGGGGACCAGAATCGAAGCTGTCTGACGAAGTAATGTGTGAAGCTGCGGACCTCTGGTGCGCGGCCGATGTTCTATTTCGTCGGTCCATCTATTGTCTTTGCGACGTCTCCTTAAATGACAGCGGAACCCCCTGTTGCCTTTGGCAATGGAAGGCACTGCTGCATGTTGGAGATAGAACATGTCTTATTATTTGAAGCCTGTGCTCCTTGCCGGAGTAATGGGTCTTTCCTCGTCTGCTGCCTTTGCACATGCCGGCCATTTGGGCGAGCTCGCAGGCCACAGCCACTGGATTGGTATCGCTGCTGTCACCGGTGCAGCAATCATCGCCGGATTAGCAGCCAAAGCCAAAAAGCGATCCGCATCTGCTGAAGAAACCACGCCAGATGCCGCCGAGACCGATGGCGGTCTCACTCCAGAAAGCGCAGAAGCAGAGCCAGCATAATGACGAAAAAAACAGAAGAAAAACTCGGCGTCATGATCTGCGGACATGGCAGTCGAAACAGAGGTGCAGTCGCCGAATTTGCACGCCTTGCAGAAGGTATTCGTGAAAGATTTCCTGAGTTGCCAGTGGACTATGGCTATCTGGAGTTTGCGAACCCAGTGATCCATTCAGGTCTCGACAACTTGAGGGAGCAGGGCTGCACGCGCATTCTGGCTGTTCCGGGCATGCTGTTTGCTGCAGGGCACGCGAAGAATGATATTCCTTCCGTGCTCAACACCTATCAGGCCAAGCATCCTGAAGTGTCTATCGAGTATGGCCGCGAACTCGCCGTCGACACCCGCATGGTACAGGCCGCAGGCGCTCGCATTCAGGAAGCCATTGATGCTGCAGATCCTGAAGTGAAGCCGGAAGAAACCTTGCTGATGGTTGTCGGTCGCGGCGCATCAGATCCGGACGCAAACTCTAATGTCGCCAAGATCACCCGCATGCTGTGGGAAGGCTTCGGCTTTGGCTGGGCAGAAACTTGCTACTCTGGCGTAACTTTCCCGTTGGTTGAGCCGGGTCTGGAGCATGCCGTCAAGCTTGGCTACAAGCGCATCATCGTGTTCCCATACTTCCTGTTCACCGGTGTATTGGTTCAGCGCATCTACAACTTCACCGATGACGTTGCCGCGCGCCATCCAGATATCGAGTTCATCAAGGCTGGCTATCTCAACGACCACCCGAAGGTCATCGACACAATGCAGGAGCGTGTCACTGAGATCCTTGAAGGCTCCAACAACATGAATTGCCAGCTCTGCAAATACAGAGAGCAGGTGCTTGGATTTGAGGCGGAGATCGGCCTGCCGCAGGAAAGCCACCACCACCACGTGGAAGGCTTGGGTGATGAGGCTGAGTGCAAGCTATGCGATGTGACGTGCACAGGTGAGTGTGACAGCAAAGGCGCGCACTCCCATGATCATGCGCACAGCCATTCTCACGACCATAGCCACGGGCATGGACACCATCACCACCACCATCATGGTGATGACCACGGGCATGATCACCATCATCATCCGTATCCACATGCAGATCACCCTCTTGGGCCAAAATCCATGCTGAAGGATGATGCCTGAGTATGGGCCAGAACATGAATGATGAAGTTCTGGCACCCTACGATTACATTAAGGATCCTGCCGAAATCTATCGGCAGTCCTTTTCCATCGTACGGGGGGAGGCTGAACTTGAAAGCCTGCCAGAAAACCTGAGGCCTATCGCAGTTCGCCTGATCCACTCCTGTGGGATGACCGACATCCCGCAGGACCTGGCGTATTCTGAAGATGTTGTCGCAAAGGCCAATGAAGCTTTGCGTAATGGCGCTTCTGTTCTGACAGATGTGGAGATGGTTGCTCACGGGGTGATCCGTAAGTATCTGCCAGCAAGCAATCAGGTCATCTGTACTCTGAATGAGCCAGAGGTTCCTGAACTGGCAAGACAGCTTGACACAACAAGATCAGCCGCTGCCGTTGAACTCTGGAAATCGCATTTGGATGGTGCAGTGGTTGCCATCGGCAATGCGCCGACGGCTCTGTTCCATCTGCTGGAGATGATAGCAAGAGGCGCTCCCAAACCGGCAGCAATTCTCGGCTTTCCGGTTGGCTTTGTTGGTGCAGCGGAGTCCAAACAGGCACTGGCGGAAAGCGCCCTCGGCATACCGTTTCTCACCCTATTGGGGCGTAGAGGTGGCTCCGCAATTGCAGCCGCGGCAGTCAATGCGATGGCGGCAGGTCTGCCCGAAGAAAAGAGCCCGGAGGCATCAAAATGAGCAGTCAAACTGCACCTTGGCTCACAATCATTGGTATTGGTGAGGATGGTTTTGATGGCCTGTCCCCCGCAGCCCAATCAGCCCTGCAATCAGCATCTCTGATCTACGGTGGAGCCAGACATCTGGAGCTTCTGAAGGGAGCTGCTCAGGATATCTCCTGTGAGATGAAGGCATGGCCATCTCCCCTCACAAAGGGCATTGAAGAGCTTGCATCATACCGCGGTCAGAACACGGTTGTCCTCGCGACGGGAGATCCACAATGGTTCGGTATCGGAGCAACGCTGCATCGCCAGTTCAGTGCTGAGGAAATTGAGGTCATCCCGCATCTCTCAGCCTTCTCGTTGGCGGCAAGCCGCTTGGGGTGGTCTCTGCAAAATGTAGAAACACTCAGCCTGCATGGACGGCCTTTGGATACCTTGCGCGGTTTCCTTTATCCGGGTGCACGGATCATCGCGCTCACATCAAACGGTGCAGCACCGGGAGAGATTGCCGACCTTCTCGCAGATGAAGGCTACGGCGCCAGCTCGCTCACTGTTCTTGAGCATCTCGGTGGCCCTCAGGAGAAAGTAAGCTCCTGCGAAGCTGAAGAGTACAACGGTGAAGCCGCAGAGCTGAACACCGTCGCAATTGAAGCCAAGCCGATCCCCAACACCCCTGTTTTGTCACGCACACCTGGCCTGCCGGATTCTGCATTCCGGCACGATGGCAAGATGACCAAGCAGGAAGTACGCGCAGTCACGCTTGCCAAACTTGCTCCCATTCCGGGCCAGCTCCTGTGGGATATCGGCGCAGGCAGCGGTTCCATCGGCATTGAGTGGCTGCGTGCAGCAAAAGATACAAAGGCAGTTGCCATCGAACCGCTGGAAAAGCGAAGTGTCTTCATTCGTGGCAACGCCGCCGCTCTGGGCACGCCTCAACTCAAGCTCGTTGAGGGCAAAGCCCCTGAGGCACTTGATAATTTGCCGCAGCCAAATGCAATTTTTGTTGGAGGTGGCCTCACGTCAGCAGGTATACTCAAAACATGCTTTGACGCACTGCCATCAGGAGGTCGCTTGGTTGCCAACGCTGTCACTCTGGAAGGAGAGCAGGTGTTGGCCGAGGGTTGGAAAAAGTTCGGTGGAGAACTGTGCCGGATTGCAATCTCCAGAGCGGATCCCATCGGCGGTCTCACGGGCTGGCGTCCTTTGATGCCGGTGACACAATGGAGCTTGGTGAAGTCATGACTGGTACGCTTTATGGCGTTGGTCTTGGACCAGGAGATCCTGAGCTTTTGACATTGAAAGCTCACCGGCTCATTTGCTCCGCAAAAACCATCGCTTATCCCGCAGCCGTTGGAGTGCCAAGCTTCGCCCGCCAAATAGCCGCGCTGTATATCCAAGAGGGAACCTCTGAGATCCCGATTGAAATGCCTATGAAGGTCAACCGGTTTCCGGCCAAGGAAATCTATGACCAAGCGGCAGAATCAATCTCGGTTAAGCTGCAAGCTGGTGAGGATGTCGTCGTCCTGTGTGAAGGCGATCCATTCCTTTATGGCTCCTTCATGTACCTCTATGAGCGTTTGAGGGGAGACTTCGCCTGCGAAATCGTACCGGGCGTTTCATCCGTGAATGCCTGTGCGGCTGCTTTGGGAAGACCGCTTGCAGCCCGCAATGAGGTGCTCACCATCATTCCGGGCCCGTTGGAAGATGAGCAGCTCGAACAGCGGATTATGCAGTCAGACGCCTTCGTCATCATGAAGGTCGGACGCCATCTGCCACGCGTGAAAGCTCTGCTCGAAAAACTGGGATTACTTGGTGCTGCCGGATACGTTGAACGTGCGACCCTGCCGGAAATGGTGGTGTCCCGCTTGGCGGACTATCCAAACGAAACAGCACCGTATTTTTCAATGATAATTGTCTATAAGGGAGAAGAGGCATGGACGTTGCACCCGCAATCGTTGTGATCAGCCCGGTCGCTTTAAAAACGGCTCAGAAGCTCTCCACTGTTCTGGATGAAAGCCTCATTCACGGCTTTGCACGGCGTGGCTCAAAGCCCAACGTCGATTATCATCTGTCCTTCTCGGAACCAATGGACCATCTGCGGTCCTTGTTCCAGTCAGGTACACCAATCATCGGCATCTGTGCTGCCGGAATTCTCATCCGCGCCCTTGCGCCAGTCCTGGCTGAAAAGCGCAATGAGCCCCCGGTAATCGCAGTATCTGAAGACGGCTCAAGCGTTGTGCCATTGTTAGGCGGCCACCGCGGAGCAAATGCCCTTGCTCACGAGATTGCGGAGATTTTGAAAGGTCACGCCGCAATCACCACAGCAGGCGATAATGTCTTTGGCGTTGCGCTGGATGATCCCCCAGAGGGCTGGACACTCGCCAATCCAACAGACGCCAAGTCTGTAATGGCTCACATGCTGGCGGGTGATACCGTGAAGCTTTCAGGGCAAGCGGATTGGCTGGAAGCTGCAACCCTTCCTGTCGCAGATGATGCAGATCTGGAGATTGTTGCCACAGAAGAACCTCAGGATGGACATCACGGCAAGCTGGTGTTCCACCCGCAAACACATGTGGTAGGCCTCGGCTGCTCACGAGGGTGTTCGCTGGAAGAGCTTGATGATCTTCTCCAGAAGGGATTGGAACAAGCGAACATCTCAATCGGCGCCGTTGCTGCCTTTGCCAGTATCGACTTGAAGGCCGATGAAGTGGCGATGAACAAACTCGCCGCCCGCTACAACAAGCCTTTCCGCCTATTCACAGCTGAGGAACTCAACGAACACAAAGAGCGCCTGCAAAATCCATCGGATTTGGTTTTTGCTGAAGTCGGCTGCTATGGCGTCAGTGAAGGTTCTGCATTAGCCGGTGTAGGATCATCTGGCATACTCGTGTTGGAAAAACAGAAAACAGCCAACGCCACAGTCGCTATTGCCAAAGCGTCAGTTCCTATCAATCACGAGAAGATTGGCCGGGCTCGAGGCCGCCTGCACGTGATCGGCATCGGTCCGGGGCAAGAAGCATGGCGCACGCCGGAAGCGTCCAGCTGGTTGGCTGAAGCGGATGAAGTGGTTGGTTACGGTCTCTATCTGGATCTGGTTTCCTCACTCATCAGAGGCAAGCAACGCCATGCTTTCCCTCTGGGTGCCGAAGAAGAACGCGTCCGTTTTGCGCTCGAAAGAGCGGGACAGGGCCACAACGTAGCGCTGGTTTGTTCTGGAGACTCAGGTGTTTATGCCATGGGGGCTTTGGTCTTCGAATTGCTCGACCGCCCGCAGGAAAACGGCGGTGTCAGCGATGCGGCTCGCCGCGTTGAAGTCGCCTCGGCACCGGGTATTTCAGCCATGATTGCTCTCAGCAACCGCATTGGTGCTCCGCTCGGTCATGACTTCTGCGCCATCTCCCTGTCAGATCTTCTGACTCCATGGGAGACAATCCAGCAGCGCCTGGAAGGAGCTGCAATCGGTGACTTCGTGATTGGTTTCTACAATCCGGTCTCCAAACGCCGCCGCACGCAGCTGGCTTGGGCACGTGAAAAGCTGCTTGAACATCGCCCTGAAAACACGCCTGTCATTCTTGGCTCAAACATCGGGCGAGAGGATGAGGCTATCTCCACGACCACCCTGAAAGATCTCAGGGTCGATGATGTGGACATGCTGACCACCGTAATTGTGGGATGCAGCCAGACCCGCTTGGGCGGGGACGGCCAGTCTCTGCACTTCGTCTACACACCGCGTGGCTATGCCAAGAAGATCGACGCACCGACAAAAGAAACGGAGACTGCAGCGTGACGGTTCATTTTATTGGGGCAGGGCCGGGTGATCCTGAGCTGATCACTGTGCGGGCGCTGAGGCTTATCGAAACCTGCAAAGTCTGTCTCTACGCCGGTTCACTGGTGCCACCTGCAATTGTCGAAGCTGCGCCTGATGATGCGCTCGTCATGGATACAGCTTCCATGACCTTGGATGAGATCATCGACGAGATCGCGAAGGCTCACGAAAAAGGGCTGGATGTTGCTCGTGTTCACTCCGGCGATCCATCCATATACGGCGCAACTGCAGAACAAATGCGTCGCTTGGATGAGCTGGGCATTGAGTACGATGTGACCCCCGGCGTCCCTGCGTTCGCAGCAGCAGCGGCTGCGTTGAAAACGGAACTGACGATTCCGGAAATCGCGCAGAGCATCATCATCACCCGAACTTCAATGCAATCCTCTGGCATGCCAGAGGGTGAGGATCTGGAAACCTTGGGGCGTTCTGGAGCAACTCTGGCAATTCACTTATCTGTCAGAAACTTGGGCGAGATCTATCGCAAGCTCTCACCGCTTTACGGTGAGGATTGCCCGGTAATCATCGCTTATCGCGTGGGCTGGCCGGATGAGGCATTCATTCATGGAACCCTGGCAGATATCCGTGAGAAGGCAAAAGCCGCGAAGATTACCAGAACTGCGCTCATCTTCGTTGGCCCGGCTTTGAAAGCTGGCAAGGAGTTTCGTGACAGCGCGCTCTATGATGCCAACCACGTGCATGTTCTGAGGCCGAAAAAGAAGGCAAAAGCGATAGCCTGATCTACTCAATCAGAAAGAAGCGGACCACCATTCTTCGCTTCTTTCAGCTACCACATGAGCAAATGATCCCATCACACGGCCATTGATGTGGCCCAGAGGATCAAGCTCATGATGCTCAGCATCCTGTGCAGCAAAGAGGGACGGGGCTTCAGACTTAACAGTCAATGTTGAGTAATGAAACTCGTGAGCTCCCAAAGGCTTGAGCCAAGGAAAGCCAGACGCACCAGCAGCTTCAGTCGTCTTGAGTTTGCGATAACCAAGGTGCAGCTTTCGGTTTGCAAAGCTGGTTTCGATAGGCAGAAGACCAAGCATCTCGTGGGACTGGCCACTCTTATCCGTCAAAGCGTCGCCCAGCACCATATACCCGCCGCACTCACCATAAATCAGCTTGCCTGCATCGGCTGCCGTTTTCATTCCACTCTTGAAGCCATTGGAATGAGAGAGCTTTTCAGCATGAAGCTCAGGGTAACCGCCACTCAAGAACACTGCGTCTGCGTCAGTGGATGGGCCTTCATCGGCCAATGGAGAGAAGAAGGAGAGGGTAACGCCTTGTTTTTGCCAGTCACTCAGCAGGTGCTCATAGCTGAACGCAAAAGCAATATCCTTAGCAATCGCAATATGTTGTCCAAGTGGTGGTAGATGCGAGATGCCTGTGAGCTCTTTGTTCTCTCTTGCGGGAATAGCAAGCACCTTCGTCAATCGCATCAGTGCTGGCACATCGACACTTTCAGCCGCGACCTCACCTGCCGCATTCAAAAACTCTTCCAGATCCTCACGTTCACTCGCCTGCACAAGGCCAAGGTGCCTCTCTGGCAAAGCCAGCTTTTCTGAGCGATAAAAAGCCCCCAACACGATCACATTCAACTGCTCCAGCGCATGCCGCAATATCCGCTCATGCCGCTCTGACCCGACGCGATTGAGAATAACACCTGCGATGTGGCAGTGCGGATGATAAGTCAGGAAGCCATGGACTAAGGCCGCTACTGATTGCGCCTGAGACTTGCAGTCCACCACGAGAATAACAGGCAAGCCCAGATGCACGGCAAGTTCAGCAACAGAGCCAGATCCATCCGCTGCTCCGTCAAACAAGCCCATCGCCCCTTCAATGACAACGATATCGCTGTGTTTTTCCTGCTCTGTGGCGTTGAGAGAGAGTTGAGCCAATGACATGGCCCAGGCATCGTAGTTCAGGCAAGGACGACCGGAAGCAGCACTATGGAAAGCCGGATCAATATAATCTGGCCCGGATTTGCCGGAGGAGATCCGAACCCCGGTATCACGAAGAGCACGCAGCAACGCCAGTGTAATGGTTGTTTTGCCAGACCCTGAAGACGGCGCTGCAATGACGAAACCCTTCGCGATGGTCATAGGGCAGGTTCCTCTTCCTTTTGAGAGGTGCGAGCCAAAGCTGGCTCAATCCAGTTCAATTGCTCTCGCAAATTTACGACATCACCCACAACGACAATAGCAGGTGGCTTCAATCCGCTTTTCGCAATGTCATCAGCGCAGGAACCAAGCGTTGTTTCCAATACCTGTTGATGCTGTTGCGTGGCGTTGCAAATCACTGCAACAGGCTCGGCAGCGCTTCGTCCGCCATTCATCAGCTTCTCTGTAATCAGCGAAATATGCTTCATCGCCATGTACATCACGATCACGGGTGATCCTTTGGCAAGAGCATCCCAGTCCAGTTGGTCTGGCGCAACCCCATTCTGATCATGACCTGTGAGGAACGTAACCGCTTGATTAACCCCGCGATGGGTCGCTGGAATACCTGCATAGGCCAGCCCACCAACACCTGCCGTAATGCCGGGTATGATACGGAAAGGAACTCCGGCTTCCACCAGCGCAAGCGCCTCTTCACCACCGCGACCAAACACAAACGGATCACCGCCTTTAAGCCGCAACACACGCCTGCCAGATTTTGCCAGTTCCACCAGCTTAATCGAGATGCTGGACTGCTTGGGGGAGGGTTTCCCGCCGCGCTTTCCCGCATAAATGATTTCAGTCTCATTCCCGGCCAATTGAAGAATGCGTTCATCCACCAGCGCGTCATAAACAATCACGTCAGCTTGCTGCAGACCATTCAATGCATGGAGGCTCAGGAGGCCGGGATCACCGGGCCCGGCACCCGCAAGCCAAACCCATCCGGATTCAAGAACTGGAAATTCAAATTGGGGGAGGGAGATATCGATCAAGCGGCTCTCGCATATTATGTGATTTTGCGTAGCAATTTAATTGGAAACCAATTGGAAGTCCAAAGCCTTCTGCTTGGTATCTTCCGCTAAATCTGTATAGTCGCCACATGGCTGAAACCGGGCAGAAAAAACTGAGAACAGGGTGGACAACAGGCGCCTGCGCAACAGCCGCAGCCAAGGCAGCCTATGCTGCTTTGTTGTCGGGTGAGTTCCCTGATCCGGTCACCATTACGCTGCCTCGCGGAGAGCAACCTGCCTTCGCTCTGGCTTTCGAAAAGCTGGAAGAAAACGCAGCAACAGCAGCCATCATCAAAGACGCTGGAGACGACCCGGATGTCACGCACGGAGCCTGCATTCAGGCCGCTGTTAGGCACAACGCCCAAGCCAACGGAATCCGTTTCCTTGCCGGTGCAGGTGTCGGCACAGTCACAAAGCCGGGCTTACCAATCCCGGTCGGTGAACCAGCGATCAATCCTGTCCCCCGCCAGATGATCACCAGTGAACTGCAAAAACTTGCGGATGCTCATGGAGTTGCAGTGGCTGTTGATGTTGAGATTTCGATCCAGAATGGTGAGGAACTTGCGCAAAAAACCATGAACCCGCGGCTTGGCATTGTCGGCGGCCTCTCGGTTCTTGGAACGACAGGCATCGTCCGTCCCTTCTCCTGCGCAGCCTGGATCGCCTCAATCCATCGCGGAGTTGATGTTGCACGTGCCACTGGCCTCACCCATGTTGCCGCTGCAACAGGTGCCACATCTGAAGATGTCCTGCGCGCATACTATCCAAACCTACCGGAGCAAGCCTATCTCGACATGGGAGATTTCGCTGGCGGCCTCTTGAAGTACCTTCGCGCGCACCCGGTCTCCAAACTGACGATTTCCGGCGGCATAGCAAAGCTGACAAAGCTCGCCCAAGGCGCCATGGACCTGCACTCAGCCCGTTCTGCAGTGGACTTCGAGGCTCTGGCAGATGTGCTGAAGCAAGCAGGTGCGTCAGAGGCACTCCTCAAAGAAACCAGAGAAGCAAAACTCGTCTCATACGTGGCACAACAAGCAACAAAAGAGGGGCTTCAAATCGGAGAAGCCATAGCTCTGCGTGCACAAAAAGCTGCTTTGAACATCCTCCGTGGAGCTCCAGTGAGTGTTGAGATTATCGTAGTTGATCGACAAGGTCAGGTTCAAGGCCACGCGCCAGCCAATGAAAACGTTCAATTGGAGCAGTCGTGATGCTCAAGAAGCCGAAAGTCCTCGTGCTGGCCGGCACAAAAGATGCGCGGAAACTGATTGAGGCTCTCGCTGCCACTTCAAAATATGAACTCATCGCCTCGCTTGCTGGCGTGACACGAAGCCCAGCAGATCTGATTGCACCAACCAGAACCGGGGGCTTCGGTGGCACAGAAGGATTGGTCGAGTATCTTCAATCTCAGAACATAGCAGCGGTAATCAACGCAACTCACCCTTACACCGCTCAGATGTCTCATAACGCAGCTGTAGCAACTACGCGTCTCTCTCTACCATTGATCCGCTTTGAGCGTGCGCCATGGAAGCAGGAAACAGACGATAACTGGCAGTTTGCTGAGACTATTGAAGCAGCTCTGAAGTTGGTGCCCCCAGATAAAAAAGTCTTCTTCGCAGCAAGTTCAAAAGTAGCTGCACCGCTTAAAAACCGTCCGGATCTTACCTTCATCATCCGCACTCTCAACATACCAACGCAAACCAACGCCTTAAAAAACGCAAACTACATCGAAGGCCTGCCAAACAGCGACTGGCAAGCAGAGGCTAAGCTATTTCAAGAGTTACAGGTCGATTGGCTCATCAGCAAAAATAGTGGTGGATCAGCATCTTATGGAAAAATTAAGGCTGCACGAGAGCTGGGCTTACCTGTCGCCGTGATCAAGCGCCCTGAGTACAATGGTGGCGTGAAGTGCTCTTCCATTGATGAAGCCCTGAATGCTCTGCCAATGTGTGTTGGCACAGAGCAGACAACCTCAGTCAGTTCTTAGGCTTCTGATAGGGCGCTGTCGTCATGCGCTCAATAATGCCGTCTTTTGCTATCAGCCAGTGATAAAATGCACCAAGCACATGCAAGGCAATAAGCCAAGCAAAAACAACGCCAACGGTGGCATGAAAGTCCAGAATACCCTCTGCATTCGGACGATCCTGTGGCACTAAGCTGGGCAGATCAAACAAGCCGAAGAATGGAATTGGCGCACCGTAAAGAGAAAGCCCAATCCATCCGAGAATGGGATTGACGATCAACACCAGATAAAGCAACCCATGCACCGACCGTGAAACGATCCGCAGTGCCGGCGAAAGGGAGGCAGGCGGTGGAGGCGCTGGTGTAATCCAGTGCTGCAACAGACGCAGAACCACCAGCAAAAACAACAGTATACCGATACTCTTGTGGTAGAAGTAGAGCGTGTTTTGCAGAGCGCCCGGCCCAAGATCGGTCATAACCAGACCCATCGGAACCATGATGAAAACCAGAATGGCGACGATCCAATGATAGGTCTTCGCCATGGCAGAATATCCGGCAACTTGATGGGCCATGTTCTGTTCTCCTGATAATCCCAGAGGTTCCTCAAGAGCCCCTGCAATCTCCTGATCGACAGATTAATCAAGGTTCGTTACCACTAGGCTAACCTTAGGTGAGGTGGGCTGTGAACTCGGTAAAACAAGGGGGCTTGATGGACAGAGGCCATACAACGCCGACACATCTGCAAGAACAAGCGAACGGCTCTCAGCTGACCTGTGAAAAGCCACAAGCTCAGTCGCCGGGTATCTTGTCTCCCGAAGAATGGCAGGAGGTTTTAGCCGCTTCCGTTGAAAGGCGCGCACCAGATCTGCAAGGCTACGGCAGCGTGTTCGCACCTTTATGTCAGGCCCAAAAACAGTTTGTTATCGGTCAGTTAGGTCAATCTATTGATGGCCGGATTGCTACTGTAACGGGCGACTCCAATTATGTGAGCTGCTCAGAGGCTCTGATCCACCTTCACAGATTGCGTGCCCTCTGCGATGCAGTGGTTGTTGGGGTCGGCACTGCTGTCGCAGACAACCCTCAGCTCACAGTCAGGCATGTCAGCGGACGTCATCCTGCCCGTATTGTCATCGACCCTTATGGCCGGATGCCAAGAGACAGCACTTTGTTTCAGGACAACAGCGCCCGCCGTATCGTGATCACACGAACGGATGCTCATGCCCGTTATCCGGAAGGTGTCGAATGTTTCCAACTTCAACCAGATGCAAAAGGACGCCTGTCATGCGCTGAAATCCGCTACGCCTTGCGAGAGTTCCGCTGCATTCTGGTGGAAGGCGGAGCGTGGACCCTCTCTCGCTTCATTGAGTTGAAAATGATCGATCGCCTGCACCTCATGATCGCCCCATTGATCATTGGATCCGGCCCACGTGGCCTGCAACTCCCAGCCATCGACTATCTGGCTCAGGCAATCCGACCTGACGTGACATGGCACCCGCTCGGCGTCGATATGCTTGCTGATCTAAGCCTAAGCAACTAACACCTGCTTTAAGCGGAAAAGCATTTCCTTTCGCCAGAAAGTGCACTTATAAACTTGCGTGAATCTCCGAATAAGGACGCACGCATGCCAGAGCTCATCAGACGCACCTCTCTTCTCGAAGTTAAAGGGCAGATTGAAGAAGTTGAGGTCCGTGTTATCCATGAAGATGGCCGGGAACACATCACGACTGATCCGGTTTGGGTTTATGGCGATTCCATCGCAGTGCTTGCGTATGACCCTACTGCGAAGACGGTGCTGTTGGTCAAACAGCTGCGTGTGGCACCTTACATCATGGAAGAAGAGATCATCCTGGAAGCCTGCGCTGGCGGGATTGAGATTAGCGACCTCTCCATTGAAGAAGCCTGCAAACGGGAAGCGCAAGAAGAGTTGGGCTGTCAGCTAACAAACCTGCAAAAAATCGCAAATGTCTTCATCAATCCAGCGCGTCTGGCAGAGCGAGCGCACTTCTTTTTAGCGGAATACACCTCCGGTGATTTCAACGTCGAAAGTCGAAATCTAGATGATGACGAAGATATTGAGGTTGTTGAACTGTCCTTTGAAGAACTGCGCAGTCTCTACGACAATCAGGAAATCCGCTGCCCGCGCCTCTTCATGTTGACACAAGCACTGCTTCTCAAAGGCATTGGAATCTAAAGCTCATCAACATAACCACTGCTTCTATGCTGTTAGAGCGGCGGAAGCCCTACAATATCAACGTGCCCAACTTGCAACTGCGATTTGCCTTTTCCGATAGCAGTCAGGCGATAGTCCAGCCAATCATCGACGATACTGTCAGGAACGCCGATCTCCCGCGCAGCCTCAGCCCATCCCTTAATCAACTCAAGTTGGAGTTCATCCTCTTCTGGCTTACAGATCCAGTCCGATCGTCCCGTGAAGCAAGTGTAGCCCGCCTTCAGCAACCGTTCGTGCGCATGGAAGCCACCCAGCGGCCCCAGTGCTGAGCCAAACCCTTTGTCAGTTGCCTGATGTTGGTTGAAGGCTCGCTGAATGAGCCGATCTGTCGGATGGTGTGGCTGGCTGAGCAATATCCCGTTGTAAGAAAGCCCCGCAAGAAACGGCAGTTTCAACTGCCGCATACGCGCCACGAAACTATCCAACCAATGCGCGCTTACCAGATCGAGGAAGGCTGAAGTGACAACGCCATGATGCCCCTCAAGAACTTTAAGAGAACCGGCGTCAGTCAGCTCACAGAGGTCTGTTTTGGTGCGGGTCTGAGGGAAAGGAGGAGGGGTATCCTTCGCAACCTTCAGCAGTTCAGGGTCGTTATCAATCAGCAACCAGACCTGTTCTCTGTTCGGCCCGATATGCTCAGCCAGATCCTGCAGAAAAGATCCAGTCCCCGCAGCAACATCAATCAGCTTGAGAGGCCCGTCCTTGGGGGCATGTTCCACCAACCAGTTGCAGAATTTCTGCATAATGTCTTTATTGCGTGCTCGCCGGTCAGCTTTGCGGCGCAGTGAGAGCCACTCAGAAGAAAATCCACTCAAAGGTGAGCCTCCAATGTGCCTGCAAATGCTTTGGCGCTGTCGTTCCAATCTGGCAGTGTATTCGCTGCAGCCAATGAGCCTTTGGAAAGCTTGGAACGCAACTCTTTGTTTGTAAGCAGGGCCTCGATTGCTTTGCTTAGAGCCACCGGATCACCTGCCCCAACATGAAAACCAGCTGTTGGCGGAACTGTAGACGCCACAGCTCCCTCGCCACTGGCAATAATCGGTAGACCAAAGCTCATCGCCTCCGCAAATGCCATTCCATACCCTTCGTAGTAGGTTGGAAGCACAAAGACATCGGCACTCTGGTAAAAGCCAGTCAGTTCAGCTTTCGGGATACCACCATGCACCCGAATACGGTCCACCAAGCCATACCGCTTGATCTGTGCGCGCACCTGGCTCGTGTATTCAGGGTCAAACTTCGTTTCTCCAATCAGATCCAGATGCCAGTCGAGATCTTTCAGCTGTCCCAGTGCCTCAACGAGATGAAGCTGCCCTTTGCGGGGAACGAGAGACCCGACACAAAGTAACTTGCTGGTTGCAATCGGTTCTTTCGCTGCTGAAACACTTACCGAAACATCTGGACGATCAACACCTGGCAAAACGATGCTGATCTTCTCTGCAAGAACACCCATCTCAGCAACGAGTGTTTTCTGAGTTGAAGGGCTGGTGACGATGATGTGCTCTGCAAACGTCAGCGCCTCTGTCTCTGTAATTCGCAGAGTTTTTGCCAGTTCAGGCTCAATCCCGCTTTCCAGAAACAGCGGATGGTGTACCAGAGCGATCAGAGTGGAGTGCTCAGCGATCTTGCAAGCAAGCTCTGGTGAACCACCCAAGGCCAGCCCATCCACGATGATCAGAGCCAAAGCCTCGATTTCGCCCAGAGCGTCCAACGCCAGCTTTTTGTCACCATCTGATGGAGCAGGATAATCCCCCTCAAGACTGATGAGTGAGACTTTCCAATCGTGCTTTTGCAGCCCGCGAATGATCTCCCGATCATAGCGATAACCACCAGTTGGCGTATTGAGATCTCCCGGAAACACGAAGTAGCAGGATTTTTGCTGTGTTGTTGTCGCTGTTTCAATGGATGGAAGCACGTTACTCATGAGCCTCGGATGCAGTTAGTGGCGCTTCATAAGAGGCGCGTGCATTTGGGTTTTCGGAGATGGTTACGCGCACTTTGCTAAGTTCGCCCGGTTCGCGACCCAGCTTATGCAGATAAGCAGCATCACACACCCGCTGGTAAATGTAGCTACACAGAAAATCGACGGTGGTGTTGCGGCCTTTGAACTGAGGCAGGTCATCTAAATTCTTGTAGTTGAACGGGTGCAGGATCTCGGCAAGCACATCCAATGCATTGCCGATATCGATCACGATCCCGTTCTCATCTAATTCTTCAGCAAAAATAGCTACATGCACGTGGGCAGTCAGCCCGTGGAGCTGGGAGGCGGGACCAAAAACTTCGCCCTTTAAGCTATGCGCGATCATAATATGATTGCTGATCTCGACTGAATACATCTCAAAATCCTTGCAAAACTAAGAGTAAACAATGGGTTGGCAAAGAGTATCCTTCTTGCCAGAAAGTACATCCTTCAGATCATGTGGGGCTTTCTCAAACTCGATTGCCGGAGCGAGTAAAGTATCCAGCACCTCATCTTTCAGCAGAGAAATCGCGGCTTCCATCCGCCTGCGATGCGTCCAGCGTGGCCGCATAACGGGAGCGACTTGCCCAACCTGCGAGGAGACAAGGCTCAGGCGTTGGCTGTGAAAACTACCGCCAAGTACTAGGCCAGAAGGGCGTGAACCATACCAGGAAGCCTCCACAATCTTAGCTTCCCTGCCAGCGATGCGAATAGCGGTGTTGAGGCCAGACTCAGACGCACTGCAATGCACCACAACATCCTGATTTTCCGGCGCAACTTCGGGCAGAGCAAAACTGCAGGAAAATTCATCTGCAATGTCTTGCCGCTTTGGGTTCACATCGATCATGGTCACGCGTACACCCGCAATACGGGCACACAAATATCCAACTAGAGAGCCAACGGTCCCAGTCCCCACAACAGCTACACGCGAACAGGGCAGAATACCCGCGTCCCAGATGATGTTCAGAGCAGTCTCCATATTGGCAGCCAGTGTAGCCCGAGTACTCGGTAAATCCTCTGGAATCGGGTAGAGCGCTTCAGCGGAGAGCAGGAAATTGCTTTGATGCGGATAGAGTGAAAACACCCGCTGGCCTGCTCTCAAATCACCTGTTGTTTCAGCCACTTCGGAAACGTTAGCATACCCGTACTTAACGGGGAACGGAAAGGTGCCTTCCTGAAATGGCGCAGTCATCCGCTCGCGCTCGCTCACCGGCACATCACCACTGAAAACGATGGCCTCCGTACCCCGGCTGATCGCAGAAGCGTGGGTTTTTAAGTAAACACGGTTACCAGATGATTTAGAGAGTTTTTCCTCTCTTATTTCAATGGTTTGAGGCGCAGTATACCAAAGCGCTCTGGCTATCTCAGACAAGAAACCCGCTCCCCGGATCGCTAAACTTTCACAAATATACTCTAGGGAAACGTGAACAAAGGAAACTAGCAGAAATGTAGGTCCCTCTAAAAACAATAATAATTTGGGTAGGACATGACAAAACAATCACGGGTTCCTGAAGAGAACGCCCACACTCGTCTTGTTGACCAGCTGCTCTCCACCAACATCATCGACAAGCATCAGGAAAATAAGCGCTTACACCGGCGCAGACTGATCTTTGGAGGGCTTGTTCTCGCCACTTTGGCAGTGCTCACCACCATCATGGTACTGACGTTGTTCTCCAGTGGTTTCGCCCTTTCAAAAATCGTGATGCTTCTCGCATTTCTGGTAACCTTACCGTGGCTTATCATTGGCTTTTGGCATGCTGTCATCGGTCTGGCTCTGATGAGGTTCTCCTCAAACCCTACTGCACAGGTCTATGCTGGAACGCCTCTCGGCACGCTGGACCTGAAAAAGCCGCTGCAGAACAAGCAAACTGCCTTGCTTTCATGCGTGCGAAACGAGGATTCTCCTGAGGTTGCAGCCAAGCTGGAAGCAATGTTGCAGGATCTGGATCGTCTGGAGAAGCTGAATGGCTTCTCCTTGTATATCCTGAGTGACAGCAACGACCCCGATCATATTCGACAGGAGATGAGAGAGTTCTCTCTTCTCAGAGCACGCTGGCAAAACCGCATTGATGTGCTCTACCGCAGAAGAGAAGTAAACACCGGCTTTAAAGCAGGGAATGTCGAGGATTTCTGCCGCAACTGGGGTGATCGGCACGAGTACGCCATCACGTTGGATGCAGACAGTTTCCTTTCCGCTGAAGCCTTATGTCATCTTGTGAGCAAGATGAATGCGAACCCGCGCTTGGGCATCTTGCAAACGCTGGTTTTAGGCTTGTCGACCAACTCCTTCTTCACCCGTGTCTTCCAATGGGGCATGCGCCTCGGCATGCGTTCTTACACCCTGGGAGCTGCTTGGTGGCAAGGCTCTTCCGGGCCGTATTGGGGGCACAACGCAATCTTCCGCATTAAGCCGTTTACACAGCACTGTCTGTTGGAACCTCTTCCGGGGACAGATGCTTTGAGCGGCCCGATCCTAAGCCATGATCAGGTCGAGGCAGCTATGATGGCAAATGCAGGTTATGAAGTTCGCGTCTGGCCTGTTGAGGGCGGCAGTTATGAGGAAAATCCGCCGCATCTGATTGAGTTTATCCGTAGAGACTTGCGCTGGTGCCACGGAAACTTGCAGTACTTCAAGCTTCTCCGTGAGCCGGGCTTTAAACTGCTAGGCCGCATTCAGCTTGCCTTAGCGATCCTGATGTTCATCGGCTCGCCTGCATGGCTCACCTTCATAGCTATGGCGATCCTTACAGCATCCATCGCTGCACCCGGGACAATGCCGTTTGATCCGTTCTATGGCACCATCCTGATCGTAACCGTTATGAGTATGGTGTTCGCGCCCAAATTGGCAACGCTGGCTCATGTGCTCACAGTTCGCAGTGAACGCAAGGAATATGGCGGTTTCCTCTCCGTGTTCATCAGTGCATTCTTTGAGCTGGTTTACTCCATGCTGCTTGCACCTGTTATGGCAATCGCGCACAGCATCTTCATCGCGCAGCTGTTTGCTGGCCGAAAAACGCAATGGGGCGGGCAGGCACGACAGCCGCACGGCATTCCGTTGGTTCTTGCAGCCAAGAAGTTTTGGCCGCAAACGCTTTTCGGTCTGTGTGGTGTTATCTGGATGATGGACTATTCATTGGCTGATACATGGCTCTTGCTGCCAGTAATCCTTGGGCCATTGCTCACCATCCCGTTTGCGATGATCACATCAAAACCAGTGCTTGGCATGTACTTCAAACATTCAGGTCTTTGGGCTTTGCCAGAAGAGAAGAAAACCCCGCTTGAGCTACAGGGCCTCAGCAAGGAGCAACGGCGGGTTGAGATGGAGTTGGCCAAAGCAAACAGGGCGGCGGCCACACGATGAAAGCACTGCCTGAGTAAGGAACCTCAGGCATCTCAACAAAAAAGCCGATTGCGTTTGATGAACTCACGCAATCGGCTTTTCTTTTCCAGTGCTGAAAAGCTAGGTCTGTTAGGAAGCTGGCTTTTCCTTTGGCTTTCTCCAAGGTTCACCCTTGAACCACGCAACCGTGTAAGCAACGGCGATCAGACCTGCGAAACCAAGTAGATTCGCCAAAATACCGCCAGAGATGGTGCCCTTCAGGCCAAGCTCATCGCGGAAGATTGCAAGACCCTGCGCGAGGATGAGGCTGGCGAGGAACACAGCCAGAGACTGTTGTCCAACCTTCTTGATCACGCGAACAACTTTGCCACCAAAGCCACCCATGAGCAGGCGGTGTCCGCCTTCACCAACAGCCACCCAGGCCACATAAGCAAGAGCGAGGAAGTGGATGTAGCGCAGGATACCCATCTCAGACTTCACGGTAAGATCACTGATATCATTCGCAATTCGGCGAAGCTCAGGCACTTCATTGAGAATGCGGAAGTAAGCGAACGGAATTGTCAGAATGATAATCGAAGCACTCAGGAACAACAGGCGTTTCTTGACTGGTGGTGCTGGAATCCAGCCTTTGATGAAAGCAAAGCCGGTAAAGAACAGCAGCTGCCAAGCAAACGGATTAAAGAACCAACGACGATCTGACCAAGGCTCAGCTGGAAAGTCGACCAGCCTGAAAGTTGCAATCAACCAGAAAGCAGCAATGATCGCAGCAACCGCTCCACGGCCAACCTTGTAATACGCAACCATAATCACTGGCAGCATCGCAAGGATCACCAGATACATCGGCAGAATATCGAAGTAGTTTGGTACGTAGGTCAGCGTCAGCAGGCCTGGAAGCTGGAAGATTGGATCTTCAAAGAAGTGCCAGAGGTTTAGTTTTCCCACATAGTCATCACTGGTCCAGCCGTTGATTTGCAGGAACGCAAGCATGCCTGCTACTGCAAGGAACAGGCAGATATGCGCCCAGTAAACTTGCCAGACGCGGAAGAGCACGCGAGCACTTCCCATAGCAAGGCCATGCAGCTCAAACACGCGACCAAATGCGATGGCTGAGGCCATTCCGGAGCAGAACACAAATATCTCGGTAGCATCGGAAAATCCGAAACGAGCCGGAATCCAAAGAGCCCACCCGTTTGCAGGCAGGTGGGCTATAAAGATGATGAACATTGCGATGCCTCGGAAGAAGTCGAGGCGAGGATCTCTTTGGCGGCTTGCCGTTTTCATAGGTGTCGGCGGTATATTGTGTTTGTTCACGGTGTCTCTGAAACTAAAAACTATAAGTCGTAAAATGCAGCTCCGAAATCCCCCGAAGCTGCACCTTCAATTATCCCATGCGGAATCGCAGGTGTTCACTTTGCATAAGGTCAGTGGCTTCCATCATACGGGTCGCCTGAGCCATGCGGGTTTCGCCATAGGTGTCTGAACCACCTCTCAGGCGAGTGCGCTCATCAATCATGCGTTTTGCTTCCTGACAGAGACCAGCGCGCAGAGCTGCTTCAATCGTGATGCGTTCAAACACATCGCGCTGAGCATGGCTGCCGCCAACTGTACGAAGCAGCGGACGTGCCTCTGCAAGGTGATGATAAGCGCTGAAGTAGTTGCCGTTCTTGAACTGCATCAGGCCGGAAGCTGTTGGAGAACCAGCGACTTTGGTCACATGGCCCATCTCATTGGTGTCTTCTTCACCAAAGGTGCGCATGCGAGCCAAAAGACGGTCAGATGACTGACGACGGTTATCGCCCAACAGGGTCAGCATGTAGTGCAAGTCAGCGAAAACATTGCAGGAATCGTCGATACGCTTCTCACTGATGCTTGCCAGTTCTTCCCAACGGTGGCCAACCTTGATTCCCTCAAGCTCAAGACGGACCAACATGGAAGCGGCGTTGGAGATATCGCGGTAATCGTCGGTGTGATCCTTGCGGAATTTCTGGTCGTAGAGTTCGAAAACGCGCTCCACATTGCCACGGTCCAGATGCAACAAGGCAAGGTGCCACCAGACGTGATAGCCAAAGTTGTTGCAGTGTTCCCAGGCCTGTGGCTGGTCGTCGAGCCACTTGATGCCTTCTTCGGTCTTGCCGGTCATGTCAAGCACGTGAGCGACTGCGTGCAGGCCCCAGGCGTCATCATTTTGAAGCGCGACAGCTTCTTTACCAATGCGTTCGGCTCTCTCAAAATCGCCGCTTTCTTCAAGCGCGAAGGAGTAACAGCCGTGAACGTAACCCTTGGCAACGTGGTCTTCTTCATAAGCGCCAATCACACCTTCAATGGAGGAGCGCATACGAGAAGGCTGGCCAAGCACAAAGCGAATGGCGTGCACCAGTTTCAGAGTAAGAGCATCGCGTGGGTATTTGAGAAGCATTTCATCAAGGCGATCAGCAGCTTTGCTTGGGGCGCCTTGGAGCCAATCGTTCAAAGCTTCGACAACAGCTTCTTCACGATCTGTAATCTGTGTATCTCTGCGGCACTTGTCTGCAATTGCGTAAGCTTCAAAAGCAGTTGCCGTCATTTCGCGTCTGCCAAGCAGAAGGCAGAACAGGCCACGAGCGGCCTGAGCCAGCGCAAAATCTGGATCAGCCTCCAGTGTTTTCGCAAGATGCTCCGGCGTTGCTGCACTATGTGCGAGGAACGCAAGAATAGTGTTGTTCCAGTGTGTTAATGCACCCTTATCGGAGAGTGTTACCGCGTATTCGAACTGGTCATCAATGCGCATGGATGCGACCCGTGGTTAGGGCGACCGGTAATTCGTGCAATGTGCAAATGCTCATGAGATAAGCCATTGGGTTCACATTGCTTACGACACAGGTCTGCCAGGAAATCTGTTGATCAGAACCCTTTCAAAACTGGCGATGACGTTCAACACACAAAAAGGTGTTTAATATCAGCAAGCTTTGTTTATGTAGAAAATATAGTTCAACCTCATGAAGAAATAGAAAACACCATTCTAATGAGTAAGAAAAAATATGCGGCAAATAGAAGCTCTCTTGTAAAATCCTACTATTATTAATAGTGATAATAAGTAAGATTTTAGATATTTGGCTCTATTATACCTGTATTTTATTACCCTTTGATAATCTTCTGTTTGCTGGTTAAAATAGTGTTCACTGCTTCTTGATTTTCTAGTTAGCCTCCACTGTGCAATGTCATTGCTCCAAGAGAGACTAAGTACGTGGCGAATTCATGGCGGATACCGGTAGCTATCAACAAACTAATATCGATCAACAGATTCAGTCCCCACAAACATTAATCGTCATTGGGGCGCTGATGGCTCTGGCGGTGGTTGCCGTGTTGGGATTGGAAAACAGTGGCTGGCGCGTCTTCGGTGCTGCGCTGATAGGGGCGCTGGCAGGCCTTGCTTTGTACCACACCAGCTTTGGGTTTACCGCTGCCTGGCGCCGGATTGTTACCCAGCGAAGAGGGCAGGGGTTACGCGCTCAATTCCTGCTTATCTCATTGGTTTGCTTGATAAGTTTCCCACTTCTCCAATACGGATCAGACATTGGCTTACCAACCGGTGGCTTCGTATTTCCATTCGGTGTTGGAGCAGCCGTTGGCGCCTTCATTTTCGGCATTGGAATGCAGCTTGGCGGCGGGTGTGGATCCGGCACTTTGTTCACCGTTGGAGGCGGCTCATCCCGCATGGTGATCACCCTTGCCTTCTTCGTTTTAGGCAGCGTGATTGCAACAGCGCACCTTCCGTTCTGGAATTCTCTTCCAAGATTACCGGCATTTTCGCTTGTGCGCGGTTTTGGGGTGGTCCCTGCGCTGATGATCACGATTCTGCCGCTCATCGCCTTTGCGATATTCTCGGTGTTTATCGAGAAAAAACAATGGGGTGAGTTGGAGAAACCCCGCAAAACAACTGGCTTTTTACAGGGCCAGTGGGGCTATGTTCTGGGTGCGTTGATATTGGCGTTGGTTTGCGTTCTTACGTTCATTGTGCTGCGCCGCCCATGGGGCGTCACCTCCGGCTTCGCGCTCTGGGGTGCAAAGTTTTTCTACGCAGTTGGTATCCCGGTAGAGACCTGGCCCTACTGGAAATGGCAGGTCGCAGCAATTGAAAGATCGGTCTTCGCAGATTCAACATCCGTCATGAACTTCGGTATCGTGCTAGGCGCTCTGATGGCTGCCGGACTGGCTGGCAAATTCAATCCGGTGAAGAGGATCAACCTCAGAGATGCTGGTACTGCGATTGTCGGCGGTCTGATGCTCGGCTACGGCGCACGCCTCGCTTACGGGTGCAACATCGGGGCCTACCTTGGGGGGATAACTTCAGGTTCCATGCATGGTTGGCTTTGGCTCGTTTTCGCCTTCGCCGGTTCCATGGTCGGAACCCGTGTCCGCCATTTGATCGGTATGGACCCAGCGCCAGTTACTTCAAAGTGACAGCTGAGTTCTGCATACGACTAAAACTGGGCCTATTAAAATCGAGGGAGGCTGAACAACAGCCTGTTCAACTCCCGCTTTTAAACTCATTTCATTACGAGAAGGATTGAACCATGAAAATTCTGACGGGTGTGCTTGGCTTTGTTGGAACATTGATGTTCGTTATGGCCGCCTTTCAACCATCACAAGCTCAAATCACAACAGAACAAGCGCAGCAGGGGAAGGTCCTTCCGCGCAATGGCTGGCGTGTTATCGAAACCACTAAGGCAATCGACGAACTGCTGGATTCGCTCAAGAAAGCTATTCGTGAGGAAGACATGCTGCTGGTCAGCATGGCGAGTGCATCCCGCGGTGCCAAAGCCAACGGCTTCGAAATCCCCGGCAACTACGTCATTGGCGTTTTCCGCAATGACTTCGCCCGCCGCATGCTGGCAGCCAGCGTGCAAGCCGGGATCGAGGCACCTATCCGGTTTTATCTAACGGAAAATCCAGATGGATCCGCAACGCTCTCATGGAAGACACCAAGCTTCGTCTTCCAGCCATATCGGGACACTGCATCTGAGGATCTGGTCTCGCTAAGCGAGGAGCTGGACGTGGTCTTCCAGCGTATTGCGGACCGTGCCACAGGTAACACCTGAGGCACGGTCAACTTGCATACTCTATAGCTTGCCGTCGTAGGCTCTACGGTCGATGCGGCAAGCAAGAACGGTGAAGGTATCGCGTTCCAGCGCTGCCTTCGCTTCCTTTTTCAGGCTCTCTGCATCATCCACCCAAACACCATGACCACCGTAAGCTTCTGCAAGGGCCGGGAAGTTGGTGGCGGAGAAATCAACGCCTAGATTAGGGTTTTGGTTGGCGCGCTGCTTCAGCTCAATCAGAGACAGGCTTTCATCAACCAGCACGCAGACAATGAACGGCACCTGCATATCACGCAGAACCGCCAGATCACCAAGACCCATCTCAAGGCCAGCATCACCAACAAATACAACAACCGGATCTTCTGGCTTCGCCATCTTATGCCCGATACCAAGTGGCAACGCACAAGCCATTGTACAAAGCGCAGAACTCTGCAGCATGGTGCGCGGGTAGAGGCTCTCCCAGATCTGGCTCACCAGAATGCGGTGCGCGCCACTGTCAGCCGTAGCCACAGTGGTATCCGGCAGGGCTTCACGAAGGCCGTGGAACACAGTTGCCGGACCCCAGCCGCTTTCCTCTGCAGCAAAGTCTGCCTTTAGCTTGTCTTTGGCAGGTGCGATCCGGTCACGAAGCCAGTCACTCTCCTCAGGAACAACACCAGTCTCATCTTCTGGTGTGAGTGAAAGCAGGGTCGGCTTGATGTCACCTTCCAGCGTATGGCTCACATGGTGCATGCCATGGCTGCGCAGCACAGGTGTGAGCTCAATCACTGAAGTGTCTTCGCTCCATGGATTACGCCAGTTTACACGCATCTCAATTGGGTCATAACCAATCAGCACAACAAGATCAGCATCCGCCAGCAATGGCATCAGGCTCTTGTCGGCTTTTGGAGAAAGGCCAGCGCCACCAAGTGAAAGCTTATGGTTCTCTGGAATAAGCCCCTTGCCCTTGTAGCTGGTGATCAGTGGGATCTGATAGGCCTCACAGAAAGCCTCAATTTCATTGCCAGCATCCACGTTGACCGCATCCACGCCAGCAATCGCAATAGGACGCTGAGCCGAGCCCAGCAGATCGCGGGCCTGCTCCAGCACATCGCCAAATGGCAGCTGGGCAGCACGAACACCGTAGTTCGGCGCCTTCTGTGTTTCAGTGCTTTCGCTTTCCGCAACAGAGATCGGCACATCAATGTGCACGGGCCCCGGTTGACCAGACATGGCAATGGAAATCGCCTTGTCCATCATGGCATTCAACGCACCTGCGGAGGCTTTGAAGCTGGCTTTCACGATAGGGCGCAGTAACTGCTGATGGTCCATCACCTGGTGGGTGTAGGTCTCAGCCTCAGCTGCATCCACACACCCTGTCAGGAAGATCATCGGAACACGATCCTGAAAAGCATTGGCCACCACGTTGACCGCATTGGTCACACCCGGGCCAAGCGTTGCCAGCAAAACAACAGGTGCATCTGTGCCTTGGCGTGCAAGGCCATGCCATGCACCTTCAGCCATGAAACCACCAGCGTTTTCATGCTTCACTAGATTGAACTTCAACCCGGCAAGGTTGAGCGCATCCATAAGGGCCAGAACTTCGCCACCCGGAATACCGAAGGCATACTGGCTACCGGCCTGATGCAGTTTTTGAGCAATAAGATCAGCACCGCGCATAATTATGAATCTCCCAGTGACACGACACCGCGAGCTGCGAGATCGTCAATTTCTTCTCTAGTTTTTTGCAGATATTTGGTGAGCACTTCAAGGCTGTCCTCACCAAGGGTCGGCGGCGCTTTCCGGTATGTAACCGGCGTCTTGCTGTAATTGATCGGGTTACCAATCAGGCTGACCTGACCATCTTCAGATTGCCGGTGTGGCAGAGAAATCTTCATGCCACGATGCAGGATCTGCGGATCGCTGAAGACACCGGCCAGATCATTCACCGGCCCACATGGAACACCAACAGCTTCAAGCTCATCTGTCCAATGCTGGGCACCTTGTTTGATCGTGAACTGGCGCAGCAATGGGACCAACTCAGAGCGATTGCGCACACGGTCAGCATTGGTCGCAAAGCGCGGATCAGTGCTTAGCTCCGGACAGCCCAGAACCTCGCAGAAACGCTGGTACTGCGCGTCGTTGCCAACAGCCACCATGAAGTCCTTGTCGGAGGCCGGGAAGGTCTCATAAGGCACGATGGTCGGGTGCGCATTGCCAAGCCGTTTCGGGATGTTGCCATCCGTCAGATAAGAAAGGCCCTGATTGATCAGCCAGGCCACCTGACAGTCGAGCAGGGAAATATCGATATGTTGGCCTTCACCGTTCTTCTCACGGTGATGCAGAGCCGCCAGAATAGCGTTACAGGCGTACATGCCGCACATCACATCAGCAATGCCAACACCAATCTTGGTTGGGCTACCACCTTCCTCCTCAGGGAGGCCCGTGATGCTCATAATCCCGCCCATGGCCTGGATCAGCGCGTCATAGCCTGCACGATGAGAATATGGACCTGTCTGGCCAAAGCCGGTAATGGAACAGTAGATCAAACGATCATTTTTCGCGCGCAGATCATCATAACCCAGCCCTTTGCGGGCAAGGTCACCAACCTTGAAGTTCTCGATAACCACATCGGCGGTCGCTGCCAGCTCCTTCAGCATCTCCACGCCTTCTTCAGAGCGCATGTCGATGCCAAGTGAATGCTTGTTGCGGTTGGAGCTGAGGTAATAGGCGCTCTCGCCAGTGTCAGCCCCGTCTTTGCCTTTCAGGAAAGGAGGCCCCCACTTACGGGTATCGTCGCCGCGCTGCGGGTGTTCAATCTTGATGATCTCAGCGCCCATGTCGCCCAGCAGCTGGGTGCAGGTTGGGCCTGCCAGAATGCGGGAAAGGTCAAGCACCACAAGGCCATCCAGTGGCCCTTTGGCGTTGTTGGAAGAGTGGTGCTGTTCACCGTCTCGTTGAGAAATCAAACCGTCTAATCCATTGGTATTGAGGCAAGATTGGCCGCAAATGGAGGGTGACTGACCCTGTCACATGCAGCAATCCAGCAAATTTTGGAGAGACGTTAGAGCACTCGGAAAAGGCCCACCACAACAAACTGGAAAATCACACAGTATCGTGATGACCCGTGAAATTTACAGTTTCCAGCGTGATGGACCTGTGGGTTTTACCAGTGCTTGGTGTTGGCAAGATCAAGCCATGCACGGCGGATCCAGTTGGCTTTCATGGAGTGGCCACCATCATGAAGGCAAAGCTCCAGCTTCTCACCTTCAGCAGACCACACATCACACTCCAGCTCGCCGGCAGTGATGGACGTTGGCTCGGTGCCATAAAGTCCAGCCTGCCGCTTCCATACATCTAGACTGTCAAACACATCAGACTGACGCCAGTTCGCGCCAATGGCCCGGCCCACCATCGGAACGGTTTTATCTTCAACGCCGTGTGTGTGGTACAGGTTGGTCAATGGAGACGGACACTTCTCTGGAATAGGATCCCAGAAGGCACCGGCAATTGGAGCAAAACCGGCATAGTTTTCGCCTTTATAGCAGGCCAGATTCCAAACCATGGAGCCGCCCATAGAAAAGCCGGAAAGCAGGATTTTCTCACGATCAATCGGGAAACGATCAGAAACGTCTGCCAGCAACTCATCGAAGAACTTGAACTCGTTGCGATCCTGACTTGGGGAGCCCGGGTAAGACCAGGAACCGCCCACGCCCTGCGGCACAATCAAAGCGACACCAAGCTCGTTTGCGAGGTTGCGCAGAGCCTTGTTCTCAATGGCGCGATCAGCTTTGCCCTTCCACCCGTGTAGGTAGATTATGGCGCCAATCTGTTCATCGTTGGCAGGAGAATCCGGAAGTGCAATATAGTATTCACCGCTCTCAACTTCGCACGGCGCCGTCACGCCACAGGTCGCTTCCTCAGCCATACTTGCATTGGGAACCAACCCTGAAATAACCACAGTAGCAAACGTAATCGCACTTGTAATAAGGCTCATGCCCATTCCACTTCTTGCCGGTTTCTCGGATCGAACTCTTTGAAACTCATGGATAAATCCACGAATTGCCGAGATTAATTTTGATTATGCTAACATACGCCTCAAGGGCGGTCTTACTCTCAAAAATGATGCTGTCATTTACGGCTTACCGCGAAAGGGCCTACTGCCATTCCCCTTCCGTGGGAATGTGCAAGGTATTGCCGCAATGCTTGCAGTGAACGGCGTCATTATCGTGACGATTAAGGCCACAATCAGGACAGGCGTATTTGACTTTCGACGGACGGAAAATGGTCTGGATCAGCCGCAAAAACAGAGCCACGCCAAACACCATGATGACGATCGTAATCCCGCGACCCATCGTATCCGTCATAGTGATATCGCCGTAGCCAGTCGTCGTCAGCGTGGTGACGGTAAAGTACAGCGCATCCATGTAGGAGTTGATGTCCGGGTTCAGCTGCGCCTCGATCACATAAACAACCGCGCTCACCATAAACACGAAAACCATCAGGTTCAGGGCCGAGTTGATGATCTCTTCATGTTCTTTGAACCACGAGAACGTCTCTCGCAAATCCTTCACCACATGATAGGAGCGCAGCAATCGCAGCATGCGGATCACCCGCAGGAAGCCGAGGTTCTCTATGAACGCTTCAGCAAACAGCGAAAGGATCACAATCAGATCCGCAAGCGCCGTGCTGTCAAATGCTGCTCTGAAGGGCCGCAGAGCAATCGCGAGGCGGAAGCCATAATCAACCAGCAGGATGAAGCCGATAGCCCAGTCCAGTCGTGGGTAGCTTTCCAACTGCGGAAGTGTGGCAGAAAGCACGAAGTAGAGGATCGTCACCACATCGAACATCAACAGCCCAATACGCCAGGAACGCGCTGCGGTGGTCTGCCCGAAATAGAGACGTCGTAAAGCGCCCCTGAAATCGGTTATTGCTTCCTGCATAAATCTAAATCCCCTAATCCCGACGTGTCGCCCGATCAAAATCTACTAGCAAATCTGGGGTTTTCTGCAAAGTCACTCAAGATCCCGGCGCAAAAACTTTCGTGTGAACCGCTGTTGCAGACGTTCCGCTAAGGCGGGCGGCCAAGTGGCAAGTAAACCCTTACGTTTTCCCTCAGTGAGTTTATCGAAAAATTCTGCAACTGATTAAAGGGTTTCTGCTCTACTTCCGGCATGAAAAAAGCCAAGGCCATTCCGGTGCCGCCACCTCCCGGGTATTTGGAGGAATGGCGGGCAACCAACAACACCTGTCTGGTAACGGGCGCAACGGATGGCATCGGCAGGGCACTTGCAATCCGTCTGGCAGATGCTGGCCAAAGTCTGGTCCTCGTAGGCCGGTCCAAGGATAAATTGAGATCCGTCCTCAAAGAGGTTGGCGAAGCTGGTCCCAATCGCTCCCACCGCAGCTTCGTTGCAGACCTCTCGCTCATCTCAGAGGTGGATCGCCTCGCCAACGAGATCCAGCAAAAGCTGCCAGACCTGAGCCGTGTTGTCCTCTGCGCCAGCGAAATCCCTGGCTTTCACGGCATCACAAAAGAGGGGATCGAGGCAGGCTTTGCTGTCATCTACCTCAGCCGGTTCCAACTCCTCAACAAACTCACGCCTCTGCTGAAGAAGCAGAAAGCACCCCGTGTCGTCTCCTTCGCCAGTCCAGCCACCCGGTTTGAGCTGCCCAACATGAGGCTGCTCAACAATCCGGATTGCAAACTCAACAACTGGGAACGTCGCAAGGCCCACACCAACTGCAACCTTCTCTTCCTTGCCGAGATCGCAGAGCAGCTGAAAGACACAGAGATCTGCATCAACGCCTTTGGCCCCGGTCTTGTCCTCACCAAACAGATACAGGGCTACAGCGCAGCAAGGCGCTTCTGGCTGGGCATGAAGAGCTCATTAGTCGGCAAGTCCGCGCCCTACGCAGCACTGCCTGCCATGCACATGCTGCTCTCGCAGGATTTTGCGGAGAAGACCGGCGGCTTCTACGAATGCGGTACCAAATACCCACCAGACAAGCATTTTCTTGATGCTGAAACGCGGCGCAAGTTCTGGGAAGACACCCAACAGCTTGTACAACTGGCACAGGCGAGTGAGTGTAAAAACACCTAGAAACCGCTTTTTGTGACAGCGGTCACGGGCTTTCCCTCACGAAAGTGAGAGGAGAACTTCACTTCTCAATCCGACTTGAACGCAACGTCGCCAGGGCACCTTGGCAGCGAAGACTCCAGCTGTGCCCAAGCCATCAAGGATTGAGTCACTTCCCTAGGGTAATGTTAGGCAAGTGCTGCCAGCAATTCTCAATGTGTAAGAGTAAAAAATGAAAAATAAAATTGAATTCCCTGCCGGCCGGAATGGAAGTTTGATTTCATCTGCTCGTAAAGTCGCCACTTCATTTCTAGTGGCGTCTCTTGGCAGTTTCCTCATTTCAGGAGTGGTCAATGCGCAAGAGGCAGCACCCCCGCCACCGGGTGTTCTTGTAGAACCTGCGCGCAAAGAAGTTATTGAAGAAGAACGCGTTTTCGCAGGGCGTACCGAGGCAATCAGTCAGGTCGCCCTCATCGCACGTGTTGGCGGATTCCTTGAGCCGCTGGAGTTCAAGGAAGGACAAACCGTCAAACAAGGCGATCTTCTCTACGTGATCCAGCAGGAGCCGTACGAGTTCGCCGTTGAGCAGTCCCAGGCCAATCTGGAAAGCGCTCAGGCCAAGGTGGATCTGGCAAAGGTCGACTTCGACCGTAAGGAGCAGCTGGTCAATCGGGACACGATCTCGGTCTCAGAACTAGACACGGCCCGCGCCAACCTCAAAGAAGCCAACGCCACTCTCGCTCTTCGTCAGGCAGACCTCAAACTCTCCGAACTTGACCTGAGCTACACCGAAATCCGTGCTCCCCTGGATGGCCAGATCGGAACCTCCGCGTTTAAAGAAGGTGCCTACGTAAATGCCAACAGCGGCACACTGGCGACCATCACCTCTCTGGATCCGATCCGCGTTGCCTTCCCTGTTCCTCAGGCGCTGATCTTGCAGGCACAGCGGGCAGACAATCTGGAAACAGACAACATCCTCATTCGCATCCGCCTGTCTGACGGCAAGTTCTATCAACACGACGGCAAGCTGGACTTCCTGGAAGCGGAAGCCAATCCGGGCACTGACACCGTCACCGCCTATGCTGTGTTCGAGAACCCTGATCATGTCCTCTTTGATCATCAGCTGGTTGATGTGGTCGCCAACCCGAAAGATGCAGCACCTGTGCTCGTCGTTTCTCAATCCGCACTGCTGCTGGATCAGGAAGGTCCATACGTGCTGAAGGTGAACAACGAAGATGTGGTGGAACAGCAGCGTATCACCGTTGTTGATCAGATCAACGGCCTCGTCATCGTTGGCAGTGGGCTGGAAGAAGGCGATCTGGTGATCACCTCCGGCATTCAGAAAGTCCGTCCGGGAATCAAAGTCAACGCGCAGCTGGCAGGTCAGTAAACCATGATCTATGACATGTTTATTCGCCGACCGCGGTTGGCGATGGTGATTTCGATCCTGATCGTCGTTGTCGGCGCGATCTCGATTTTCTCCATTCCGGTCTCTCAGTATCCAACAATTGCACCGCCAACTGTGCAGGTGAACGCCACCTACATTGGTGCAGATGCGCTCACGGTGGAAGAGAGTGTGGGCCAGCCTATCGAAGGGGCGGTCAACGGCGTGGATGGCATGCGCTATATGAAGTCGTCTTCATCCAGCGATGGCACCTACTCGCTAACGGTTTACTTCGATCTGACCACCAATCCTGACATCAACGCGGTGAACGTTCAGAACCGAATAAGTACGATCGAGAGTAAGCTCCCACAGGAAGTGCGGGATCAGGGCGTCAACGTCACCAAAAAGGCAGGTGACCTGCTGCAGGCGATCTCCTTTTACTCTCCCGATCAAACCCACGACGGGCTCTTCATTTCCAACTACGTCACCATCAACATCGTAGACGAACTGAAGCGTATTCCGGGGGTAGGGGATGCCAGCGTATTCGGCGCGCAGGATTACTCCATGCGTATCTGGCTGGATCCGGTCAAACTCAGAGCTCTCAATCTGACAGCAGAAGACGTCATCTCTGCTGTTCAATCTCAAAACAAACAGGCAGCTGTAGGCCGCATCGGTGCTGCGCCACTGGCTGCGGACCAGCAACTTCAGCTGACAGTCACAGCGAAAGGCCGCTTGAACACCGTTGAGGAGTTCCAGAACATCGTTCTGCGCGCCAATCCGGATGGATCTGTCGTCCACCTCAGCAACGTGGCTCGCGTAGAACTCAGCAGTGCCTCCTTTGACGTGCTGGCAGAATACAATCAGCAGCCAACCGCGATGATTGGCATTTACTTGTCACCGGGTGCAAATGCGGTGGCAGTGTCAGAAGCCGTCAATGAGCGCATTGCTTATCTGGCAGAACGCTTTCCGGAAGACCTCACTTACATCTCTGTCTTCGATACCTCTCTCTTCGTGAATGAGATGATCTCGAAGGTGATCCACACCCTGCTGGAAGCCTTCGTGCTTGTAACCATTGTGGTCTACGTCTTCCTCGGCAAGTTCCGGGCAACGCTCATCCCACTCATCGCGGTGCCGGTGTCGATCATCGGCGCAGTCGCAGTAGCTTACATGATGGGCTATTCGGCCAACACAATCTCACTGCTGGCCCTGGTGCTTGCCATTGGTATCGTGGTGGATGATGCGATCATCGTCGTTGAGAACGTTGAACGCATTATGCATGAGCACCCGGACCTTACACCTGCTCAGGCAACCTCCAAAGCCGTAGGTGAGATTGCTGCGCCTGTGCTCGCCACCACGCTTGTGCTGCTCTCGGTGTTTGTGCCTGTGGCCTTCTTGCCGGGCTCATCGGGTGTACTCTTCCGCGAGTTTGCGGTCTCCATATCCGCAGCTATGGTCATCTCCACCATCAACGCGCTGTCCCTGTCTCCGGCACTTTGCGCAATCCTGATGAAGTCAGAGAACCTGACCGGCGTGATGGCCAAAATCTCTCAGAAGATTGATGATGTTGGTCACGGCTATGCAAACCTCATCAAACGCATCGCAAAGATGTCTTTGTATTCTTTGCCTGCCGTGGTTGGTTTCGCACTCTTTGGTTTCTTGATTGTGTCCAGCACGCCAGATGGCTTCGTGCCGGATGAGGACAAAGGCTACGCCATGGTGCTGGTCAACCTGCCTCCGGGCGCGTCTCGCAACCGGACGGAAGCCGTCATGCGCAAAGCCGATGAGATCATCCGCAAGGATCCGGCGGTGGACTCCACCACCATGATCATTGGTCTTGACCTGTTGGCAGGCGGTGGTTCCTCACCAAACGCAGGTGTCTTCTTCGTCAAACTCAAAGACTATGAGGAACGTCCATCTCGCGAACTGTCTTCCTTCGCCTTCGTCTACCGAACTTACGGATCGCTGGCCGGTATTCCTGAGGCAACCTTCTTCCCGGTCAACCCGGCGGCGATTGATGGCCTTGGCACCGTAGGTGGTTTCGAGTTCATTATGGAAGCGCTGGAAGGACAGGATCCGACGGTCCTTGCACAAGTCTCCCGCTCTCTGATCGTGGCGGCGAATGAAGCGCCTGATATCGCATCGTTCTTCACCACCTTCAACGCAAACACACCTCAGCTGAATGTACAGCTGGACCGTGAGCGCGCGCAGGTGCTCGGCCTCAACATCGCCAGCGTCTACAACGCATTGCAGGCAACGCTGGGCGGCTACTACATCAACGACTTCAACCTCTATGGCCGGACATGGACCGTCCGCCTGCAAGCTGAACAGAAGTACCGCTCTGGTGTTGAAGACATTGGCTCCATCTTTGTCCGTTCCGATACCGGTGAGATGGTGGAGCTGTCCTCCGTTGTGCACACGGAGCTGTCGCGTGGTGCAAACACCATCACACGTTACAACAACTACCGTGCAGTCTCCTTCAACGGCAACGCTGCTCCGGGAGCTGGCCTGGGCGAAGCTTTGACCGCAATGGAAGGTGTGGCCGCCGAAGCCTTGCCAAAGGGCTATGCCTATGAGTGGACCGGTCTGGCGCTGGAACAGAAAGAAGCAGCAGGCCAAACAGCGTTGGTGCTCGGTCTGGCCTTCCTGTTCGCCTACCTGTTCCTCGTGGCTCTCTATGAAAGCTGGAACACACCAATACCGGTTCTGCTTTCCGTGGCCCCGGCCTTGGCAGGTGCTTTGCTCAGTCTCTGGATCTTCGGATTGGCGTTCGATCTCTACGCGCAGATCGGTATGGTCATTCTGATCGCACTGGCTGGTAAGAACGCGATCCTGATGAATGAGTTCTCACTTGAAAAACGCATTGATGGCATGGGGCTCTACGAGTCCGCCATTGAAGGCGCACGCCTGCGTTTCCGTCCGGTGATGATGACATCATTGGCATTCTCCGCAGGTCTGGTGCCATTGGTGATCGCATCTGGTCCGGGTGCAGGAGCGATGGTTGCCGTGGGCGTTCCGGTGCTGGCTGGCATGCTGTTCTCAGCAACTATCGGCATCTTCCTCATCCCAACCCTTTACGTCAGCTTCCAATGGATGCGCGAAAAGGCAGGCTGGACCATCGAGGAAGGCCGTGCAGCCAAAGGCACTGGCGGAGAACTGGCAGCAAGCGATGGCAAAGAAGAAAAGCCATCTGATAGCTGATCTAGCTGAAAACATGGCAACAATGGAGAAGGCGCCTCGGGCGCCTTTTTCTATGCAATGCGCAGCAGGGCGAACCAGTAAAACGCAGCAAGCCCCGCAATGGCATGACTGGTTGAAACAGCTATCCAGGATCGCCGCCGCTGGAACATCAGCCCCCAATAAAAACTCACCATAAATGTCAGCAGAACGGCCAGCTTGGAGTAGGGCAGGTGGATGATGGAGAAGGCAACGGAAGCAGCAAAATTGCCCCAGAAAACAGAGGAGATCTTATGCGGCCCCAGTGCAGCAGTCACAGGAACCTGCATGCCACATCGCACGATGAACTGCTGGATTGGACACATCACCAGCGCATAAAAAATAGCAAAGGCAAACTCCGGCCATCCCATAAATGGCCCTTGGACCTGATGACTGAGGAAGTAAAAGGAAAAGGACTCTTCTGAGGGGTGAACGATATAACGAACACCTGCCATCACCAGAATGATTGGAATGGTCATAACTAGCCCATAGCCGAACTGGCTCGGCAGATGCGTGAACTCAAGCCCGAATATGCGCGGTGGCAGATAGAGGTTCTTCATGATGTAGAACAGGATCGCAGCCAGTATGAAGTTTAAGCTCAGGCTGTAAATCGTCATGGCAATAAAGCCATAGCCGTAATCATCAAAGGTGCTTTTGTAGAGGCTGATAAATAGCGCAAACGACGACATGGCAATCATGTTCGCTACCAGCAAAACCGCGTAAGCCTGTAAGCGCCGCGACCGGATCTTAATCTCTTCCAGCACCCGCGAGCTGGTCTGCTCCAACTGATGTGCTGCCTGCCGTGCAAAATAGCGGAACAGCATGGAGTTGGTTTCCGTTGAAGTGGGCAGCGTGCCGTACCGGTTCCAGCTCAACGAGGCAACAACCGTATCCCGCTTGGCCCGAACCGTCGCAATATACCGCTGCGGCCCAACATGGGCGCGGATATACGCCAGCTCTCCGGCCACATCACCGGCCTTCAGGTGCCCAAGAACCGTGTCAGCCCCATCCTGATCGACTTTGATGACCTCCAGCTCCCCTTCCAGAATGATAAAGAACCGATCTGCACTCTGATCTTGAACAAGTAGATTTTCATGTGCTTTGAGAGAGAAGTATTGAGCGCAATCCAGCACTTCGCGAATGACGGGTTGTGTGGGAAGACCAAGATCCAGAAGGCGTTGATGCAGCTGTGTGCGATGCCGCGGGATGTTGCCGTAGCTCACCTCAAGCGGTGACTTCGCTTTCTTAGAGGATTGTTCGACATCGCGCTGAGACAGGAAGCGCATCCACGGGCCTTCTTTCAGTAAAACGCTGGGCTGATCAGCAGTGCCGTGGAGTTTACCGTGCCCATCCCATCCTGCATGCACTTTGGTAAATCATGGTAATCCTGCACCAATGGGATCTCTCAAATTCCATTCAACTCGACAGTGTGTTCCCAAAACGGCTCTGGTTTACGGAAGTGATTATGCCTCAAGCTTCAGGGTTTTAACCCGCATCTCTGGAAATTACGGGAAAGATTTCGGAGTGGCGCCATCCAATGCAGCACGCTTAGATATCCAAAAGGCAGGGGAGGGTTGCTTGGTCTTATCATTGCTGCACTACAAATCCTATCAATGGATGCCGCGAGACAGAGAGGAAAACCACTGCAAGTTCATCTCCAGCAGAGGCCTTGCCAAAAGCTGCACCGGCCGGAACCGTAAACTAAAATCCTCGGTACCTGAGCTGGATGAAGACCTGTTGGAGCACCATCGCGAAGGGGCCACGCTTTACATCACCACAGATGCCTTGCCCGACTTCGTGCGCACCAAACTGCTGCACATCCGCGAACCTTTCGTGTTATTAAGTGGAGACAGTGATCTGCCCATCGGGCCAGATACAACACTGCCCAACACATTGTCCTCACTTGATCTGAAAAACCTGCTGTCTCACCCGCTCCTCATCGCGTGGTATGCGCAGAATCTTGCCATTGAGCACGAGAAGGTCTTCAACTTGCCCATTGGCTTGGACTACCACACCATGACCGCCCGCAAATCCCACGCATGGGGCACCTTCCAAACACCGCTGGAGCAGGAAGAGCGTCTGCGCGCTGTTGTTGCTGAGGCGCCAGCTCTGGAAGACCGTGAACTCCGCGGCTACTGCAACTGGCACCACGCCGCGCATCGGGGAGATCGTGCGGAGGTGATGGAAGTTGCTGATGAGACCGTCGCCTATTACGAAAACGATCATCTCCCCCGCGAACTGTCATGGCATAAAAACGCTCAGTTCCTCTTCACCATCAGCCCTTTCGGGGAGGGCATGGATTGCCATCGCACATGGGAAGCCCTCTTCCTCGGCGCCATTCCCATCGTCAAATCCTCAAGCCTGAACCCGTTGTACGAAGGTTTGCCCGTTGTAGTTCTGAAGGAATGGAGTGAGCTAACTGAGGAGCGCCTGCTGGAAGAAAAACAGCGCATTCTGAACGAGACCTTCGACTTCTCCAGTCTCTACCTCAGCTTCTGGTTGGACCGTTTTGCGGGCAATGAACCAACCCGTTTGGAGCCTATGAGCTATCAGCAGTTCCTGAATTCACTTTGAGAAATCGCCGCTGAAAAAGAAAAAGGCCAGAGGAACGAATCCTCTGGCTCAGGTAAAGGGTCAATAGCCCTTGGGGGAACTTGATCGGGACTCCGGACATGCTGAAGAACGCCCGGAAATCTCGCTGTAAAACAAAGCAAGTTGCAGACTCAGTTCTAGCCCAAACTGCTTTTGTGGAGCTGACGCCTCAAATCGCCAGATAGGCCTGTCGAAGCTCTTCGTTGTCGAGCACTTCCTGTGCCGTGCCATCAAACACCACTTCGCCCATGTCCAGAATGACCGCACGGTCTGCAAGGTGTAGCGCCGCAACCGCATTCTGCTCCACGATGATCGTCGTGATGCCCAGCTCCTTCACGTTCTCAAGAATGCGCTCAATCTCCTGAACGATCACTGGAGCAAGCCCTTCATAAGGCTCATCCAGCAACAGCAGCTTCACATCACGGGCCAACGCGCGGGCCACAGCCAGCATCTGCTGCTCACCGCCTGACATGGTCACCGCTTCCTGCTTGGCGCGTTCTGCAAGGCGAGGGAAGTGATCGTAAAGCCGCTCTATAGACCAACCATGTGGCTCGGCAATCTGAGCCAGTTGCAGGTTCTCTTCCACCGTCAGCCCCGGAATGATCCGGCGATCCTCTTGCACCAACTGAATGCCATTCTGAGCGGCCATATAGTTCGGCATCTCGTGGATCGGTTTGTGGTCCAGCCAGATCTCGCCATGTGTCAGCTGCGGGTCACTGGCACGCGCAATCGCACGCAAGGTCGAAGTCTTGCCAGCACCATTGCGCCCCAGCAGCGCAAGGATTTCGCCCTCACGAATATCAAAGCTAACACCCTGAACGATATAGCTTTCACCATAGTACGCATGCAGATCCCAGGCAGAGAAGTACGCCGGAGCACCGCCTTTGGAACGAACCGGCGAAACACCGGGAGCCTTTGCGCCTTTGAATTGATCTTCGAGAATGGTCATACGTGCGCCCCTCCCAGATAAGCTTCCTGAACGCGCGGATCGCCCTTGATGTCCTCCGGCTGTCCCTCAGCAATCACGGTGCCCTGCGCCAGAACGCTGATTTTGCTGGCGAGGGAGAACACCACATGCATGTCATGCTCAATTACGATCTTGGTGATGCCACGCTCACCAATGCGCTTCAGCAGATCAATGGTGTTGTTGGTGTCCGCGCGGGACATCCCCGCCGTCGGCTCATCGAGCAGCAGAAGCTTCGGGTCCTGAACAAGACACATCGCCAACTCCAACCGCCGCTTATCACCGCGAGAAAGCGAGTCCGCCGTCATGTCCTTTTTCTCGGCAAGTCCCACATCCTCAAGCAAATGCATGGCCTTGTCGCGGATCTCCGCTTGGCCATCCACACGAGCCCATGCATTCATGGTGAACGCGCCATCCCGTTTGGCCAGCGTTGGGATCATCACGTTTTCCAGCAGGGTCAGATCACCAAAAATCTCTGGTGTCTGAAACACACGGGACACGCCCGCCTGATTGATCTCATGCGGCTTTGCGCCGATCAGATCCTTACCCAGAAAGGTCACAGACCCGGTATCAGGGATCAGCCGCCCCACAAAGCAGTTGAGCAAGGTGGACTTGCCCGCGCCATTGGGACCAATGATGGCATGTACGTTGCCCTGCTCGATGGAAAGGTTCACATCATTGAGAGCTTTGAGGCCACCAAAGCGCTTATTCACGCCCTTAACACTAAGAATTTCCATGGTTGCCTCCCCTTATTCCGCAGCATTGGCTGATGCTGGTGCATGCGAACGACCTGCGCCTTTCCGGCGTGAAGGCTTGCCACGGAACATCTTGGAGATCCGGTTAAAGCCTTCCATGATGCCACCCGGCAGGAAGATCACAATCACCATGAACAGCAGGCCAAGCGTCAGGTGCCATCCTTCACCCACAAACAGGCTCGCAATGCTGACCACAGGTCCCTCCATGAAATCAGGCAGGAACGAGAAAATCGCATGCAATGTCTGCTCGTTGTAGGCCGAGAAGATGTTCTCAAAGTACTTGATGAGACCTGCACCCAGGATCGGCCCAAGCAACGTGCCAGCCCCGCCCAGAATGGTCATCAACACCACCTCACCAGATGCCGTCCACTGCATGCGCTCTGCACCAGCCAATGGATCTGTCACAGCCAGCAGGCTACCCGCCACACCAGCAAACGTGCCGGAAATAACGAAAGCAGCCAGCGTGTAAGGCCGCGTGTTCAAGCCTGTGTAGCTCATGCGGTTTTGGTTGGATTTCACAGCACGAAGCATCATCCCAAATGGACTGCGGAAGATACGTTGCGAAATGTAAAACCCGATAATGAGCAGCACTGCGCAGAAGTAAAAGCCTGAGTAACCAGTCATCTCAATGCCAAACAGGTTGGAAATGAGCGGACCAGAAGAGGCGGATGCCCCATCAAACAACCGTGGATCAGACTGCAACACACGCAGACCTGTCTCACCATTGGTGATTGGGGTGAGCACGGAGTAAGCCAGATTGTAGCTCATCTGCGCAAAGGCCAGCGTCAGAATGGAGAAATAAATCCCTGATCGGCGCAGCGAAATATAGCCAATTGCCACCGCAAAGAGGCTGGAAAACACCACGGAAAAGAGCAGTGCTGGAAGTGGGTTCATACCCAGCAACTTGAAGCTCCAGACCGCGGCGTAAGACCCGATGCCCAGAAAGGCTGCGTGACCAAAGCTGAGATAGCCGGTGAGGCCAAACAGCAGGTTGAAGCCAAGAGCAAACAGGCCGAAAATTGCAAACTTCTGCAAAAGGTCCGGATAACCGGCTCCAATCGGTGCCAGCCACAGCGGCATGGTCAGGATTGCAGCGGCAAACAGAACAAACATGAGCAGGTCGGAGCGAGGAGAAATGTTAGTCGTCATTGGCTCAGGTCTCCATCACACCCTTGCGGCCCATAAGTCCACGCGGACGAACCAGAAGGATAATAACTGCAACAAGATAGATGATGATCTGGTCGATGCCCGGCAGAATGGTCTTCACCTCATTCATACTCGCAAAGCTCTGCAAGATCCCAAGGAGGAAACCAGCCGAAACCGCACCGGGCAGGGAGCCCATGCCGCCAACAACCACCACCACAAACGACAGCACAAGGAAGTCCATGCCCATGTGATAGTCTGGCGGAAGAATAGGCGTGTACATCACTCCGGCGAGCCCCGCGACCACCGCCGCAATGGCAAACACCAGCGTAAAGCGCCGCTCAATGTTGATGCCCAGAAAACCAACTGTTTCGCGATCAGCCATACCGGCCCGCACAACCATGCCGAAGGTGGTGAACTGCAGGAAGGCAAACACCGCCCCAATCACGCTCAGTGAAAAGAACAGATAAACGATACGCCATTGCGGATAGACAACAGTGCCCGGATCAAAGCCCAGCACAACACCCAGATCCATCGCACCACGCACAACATCAGGAGCAGCTTGTGGGATCGGGTTTGCACCGAAATAGGTTTTCACAATCTCCTGCAGCACGATGGCAAGGCCAAACGTTACGAGGATTTGCTCAGCGTGCGGGCGCTTGTAAAAGTGGCGGATCAGGCCGCGCTCCATGATGTAGCCAACAAGCAGCATCACCGGAATGGCCAGCAGAATGGACAATGGAACTGAGTAGTTCAGCATCGTCGCGCCTGTATCGCCCAGCCAGGATTCCAGATAGGGCACCCGGATCTCCAGTGGCGTTCCCCAGGCGGTTGTTTTGGTTGGGTCGACAACAACTTTTTCAAGGCTGATGACGTGGTTGAATGCCACTGCGCAGAAGGCGCCCAGCATAAACAAAGCCCCGTGGGCGAAGTTCACAACCCCAAGCGTGCCGAAGATGAGCGTAAGCCCAAGCGCAATCAAAGCGTAGGCGCCGCCCTTATCCAGGCCGTTGAGAATTTGAAGAACGATGGCGTCCATCCGCTCTTCTCCCTTTTAGGGCGCACTCCCGAAAAAATAGAAACCGGTAATCGGAAAAGATACGCCAAAACAAAAGATTAAAGCGTTTTGCCTGATCAGTTTGACGGCAAGTCTCTTTAAATCCGTGAGAGGGTGCGAGGCATCCACTGCGGAACAGGTACAGGTTCATGCAGGAGCCATTACCCGGCTGCATAGGAGGTGCAGCCGGGCAAGAGGTGCTGTTAGACCTTGTAAGGCCCAAGCTCGCCACCAAAGATCTCTGGGTCATAGGTGACCTGAGATGCAGGTGTAACTTCAACAACTTCCAGAAGGTCAAACTGAGAGGTTGCGTTCTCGTTACCTTTCACGACCAGCACGTCCTTGAAGCACTGGTGATCAGCGCCGCGGTACAGGGTTGGACCGTTACCCATGCCGTCGAACTGGTGATCTTCCAGAGCCTTGATGACTTCTACTGGATTGAAGGTTCCTGCACGCTCACAGGCATCTGCATAAAGCAGTGTCTGAACGTAGCAGGTGTGTGCAGCCTGAGATGGTGGGAAGCCATACTCCTGGCCGAACGACTTAACAAAGGCCTTGGAACCTTCATCCTGCAAGGACCAGTTCCAGTTGGTTGTGCCATAGATGCCTTTGATGTTTTCGCCTGCACCCTGCGCCATGAGGCGGGAGTACAGCGGAACGATGATCTCAAAGTTCTTACCGTTCACAACCTTGTCCCGCAAACCAAACTGAACAGCCTGTGTCAGCGAGTTGATCATGTCCTTACCGTAGTGGTTCAGGATCAGAACATCCGCACCGGAGTTCAGAACTGGCGCGATGTACTGGGAGAAGTCACCGGCACCCAGCGGAGTGCGGACTTTGTTGACGGTTTCCCAGCCAAGGCCTTCTGTGGTGTTGGCGATGGACTCTTCCTGCGTCCAGCCCCAGGTGTAGTCAGCTGTCAGGTGATAAGCACGGCGATCAGTACCCATTTCCTTTTTCAGCACCGGGCCAAGCGCTGCACCGGACATGTAAGCGTTGAAGAAATGGCGGAAGCCATAACGACGACGATCTTTGCCGGTGGTGTCGTTGGAGTGGGTCAGACCGCACATGTAGACAACGCCCATTTCCTGCGCCAGAGACTGCTGAGCAATCGCCACGCCGGAAGATGAGCCACCAGACCACATGATAACGCCATCTTTTTCGATCATGCGCTTGGCAGATGCACGCGCAGCGTCAGACTTGGTCTGAGTATCACCGGTGACGTATTCAACTTTCTTGCCAAGAACCCCATTACCGTTCAGAGAAAGCGGCTTCATGGTGTTCAGCATGCCACCGTCGCCATCACCATTCAGGTGCTTTACAGCCAGCTGATAAGCGCGCAGTTCGTCTGCACCTTCATCAGCATATGCGCCGGTCTGCGGCACGTTGAAACCAAACGTAACGCTTTTGGAGTTTGTTGGGTCATTGCGGAAATTGGTTTCTGCCCATGCACTGCGACTAATAATTGTTGGAGTAGCGAGAACCAGACCACTGGCTGCACCCGCCTTCAATAGACTACGCCGATTCATCGGCCTACGAATAATGCTCATGAAATCCTCCCGAAGGGCAAAATGCCCGAAATGACGTGAGAGGGCTCCGTCCTCCTAAGAACCCGCTGCCATCACTGTTCCTTGTTCACGAAAAACAGTTACGTCAGCTCACGCAAAGGAAAGCCTAGTTCGGTAGTATAATGAATCGCAATTCGACTTATGGTTTTTAAACCAAAGGTTAATAACAAGTAAGATTCAATTATTTGCTGTAATTCTTTTGTCTAAATGATATTTTGATCGGTGTTGCACTGCAAAAGTGACTAAGGTGAAATTTGTACAGTTTAGGGAAGGTGAGATTGAAAACTGCAATCTACTGATATTCTATAGAAAACGGCTAAAAGTGCTTATTGCATATGTGGTGTTGGTGTTTGTCCTATCAATGAAAGACAAACACCAGTTTTTTGTGATGCAGCTAATGCAAGTGCGAAAGCCGCTCTATCTCAGGTTGCCAAGAAATGTGCCAACAGAAGACCGAAGATCAGCGGCCTGATTGGACAAAATTTGTGCAGCATCCAAAACACCTGAAGCCGTTTTATCGGTTTCATCCGCCGCCCGCTGTACCTGACCGATGCTTTCAGAGACCTGACTGGTGCCCATGGCCGCATCCTGAATGTTCATCGCAATGGACTGTGTTGCGATGCCTTGCTCCTCCACCGCACTGGCAATGGCGTTGGCGCTGGAGCTCATTTCTTCAATGATCACCTTAATCTCAGAGATCGCCTCTTTCGATTCATTCGTACTTTCCTGAATCCCAGAGATCTGGTCGCTGATCTGTACGGTGGCGTTCGCTGTTTGCTGGGCGAGTGATTTCACCTCATGTGCGACAACGGCAAAGCCTTTACCCAACTCACCAGCACGTGCAGCTTCAATGGTTGCATTGAGGGCCAGCAAGTTAGTTTGCTCGGATATTTGGGTAATCAAATCAATGATATCACCAATCTCGACAGCCACTTGCGACAGATGGTTGACCTGCTGGAATGCTTTGGTCGTAGCATCCGTCGCGTTGGAGGCCGTGATTGTGGTTTTGTGAACCTGCTCAGCAATCTCAGAAATAGCAGTCCCCAGCTCCTCCGTCGCACTGCGCACCGCCTCCACATTCTGGGAAGCATCTAAAGAAGCAGCTGCCACGCTGGAGCTGATCTGGTTGGTGTGCTCAGAGTTGCCGGAAAGCGAAACCGCAGATCCATGCAGCTGATCCGCTGCACTGGCAATGGAGGAGGTGACCTGCCCAACAGAACCTTCAAAGTGCTCTGCCAGATCAGTCAGGAACTCACGACGCTCATCCGCGCCTGTCTGCTCATAAACCGCCAGTGCCAGATCCATATCCAGCATGATCACCTTGTTCAGAATGCCCGGCAGGTTCCGGCTGGCCTTGCTGGACCGCGAAAACAACCGGCCACCCAAGTATTCCAGCAGCGCACTGTTGAGCAGATTTCCCAATCGGCTGTAAGCGCCGATGTACCATTGCGGCGTTAATCCTAGCTTCTGATGCGCTCTGCCAATCCGCTGCACGGACTGAGCATAGTCTTCATCCAGCTTGCCACTGCTGATTAGTCGCCAGTGCTCAAACTGCTTCTCCCGCGCATGCTGCATATGCGCTTCATTTTTGAAAAACTTCAGAGTTTCCGGGAAGTTTCGTATATGCCTGTAAAACTCATCCAAGACCTCTGGCATGATCGCCATAATGATGTTTTGAGAGTTTCCAAGTTCTTCCAATTCCGTCGAAGATATACTGTGATATCTCAACCGATCATCGATAGTTTCGCTCATTAAAAGTCCGTATTTATCAAATCATAGTTTTCGTTTCTTTCAGTTATTACGTAAGGAAATACTGGGGTCACGAAAGAAAAAAACGCGAAAAAAGTTATTTACGCTAAGTATAGAAGCAAAATTCTAATTACCTTGGCGTAATGGTTCGAATGTGCGTAGTTGGTAATTGTATTTATATTTTGATAACTTTTGATGGAGATCAATGTTCCCATGCGAGTACTGCTCTTTTGTAGTATATGACCGGTGTCCATCAATAAAAATAATACCCCAAATGTTTTTATTAACTGTAATTCGATGAAGCAATTTCAGCTTTAGAGTAAGGTCGAGGTACCTATGAAATTAACTGGGATGACAGATGTAGCAGTACGCATACTGATGCTCATGGCTGTCAACCGGAACGACAAGTGGACGATTGACCGCTTGTCTGAGGCAACCAACAGTGGGCGTCCGCAGGTCGCCAAGGTCGTGCAGATTTTAAACCGAAAAGGCTACATCAAATCCAGGCGAGGGCGGTTGGGAGGCCTCATGCTCGCTCACGCACCCGCTTCCATCAACATCGGCAAACTCATTCGGAATGTTGAAGATAATTTTGCTCTCGTAGAGTGCTTTGCCTGCAGTCCATCCAAACCATGCCCGCTTGAAGGCGTCTGCCGTTTCAGAGGTAAACTCAAGCATGCGCTGGATTCCTTCATGGAAGAACTGGATGCTATTAACCTGACGCAGATTATTGAAAACGCAGACGAAATCAGAACGAGTGTGGAGTCAAATATCGAACGTAAGGTCGAGCTTTCCGCCTAGCCTAATGTATTTTAAGTGCATTTAACCAACCTGCTTTCGTGAGCATTAACCGACAAAACTCATAGTTTCGTAGTGCTCACGCCTGCTTAAGACAGTTCCGCGACAATCAAACCTTGTTCATGTGACCTCTGTGCCCGCACGCACGGGGTTTTTGTGCATTTGGCGAATAGCGAACTGTTCGGCGCAGGCAATTTCTATGAGACGAGTCCGGCACTCAATTTCTCTGAAACTCGCAATCATCTCTGTTGTCGCGATAGCTTTATCCTATTTCGCACTGACGTTTCTCGTTGTAATTCAATGGGAAAGAACCCTCCAGCTGCAAAGCGAGCAACTCTCCCAGATCGCCGTCAATCAGTTCTCGACCACGCTGGAGCGTGACGTGGCGCTGGTCAGACACCGTATTCAGTCTCAGCTATCCGAAACCGCAGCCAGCCTTTCCGCCATCGGCGAGCGCGGTGACATCGTGAAAGCCGCAGAAACCCGGGTCTGGGCAGGTGACGTCAACATCCTCTCGCTGGTGCAGGAGGGCACCCCGCTCGATGCTATTATCCTGCTGAACTATCGCGGCCAGATTGTCGGCGCCTCCAAGCGCGCTGATCCAGGTTTGATCCAGAAGCAGTTGCTCAAAGTCCATCTAAAACAATCGCTTAGCACCGTATGGACCCCGTCCACTGGCACTGGCCCCGCTGTACGATACACGCTGCTACCTGCCACCCAGTTCGGCCCGCTGCTCCCCGGAGAACCGGATGCTGGTGTCTCTCAGGTGCTCTATTCTTCGCTCATCGATCCCGGCACACAGTGGCGTGGGGCGCTTGTCGCTCAGAGATGGTTCCCCTTCAACTCCGGCGTGATCGATGAGTACAGTAAGATCTCCGGTGCTGAGATCGCCATCTTCTACAACAACAAACTCGTCGGCGCCTCTCCCAATGCCCCGGTCGAAGCTCTGCAAATGCCGGAAAATCTTCGTAAACTCAAGATCTTAAACACCGCCTTCGAGTATTGCGACAACGGCCCGTCTCCCCTTGTCATCTGCGCATTCAAGCCTTTGGAAGTTCTCCTCGATGCACAAGAACGCCTACGCAATGTCGGGGAAGAAACCAGCTCGCAAACCTTTGAAAGACTTATCGTTCTTGGCTTCACAGCCTGTCTCATCATCTTCATTGTGGCCCTATTTGTCTCCCGCAAGATGTCCCAGCCACTGCAACGTATCGCTGATGCTCTGTCTGACGTCGCAGGCGGCAACTTTGATGTGCGGGTGGAAGGCACGCGAAGAATGGACGAGGTGGGTGAGATCGCCAGAGCCGTAAAAGTGCTTCAGGCCTCCGCTCGCGAGCGTGATAGTTTGCGCCTCAATATCCAGCGAAAGAACAAGGAACTGCGCAAGCAAGAGCAGGAATTGGTGAAGCAAAATACGTTATTCGACGCTGCATTGAACAACATGTCCCATGGATTGTGTATGTTCGATACACAGAAAAGATTGATCGTGTTCAATCAGCGCTTTGACGATATCTTCGCTTGTGAGCAGGGTGAGGGCAAAATCGGCATGACATGGGACGAAATGGTCCAATGCATGCCATTGGCGCAGGAGTTTTTGGAGGCCGAAGGCGAAAACTCAGTCGCACAACAGCACTGGCCCAGCACCGTTCGAAGCACATTCACCCTGACTTTGCAAAGCGAGCAGGTCATTCTGATGACGCTTGAACCTCAGGATGGCGGCGGTTGGGTGGCGATTTTCGAAGATATCACCGACCGACAACGCATCAGCGACCATCTGAGCTACCTCGCAACCCACGATGCCCTTACAAAACTGCCCAATCGCCTGCTGATGAACGAGCGCCTACAGGAAATGAAGCAGGCTGCACTGGAGCAGGACGAACACTTCGGCATTCTCTGGATGGACCTTGATGAGTTCAAGACCATCAATGACTCTCTGGGCCACGCTGTTGGCGATAAGCTCTTGGTCCACGTAGCTAAAATCCTGCGAGAAAAAGTGACTAACAAAGAAATGGTCGCCCGTCTTGGCGGGGATGAGTTCGCCATCCTCTCCAAGCTGCCTGCCTCCCGAGAGCAACTGGAACAGCTCGCCAAAGAAGTGCTGAAAGTCGTGGCTTCTCCGTGCTTCCTGGAAGGGCACGAGATCGTTGTCGCCGCAAGTGTTGGTATCGCCATGTTCAGCCGAGAGCATCAGAATGTTGACGAGCTGATCCGCTTCGCTGACCTCGCGCTGTATCAGGCGAAAAATGATGGCCGCAACACCTTCCGCTTCTTTGAAGATGATATGGCAGCCAAAATCAAACAGCGCCAGACCCTCATCACCGACCTTTACAAAGCCACTGCAAACCGTGAGCTGGAGGTCTACTTCCAGCCGCAAGTCAATCTGGCAACAGGTGAAATCTCCGGCTTTGAGGCACTCCTGCGCTGGAACCATCCACGCTACGGCTTCATTTCGCCGTTTGAGTTTATTCCGCTGGCAGAAGAAACCGGCCTGATCCTCGAAATCGGCGCATGGGTGCTGGATGAGGCGTGCTCTTTGGCCGCTGGCTGGCCAAAGCGGGTGAACCTAGCCGTAAATCTCTCCCCACGTCAGATCTATTGCGAGCAGTTGCTGCCTGTTGTCGATGACGTGTTGGCACGCACCGGCTTGGACCCAGGGCGTCTGGAGCTGGAAGTAACAGAAACTGTGCTTTTGGCTGACCATTTGCGCGTACGCCAAACCCTTGCCAAACTGCAGAAAAGCGGCGTGAAGATCTCCATGGATGACTTCGGCACAGGCTACTCATCCCTGAGCACGCTACGCCGGTTCCCGTTTGATCGCATCAAGGTTGACCGTTCCTTCGTGATGAGCATGAGCAAGGATGAAGACGCCTACTTCATCGTGAACTCAGTCATCGATCTGGCAAACAGCCTCGGCATCGCCACAACGGCAGAAGGTGTTGAAAGTAAAGAGATTGCGGAGCAATTGAAACGGGAAGGCTGCACCGAAGCCCAAGGCTACTACTTCGGCAAACCAGCACCACCAAATCAGGCCTTGTTCTGGCTGTTGGAAGAAGCACGCGGCATCCCACTCGAAGAGCAGGTGAACAGCTCCAAGCTAACGAAAAAGGCTGCTGGCTAAAGCGCTATTAAGCTGGTTCCAAGGCAGAAGCGTCGTCTGACTGTGCTTCAAGCTCATGCCACGGCTGGAAGTTTGGAATACGGGCGTAAGTCGCCTGTGCTTCGATGAAGATGCTTTCGAGACCTGCAATAAACCCATGAGATCCAGCGGTGTACACCATGTCGAACTCAGTCAGATCTGGTAGCAGCGCTTTCAGCTCTGCCTCGGCATTGTCACTCTGCAGATCAACAAAGGTTGGCTGCAAGCCGCGGCGGTTCAGCCAGTTAAACACCTGCTGAAATTGATCCTGCTTCAGAGATTTGTCGAGAATGAGTACCTTCTCACGGCGCGGCTGACCCATAACGGAGCTGAGAGCCATCGCCCAGATCGGCGCCAGACTGTTCGGCCCGGCAATCATTATCAGTCGCTCATCATCATGCCCAAGGAAAGATGAACCATAAGGGCCGGTAATGCCAATACGGCCTTTCACGTCCCCTTTCTTCACGATCATCGCGAAGAGATCTGGCGTGTTCGCCCGCTCAATCAGGAAAATCAACGTGTTGAACTCAGTGCCCGCATCCAGCGCAAAGCTGGCGAACATGTTCACCCGTTCCTGACCTCGAAACTCAACGTGATAATACTGGCCTGGACGCCAGGAAATCGGCTTGGTGAAGCTCAGGCGCAACTCAATAAGGTCATCAGAGACCTGACGAATTGCAGAAACATGCCCCTTGAGTGATTGCAGCTCAGAAGACGGTGGCAGCTTGATCTCTGCATCCCCCGCAACCGTCGCCTTGCAGGCAAGCACTGTGCTTTTCAGCCGAGTGCCATTCGCCTCAACCTCGCCGGATACCACCGTCACGCGTGTGCTTTCGCAGGTGATGTTCCCGCAGTCACATTGTAAAGCTAGTCCACCACGCTCGGCGACGTCCAAAAGAGTTTCACCAAGCTTGGCATCAATTGATTTGCCATTGATATTGAGACTGGTCATGGGCACCCATGTTGCTCCACAAATGTGGCCTACGTATCTAAGGTTGTGCAGGTTATCTAACTACACGCTTATTTCCTAGTGGGAAATCTAAGTCATTCGCGACATTAATACAATTTTAACAATTAATAGTCACGCGCCTTTGTGAAGTTATTTTATCTCCGCTCAGCCCTTATCATATTTCGCCATCACCAGATGGCCCGGCACAGGCTCACCTTGCTCGTAGCGCACGATGATTGGTGACAGATCAAGAACAGAAAAGCCGTTTTTATCCAGCAGGTTCCGCACATAGCTCTCTGCATGGGCAAACCGATGGTACTTGCCAACCATGAAGTTTTGCTCGCCCAGAACCTCAGCTGGCAATGTTTCTGACGAAAATGCAAAAACGCCTTTGTCTTCAATGTTCTCAGCAACTCCGGCAAAGAACTCTTCCAGCTCACCCATGTAAGGCAGCACATCGGTTGCGACGATGAGATCCCAGCGTTCTTCTTCATCAACCTTAAGGAACTCAACCACTTCGCCCACGTAAAGGTCGTCGTAGATTTCCTTTTCGTCCGCAACCTCAACCATGCCTTCAGCAATATCTACGCCGGTTTTATGGGGCACCAGATCATGTAGGGCTTCACCTGAAAGGCCAGTACCGCAACCAAGATCGAGCAAGCGCTTGAACGGCCCAAGCTCCAGCTTCTCAACTTTGTCACGGACCATCAGCGGCACGGAGTACCCAAGCTGATCCACCAGAACCATGTCGAACACTTCTGCATGCTGATCAAACAGCGTGCTGACATAAGCATCCGGTGCCTTGGTTGGGGAAGCACCTTTGCCCATGCTTGCCAGACGAACCGCAACGCCACCATGATCTTCAGGATCTAACTCCAGAACATGCTTGTAGGCCTCAGCGGCCTCGTCAAACTTGCCTGCTTTTTCCAAGTCCAAAGCCCGGTTATATGCTTCGGCAAGTGCTTCGTTGTCTAGTTGTGTCATGGTGACAGTTGAGCCGCTGTAATATTGAAATTGACGCTCTTCCTTACACAAGAACTTCTCGAAAATCTACGCAGCACAAAAGGTTTTGTTGCCGCATCAGAGTAAATAAAACGGATCACCCCGATTAAAATACGCAGTTCACTTTTAAACGGGAAGTGAGGCTGAACTGATAGAACCAAGGCTGGAGAACAGTTGAGGCCCGCATGGAAGCTGCGCAACCCGAGCTTATTGAGATTGATCCATTCACGACAATCACGATCGCAATCCTTGTTTTGTTTGTCGGGCGAGAGCTTGTTCGAAAAAACGTAGCCCTGCGAAAGCTGACAATCCCTGACCCGCTGGCTGGCGGTTTGCTCTGTGCAATCCTCGTCACCGTGCTGACGGTGTGGTGGGGCGTCAAATTCAAGTTTTCGACTGAACCGATTGATTTCTTCCTGATCTACTTCTTTGCCGCCATTGGCCTACGCGCAAAAGTCAGCGATCTCCTAACGGGCGGCAAACCCCTTGTGATCCTGATAATCATCTCCTCAGTCTTCCTCGGCATTCAAAACTTCGTCGGCATGGGGGCTGCCAGCTTCTACGGCTACCCAGTCCACACCGGCATCATCGCCGGGTCGGTTTCTCTTTCTGGCGGTGTAGGCACCACTCTGGCATGGGCGCCTATATTTGCTACTGAACTCGGCGTTGAAAACGCACAGGAAATCGGTATTGCCTGCAACACCGTCGGCATTGTCTCTGCCTGTATCATCGGTGGTCCCATCGCCCAGTTCCTTATGAGCCGACACAAACTCGCCGGTTCCCTCAGCACTGATGAGGCTGTCGGCCAGAACTTCAAGGACGACGGCAAGCTAAACCTACATTATTACGACGTTCTCGGCGCCGTGTTCTTCATCAACATGGCCATCTTCATCGGCTACATGATCTACCTCGGCCTGCAGGAAGCAGGCGTCGTTATTCCGGTATTCGTACCAATCCTCGTTGCTGGCATTATTATCAACAACACTGGCCGCCTGCTGTTCCGCAACTACGACAACGTTGGCCGCGAAAAAGGCATGGCGATGATCTCCGACATTAGCCTCGGTATTTTCCTCAGCATCGCACTGATGACCATGGACCTTCTGGTCGTCTGGCAATTCATGGGCTTCGTCGCACTGGTGATGACCCTGCAAATTGCTTTGGCAGTCGGCTATGCCATCTTCATCGTCTTCACCTCCATGGGTAAAGATTATGACGCCGCTGTCATCTCCGCCGGCTTCGGCGGTATCGCCCTCGGGTCAACAGCAACCGCCGTGTTGAATATGACCTCCGTCACTCGCCAGTTCGGCGCATCGCCCAAGGCATTCCTCATCGTTCCGCTAACCTGCGGTTTCTTCATCGACCTGATGAACACCTGGGTGATCTCAAACCTGATCGCCCTTTGAGGATTCCCTTGCCAGGTCAATGTAAGATCGCAGTGATCCAGATGTTAGCTAAGGCCGAACGAGCAGATAACGCGAGATGGTTGCGTAAGGCCCAGCCTCATAGTGCACCAGCTCCATGGTGTCCGAGTTGATCATGCGCCCCTGCATCGTACCCGTATCCGGATGCTCCACCAGCGTGATTGAAGCTCCGTCCCAGCCGATCATCCCGATCACGGGCTCTTTGGACTTAGACACCTCACTTCGCCCATCATGATCGCGACCTGAGCCGGGGCTAACTTGCCAGAAAAACACTCCTTCCAACACAGGCCCAGTCTGCTCGTCGATCCGCAGATGCGATGGTCCGTTTTCCTGGGTTTGAATGTCGCGATGCCAATATACGGCATCCTTTTTGATCACCACCCATTGCCCAACCAGCTCCGGATAATGCTGTGGTGGTTTTCCATCAACTGCAAAGGCAACAATCGTGGCACATCCCATCATCAGCGCCGCGATTGCAGCCTGAACAGGAAGTTTCCATTGCCTCATTTAGGCCTCCCCAACCAGACGGTGACCACTAACGCAGCACATCTCGAGGCATTCCAAAATCCCAAAGAAAGGGCGTGATAGTTTAGATCAAAGGAATTTGCGTAAAGGGATGAGGTGGCATCGGTTTAGCTGTCCTGAGAAGAAAAGGGTAGTCAGGACAAGAATTGGAACATATAATGAACAAAATGATTTGGATCAAGACATTCCATTGGACGGATTACACATAAGGCTATTGGAAATGACGAAGATTGCAGTGATCCTCACACAGGGCTTTGCGGATTGGGAGTATGCGCTGATTGCAGGAACAGGCGGTCCTTATTTCGGTATGCAGGTTGAGTTCTTCACGCCGCAGGCTGGGACTGTGAGGTCCATGGGCGGCCTCCCTGCCGTTGTTTCGCGCAAGCTGGATGAGATCAGAGCGTTTGGGCCATCCGTCATCGTTGTTGTTGGCGGCACCATTTGGGAAACTGACCAAGTGCCGGATGTTGCTGATCTGCTGCGAGCCAATCATCAGCGCGGTGTTGCGGTTGCAGGCATCTGCGGTGGCACACTGGCACTAGCCAGAGCGGGCCTGCTCAATGAGGTGGCACACACGTCAAACAACGCCGAGTTTTTGCAGCATAATGTGAAGAGCTATGCTGGTGCAGAGCACTTTCAACAAACACCGGCTGCCGTCGTAGATCAAAACATCATCACCGCTCCGGGCACGGCGCCTGTATCCTTCACCGCAGCTGTATTCCGGGCCGCTGGGCTGAATGACGAAGCCATCGCACAGTTCAACGGTATGCTGTCGGCAGAGTATAGAGAGCCCGCTGTTGCCTAAGTTATCTCAAAAGCTGAGCCAGTGCCCTGGGTTGGAGGGGCACTGACCAGATTTGGCTGTTTACACGAAAGCAAAGTCACTTTCGCTCAGCAGCGCAGCATCCACGTTCACCAGAGAAATGGAGTTGGTGCCAAAGGTGATCACGGTGTCCCCGCCATCATCAAAGATGGTCAGGTTCGCAAACTCCGCCATGTGGCTCTTGATGGAGATAAGATCATTGCCAAGTTCAAAGTCGTTGATGGTGTCATCACCACCCACGTTGAAGAAACAGAAGTTGTCAGAGCCAGAACCGCCGGTGAGCGTATCATCACCAGCTCCGGCGATCAGCTTATCTGCCCCGGAACCGCCATCCAGTGTATCGTCTCCGGCACCACCTTTCAGCACGTCGCTACCAGAACCGCCGCGCAGGGTGTCATGGCCATTTCCGCCAATCAGCTTGTCTTTGCCGCCATTGCCGATCAGCGTGTCATTGCCAGCTTTACCTGTCAGCGTATTGCCAGCCGCGTTGCCGATGATGGTGTCATTCCCACCGCTGCCAATGGCATTCTCGATCACGGCATTGTAAGCGATCGCCAGATTGCTCAGGCCGCCGCCCACGTTGGAGAATGAACCGTCGATTAGGCTGATCGTCTGGTTCACCTTACCAGCGCCAGACATATCGATGGTGTCATTGCCGCCAGCATCCCAGATGGTCAGAGCGCTCGGCATACCCTCGGAGAAGTCATAGACGCCGCCGGCGTTGGAGTTGTAGCCATACACCGTATCATCCGCACGGGTGGTGGTGTTCACACCGTAAAGCTGCTGCAGTGCCAGAATGTCCAGCGGCATCAGAGTATCCGGAAAACCGCCGTAACCAAGGTTGGAGTCCGCATTGCTCTCATCAAAGTAGCTCATCACGGAATACTGCTGCGTATCCTGCCGGAACTGCGCATGATCATCATAGGTGATGCGAACACCCGGTCCGGCGTTGTAATCCCCCGGATGCGCCAGCCCAACCGCATGGCCAACCTCATGCATCACTGCAAAGTGGCTGTAAGAGCCAGTCGGCAGCTCGTCGGTGGAGACACTGTTTGTGTTCAGCCACACATCTCCTTCATAGGCATCAGCCTCCGCTGAACCCGGATAGTAGGCATAGGCACCAGCCCCATCCGTGGTGGAGTGGTAGTTGGAAAACAGAATGGTCGCATCATCGGTGAAACCCTCTGGGTTCACCCGCTCAAACGAGATGTTGGCCACCTCAGAGTAGGATGCCAGCACACCCTCAATGGCGGCAATCTGCGCATCTGTCACGTGGGCAAACGTGTCCTCAACCCCGTTGTTGTTCTCACGGAACCCATAGGTCACGGTCGCAGGCGTGCCCGGTCCACTCCAGGAAAGCCCCGGACGAAGCAAGGCACCGGCACCCATGTTGCCATCATAGTACGCTTTGTCGCCCTCCACGACAGAAAGGCCATACTGTCCGGTTCCCTGTTCCCCATAGCTTGCCACATCAAGGTAGTAGGTACCGTTGGTGGTTGCGGTAAAGGTGATGCTGGAATGGGCTCCCGGCCCGCCATCATCGTCTTCCACCAACAGGTTGCCCTCTGCATCGCGCAGGCGCAGATATGGGTCTACCAATCGGCTCTCGCCATCAAAAGTTCCAATGACAGCAAAGGTGTAGGTCTGCCCGGCGACCAGCTCAACCTTGTACCAGTCGTGGTCGCCATCGTTGGAAATGGTGCCTTGAACCGTCTCGAATATATTGTCTTGAGTGCCCTGCGCATCCTGCCCCGTGTCCCTCAAACGGTAGGATGTTGACGCGTCGTCTGCGGCATCTCTGGTCTCGTAGAGATTTGTCATTCTGTTCTCCAGCTTAAAATGGACATTCAGATGAATGAGTTCATTTCCGCTGGGGCTTCGGTGGTTTGTCCGTCCGCCCAGCATCTTCCAGGCACGCACGCTCCACTTGCTCAGTGGCGTATTGAACAGTCCGCTGTTGCTCTTTGCGACTTTGCAAAGGGCTGCCAGCCACAGCCTCCTTCAATCGTTCAATGGCATAGGAACAGGTGGTTTCTGAGTAGGGCCGGTCAGGATTGACCGGCATGGAGGCTTTCGCACCAAAAACGGAAAAACAGAAAACAACAATCGCAAAAAACAATCTGGTGGTCTTCATGTGTCACAGCATCCAGGTCAAAAGCTCACAGATCGTCAGAGAAGAACAAAACACTGGTCAGGCAACAAGCAACAATGATCCATGACCGGCAGAAATGGCTCCTACCGATGACCTCCCACAATTTATGTAATGATCATGCGTACGCAGTTTTTCTATCAACTGACGTAGCGTCAGAAAAACGAATTATCTTTAAGGGAATAAATGCAAAAGGCATTATTCATCAGTCTTCTGACGCGATCGATAGATTAGGCAGATTTATCGTGCATTATTTTATAACAAAACATGCGTCGTGCAGATAATATTGTTTCGCGGAAAGTATGCCGGCTTAGTTTTCTTCATTAGAAAAAGCTGGAAAGCAGGAGGCTGGGCAAGCGGATCAACTCGCCCAGCAACTCATGCAGACTATTAGGAGCCGTCATCCTTCAAACCAAACTTCTCGCTGAAGATATCAATCACTTGCTTACATTCAGCACCGACTTTGTCTTGCTTTTCACTCAGGCACGTCAGAATGCGGCCTCCGCCTACCTCTGTCTCTGAGCATTGTGCCTCAATGTCGGGTGCGCAGATTGCAAGAGCCTCATTGGCATTGGCAAACAGGAAGTCCATTGCATCAGCAAGATCATCAATAGCATGAGAGCATTTGGCGCTCAGCTTGTCTTCATAGGCGTACATGCAGGCGAAGATGCGTCCTTCACCGGGTGTTACCTCGCTGCAATGAGCTTTGATCTCCGGCTCACAGGCCTGAAACACTCCTCTGGCCGCATCCTGTGAGGATGCATTGAAGCTGGTGGCGGCAAACATCAGGCCAACGCCGAGCAAAGCAGTGCCAACTGATTTCATCATATCAGATCTCCAAAACAGTAAAATCAAGGATTAACAACCACATAGACGGTCACACCGTCTTGCACGACAGGCCGGTAATAAACGCCGCCGCAATTGTAATAGGAGTTGTAAGGCGTGCAGCCCGAGATAGACTGGCGGTAATTGGTGCGTCTGGAGGTTCTGCGTGAAGTCCGGCGAGCGACGCGTCGGGACTGATTGATTTGCGGGTTCTGTGCGTTGGCTTTGCCAATGCCAAAGAAGAGAGAGACGCCCGTTGGAACCTCCGCAAAGTCGAGTTGACTGGTATAGCCGAGTGAACCGGCAATAACTGCTGCTGCGAGTAACTTCAGTCGCATGTTTGTTTCCCTTTATTGATGCGGTCATCGGCACCAGACCAGGCACATCAACAGCTGCACTGGTTTTGTCGCCAATCGCGTCAGCCAATGGCTTTCGCGCCTGCGCAGATGCTTGGGCACAAATCTTAGGGTTCTCTTGCGGCACGCAATCGCGTTTTAGCCATCTGGGGTCTGAAAGTGGTGGGGGAGGCCTCGCTTCAAGTCAGCCTCAAGGCTTCATGGGGCAAACACTTCAAGTTTGCCCAAAGCTTGAGGCATCTCTTTCAAACCGTTTTCACTCAAACAAGGGAATCTGAACTCAAATGGCTCGAAGCAAAGCATAATGCCGCAAAATTTTGAGCAGTAACCGCCTTTGACCTGGAGTTGCTATATGTCTGACGTAGACGAACAAACAATCTCTCCAGAGGTTGATGTATGGGTTGAAGAAGTCCTAAGCGCTTGTAATCTCAAATGGGATGGACCCAAAACAAACTTCGACCGCCCCAAGAAAGAAAACCTGCGCATTGATGGCAAAACGCCAGTTGCAGAGCATGTTGATTATCTCCGAAAAACACTGAATGCCACCTACGCCAGACGATCTGAGATCGAGGGCAAGGCCAAGCTCGACCGCGATCTGGCACAGCAGCTGCGATATTTCGATCAGGCCTACGTTGCCGTAGACAGTAACATCGATAAGGCCCAGGCCGGTGCGGGCAGGGGCGGTGCAAGTGATGCACTCAAAGATGCGGTGGACCAGCTGGAGTTCATGAGGGACGCACTGGAAGCGGCTTATTACTCCTCAGCAAAAGATCCGGAAGAGGCATTTGCAGAGCTACGCGCCAAGATTGATGAAGCAAAAGCCGAGCTGGAAGAGCTGGGCAAGGAAAAAGATAAGATCCAGGACGACAACGCGCGCGAAGAGTTTCAGGATATCTTTGAGGAAGCCAAGGCAGGCCTTGATCAGACCCTAAAGACACTGGAAGCGGACAAGTTCCTTGAAGCAGAAGAGGAACTGGAAGAAGCCAAAACCGTGATGCTGGATCTGCAGCCTGGCAACAGCGAGGAAATTGCGAAGCGCAAGAAGCAGTATCAGGCCGCAGTTGAAGATGCGCGCAAAGAAATCAAGAAGCTTTCTGGCAAACTTGCGACACTGGCCGATCCGCAGAAAAAGCTGGACTTTGACAAGCACAAAGCAGCTGCAAACAAAATCATGACCAAAGTCGACGCAGCTCTCAAGAACGGCAAGGTTAAATCTGTTCGTTCTGACATTCCAAAGCTGAAGGCTGAAGTTGAAAAGATGAAAGCCTGCTTCAAAGAAGAGCCAAAGCCCAAAGCTCCGCCAAAAGGCAAAGCTGGCAAGAAGTAGCTTGCAGCAGTCCAGCGACGCGTTTGGGAGAGCCGGGCTTGGCTCTCCATCACGAATGACTTCAAAATCAAAGAATGAGTACCCTATGAAACTCACCAGCAAAGCGCTTGGCCTTTGTGCCGCACTCCTGTTCAGTGGTTCCGCACTGGCGGCAAGTTCAGATCAGAAAACCATCATCAATCCGGACACCCTGTCAGATTCAAGCAGCTCTGGTTACTCGCAGATTGTTGTCGTCGCACCAGACACCCGCATGGTCTATGTGGCCGGGCAGGTTGGCATTGATAAAGATGGGTCCAACACTTTTGAAGATCAGGTCGATCGCACTTTTGAGAATGTAATCAAGGCGCTGGAAGCCGCTGGCAGCAGTGTTGAAGACACTGTGAAGATCACGGTGCTGGTCAAAGGCATCAATCAGGACAGGCTGGACTACGTGAACAAAAAACGCCGTGAAATCTTCGGCGCCAGTCCACCGGCAAGTACACTTATTCCAGTCCCGGCACTGGCGACTGAAATCATCGAGTTTGAAATCGACGCAGTTGCTGTCGTGCCGGATAAGTCCTCCGGCGACTAATAAGCCTCTCTGCGAAACTTCTGCCGGTACTGTGCCGGGGAAACGCCCACCTGTGAGAGGAAGGCCCGGCGAAATGCATTCTCGTCGGAATACCCCAGCACCTCTGCGATTTTCGCGATGGCAGTGTTCGTATACTCCAGCTGAGACTTGGCGCGTTCGCATCGAATGTTCAGGATGAACTGTTGTGGCGACAACGAAAGCTTGCGCTGGAAGTGGCGCAACAGACTGCGGGTGCTCATGCCGAGAAAAGCCGCCAGATCCTGCACTTTGATGGGGTGGGAGGACAGGTTGTTCTGCACCCACTGATCCGCCCGCTCAATCGTCTCATCCCGCGTCTTCTGATGCCATGGGATCATGAAGGGCTGCTGAGAGCCGCGGTTCTCCTCCAGCACCATAAACCGCGCGCACAACCGGGAAAGGGCAGGGCCATTCAGCCGCTTGATTAGGTAGAGCGCAAGGTCCAGTGCCGATGTCCCCGCCGCGCTGGTAATCACATTACCCGCATCAATCAGGATCTCATCACCATCCAACTCAACATCGTGATAGGCGGATGAAAACTCCTTCTGCTTCCACCAGGTCGTTGTCGCCTTCTTGCCATCCAGCAACCCAGCCTCCGCCAGCAAAAACGTGCCTGTGCAACTCGCCGCAACAATTGCACCGTCCTGAGACAGGCGCTGAAGCGTCTCCGCAACGCCCTGAAACCAGCTGGTGTTGAGCGTGCATTGCGGAGCTGTCGCGGTGCCGATGCCCGGCAGAAAAACAACATCCGGTGCGGTGATGTCTTCAAGTGAACCGTCTGGTGTTACCAGAATGCCGTTGGAAGATCGCACTGGCTGGCCGTCCAACGAGTAAGTCTTCACCTCAAACGGCGCGCCCTCATCACCGCGCACCCTGGCGATCTCGTTGGCGGTCTCAAACATATCCGCTGACCCAAAGGCCGCGAGCCCCAGAAAGTTCTCCAGCAGCAATATGGCAATGGTGGAAGGCATGCTTAGGTCTCACTTGGCGGATTATGTATGGTTTATGTCTAGTCAGACTATATCAGCTTTCACGTCAAAAACTAGGATCAGGAGATACCGACGAGTTTTAAGAGCGGCAGGTCAGGATGGAACTTCACTTTCTTCGCAACGCAACCCTCATCATCCAGCATGAACAGCACCGGATTCTGGTGGACCCCATGCTGGGCAAAGTAGGCTCGCTTCCCAGCTACAGCTTCATTCGTCACAAAAGCCGCCGGAACCCTATGGTCCCGCTGCCTGATGTTGCGCAAGACCATCTGCAAGGCATCACCGCTGCCTTAGTCACTCACTGCCAGTTGGGGCACTCCGATCATCTGGATGGCGCCGCCAAGAAATTCCTGCTGTCTCAGAAAATCCCAGTCTTCTGCCGTCTGGATGATGAAACTTTCATCGGTAAGAAAGGCATTCCAACAGTTCCGCTCAAAGATGAGCACCGCCAGCCGTTTTTCGACGGCCACATCACGCCAATCCCAACGATCCATGGCTACGGATGGATTGCAAGGTTCATGGGGCCGGGTGTCGGCTACTTTCTGGAACTCCCGGGCGCCCCCACCCTCTATATCTCCGGTGACACCATCCTCACCAAAGACGTCCGCCATTGCCTCAAAACGCTGAGACCGGACATCGCCGTCGTCGCAGCAGGCAACGCCAGTCTGGACATCGGCAAGGACATCCTCATGTCACTGGATGAGATCATGGAGTTCATCAGGATCGCCCCCGGAAAGGTGATCGCCAACCACCTAGAAGCCATCAACCACTGCCCGGTCACCCGCCCCCAACTGCGAGAGCTAGCCCAAAAAGCAGGCCTGAGCGAGAAACTCCTGATCCCCGCCGACGGCGAAACCCTCAGCTTCAGCGCCGAACCCGCCTTTGCGCAGGCTATATAGACTGCCAGCACCAAACAAAAACGCAGGGCCTAAACCCTGCGTTTTTCAACTCACCTTACTCAGGCAAAATCTTCAGCGTCACATTTCGCTCAGGCACCAGATAATCTGTGGCGGCCACCACCAGATCTTCTGGCGTAATCTGTTTCAGGATCTTCGTGTAATCCTGATAGCGCTGGATCGCTTCCGGGTAGCTCACTGCCTGACTGGCCAGCTCAAACCACAGCCCGTTGCTGTGCTCGGCGTTGTTCATCGCTTCAAGGATTGGCTGGCGTGCGCGCAGCAGCTCATCCTCCGTGATGTTGCCCGTCACCTGCAACCCTTTGACGATATCCTGATACACGGTCTCCGCCACCTCAACATCGTCTACCTTGAGTGAGCTGGACAGGCCAATGTAGCCGAAGTCTTTGATCGTGTTGGAGTTCAGGTTGAAGGCGTAAGGGCTGTAAGAGGCACCCATCGCCTCACGCAGCTTATCGCGCAAGCGCAGCTCCATCACACCTTGCAGCAGCTGCAGGGTATAGCTCTGCGCTGCAACTGCATCGTCACTGGTCTTCCAGTAATACTGCAGCAGCGCCGCATCCTTGTCGCCCTCGTGCGTCAGAGACACCGCCTGCGCATCAGGAAACGCAATGCCAGCCGCATAGCTGTGCGCAGGAACCTCATAGGTATGCTGCAAAGCGCCAAAGGTTTCCGCAACCGCATCAAGCGCCACCTGAACCTCCAGATCACCCACAATGCCAATTTCCACCGGCCCGTTTTGCGCAATACGGCTGATGATCGGCTTCAGCTCCTCATAATTCCGCTGCAACAGCTCCTCTTCGGTGCCTGTGCCCCAGCGCTTGTCACCGCCATGGAGAATACGTGAGAACTCACGGCCCAGAACAGCCTCCGGCGAAATGCGGGAGTGCTTGTAGGCTTCTTTCAGGCTCTTCTTGTAAAACGCCGCGCCCTCAGGACGATAAGCCGGATCTGTCAGATACGCCGCAATCACCTGCAGCTGCAGTTTCAGATCGTCCGGCGTCGTGCTGTACTGGCCGGAAATGCCATCCTCACCAAAGGAAAGACCAACACCAACCTGTGTTCCGGAAAGAACCTTGTCCAGATCCGCAACCGAGTACTTGCCAAGCCCGCCAACAATAAACGCGCTCTGGAAAAAACCTGCCAAACCATCCTTGTCAGCAGGCAAATCCTCAATACCGTGGCCGGTGCGCAGAGAAACAAACACCTTGCCCTTGTCAAAATCCGTCTGCTTGAAGTTCAGCACCACACCGTTTTCAAAAGTGTAGGAGCGGATCTGGCCAAAGCTGCTGATGGTCTGCTGAGCCACTTTGCCTGTCTCACCAAAGCTCTCATAATCAAAGCTGCTCAGAGCCTTGGCCTCAAAAGCTGCAACTGGCTGCTTCTGGCTTTCTGCAAACACAGAAAGGAGCGTCTCCTCTGCATTTGGAATAGCCTCAGCAGTGGTCATGAAAAGGTTCGGCTTTGCGTTGTCCCAAAGCTCCAGCAGAGCCTTAGAAACCCGCGCTGCTTTCAAGTCAGATAAGTGCTCTTTGAAGAACACCAGATTATCAGCGGATGAAGTGGTAACCCGCTCATTGAGCACATCACGCACCAGAATATTGGCAATGGTCCGGTTTGGCAGCGTCTCTTCTGCTTTCAGGGCAACTTCCAAAGAATTGAGCCGGTCCACCAACTGGCGGTCCACTTCTTCCTGTGTCACGCCATAAGCCAGAGTTTGGCGCAGCTTCTGCTCCAGCAGCGCAAAGCCTTCCCGCCATTTGTCTGTGGCAAGCGTCGCGCTGGCAACAATCGTGTCTGCAAAGTCTTCGTGATAGTAGCTTGTTCCGGCACTCACCATGGTGTCATGAGAAGCAAGCGCTGCATCACGCAGGCGCTCCTGCAAAATGCTGATCCCGATACCGCGCACTGCGTTATCAATGCGGGTCTGTAGATTGTCGACACGTTCCTGAGAAGGCTTGACCAGATAGAGGCTCACCACGGTTGGCAAAGAAGGCTCAACGAAGATGGCTGCACGTGGTTCTTGCGCCACCTGCAGTGTGCCAAAATCAGGTTCTTTGCTGTCCAGCTCTTCTGCATTGGCAGGACGCTTCCAATCCGAAAAGTGTTTTTGAATAGCAGCGTCAGTTGCCTGTACATCAATGTCACCGGTGATCACCAGAGTGGTTCTGCCCGGTGTGTAGTAATTCTGGTAGAAATCGCGCAGCGTGGCCTGATCCATGGCATCAATGCCTTCCATGGTGCCCACTGGCAGTAGGGTGCGTGATTTGATGCCCGGATAAAGGAAGGCAAAACGGGAAACCATCGCGTCATAACCCGGCCCGTAATTGCCGCGAATTTCAGAGGCAACAACCCCGCGCTCACGATCAATCGCATTGTCAGAAAGCGTCAGCTCACTGGCTGTCTCACGCATGATGAACAGGGCCGTATCCAACAGCTCAGCATCGGCGGAGGGCAGGGACAGGCGATAGGTTGTGGTGTTCAACGTGGTTGTTGCATTGGTTCCGGCACCAAAAGCCAGCCCTTCACGTTCCAGCAAGGCAACCATTTCACCTTCCGGCACGTTGGTGGAACCGTTAAACGCCATGTGTTCAAGGTAGTGCGCCGTGCCCGGTTCCAGTGCTTTTTCAAGGGAAGAGCCAGCATCAACCGCCATGCGAACTTCAATCTGGTTCTTCGGTGATTGGCTCTGCACCATCAGATAGCGCATGCCATTGGGCAGTTGGCGTGAGATAACGCGCGGATGCAGCTTCAGATCTGTTTCGGGAAACCATTGTGATTGCTGGGCAGCGGCAGTCGGCTTGGGCTGAGGCGGCGTGGCAGCATCCTGCGCGAAAACAGGAACAGAAAAGGCCAGTCCGGTACTCAGCAGTGCTGGCACCATAAGGTGTCGGATTACATGCATATTTTCTTCCCTGCGTGCCGCCAGAATCGCTTGTTTGCTTTTGTAATGGCGCCCCACGTGTGCTGCTGTTCAACACAGCACAACCCCATGCTTTGCACGCAGTGGATCTGCAAGAAATCCAGTTGTTTGAGTGCGAGCTGAACCCGAGTGTCCCGTAAGAGCTTGGTTTGGCAAAAGCTACATCAGCGTAATTATCATAAACTTCGCTGTTTTTCATATGCTTTTGCTTCATGTTGCTTTTGTGGCAAAGCAGCGCAGGCGGGGACATCAAAAGAGCTCACCCAACAAAAAACGCAGAGCCAAAGCCCTGCGTTTTCTTTGAGTCAGTTTGTCAGGCCGTAATCCATTAAATCGGAAGCTCGCTGACGCCGCCGTTGGCTGCGGACCATTCCAGCGGGTTGTTGAGGAATTTCTCAACTTCATTCAGCTTCTCAGGAGAGAAGTAGTCGTTGGAGCGGCAAACACGCAGGATGTCGTGCCAGGTGGCAAGGTAGTGCAGGTTCACGCCGTGCTCTGCCAGCTTGCCCTTCGTTTCCGGGAAGATGTCGTAGTAGAACACCACCAGCGTGTCGGTCACTTCAGCACCAGCTGTGCGCAGCGCTTCACAGAACTTGATCTTGGAACCGCCATCCGTGGTCAGGTCTTCCACCAGCAGCACGTTCTGCCCTTCGTGGATGTCACCCTCGATCTGCGCGTCACGGCCATAACCCTTTGGCTTCTTGCGTACATACTGCATCGGCAGGGCCATTTTGTCTGCAATCCATGCAGCAAACGGAATGCCAGCAGTCTCGCCACCTGCAATCGCATCAAACTTCTCAAAGCCCGCATCACGCAGCAGAGTTGCTACAGCAAACTCCATCAGGGTGCCGCGAATGCGTGGGTAGGAGATCAGCTTGCGGCAGTCGATATAAACCGGGCTCGCAAGGCCGGAAGCCAGAATGTACGGCTCTTCTGGACGGAAGTTCACCGCCTTGATTTCCATGAGCATTTTTGCGGTCAGTTCCGCCATCACTTCGCGGTCAGGAAAAGAATTGGAAAACATCGCTGTCCCTCAAGTCACAGTAGGTGGTTTAGAGCGTGCTCCCGAAAAGCTGTTCCGGTCCTCGGGAATACGCGCACAAACAAAGATCTGAAACACGGGCGGGGATCTGATGCAGAAGTCGCCCGCGTTCACATCAAAAAAAAGCAGCTTGCCCCGGCCATATTAGGTGCAAACTGCTTTGAAACTTATTTCTCGTTCTCAACCTTCCAGAATATATCAAATCCCGGATTGAAGAGGGTCACCGGCCCTTCCGGCGTCGGAATGTTCGGCGGGTAAACAACCTTCTCATCGGTCTTCACCAGATCAACGGTGGTTGTGTTGGGCGCCATGCCATAAAACGCCGGGCCGTTGAGCGAGGCAAAGGCCTCAAGCTTGTCGAGCGCACCTTCCTCTTCAAACACATGCGCCAGACAGCTCATTGTGTTGAGTGCAGAGAAAATACCCGCACAGCCACACTCGCACAGCTTGTTCTGGTCAAGGTGCGGAGCACTGTCTGTGCCAAGGAAGAACCGTGCATCACCGGAGGTCGCCGCGGCCCGCAGAGCAAGGCGGTGCTTTTCACGCTTCGCCACCGGCAGGCAGTAGAAGTGAGGCTTGATGCCACCGACGAGAAGGTCATTGCGGTTGATGATCAGGTGGTGCGTGGTGATCGTCGCGCCCAGATTGTCACCGCCAGACTTGGCGTAGTTGACACCTTCTTCTGTCGTGATGTGTTCCATCACCACTTTCAGCTTAGGAAACTTGCGGCGGATCGGGTCCAGCACAGTTTCAATGAACACTGCTTCACGGTCAAAGATGTCCACGTCCGGTGTGGTCACTTCACCATGCACCAGAAGCGGCAGACCAATCTCTGCCATCCGCTCCAGAACGCCAGCCACCTTGTCAAAGTTGCGTACACCACTCTGCGAGTTGGTTGTCGCGCCAGCAGGATAAAGCTTCACGGCTGTCACCAGACCAGACTTGGCGGCCTGCTCCAGATCATCTGCATCCGTGGTCTCGGTGAGATAAAGCGTCATAAGTGGAGTAAAGTCGTGGCCTTCTGGCATCGCTGCCAGAATGCGATCCCGGTAACCCTCAGCATCCTGACTGGTGACTACAGGCGGCACCAGATTGGGCATGATAATCGCGCGTCCGAAGTTTGCCGACGTTGATGGCAAAACGGACTTCAACATGTCGCCATCACGTAAGTGCAGGTGCCAGTCATCAGGCCTTCTAATGGTCAGGCGGGTCTCGGTCATCTTCATGCTCCGTGTGGTCGAAAGGCTGCGCGACATCGGTTTACTGCCCAATGCCACCAAATCTCAAGGAAAATCTGCGGTTCGGGAGCATCTCGCACAAATACGTATGCAAGGGAACTGGACCTTCGGGTGAAATGCGCTGCGTAACCAGTCAAAATTAAGGCGGTCATGCAGTTTCTGCTATCCACATCTTCGTGGGTCGAAAGCACCCCGCACAAACCCTGAGCGAATCTACCTGTCAATTCTCGCAGGCAGCCAAGCCCCAAATTTGCATGGATTGATTTGGGTGGTAGATTATCATAATGTTCTTGTTATGTACTAAATTAATTCACTCTTAGTTCTGGTTTTTGAGGGCGAGTCGTTACGGCAGTCTTCGCAGCTTGATCTCTTTCAAATGAAAATCATGTCCATGTCAGTTTCTGCGACCTCCGCCCCATCCGGCTATGCAACTCCCAAGGAGAAGATCCCCTCCTTGCCAACACGTGTCTCCCCTGTTCACCATGGCGCAGGTGAGCAGGGGCGCGTGTATTTTATCGAAGAGGTCATCCGCTCCACCGCCCTTTATGATCTGCTGAAAGTCCTGCGTGATGCGGGGCTGCCAGATGCCTGGCTCGCCTCCGGCGCAATCTACCAAAGCGTCTGGAATGCACTGACGGGCAGGGACGCAGGCCACGGCATCAAGGATTACGACCTGATCTACCATGATGAAGCCGACACATCCTATGAAGCAGAAGACCGCGTCATCAAACAGCTCACCAAATCCTGCGAACCGCTGGGCCTTCCAGTCGAAATCCGCAATCAGGCCCGCGTGCATCTCTGGTTTCCCAAGCACTTCGGCATGGACTACCCCAAACTCGGCTGCTCGCTGGAATCGTTGCTTTACTACGCCTCAACAACCCACTCCGTCGCCGCCCGCCTGCACGACGACGACCGCCTGCAGATCGAAGCCCCCTTCGGGCTGGAGCCTATCTTCCAGATGCAGATGCTCCCCAACAAGGTCCTGCCCAACCAGCAAACCTTCACCCAAAAAGCCACCCGCCTCACCAAGCACTGGCCCGAACTCAAAATAGTCCCATGGTAACCTGAGCGTTTCCCCCCTCAAGACCAACAAGTGAGCCAAAGCCAAAGACACTCTTAACCCACCAAAAACCACCCAAGTTCCCAATCATTCGTTTAAAACAGCGTACGTTTCTCTGTGCCTAAGCCGATGTCTTCCAGTCCCCATGCTAGCGACCTCCGCAAAATTGATCCTCAACATTGTTTACCAACCCCCAACCCACCAATGGATTATCTCATTGGAATCTTTTAGTAGTTAGAAAGAGTAGGGCATGTCCCCGGAAGTCAATCACAGGCTCCCGAAAAAGGACCTGCGCAAGTTCAAGGAAGTAGAGCATCACCAGCGCCTCATTTCAGCGCCTGATGTTCAGGGAATAACCGGTGCAAGCGTTATCAAGGCAATGCCGAAATTAATGCGTCCATCAGCTTTGGCCAATGCCAACCTGGAGTATCTGGACCAGGCAGCCCTCGCGGATCCTCAAGTGACCAGCGAAGACGAACGCACACGCCTCCTCGAACTGGTTCTGCGCTCCAACGCCCACCTGATCGCCGCCATGAAAGGCATCCGATCCCTCCGTCTCCCGGACTGGTGCATCTCCGGCCCCTCCATCGCTTGGCCACTCTGGACAGCACTCAAGGGCAAACCCGCCATGGCAGGCAACCACCAGCTCTACATCACCTATTACGATCCCTCTGATCAAGCGCTGGAAAAAGAAGCCACCTACCTGCGCCACATCCGCCAAGTCCTCAGCGCAGGCCCTTATCAGGTGCACCTGTCCAATCAGGCCGGCCATGTTGTCCATCACGATAAAGACAGCATGAGCAACGGCACGCCTGTCACCTGCACGGCTGAAGCACTGGTACGTGATCCCGTCCAGACTTACGCCCTCGGCATCCGCCTCGAAACCAGCGGTGCGTTTACCGTACTGGCACCCTTCGGCCTCTCTGGCGTTTTCGCTATGAAAATGGAACGCAACACCGGTTACTGCGACGAAGAACACTTCCTCTACAAACTCCGCCGCGTCGAAGCCATGTGGCCGGGGATTGCGTTCAGGTAAGGCAGCTTAAGGCCGCGATTGAACTGGCAAATACCCTTGCTCAATCAGATGCACCGTCAAACCAACAGGGAACGGCAGCGCAATCGCATTCTCATAATCGCAGGCAGAACTTGGTGAGCCATCCGGGCACACGAACTTGCGGAAATCGTCTTCATCCCCGCGGCTTTTCTCGGTTGCCTCGTCAATCGCCGCCATGCCTTCCCCCAAACGCGCACGAACAGCTGCCCAGGCGGCCAGGAACCCGTTCTCTCCCCATAGCGCAGGATCTGACTGGGCCCGTTCTTCCAAGTAGGCCAGTTCTTTACGAAATGCTGATTGATATGCCGGATCCAGATTCACATCCATAATCTCATCGAAGGAGAGCTTCTCAACAAACAGCGGCGCAAAGCTACCCGCATAGGGCGCAAACAGATAAAGGAAGCTGTTGTCTGAGCGCACCAGTTCAACGCTGCCATCGCCGTCCAGATCCTCAAAGCTGTAGCCATAAGCCCCGTCCAGCACGGCTCCTTGAACCATGGCCCAACCGCCATTTCGGTCCTGCGTGATGATATGTTGCTCCACGCAACAATGAGCACCGCCCGTAAAGCGCTTAATAATGACCTGCGGCAGCTCTGTCTCATTGGCGAGCCGGATCAGTTCAACGCTCTGCCCATACTCGGGGTAGTAACTCGGCTCAGTCTCAAACGAAAACACCTTGTCGCGTCCAACCCAACCAGCAACACGCACGTGGGAGTTCTTCGAAAATTCATCATTGGGGTCAGCCTGCTCAACAATGAGGTCCGCATTCACCCGCAGTTTTTCCAGCTCCAGCGTAAAATGTGCCTGATTTTCAAACTCATCGAACTGCCGGTCTCTGTCGGGCCAAACCGTTTCAACATATCGCCGCCCCCGAGAAAGGTAGGCATCTTCTGGCAGTATAGTGTTGAACTCCGCTCTGGCCAGTCGAATGCTCTTGAAGTGCGCTGGGCCAACCACAACGGCAAACCACCCATTGTCCGATCGCACCACGCGAACTTTGTCTTCATAAGCAGTGCCCTGCAAAGCGTCTTTATAACTTTCAGCTAACTGCACGGCCTCAGTGGCATCCTGCCTGCTGGCAAAAACAAGCCATCTCTGACCATCGGAAAGGCTTAGGGCTTCCTGCGAAAATCCAGCCGTCGGCATAGCAAACAATGTGAGAAGAAAGATCAAACACACTCTCAAAAAAGACATAACTCGACTCCAGAGGTGGCAGTCCTGTCGACAATTCAAATGCAAAACAACGGCTCAATCACGAGCGCTGACTTTTTAAGAGTTCAGCACATCTGACTCATCAATCAAACCGGCTAATATCAAAATCCGTTGTTTCCTGCAGAAAACCAATAAATCCATCGACCTGATGTTCCGCGGTCAAGCGCCCTTTTTCGGAGCTCGCGTTCGCTGCATTGCCCACCGTGCCGTGTGGGTTCAGATCAGAGGCGATCCAGCCATAAGACGGCAGCCCGGTTGGGCCAAGGCGGGCATTCTCATCCAGATCCTGCGCAGAAGATCGGAAATCTTGCGCTCTTTGCATATCAACGAGATCCGCCCGGAAGTGCAGCATGAGAGAGGTTTCCTCATCTCCACCATGCAAACCAAACTTCAGCTCTTCCTCGCTGAACATGCCGCCCGGAGCGCCAAAACTGGACCAATGACATTTCCCAACCAGCATCTTGCTACGAATGCGCAGCTCGCGGGCAACAATCCCGATCAGATCAAGATTACCCCCATGAGAGTTGGCGATCACCATCTTCCGAATGCCACAAGCCGCAACAGAAGTGCCAATATCTATCCAGTGCTTGGCCGCGGTATCCGCCCGCAATGATAATGTACCGGGCGCATGAATGTGCTCGTCAGATTTTCCGATGCATTGCAGCGGCAAAATGCGAAAGTCCAGGGCTTCCGGTGCCCGGGCACAAAGCGTTTCCAGCATACCCTGGTTGATATAGGTGTCCACACCAAGGGGCAGGTGAGGGCCATGCTGTTCAACAGAAGCCGTCGGCAAGATCGCTATCGTCCTTTGAGGATCGATACTCTCAAAGTCCGTTGTCTTGAAATCCATCCAATAGCGTCGAGGAAACATAGCAAGCACCTCACTATTTGGTTGCCCTCAAGTATATCTGATCATTGAGCAGAGATGAGGGCTGTTCTCTAGGCTTTGCAAAGGCCTCGGGTCTTCCGTTCAATCACCTTTAGATGTCGGCTTCTCGACGTATCCGTGGAGCTGTCCATATTATAGTGAGCCGCATATCTGGTTTTTACCCAAGGGCTGCAAAGCAAACGTACGCCGCGCAAAATGGTCTTTTTGCCGGGAGTACCCATTAGAAAACTAAGCCATCTTGGAGCCCCGCAGGTGGTAAAAACGGCAAGTTTCTTAATGTTCTGCAAATTTGGCTTGATCGCGCCTTCCTCGGTGAGCCGAAAGGCGACACCCGGCACAAACACTCGGTCCAGCCATCCTTTGATCATTGCTGGCAGCCCATACCACCACGTCGGATAAATGAAGATGAGTGTGTCACACCGTTTCAAAGCGTCAATATGATGCTCAATGCCCTGCTGGTTCTGCGCGGTGTCCAGATAGTTGTCCAGCTCGCTCTTTGTCAAAACAGGTTGAAAATCATCTTCATAAAGATCAATCACATCAAAGCTGATTTGCTGGTGGTTGAGCGTCGTCACCACCTGTTCAAGAACGGCCTTACTGAAACTCTCAGTGTTGGGGTGGCAATAGACGATCAGAGCATGCATGTTTTTGTCCGGTTCAAATGTAGTGCGGTCCATTCAAGCCATATACCAAGGCAGGAGCAAACCAAATTCTCTGTAGCTTCAATCTTCATGATCGCACAAAAACCGTCTAGTTCGTAATCCTCCCTAACTCAGCTGAGATTTTCCATAAGCTAATGACATTAAAGGCCTAACCTCAGTAATCACGAGTATTTGAAAGGCTGACTCTGGGGCCGTTTTATGTAATGCCTCAATATTTACACAATTTTGTATATTTTTTAGTGTGTACTTTCTGAAAGATAAATCAGAAACAGGCTGGCAATCACTTGGAGGAGGTGAGCAGCCAAAAAGAAAAAAGCGAAGTCGCCACACAAAGACAATCGCGCCAATCCTCCCAAAAGAAAAATCTGCGCCCGATGAATGGTGCACTGTGTAACTCATCAAATAAGAAGCAGAACCAATGACGATTCACAGACCTACTCTCCGATCCGTTCAGGCCCCTTCCGCCGTTGTTATGATCCGCCCTTTGTTTTTCAGCACAAGCAAAGATGCTGGGCAGAGCAGTTCTAGAAGTCTTATTGGTGAAGCGCAGGCAGATATTGATTTTGCCGAACAGGCATATGTAGAGATCTCAACCGCAGCCGATGAACTGATCCGGCACGGTGTGGATGTTCATCTGTTTGAGGATAAGTCCCGCGAAACCCCGCATTCAGTGTTTCTGAACAATTGGCTGTCTACTCATGCAGGTGGGTATGTCACAATCTATCCAATGCACGCTGAAAATCGCCGGAAAGAACGCCGTGAAGACGTTATTGATCTGCTAAAAGCAGAATACCGTGTTCAGGATGTCGTCGACTATTCCGAGCTGGAAGAAGAGCAGCAGTTTCTCGAAGGTACCGGCGCAATGGTGTTCGATAATGTCGAGCGCGTTGTTTACGCTGTACCAAGCAATCACGCGGATCGTCAGGCTCTGGAGCAGTTCTGCAATCACTTCAAATATGAGCCTGTTATCTTTGAGGCTCAGGATGCTGAGGGCAATCCTGTTGCCCACACCAACTCTATCCTGTGCATCGGCACCGGTGTGGCGCTGCTCGGCTCAGATATGATTACCGACCCTGCGAAAAAAGCAGAGATCATCACCCGCCTCGAGCAGTCCGGTCGTCAGGTTGTTCATCTGACCAATGATCAGATTGCAGCATGTGCAGGCCGTGCAATTGAGTTGCACAGCAAAACGGAAGGTTTGCTGCTTGCTATGTCTCAGGGTGCTTATGCTTCATTGAAACAGGAGCAGGTCGATCTAATCGAGCAGAGCGCAAAGATCGTCCAGTTGAAGCTGGATACCATCGAGCAAGCAGGCGGTTCAGCCCGCTGTGCCATGGCTGGTATTCACCTGAACCAGCGCGAAACCGAAGTGGAAGCAGAGAAGCTTGTCGAGGCTACTTAAAGTTTCCCTGCTGAGTATCAGTTAAGTCAACAATATCGGTGACCGTCAGAACAGCTGGCGTGTCGCCGTTATTTTTGACCCAGTGCTGAACATTGGAATTCTCGTTGATCACTTCGCCAAGCTTATGAATGACCGGCACACCACATTCATTGCTGTATTCCACAAACTCACCTTCTGTAACCAGCGCCAGAGCTGGCCGGTTTTCATGGCCGTGAAGCAAAACGTGCCCACCAGGTTGAACCGTTATCGTGCGCATGCGCAAGTTATGGTTTGGAATATTGACCTTCTCTTTGCCAAGGTCAATCGCATCCAACTCCTCAGTCTCAACCAGATAGTTCTCCGTGGGGGCACTGTCATCAATTGCGGAGCCTTCTTGTCCCGGAGGGCATTGGCCTGCATATGCGGAAGTAGCTAAACCGGTAAAAAACAGTGTCGCAGTTGCGAGTGCAATGGTCTTCATGGGGCTCTCCGATGTTCCGCGCAGACAATACCCCAACAGAAAACCACAGGTGCCTTCATCTGAAAGCATCCTAAATCACTGGTGAAGCGCTCAGTTAAGAAGCAACGCATCTCTTTCTTGTTCTTTTTGCCTCCATCTTCTTCAGAGACATTTCTAAATGCAGGGGGCGGATAGATTTAAGAAGCGAGAGGATAAGATTGGATACGGTGATAACAAGTTGGACGTATTCACATGCCCCTCATGCGAGGTACGAGTGTCTAGCTCTTCAATTAAGAGCACCGTAGACCGCTTCCTAAAAAGACTGATCTAAACATAGCAGTGTCGCCAAATGCGGTATCTTTCAAACGAACGCACTAAATAACGCAAAAGGTGCAGTACACCCGTTTCCATTTTCGAGCTAACAGTTATGAGCTGCCCCATACACTGTCGACCTATTCAATTGTCAAAGAACTCGGATTGCTCCGCAACGCTTGCAAGTGTTGGGAAAGCATGCAGCGTGTTTTGATCGCGGTCTATTCCTGTAATGTTCTCCCCGAGTCGGTATGGGGAAGGAACAAGGGGGAATGTTTCGTGGGTGAATTAGCGGGAATAACAGCTTGCTTTGAAAGCCGGTTAAACCCTCCCGCTGCGTGAGTTTGATGGGACTAAGTTTTCTTGAATGTGACTGTTGAGAACTTAATCGGCAGATTTCTGCGGGTTGGTTATGTTTTGCACATAGGTTGGTGATGTTTTTGCGTTTTTTTGTCGTTTATAGGTTGACGGTTTGAGGGCTCAGGCCTATAACCCAGCTCATCGAGAGCGACGGCGCTGCCGGCGACGGGACGACGCGCTCTTGAGTTCCTCGAAAGGATTGATCGCTCAGCTCAATCAGAGATGATTGAGTTTGTGAGTGATTTACTCTTTTGAGTGCGGGTGAGAGCCCAGTTCTTTGACAATTGAATATGATATAGAAAGAGAAACGTGGACGGCGGTTATTCGCGGGTAACATTTTCGGATGTTACTGTTACGGAATAACTGACTTGATTTACGTTTTTCA